>JAUXUI010000120.1 GCA_030681035.1 Lysobacteraceae bacterium | reverse complement strand
TCAATCCGCGCCCGCTCCCATGAGAGCGGGCGACGCGTACGGCGTCACTCGGAAGTAGAGTGCGCCGGGTTTCAATCCGCGCCCGCTCCCATGAGAGCGGGCGACATCCGGTATGCCACCCGTATTCCGCTGGCGCTCGTTTCAATCCGCGCCCGCTCCCATGAGAGCGGGCGACGGGTGCGCGCGTTGATCGGCGCATCGACCATCTCGTTTCAATCCGCGCCCGCTCCCATGAGAGCGGGCGACCTGCGCTGGCGGCCAAAAACGCCCGGTCGCATCTTGTTTCAATCCGCGCCCGCTCCCATGAGAGCGGGCGACCCCTGTTCTACCAGTACCCGGCCTTTGGCCTTGTTTCAATCCGCGCCCGCTCCCATGAGAGCGGGCGACCTGTTGGCACCGTTTTTGTCGCTGGTGCCAACGTGTTTCAATCCGCGCCCGCTCCCATGAGAGCGGGCGACGTCGATATACACCGCGTCCGAACTTGCGGATCACGTTTCAATCCGCGCCCGCTCCCATGAGAGCGGGCGACCCGCGCGCCCGGTCGATTTCGCGCTCGGCGATCCGTTTCAATCCGCGCCCGCTCCCATGAGAGCGGGCGACCATCGTAGTCATCGCATAACGAGGCCGCCACATGTTTCAATCCGCGCCCGCTCCCATGAGAGCGGGCGACACGCTATGTTCGGCGAGCGCGTGCGCGCGCTGGAGGTTTCAATCCGCGCCCGCTCCCATGAGAGCGGGCGACCTCGGCTGCGCGGCGCGCTTCGGGCGCCGAGCGGTTTCAATCCGCGCCCGCTCCCATGAGAGCGGGCGACCATCAGCCGGTACATGGGTACATGGACGGCACCGTGTTTCAATCCGCGCCCGCTCCCATGAGAGCGGGCGACGCTTGGCAGCGGCCGCCTGCGCTGCTGTGCGAATGTTTCAATCCGCGCCCGCTCCCATGAGAGCGGGCGACCGTCGAGGGCGTCGTGGTGCCAGGTCGCTCATTCGTTTCAATCCGCGCCCGCTCCCATGAGAGCGGGCGACACGCCGCTACGTGCCTATTCGATCCGACCTCATTGTTTCAATCCGCGCCCGCTCCCATGAGAGCGGGCGACGGATGGCGGCGCCTTGCCCTTCGACGATCTGCGCGTTTCAATCCGCGCCCGCTCCCATGAGAGCGGGCGACCATCGGCGGGGTCGGTGTGGGGATTGTGGACGCGCGTTTCAATCCGCGCCCGCTCCCATGAGAGCGGGCGACGCCTCGGTGCCAGCGCATTGAGCCACAAGGGTTTGTAGCCCAATTTGCGCGAACCTCCGCAGCGTGAATGAGATTGCCCTGATCAAAGGCAATATGCAAGGGCAAAACGCGATGAAATCACGCAGTTGCGGGCTGCGCGAACATGCCGGGGGAATGCGGGTCGCTTTGGGTTCGCGCATGGCTCTACACCACCAATGGGCCGTCAAAATCGACAGCCTTGAAATTACCGAACTCTTTGACATGCAGCTCAACCGGTTCGGTCAAACGGTAGAATCGCAGGCAATCTTCACCAGCTTCGATGATATCCAGCAATCGCCGTTCGAGCGCTTCGATCTGCGTTTGATCGACGCGGCACTCGAACACCGACTTTTGTACGCGCTGACCCACTCCTTCGCACGCTTTTGCCACTTGGCGAAGGCGGCGGCGCCCTTCGCGGGTTTCGGTGGAAACGTCGTAGCACACGATGACGAGCATGTTCAGCGCGCCTGGAAAGGGAGATAGGCTTCGACATCGCCGCGCAGCGTGCGCGCAAGCAGACGTGCCTGGATTTGCGGCAGCAGACCAAACGGCACCTCGCTATCGAGCAATGGATGCCGCAGCAGCTCCTGTTTACGCTCTTGCCAGGCGATTGCCACCGTGCGTCGCGCATCGCCTTCGAGCAGCACACCGCCACCCTCGGTGGTGCGAAAGTCGGCGGGTTTGATCTGGCCACGATTGATCAACGTCAGCACGAGCCGGTCGGCCATGATGGCGCGAAACTCCTCCACCAAATCGAGCGCCAAAGCGGGCCGCCCCGGCCGCAACACATGCAGAAAGCCAACCTGCGGATCGAGCCCGACGGTTTCCAGCGCGGCGCGGCAGTCGTGGGTGAGCAGTGTGTAAAAAAAGGACAAGACCGCGTTGACGGCATCGCGCGGCGGCCGGCGGGTGCGACCAGCGAAGGCAAATGCTTGCCGCAATTCGGGCTTTATCAGGCAATGAAATACCGAGAAATGGGTGCGTGCGGCTTCGCCTTCGACACCGCGCAAACCATTGATGTCATCGACAACAGCCGCCGCACGCAGCGATGCTTCGAGCTTGCGCACGGCGGCATCGAGCATGTCGCAATCGGCATCGGCCTTGGCTTCACGCGCGCCTCGCTGCAACACGGTGCGGGTGTTCTTGATCTTGCCAAGCACCATCTGCCGCGCCAGCGCCAACGCACTTTGTGGATTGCTGCTGGCCTCGTGCTGCGCTTTGCGCAACAGCACGTTGCCGCTGACCGGGCCTTCGATGCGGGCACGAAAGCGGCCGTTGCGATCGAGCAAAGTCATGCCGATGCCGCTTTCCACGCAGCGGCCGATCAAGGCTGGCGAAATCAATACGTCGCCCAGGCTGACAATACCGCCGAGATGATGCAGCGGCACACGCAGGCGCGTCTCACGCTCCACTTCGATGCGTACGGTGTCGTTATCGAGGTGCAGATAGGCGCCACCGGTAGTGACGTACAGTGTGTTGAGCAGATGGTATGCACTCATGTTGTTTCGCCAAGGCTTTGCAGCAGATCGTGATAATGCGCGCGCTCAGCCACCACTTTGGGCTGGCAGATTTCGTTGAGCGAACAATGGCGGCAACGTGCGTCGTTGACGGGAACAGGCAACTGCGCGCTGGCCATGATGGCGCGCACCTCACCTGTTGCCTGCGCCACCAGCGCGCGCAGTGCCGGTGTAATCGCCACTTCACGCCGGCGCCGCGAGCTGAAGTGATAAATCGCCCCTTCGGCAACCGGCTTGCCGGTCATTTCTTCAAGGCACAGCGCTTGCGCGGCGAGTTGCAGGTCGTCGTGTTGCTTTTGCCGGCGCGGGCCGTGTTTGTACTCGACCGGATACGGTGTGCCATTCGCATCGAACTCAACCAGATCGGCCTTGCCGATCAGACCCAGGCTATCGCACCACAAGGGCATGGCGCGTTCGATCCGCACGGTGCCTTTGCGCTCGGCGCCCGGTTCATCAACCAGTGCATGTACCGCATTGCCACGCGCGGTGTAGACGTTTTCGGCAAACACCTGCTCAACATGAATCAGCGCGCATTGGCGCGGGCAGTAGCTCCAATGCTGAAGTGCCGAGATGGGGATAGGGTCGGGTTCGATCATGGTGCTAAAATCCCTTCCAGTCAGCCGTTTGAGAGTGAATCATGGCCGTCTCCCTTGCAGAAATCGAAACGCAGGCGCTGCAACTCACGCCTCGCGAACGCAGCGAGCTTGCGCACCGCCTGATCGTCAGCCTCGACGGTCCGACGGACGACACGCCGGAAGCGATTGCGCAGGCGTGGGACGAAGAAATTGCCCGTCGTGTGGCGGACATGGACGCCGGACGTACGCAATGGATTCCAGCGGACGATGCCATGCGCAGAATCCGCGAGCGCATCGCTGCAGCCAAGTCTGCCCATGCGGATTAGCGTTTCCGCGCTGGCGCAGGCCGATTTTGAAGCCGCGCTCGACTGGTATCTGGATGCGCTGGCCTTTGAAGCAGCAGACGATTTTGCCAACGAGTTCGAACGCGCGTTGGGATTGCTCCAGTCCTTTCCGGATGTGGGAAGCCCGAGCCCATACAAAACGCGCGCGTTCATCCTGCCCAAGTTTCCCTACTCCTTGATTTATCGCGTGCAGCCGGGACAACTGCGCATCATCGCCGTCGCTCACCACAGCCGCCGCCCGGGGTATTGGGCCGGGCGGCGGTAATGCACATCAGGCTGTGCGCTGCAGCGTGACGCCACCAGGCAAATCGACCTCGTTCACCCGTACGGTGTAATCGGCGAAGCAGCGCGGCACCCCGGTGTTTTTCTCCACCTCGATGCGCTCGAACAGACTGTGTGCATGGGCATTGCCCAGTTTCGAATCGTGCTTGAACACGTACAGGCCACGGGTGGACATCTGGCCGCGGGCAGCGGAGCGGTCGTGTTCGAACATCTCGGCAAGTGCCTTCCAGAGCAATTCGAGGTCATCGTCAGAAAACCCGGTCTGATCCGCCAGAAACGCCGACACAAAGCCATGTGCGACGTAAAGGCCATAAGGCACCGTATGCTTGCGGCCCATGGTGCGGTTGTCGCCGTCCTGCTTCTCAGCCTCTGCTTCGGTGGCTACGGCCATCCGGGTGATCGAGTGCTCCAGCGCCACGATTGGATCAACCGACCGAGCGAAGGTGAGCTGCACGGGGCCGCGCACTTGCCCGCAGTTGACACCCGTGGACATCACCGCGCCGAAGGTACGCACATCAAAAAAGTTCTTGCACATCCAGTCACGGGCTTCGCCAACCTTGTCACCACCCTTGCGTTTTTTGTCATCACCCTTGAGTAGTTCTCCCGCACCGATGCCCTCGTAAGCGCGTTCATGTTGCTTGTTCAGTACCGCCTTCTCCTTGACGTAAATCTCATAAGGCGGTTGCTCCGATTTCACCAAGCCAATGTAGTTGCGAACCTTGCGCTTGATGCAGACATCGGTCACCAAGCCATGGCCTGTCTCGGCATCGACACGTGGCAGGTTGCCAGCATCCGGGTCGCCGTTGGGGTTGCCATCGATGACATCGAACAGCAGGACAAAATCATAACGATTCGGGATACTCATGGGGTTTGCTCCTGTGCGTTGTTGGTTGCTGGATTGGCTTTGGTGAAAAATGATTGGCGCTGATGGTAATAACCGATGGCAAAGCGACCTTGCTCTTGCAGCGGCAGCTGCGCCGGAAAACCGATAGAACCATCGACACCGGCCATGATTTCGCCTATCAGCCGTTCGAAATTGTTGGCTCTGCCACGATTGTCGAGCTTGCTCAAGTGGTGATTCTTCAAGCGCATGAGCGTGGTAAATACCGTCACCGGCGACGCCGATGCCGCGCCGTAGTATCGGTCGCGGATAGTGGCATTGAGGCCGGGGCTGGCCTCCTCCTGGATTTTTTCCAGCGCCGCAAACAGGCGGCCAAGGCGATAGGCGAGATTCGGGTTTTCGATGTCCAGCGACACGGCAATCTCCTTTTCGCCAGTGCGGCGAAGTCTGGTGGATCGGTTGATACAGGCTTTGATGACAGCGGCGCGAAGTGCATTGACGTCTTGCTCGGCACGCGATCGACGTACTGCGGCGGCAAGCCAGGTGGCCGGATAGGCGGTGCCACCCAGAATCGCACGCATGACCTCACCGCCAAGATTTGGCGGAATGTTGTCGGCCTTGCCCTGCGCCGCGCAGGCGGACAACAAGCGAAACACACTCGGCGTGTCGGTATCGCGCGGCCCATGTGCGATCAACAGATCGTTGAAGTGTTGCGCGATCTTTTGCGCGAGGTTGGCCACGGTATCGACATGCCAGAACCGCACCGATAAGCGCGCTGCATTGGGCGCCAGACCCAGCACGTAGAAACGGGTTTTCTGATCATGTTCATGGGCGTATTTCCCCGACAAAAAAGACTCATACAAGGCACGCACCCGCTCGGTACGCTCTGCCGGATCATCCTTGGCAGGCTCGCCGAAAACCAGCGCGAAATCGTCTTCAAGATCAGTTTTTTGCTCAGACCAAAACACGGTGGAGGTGTCGCCAACCTGGATACGTTGCCGCGATCCGCGAGCCAGCAAGGCATTCAGTGCCGTGGTGTACATGGTCGCGGCGACTTGCCCAACCGGTGCGTTTTGGCCCTGTGTTTTGCCGTATGAACTGAAGGCGTCGAGATTGAACGACACGATGTTGGCACCCGATGTCTGCGCTCCCCAGACCCCTTTGATGGCGCTGTGCAGACGCTCGATCGGTGCCGCATCGCCGGTAACCAGACAGATGCCATCGGGCTGCGCACCCGACTGCATGTGCATCCATGCGGCACGCACGGCGGGGCGCTGGCATACCAGATCGGCATCGCCAGCAAGCTGGAACGTGAGCAGCGGGTTGCTCAGCAGCTCATCCCATTGTGGGTATTGCGCCAACGCTTCAAGATCGAGCGTATCGAGAAATGCGAGGACAGCGGCAACGCCGGCATCAGCGCGCACGGCATCAGGAAGCGCGTCGATACGTGCCCGGAATGCTTGATGCTGCTCGGCAATACGATCCGGTTTGGCTGTCTTTCCCGGCATTACAGTGACTACGCCAAGCACATATTCGGCGGTATCCCAGAGCAGATTGGCGGTAACGCCTGATGTCTTTTTGGTTCCCTGCGGCACCAGTTCGGTTTTGCCAATTTTCTTTTTGCCCAGTTGGATGCGGGTATCACGAATCTGGATCAGTCGCCCGCCCCGATCCAGCTCCAGGATGAACGGTATTTCCTTGGCTTCAAAGCCGATCGGTGCCAGCCGCTCGGCCGGATCACTGGCGGCCGCACGCCGTTCGTACAGGCGGTATAGCGATTGCAGAATCATCCGCGCACCTCCGGGCTGTTCCATGCCGGTACCAGCATCACGCCATGATCGAGCCTGGCGCGGAAGAACCGCGGCGAAGGCTCATTAGGCTGGCGGTAATCCAGGTCGTACAACATCCAGCCCAGGTCATCATTCAGCGCCGGGTTTGCCGTTGGCTCGTCGGACAATTCCTCGATCAAGCGAAACTTCGCGGAGAACTCGCGGCAACCCAGATACGGCTGATTCACGCATTGGCCGGTGCGCGCACGACGACGGAACATCTCGGCAAACTTGGCGGCTGTGTCTCCGGCGCCGGCGCGCGCGGCCAGCTCAAAACGTGCATGCAGGCGGTAACGCACGTCGCGCAAAAACAGACCAGCGCGTTGCTGGCGCTCGTCCTCGATGTACATGCCAAGCTGACCGCGCCCGGCACGCATTGCCGATTCCGCGTTGCGTGCCGAGGCCACTGCGCCAACTTCGTTGCGACGCAGGCTGATCCAACGCGTTGGATTGAGCACTTCGACCTTCTCGATACGCCAGGCCATGGCTGGCTTCCAGAGGATGGCCTCGAACACCGCGCGCGCGGCGGATGGAGTGATCACGTCATAGGACACGCGCTCGACCTTCATCTCGGGACGGGTGAAACAGGCATAGTCGCCAGTGACTTCCAGACAAAACCCTTGCATGACGCCTCCTTGTTACGGTGTATCAACACACCATGTTCGCGGTGGATAGTGGCCCATCAACCAACAGGCCCAGTGTCGCATCGTATTGCGCATCCGAGGTGAGCACGAACAAGCCAGGCCGGACTTCCTCAACATCGCCATTTTTTTGCATGCTGTCGAACTGGTATCCCGGCAGGCTGACGGCAAAACGCTGCAATTTGCGCAGCAGCCAGCGTTCAGTGCCGTGTTTGCGCAAGCTGGCCACATGCTGCGCGAAGGCTTCATCGTCCGCTGCGCGGCGATACGGCACGAACACACTGCGATAACCGGTTTCCTCGTTATCGATGAGGCGGAACGCCTCTGCGGCCCGACGCAGGCCAACACAACCTAAGCTGTCGCGGTCGATTTTCAGCAATTCGCGTATCGCCTTCCCATCCAGCGATACCGTGCGATACAGGCGCTCGAAATAGGGCTGGAACAGGCTCAGATCCAGCGGCTCACCCTGCCAGCCATGCAACACGCCTAGCGCCGCTTGTTCAGCCATGCGCAACACGCCCGGCGGCGCACCTTTGGGGGGCATGAATACATGCACTTCACCGCGTTGCAGCCGCCCCTCGCGATTGCAGCGGCCTGCGGCTTGGGCAATGGAGTCGAGGCCAGCCATGGCTTTGTAGACCACGGGAAAATCAATATCGACACCCGCTTCGACCAATTGCGTACTGACCACGCGTACCGGCGGCGCATCGGCGGTGCTGCGGCGCAACTGCAAATCAAGTGTGATTTTGGCGATGACATCAGAACGATGCGCGCCGCACATCAACGCGGAAAGATGCCTTGTCCCCGCTGGTAGACGCGAATGCAGTTCGCGGGCATCGGCGCGCCGACCGACGATTGCCAGCACGTCACTGTGCCCTGCGATTTGTTCTGCCAATGCTTGCCACGATGTTTCCACATGCAGATCGGCCGGAAGATGCACCGTTACACGATTAAGCTCGGAATAAAGCTGTACCGGATCGGCGATGATTTCTCGTACGTTGTCGAGCCCTTGTATGCCACCGCCAAACCATTCGCGGCTGGCCAGTGCTGGCTGGGTTGCCGTCGATAGCAACACGGTAACGCCGTAATGGCGGGCAAGCAGATTGAGCACGTCCAGAATCGGCTGCAAAAACCCCGGTGGCAACAGCTGCGCCTCATCAAGCACGACGATGCTGTTGACGATGTTGTGCAGCTTGCGGCAACGGCTGGTGCGTGCGGCAAACAACGATTCAAAAAACTGCACCGTCGTAGTGACGATGATCGGTGCATCCCAGTTTTCGCAGGCCAGCCGCGAGCGTGCATCATCGTGTTCAGACTCGGCATTGCTGTGGTGCTCGACTACCGCATCGCCGAATATGCCGCGCAATACGTTGGCCGTTTGTTCGATGATGCTGGTGTAGGGAATGACGTAGATCACTCGGCGCTTGCCATGATGTGCCGCGTGATCCAGCGCGAACGCCATGCTGGCAAGGGTTTTGCCGCCGCCGGTGGGCACGCTGAGCGTGAATACGCCAGGATCACGCACTGCCGCATCCCGGCACTCACCCAATACCCGTACGCGAGCGCGATTCACTACCGTCGGTTCGGCACCAGCGATCAACGTAGCCAGATGTGCATCCAACGACGGCTTGAGTTCTGCCAGACTGGGCCAACCGTCGCGCCGTGCGGCCTTGTCGGCATCCATGAAGGCTTCAGTATCGAGAAAGTCGGCATCGACCAAGCACGAAAACAGCATACGCAGCCACAAGGCGTAGGCACCCGGTGCATCGGCCCCACCCGGAAAACGGAATTGGCCAAGCGGTACTGCTGCGAGCACGACAGCCGGCGGAAACCCATCGAGTGCCTGCGCAAGACAAGCCGCATCACGCGCCAACCGCTTGGTAATCTCTTCGCCATCGTAAAGGCCGGCGTGATGCGCCAAAATCAGTTGTGCAAGTACCTTTCCCTGCGGGCCAAGCTGAGCCACCGCATGCAAACCGCCGGCACTGGAATGGTTGACGCGACTGGCCGCACCTTCGACATGTGCATTGGCACGTTCGAACCCAGAAGCATTGCGTATGTATGCCTGAAAATCGGCGCTGTATTTCCCGAGGTCGTGCCAAAGGCCGGCCAGATGCGCCAGTGCGTGCGCGTCGAAGGCCTGCGCAAATTGCGCGGCAAGCCTCGACACTTCATTCAAGTGATCGGATAGCGCGTGCGTTTGCCATTGACCATCCTCGCTACCGGCAACATGCGCCAGTGCGATCAATTCATTGCTGTCCGTCATGGTTGCGGAATCCTCCTGCTTGTACCGAAACACCTTGCTGTGGCGACTTTTTGCTTTAGCACACAGGTGCTTGCTCAATTGTATTTATCGTTCACTCCAGCTTCTGGATTTGTAACATCGCTCATGATGCCCACAATGGTGCGGTGCTGTGCAGAAGCAAAAATAACGCCATTCCCATTCGCCTACGCCGCCCGCAACCACACCCGTTTGCGGGTGGCGAGCGCGACACGCCGCGCCTGTGCAACTACCGGCTTGCGCACTGTCGTACGCGCTGCCGTGCTGCGACACCATGCCTGCCGCAACGCTGACCACAGGCGCTGCCGATACATGGCACACAGTGCCACCAGCGGTGCGGCGATCAGCCAGTACCACAGCCAGCCGATGGCGACGTTGTAACCACGCGCTGCAGGAAATGCGGCATACAACAACAGGCCAAGCGCCAGCCATTGCCACGCGATGCGGGCAAGGTGGGCATCAACTGAGCGGGGGGTTTGCGTCGGATTCAGGCGAGGCATGGCGGCATCTCCGGGCTGCGGGTTGGCTTGCATTGTGCCCGGGGCTTGTCTCACCAGCTGAGACGCGCACCTTGACGCGCCGTACACTGGCTGAACGCAATACTGCGAGCCTTGTCATGCCGGGTTATTGCCATGTCTGCGCCCATTCGATTCGCACTTTGCCTTGCATTGGCTGCGCCGTTGTTGTCAGGCTGTGCCGGCACCACGGAGCGCAATCAGGCACCACTCACTTCCGATGCGGTGATCGATTTGCCGCGTTTCATGGGTGCGTGGCACGTGATCGCGCACATTCCGTATTGGCCCGAGCGCGGCAAGGTTGCCAGTCGCGATGAATACCGGCTGCGCGGCGATGGCCGTATCGACAATGATTTTGTGTTCCGCAAATCTTTCGATGCACGCGAGCAACGCTGGCACGGCATTTCGCGCGTGGTGCCCGGATCGAACGGCGCGCATTGGCAGGTCCAGTTCATCTGGCCATTCAAGGCGGATTTGCTGGTGCTGGAGGTGGACCCGGACTATGGTTGGGCACTGCTCGGGCACCCGCAGCGCAAATATGCGTGGGTGTTTGCACGCGAACCGCGCATGGATGACACCACGCTGGATACGCTGCGCCAGCGCTTTACCCGTTATGGCTATGAACCATCGCAATTGGTGCGGGTGCCGCAGTTTGCCGATCAGCTCGACGCATTGCCCTGAGCCGACGGCTTGCGTTTGGCAGGCATGTCGCCATCATCGTTTTGCCGCGCCAGCGCGGCGAGCGCGTGCTCGGCAGCATGACGGCCTATTCCGATCAGCTCTTTGGCACGCCAGAACTCGTAGAACGCGCACGAGTCATGCGGCACCCGAACCAACAGGTCGGGCGGATCAAGCGCGAGTTGCATGCGCGCAATCTGCGCCTGCATGGTGTCAAGCGCCTGCGACATCAGATCAACGATACCGGGCTGCGATGCTGCCGGTTTGTTGCGCTTTTCGATGAAGCCATCGAGGAAACCACCGATACGCTGGCGCAGGCTGTCGTTTTGCGGGGCATCGTCACCCGCCTGCTTTTTCTCGTTGGCCGTGACCGGCAGCGGCATGCCATTTTCGGCCGGGTGCATGTGCGCGTTCAGATCAACCGCAACTACCCAGTCGGCTGCACTCATGCGTGTTGCCGCCATCGGCATGGGTGACAGCAAACCGCCATCCACCAGCTCGCGGCCATCAATGCGGTACGGGGTGAACACCATCGGGATCGCGATCGACGCGCGAATGGCATCGAACAACGGCCCACGCTGCAACCACACTTCGCGCTGGCGCTGCACGTCGGTGGCAACTGCGGTGAATGGAATCGGCAATGATTCGATCTGATAGCTGCCGATCAATTCGCGCAGCACGCCGATCACGCGATCACCCTTGAACAATCCCGGATGGCCGAATGCAAAATCGAGCAGGCGCACTACATCGCTGCGCTCCAGCGCACTGGCCCAGCGCGTGTATTCTTCCAGGCGGCCAGCGGCATAAATGCCGCCAACCAGCGCGCCCATCGAGGAGCCAGCGACCGCCACGATTTCATGCCCATGCTCGCGCAAGACTTCGATCACGCCGATGTGCGCCAAGCCGCGCGCACCACCCGCGCCCAGCACCAGGGCGATTCGCTTGCCCGAGGGTTCAGTGCTCATAAGCGCCCACCGCCAGTTGCAACAAGGTGCGTATCTGCGCGCGCAGTGCCGGCGGCTCCACCACCTCGGCATCAGCACCATAACGCAGCACATCCATCAACAGCTCGCGGGCATTGCTGTAGGGCAGCTTGAGCTCATATCGGCCATCGGGCAGAAACCGACCCTGTTGTTTGGAGTGCCAGTGTTCATCGGCCACCCAGCGCGCGGCCTTGGCCGTAAACAACACCGTTGCGATGGCTTTTGGCGTGCCGGAAAAAATGCCGTAGCTCGATGCCAGTTGCTGGTTGAGCTCTGCGTCGGGCACATCGTGCGCGCTGGCATCCAGCATGCGGGCGGCGGCGATGCGGTCAACGGCAAAGCTGCGCAGGGCATCGCGCTCATGGTCAAAGGCGTCGAGATACCAGTTGTCTCGATAGTGGGTAAGCCGCTGCGGTGACACATTGCGTTTGCTGGCGGCATCGGTGGAACGTGCGCGGTAGTCGAAGGCCAGGCGTTTGCGTTCGAGCACAGCCGTTGCCACCACGCGAAATGCGTGTTCGTCCAGACGCCGTGTGCCGGTGGCGATCACCCGCACCCGCTCCAGCGGCCAGCGCTTGCCACCGGCTTGTTGTGCCAACAACGAATCGATGCGGCCCTTGAGCGGAGCCAAGGCGCTGCCGAGCACGTCCGGGCCGGTACGCGCCAGTAGCTGATGCGTCGCCAGCAAGGCATGCAGCTCCTCAGGGTTCAGCCACAGGCCGGGCAACTCAAACCGGTCGGCCTCCTCGGCGTGATAACTGATGCGGGCATCACCATCGGCTTCTACGGGTGCGCCAAGCGCATCGCGTAAAAAGGCGATATCGCGGTAAACGGTTGCGCGCGACGCACCCGTCGCATCCAGCAGGCGCGCCAGTGGTACTGGGTGGCGCGCACTTTTCAGTACGCGGTGGATGGCAAGGATGCGTTCGTAGCGTTCCATTGGGTGCTTCAGTTGAACGGTCTGCGCATGTCAAAAGGCCACTTGCAACAGCAGGAAGGTTTCGCCGCGATTGCGGCCTTCGATGCTGCCATTGGACAGATGCCGGATCGACAGGCCGACGCGCTGATAATGCCATCCCAATGCTGATTGGAACTGCACATGGCCCGAAAGCACATCGGTATCGCGATCATTGAGTGCGACGCCAAAGCTGGCGTAAAAATTATCGGTGAAATTGTAGCGTTTGCTGGCACCGATAAAGTATTGGTCAGGCACCGAGCCAGAGTTGATCGAGCCACGGCCATTGATGTAGCCGGCCATCAGCTCCCACGGAAAGCGCTTTTCCGGGGTGACGTAGCTCACCGTGGTCAGCCAGGTTGCCTCGCCGTCAATTTTCTGGGTACCGCCAACACCCAGCTCCCAGCCGGCGTGCGCTGATCCAGCCGCCAACAATGTACCGACCAGAACCACGCCTGCGATTGCGACCTTGCTCATGATTACCTCTTTAGCTCGAATTGGTTCGTTCGACAAATCAGTGCCGATCATACCTGTTCACTGGCTGTGCGCTGAATACTGCGACAAACATGTCCGTTGCTCGCGGGAACGATAGCTGCCAGAACAGTGTCTGAACATTCGCCGCATTGCTTGGGGCTGGTTAATGATCGGTTCGATCACCGGCACGAATACTGCGCGCACCCATCGTCATGATGGGCTTCCCCCAAACGGCAACACTTTACAAGGATGCAATTCATGAAGGTTACTTTGATCACTCTGGCCCTGGCGGCCGCCATCCCCTTCGCAGCAAACGCGGATGAGCTGAGCTACAACTACCTTGAGGCAGGCTATTCGCTGTATAACACCAACCCTGATGCCGAGGGCGCGACGTTGAACGGCTCGTACGCGATCAATGACAATTTCCATGTGTTCGGCGGTTACAGCAAGTTCGACATCGACAACACGCCGGTTGATCTTGACCTGTGGAATATTGGCCTGGGTTATCGCTATGGCCTGAATGCCAATACCGATCTGCTGGTTCGTGGCGCCTATGAAAAAGCCAATCTCGATCATGGCTTTCGTGACCCGGATATCTGGCGCGGTGAAGCCGGCGTGCGCAGTGTGCTAGCCGATCGTCTTGAGGGCTGGGCACTGGCCGGCTACGAGGATACCGATGTCGCCAGTGGCGATGTGTATGGCAAGGTCGGCCTGCAATACAAGTTCACCAAGGCATGGGGCCTGGTAGCAGAGGCCAAGTTCATCGATGGCGATGAGCAGTACTTCATCGGCCCGCGCCTGAGCTTCTGATTTTCGCGAGCCTTGAAGAAACCCGTTCTTCGTCATTGCGAGCGTAGCGAAGCAACCCAGCGCCTGGATATCAACGCCACTCTGGATTGTCCTAAAGGACTCCGATCCGCTATGGCCTGAAGACCATGCGGAATCGTATGCCCTAAAGGACTCCGATCCGCTATGGCCTGAAGGCCATGCGGAATCGTATGCCCTAAAGGACTCCGATCCGCTATGGCCTGAAGGCCATGCGGAATCGTATGCCAGGTGGCTTTGCTCCTCGCAATGACAACTCCTGATTAGCGTTATATCTCAGCGGTAGAAGCCCCTCTCCCGCCGGGACAAGCAGAGGCCAGGCAGGCGTTTCTTGCCTGCCTGGCCGGTTGCTTGGTGGCTACATCAGAGGGGCTTGAGATATAGCGCTACGTGCGCACCCGTTCGCACACGACCGACAACCAACGTCCGCTGTTCCGGGTTGGCTGAACACCACGATGCTCGCAACGGACAGAGTAACGCCGACAGCGATGAAGCAATCATGCCGCTGCTCGCCGTCGCTTGCGCAGGCCACTGCGCACGCGTTCATGCTGGCGATGCTCATGCCTGTGCGCGACGCGGCCACAGGATGACCACGGCAATCGAATCGATTATGAGATTGACTGCGTGATAGCGGCCGACTGTACATCCAACCTTTGCCGCAAGCCCGGCTCCAACGTCAGCGCCTGCGCCAGGCCATCAAGGTAGGCCTGCTCCATGAAGGTCGGCTGTTCGATCACTGTACGACTGAGCAGATAAACTTCACTGGCCAGTTCGGGCGAGTCCACCGCGCTCGCTACCTGCAAAGGATCCAGCGGTTTCGCCAGTTCTGCTTCCAACCAGCGTTGTAGCTCGGGCGCGGCGCCGGCCTGCTGCAATCCCTGTGCGATCAATCCGCGCTCGCGCTCATCAACATGGCCGTCGGCCTTGGCGGCGGCCACCAATGCGCTCAGCAGTGCATTGGCCTGCTTTTCCGTCGGCGCGGTGAGTGCGGCCGGCGCAGCGGCGGCGGCGCTCGTTGCACTGCTACCGCGTTCATCCTGCCATTGACCGTATGCCTTGTAGGCCATTACCCCGAGCGCGGCAAGCCCGCCAACCTTGAGCAGGCCGCTACCGCGTCCGCTACCCAGCAACAGGCCCAGCGCACCACCGGCCAGCGAGCCGCGCCCAAAATCGCTGAGGGTTACGCCATTGCCTTCGCCGCCGCGCGGCTCTACCACTCCAACCTGCTTGAGCCCGGATTGTGCGGTTTGCAGCAGGTGATCGAGAAAGGATCGGGAACTCATCTGACTCTCCAAGGGAGTGAACGGGTTGACCATTGCCAGATGGGGGCGCGGCAGTGGCTCACAAGGGCATTCAACCAGGCACCGTGGCCTGCATCGAAGGCCGCTGCGAAAATGCATCGAACCACACGGCCAGTGCCGGCCGCCGATCACGCCAGTTGAGATTGCCGTGGCGCTGGTCGAGATGGCCCAATGCTGCTGCGCTGGTGATGGCATCGATTTGATCGTGTAGCGCGTCAACCTCACCTTCGAGCACGTCAAGGCTGCGGGCAATGGCGCTGCGCCAGCGCCCGATCCAGTACTCGGATTGCTGCACGCTTGGCCGCCGACCCTCCATCACCAGCGCCACAGAGGCATCGATGACGCCTTCGGCCAGCGCCGCACGGCGCTGGGTCTGCCAATGTGCGGGGCCACCTGAATCAACGAGTGCTCCACCCTGCGCCACAAGCCATGCGCAGATCACCCGGCTGTCATACAGCACGCTGCCATCATCAAGCTGCAAGGCCGGCACCTTGCCCAGCGGATTGGCGGCCAGTAGCGCTTCGGGGTCGTCCAGCGGCAGCGCGGTCTGCTCTTCGATCTGCTTGGTCAGGCCACATTCGCGGATCAACACCCGCACCTTGCGCGCATACGGTGAAGTGGGGGAATACAGCAAGGTGGGCATGCGTTTCTCCATGGCCAAGGATTCGGCGGTCAGTGTGGCGCAACGCTCCGGCCAAGGGTAGGCCAGGCACGCGAAGTGGCGGGGTTCGCGCTTGTCCTGAACCCCCGATTCGTGTAACCATACGGTTACGTACGTTTGCGCCATAGGCGCGAACCAACCCCGGGAAATAGCTTGAATCCGTCACCAGCGGCATAAGTGCCAGACGCACGCCGCGCAGCAGGTTTCAATGGTTTCCCCCATTTTGGAGAACACCGTGGCCACCTACACCGCCCCCCTGCGCGACATGCGTTTCGTGTTGTTTGAGCTGTTCGATGTGCAGCGCGCATTCGCGGCGATGCCGGCCTATGCCGATGTCGATGCCGACACCGTGATGGCGGTGCTGGAAGAAGCCGGCAAGTTCGCCAGCCAGATCATCACCCCGCTCAATGGCGTCGGCGATGTGCAAGGCTGCACCATCGACGCCGATGGTGCGGTGACCACCGCCACCGGCTTCAAGGAAGCCTATCGGCAATACGTCGATGCCGGCTGGCCGTCGCTGGCCTGTGCGCCGGAGTACGGCGGCCAGGGCCTGCCGATCACGCTCAACAACAGCGTGTACGAAATGTTCAACTCGGCCAATCAGGCGTGGTTGATGTACGCCGGCCTGTCGCACAGTGCCTATGAATGCCTGCGCACGCACGGCACCGATCAGCAGCGCACGGTGTACCTGCCCAAGCTGGTCAGCGGCCAATGGACCGGCACCATGTGCCTTACCGAGCCGCAT
>JAUXUI010000115.1 GCA_030681035.1 Lysobacteraceae bacterium | reverse complement strand
TCTCCCGCCGGGAGAAGGTGGCGCGAAGCGCCGGATGAGGGTTCGATGCCATGCAGCAGCTTCTATGCTCGCCGGACCCTCACCCCAACCCCTCTCCCGGTGGGAGAGGGACTTCGACCGCTGAGATATAGCGCTAATCAGAACATGAATTGCCTGCACGACATCGGCTGACCCAATGACACCCGAATCCAATCTCCACGACGGCGCACTGTTTCTCAACCGCGAACTGTCACAACTGGAGTTCAACGCGCGTGTGCTGGCGCAAGCCACCGACACCCGAATGCCGCTGCTTGAGCGCCTGCGCTACCTGTGCATATCCAGCACCAACCTGGATGAGTTTTTTGAAATCCGCGTCGCCGCAGTGCGTCATCAACTCGAATATGGCGGCACTCTCGGCCCGGATGGACTGACCCCAACGGTCGCGATGGAGCGTATCCACGAACGTACGCGGGCACTAGTCGCCGAGCAATATCAACACTGGAACGAGGTTTTGCGGCCGGCGCTGGCCGGCGCCGGCATCCGCATCCTGCAACGCGAGGGCTGGACGGCGCGGCAAAAGCGCTGGTTGTGCGGTTATTTCCGCGACGAAATACTGCCGGTGCTATCGCCGCTCGGCCTCGACCCGGCGCATCCGTTTCCGCGCATCCTCAACAAGAGCCTGAACATCATCGTGGTGCTGCAAGGCAAGGATGCCTTTGGCCGCGCCGGCCACATGGCCGTTGTGCGCGCGCCGCGATCACTGCCCCGCATCATTCAATTGCCGTCAAACATCAGCGGTGGTCCGCATGATTTTGTATTCCTCTCGGCAGTGTTGTCGGCTTTTGTCGATGAATTGTTTCCCGGCCTGAAGGTCAAGGGCGCCTATCAATTCCGGGTTACCCGCAACAGCGAGCTGTTTGTCGACGAGGAAGAAGTTCAGGATCTCGCCCATGCACTCAAGGACGAACTGGCCAATCGCGGGTTCCGGCGCGCGGTGCGGCTGGAAATCGCCGATCACTGCCCGCGACCGATTCTGCGTACCCTGCTCAAGAACTTCGAGCTGACGGAAAAAGAAGTCTATCGCATCAACGGCCCGGTCAACCTCAGCCGCGCGATCCAGGTCTACGATCTGGTCGATCGCCCAGACCTCAAGTTTCCGCCCCTGGTACCACGGCAATTGCCGCATGCCAGCAGCAATATTTTCCAACGCATCGGCGAAGCTGATGTGCTGCTGCACCACCCATTCGACGCGTTCAACGCGGTGCTTGATCTGGTCAAGCAGGCCGCGCTCGATCCCAACGTGCTGGCAATCAAGCAAACCTTGTATCGCACCGGTGGCGACGCCATCCTGATCGAACATTTGATCGCCGCAGCACGCAAGGGCAAAGATGTCACGGTAGTGATCGAACTGCGCGCGCGGTTCGACGAGGAAGCCAACATCCGCCTCGCCGATCGCCTGCAGGAAGCCGGCGTACAGGTGGTTTATGGCGTAGTCGGCCACAAGACCCACGCCAAGATGCTGCTGGTGGTGCGCCGCGAGGCCGGCAAGTTGCGCCGTTATGTTCACCTGGCGACCGGCAATTACCACGCCGGCACGGCGCGCGCCTATACCGACATCGGCCTGATGACAGCGCACCCGGATATCGGCAGCGACGTGCATCAGATTTTCCAGCAAGTCAGCGGCCTGGCACCGGCGATCAAGCTCAAACGTCTGTATCAGGCACCCTTCACCCTGCATGCCGGCATCATCGAAAAGATTGGCCGCGAGGCCAAGCATGCTCGCGCCGGCCGTGTCGGTCACATCATCGCCAAGATGAATGCGCTTACCGAGCCGATGGTGATCCGCGCGCTGTACGAAGCGTCGCAGGCCGGGGTAAAAATCGAACTGATCGTGCGCGGCGCCTGTGCGCTGCGGCCGGGGGTCGCCGGCATTTCCGACAACATCACCGTGCGCTCGGTGGTCGGCCGCTTTCTCGAGCACACGCGCATCGCGTGGTTCGCCAACAACGCTCATCCCGAACTGTTCTGCGCCAGTGCTGACTGGATGGATCGCAATTTACTGCGCCGGGTGGAAATCAGTTTCCCGATTCTCGATCCGGTTCTGGTCAAGCGCGTATTCGATGAAGGTCTGGTCAATTATCTGGCCGACAACGCCAGCGCCTGGGCATTGCAGGGCGATGGCAGCTACCGGCGTATCGAATGCGGCGCGGACGACATGCCACACAATGCGCAAACCCATTTGCTCAGCCTGACGCGGGCCTGAGCGAGCATGCCCGACACGCGCAGCAAGCTTGAAGATGGCGAATTGCTTGCCGCCATCGATATCGGCTCCAACAGCTTCCACATGGTGGTCGCACGTTATGTGCTGGGCCAGTTGCGTGTCGTCGACCGCCTGCGCGACAGTGTGCGCATGGCCGAGGGTCTTGACGCCAACGGCGGTCTGCGCCCGGACGTGCTTGCCCGCGCACTCGATGCGCTGGCGCGCCTCGGCCAGCGCATCCGCACCATTCCGCCGCACCGGGTGCGCGCCATTGCCACCAACACGGTGCGCCAGTTACACAAACCGCAAGCGTTTCTGGTCACCGCCGAGACCGCGCTCGGCCATGCCATCGAAGTGGTTTCCGGGCGCGAGGAAGCGCGACTGATCTATCTCGGCGTGGCGCATGGCTACCCGCCATCGGGTCGCAATCGACTGGTGATCGACATTGGCGGCGGCTCCACCGAGTTCATTATCGGCAAGCGCTATGAACCATTGGAGCGCGAAAGCCTGCAACTGGGCTGCATCGCCACTACCCGTCGTTTTTTTGCCGACGGCAAGCTGAGCAAACGCCGCTGGCGCGAGGCACTCACCGAAATCTCGGCCGAGTTCCAACAATTCGCCTCGGTGTACCGCGAGCGCGGTTGGAAAGAAGTGTACGGTGCATCCGGCACCATCAAGGCGGTTGGCGACATCGCCAGCAAAATGAAACTCTCGCGCGGCCAAATCAGCGACATCGCCGTTGAACAGATCCGCGACCAACTGCTTGGCTTCAATCATATCGACGACATCCAACTACCTGGCTTGGCCGATGATCGGCGTGTCATCATCGTTGGCGGCTTGCTGGTACTACAGGCAGCATTCAACGAGCTTGGCCTCAAACGCATGCAGATCAGCAAGGCAGCCATGCGCGAGGGCATCCTTTACGACCTGATCGGCCGTGCCAGCGAGCATGACCCGCGAGAAAACTCGATCACTGCACTGATGCAACGCTACGACGTGGATAGCGATCAGGCGCAGCGCGTTGAGGTCAGCGGACTCGATTTGTTCGATCAAGTAGCAAAAGACTGGGAGCTGGGCGACGACGAACGACGCATGCTGGCATGGGCATCGCGCATCCACGAAATCGGCCTCGCGGTTGCCCATAGCCAGCACCATGTCCATGGCGCCTATCTGATCGAGCACTCCGACATCGCCGGCTTTTCACGCCAGGAGCAGAAAATGCTTTCGGTATTGGTGCGCTGCCAGCGTCGCAATATCTCGCGCAATGCGCTGGACTCGCTGTCAGATCGATTGTCGCTGCCGGGCCTGCGCTTGATCGTGCTGTTGCGCCTGGCGGTGTTGTTGCATCGCGGCCACGAGCGCGAAGCGTTACCCCGCTTGAAACTGAAAGTCGACGGACGCAACCTGGATTTGCGTGCGCCACGCGACTGGCTGGATCGCCACCCGCTCACCGGCAACGACCTGGATGCCGAAGCCCAATATCTCGCCGACACCGGTTTTTCGCTCAACGTGCGTTCGAGCTGAGCCACCAATACCTGAATGTGGCGGCGGGCAGGCGCTGTCATGCGCACACCCGGACGATGAGCGCGACGTAGCGACGTAGACCCTATGAGCCCGAAGGCGGATCGCCGACACTGCGATCCCCATCCGACAAAAGAGGAGATACGGCAATGACAGCAGTGACGGCGATCCAGAACGCAGTGTGCCAGATGGCGATGGCGATCGAA
>JAUXUI010000114.1 GCA_030681035.1 Lysobacteraceae bacterium | reverse complement strand
GCGAAAATCTGGCTGCGCGAGGACAGATTTTCGCCGGATCGCCGGCGCGTAGCACCGCTACGGGCCAAGATTCGGCGGAAATATGCACCGCGCAGACGGATTTGCAGCCCGTGCCAGGTAAAGTCCGACAGGCTCCTAGATGTCGGCTCCAGCCCTTCGGGCTTTGAGCCGACCTACGCGAGCACGATGCCGTAAGAATCCGCAAGAATCCGGGACGCAAGAATCCGCGCAAGAATCCGGAAAGAATCCGAAAGAATCCGGGACACCCACAATCTCGCAAGAATCCGGGACACCCACAATCTCGAACCGAGCCGCGCGCAAGAATCCGGGACACCCACAATCTCGAACCGAGCCGCGCGCAAGAATCCGGGAAAGAATCCGGGACACCCACAATCTCGAACCGAGCCGCGAACCGCGAACCGGGACGAACGCAACAAACAGCAACGTGCATGCACCTCAGGTTGAACACAAAAAAACGGCGCGGGATCAGCCGCGCCGTTTTTGGTTACCGATTTCAGCGCAGGATCAGCTGCGTTTGCGCAGGCGGCTGTGGCGGTAGCCATAGAAAACGTAAATGCTCATGCCGATTGCGGTCCAGCCCACCATCAGGTGCCAATGCTCCATGAACGGCTGCCAGAACAGGTAGAGACACGCCGCAGCACCCAATGGGCAGATGATGATTGCTGCCGGCACCCGGAACGGGCGGCGGATGTCGGGGCGGGTGCTGCGCAGGATCAGCACGCCAATGCATACGGTGGCAAAGGCGAGCAGGGTGCCCATCGAAACCAGATCGCCGAGGAAGCTGATCGGGAACAGGCCAGCCATGGCTGCCGCCACAACACCGACGATCACGGTGCCGATGTACGGGGTGCGGTGCGTGGGATGTACCTTGCCGAACATGCTCGGCATCAGGCCGTCTTTGGCCATCGAGTAGAAGATGCGCGGCTGGCCCATCAACATCACCAGGATCACCGATGAAAGGCCGGCAATTGCGCCCAGTTCCACCACGGTCTTCAGCCAGAGCAGATCAGGGTAGTTTTGCAGTGCCGTTGCCACCGGTTTGGCGGTACCCAGCTCGGAGTACGGCATCATGCCGGTGAGTGCGGCGGCCATGGCGATATAGAGAATGGTACAGAACACCAGCGAGCCGAGAATGCCGATGGGCATGTCGCGCTGCGGATTTTTTGCCTCGCCTGCGGCGGTGGAAACGGCATCGAACCCGATATAGGCGAAGAACACCACGGCCGATGCGCGGATCACACCCTGAATGCCGTAATGCGAGGTGCCATCGGCATCGATGACGCGATCAGGAATGAACGGTACCCAGTTTTCGGGATTGACGTATTGCAGGCCAAAGGCAAGGAACAACAGAATCACCACCACTTTGATGGTAACGATGATGGCATTGACCCAGGCCGATTGCGAAATGCCGACATAAACCAGGCCGGTGATCGCAGCCACGATCAGCACGGCAGGCAGGTTGATCAGCGAACCGGTCATCTGGATGGAGCCCTGCACCATGTCCAGCGGTGCCGAAGACAATACGTCGGGTATTGCCATGCCCAGGGTGCCGAGGAAGCTGTTCATGTAGCCCGACCAGCCTACCGCAACGGTGGAAGCTGCAAGCAGATATTCCAGCACCAGCGTCCAGCCGATGAACCAGGCCACGAGCTCGCCCAGGGTGGTGTAGGCGTAGGAGTAGGCACTGCCGGATACCGGCAACATCGCCGCGAACTCGGCATAGCACAGGCCGGCAAATGCGCAGGCGGTGCCGGCAATCACGAAACTCAGGATCACCGCCGGGCCGGCGTAATTCGCCGCAGCGGTGCCGGTCATCACAAAAATGCCGGCGCCGATGATGGCACCGACGCCGAGCAAAAACAGCTGTTTGGCAGTCAAGGTGCGCTTGAGGGTGATTTCACCCTCCAGGCTGCCTTCCACCGGCTCGCCGGCATCGACATGCCCGGCCGGCGCGATGGGTTTGGTAATAAACAGGTTTCGCAGCATGACTCTCCCCTTGGGTAGTGTCGCCACAGACATGGTGTGGCGGTTATTGACTGAACGGCGGACTAACTTAGCCCGCGTATCCGATCCGCACAAGCATTCATTGCGGGGCTTGTGCTGGCACAGCATCGCGGTGCGCCAATTCGCCGCTTGGCGTGATATGCAACACCTTGAATCCGGCATAGGCCATTGCTGCAGCGATCAGCGGGTTGGCCAGGTTGAACAGTGCATACGGTGCGTAGTCAAAGGTTGCTACCCCGAGGGTGGCCGCCATGTAGGCACCGCACGTGTTCCACGGGATCAGCACCGAGGTGATGGTGCCGGTATCTTCGAGGGCGCGTGACAGGTTGACCGGCGCCAGCCCGCGCTTGGCATATTCCGAACGATAGATGCGGCCCGGCACCACGATGGCGATGTACTGATCGGCAGCAACGATATTGGTGCCGAACGAGGTGGCCAGGGTTGCGGTAATCAACGCGCCAGTGGAATGTGCGGTGGCCAGCACGCCGCGAATCATGCGTTCAAGCAGGCCGGCCTTTTCCATCACCGCGCCAAAGGCCATCGCGCAGATAATCAACCATACCGTGTTGAGCATGCTGACCATGCCGCCGCGCGACAACAAATCATCCACTGCGGCATCGCCGCTGGCTGATTTGTAGCCTTCAAACAATGCTTTCCATGCGCCGGACAACAGCGCCATCGGCCGCGACAAGGCATCGTCGGCGGCCAGTTTCACCACCACTTCGGGCTGAAACAGTACCGCGAACAGCGCGCCCAGCAGCGCACCGATCAAGATGGTTGGATACGCCGGAAACTTGCGTATCGCCAGCACAAATACCACCAGCAACGGAATCAGCAGGTGCGGGCCAATCGCAAATTGCGCCTGGATGAGATGCGACAAGGAACCCAGGCCGGTATCCACATCCGGCGCTTGGGGGTGGGCACCCAGGCCGATGATGGTGAAGCCGATCAGTGCCACGCTGATGCTGGGGATCGTGCTCCAGGTCATGTGCCGAATGTGGGCAAACAACTCGCTGCCGGCAGCGGCGGGGGCGAGATTGGTGGTGTCGGACAAGGGCGACATCTTGTCGCCGAAATAGGCGCCGGAGATGATCGCGCCGGCAGTGATTTCCGGCGACAGCCCGAGACCATGCGCAACACCCATCAAGGCGACGCCCAGAGTGCCGGCCACGGTCCAGGAACTACCGATGGCCAGCGCCACCAGCGCGCAAATCAGGCAAGTGGCTGGATAGAACCATGCCGGGCTCATCAGCTGCATGCCATAAACAATCAACGTGGGCACGGTGCCGCTGAGTATCCAGGTGCCGATCAACGAGCCGACCGCGAGCAAAATGAACAGGGCACTGGTGGAAAGTGAGACCCCATTCACGATGGCCTGTTGCACGTCATCCCAATGCAAGCCGTTGCGGATGCCCACCAGTGCCGCAATGCCGCCCGCGAGCAGCAAGGCAATCTGGTTGGCACCGTACGAGGAATTGTCGCCGTACAGGTATACCGACAACGCCAACATCGCGATCAATGCCAGCAACGGCAACAGCGCCTGAGCGAGTGAGGGTTCACGGGCAATGGCGGGTTCAGACATTGGGTCGCTTCCGTTGGCAATCGGGCGAGTGTAACCGGGTCGTGGTCGTTCGGGCAGTGCGGAGTGTGTGCGGATGCGAATCTCCGGCGGTGCCGGTTATGCTGTGCCGATGAATCACAACCAGTCAGCATCCTTTGATCTCGGGCGGGCATTGCACGCACACAGCGTCGAATTGCCGCAGCGCGTTGCCGAGGTTGCGCAATTCAGTGCGTTCCTGGCGTCATCGCCCGATGTATTCCAGCGTTGGCATTTGCCGGGGCATTTTACCGGGTCGGCATGGCTGGTGTCGGCTGATGGTGAGCGGGTATTGCTGACCCATCACCGCAAGCTGGGCCGCTGGTTGCAATTGGGTGGGCATGCCGATGGTGATCCCGATCTGGCGCAGGTGGCTTTGCGCGAGGCGGAAGAAGAGTCGGGCCTGAGTGTACTTCAGGTGGTGCCATCGATTTTCGACATCGACCGGCATCGCATTCCGGCGCGTGGCAATGAGCCGGAGCATTGGCATTACGACGTGCGCTTTGTGGTGCGTGCCGGTGGCGACGAGGCGTTTGTGGTCAGCGACGAGTCGCATGCGCTGGCATGGCGGCGGATCGACGAGATCGCCGCCGACACCGATGCCGAGGCATCGATGCAACGCATGGCGCGGCGTTGGCTGGAACGGCAAGCGACGGGGGTGTATTGATCGACCTGACTAGCAGCCTGTCGGACTTGCGCGCGTTTCCGTTAATATGACGCACCTTCGCACAAGCGCAACCGCATGAGCCGATTTCGCCCCATTGATCGAGAGACCGACTACCTGCTGCCGCCCTCGGTACAGGACTGGCTGCCGCAG
>JAUXUI010000111.1 GCA_030681035.1 Lysobacteraceae bacterium | reverse complement strand
GGGCGGTTGTCCTGGGCGGTTGGGGTCTGGGTGTCCTGGGCGGTTGTCCTCTGGGCGGTTGTCTCCTGGGCGGTTGTCCGGCGGTTTCTGGGCGGTTGCTGAGCGGTTTGTGAGACCGCACCTTGCGCGCTCGCCCTTCAGGAGCACGGGGTCAGGTCTTGTATTGACACATTTGAGAGGAGCACGGGGTCAGGTCTTGTATTGACACATTTGAATACCCGGTTTTGAGCGCACTCGCCCATCAGTCCCGATCACGGCGGCGACGGCGACGGCGGTCATGGGCCGCTGGAAGTAGTCGCAGCACCCCGAGCTTCACCCGCATCACCGGTTTCGATCTGGTCGGCCGGCCGTTGGGTAAAACATCACCGGCCGATGGCGACGACGGCAACGCCAGCCGGGTGACCACATACAGCTACGTCGGGCGCGAAACCCGCATCCACGTCTGCGGCAACTTGGGTGGCGCGTGTCTGGACATGAGCCGATCACAGGACAGTCTGGGCCGGTTTGTGCGCACGGTGGATGCGCAGGGTGGCCTCACCCGCACCTGGGCCGATGGCAATGGCAACGTCGTCGCCTTGCAGGACGTGGCGGGATCGACAATCCGTGCCAGCTACAACGCGCTGGGTCAGCGCGTGAGTGTGGCCGATCCCAACCAGGGCAATTCCAGTTTTGCGTACAACGCCCTGGGCGAAGTGCTGAGCAGCACCGATGGCCGTGGCATCAGCACCAGCAACAGCTACGACAAGCTGGGTCGGCTGATCGGCCGCAGCGCCAGCGTCGACGTCGATGGCAACGGCAGTGCCGACAGCGTGCTCGACGTGTGGAGTTACGACCCGGTGGGCGCAGCCGGTGCCCTGGCATCGAGCCAGCGCAGCATTGCCGGTGTGATCGAGCGCAGCGAGCAACATAACTACGACCTGCACGGCGGGGAAAGCCCGGGAGGGGAAAGCCCGGGACACCCAAGATTTCGAAATCTCCTACACGCCAGTGTGCGGTTTGTTGACTGAAGAAGCACCGCAAGAAGCACCGGACACCCACGAATCCGAAATTTCCTACACCCCAATGCGCCAAGCGCTGACAGACGGGCCGTTGCGGCAACGGCATGCTGTCGACATGACCTATCCACGCAACCAACTCGTGCCACCGGGATCGACCGGCATCTACCACTGCGTTTCACGTTGTGTGCGTCGCGCCTTTTTGTGCGGCAAGGATCGTTACAGCGGCCAGTCGTTCGAGCATCGCCGGCAGTGGGTCGAAGATCGTATGCAGCAATTGGCGGATGTGTTCGCGGTGTCACTGTGGGCGTATGCGGTGATGAGCAATCATCTGCATGTGGTGGTGCAGGTGTTGCCTGATGTGGCGGCGCAATGGACCGATGAAGAAGTGGCCGAGCGCTGGATTCGCTTGTTCCCGAAAGCCGAGCAAGAAGCAAAGCTGCGTGTTCAGGCGCTGATCGCCAATCCCGAGCGCTTGGTGCTGTTGCGCTCGCGCTTGTCCGACCTGTCGTGGTTCATGCGCTGCCTGAGCGAGCCCATCGCCCGCCGTGCCAATGCCGAAGATCACTGCAAAGGCCGGTTCTGGGAGGGCCGATTCAAATGCCAGGCCCTACTGGATGAATCCGCGGTGCTGGCGGCGATGGCCTATGTTGATCTAAACCCGGTACGTGCGGCGCTGTGCGAGACGCTGGAAGACTCTGCCCATACCAGTGCCCGGCGACGGCTCGTACAACACAAAACCGAAGCGGCTACCGGCGAAGTCATCGCACCGATTGCCGGCGTGGGCGGGCAGTGCGTAGTCGGCATCACAGCCATTGACTACCTGCAATTGCTCGACTGGACAGGCCGCCAAGTTCACCCGAACAAGCGTGGCACGCTGACCGGCCCACCACCACGCGTGTTGCAGTGCCTGGGCCACGATGCCGCGCAATGGCCAAGGCAGGTGCTGGCGGTTGGCTCAGACTTTCACCGAGCTGTGGGTGCTGCTGAAAACCTGATCGCAAAAGCGGCCGCAATGGGACAGTGTTGGCTGCATGGTATTGGTGCAGCGCGCAGGTTGCTGCGCGCGAGCCGCTGAGCCTCACACCAACCACGACACCATCCTGCTTGAGCAACGTCGATGGGCCGGCATCACTACTGCACAGTAACCGTAGCTCAATGAAACGACCATTCACCCGACCCGCCCACGCTCGCATCCCGGAATCGCGCCAACGAGCGTGCCAACGCGATTGACAGCGCGCAACGTGGAGTAGATTGCGTTGACGAGATTGTGGGTGTCCCGCGTTGTCCGCGTTGTCCGTCCGGAGATTGTGGGTGTCCCGCGTTGTCGCGCGTTTCCCGCGTTGTCGCGCGTTGTCGAGATTGTGGGTGTCCCGCGATGTCCCCGTGGGTGTCCCGCGTTGTCCGGGTGTCCCGCGTTGTCCGTCTCCCGCGTAGTCTCAGGAGATTGTGGGTGTCCCGCGTTGTCTCACGCGTTGTCTCAGGTATCCCGCGTTGTCCGGATATTGTGGGTGTCCCGCGTTGTCTTCGTGGGTGTCCCGCGTTGTCTTCATCCCGCGTTGTCTTCATCCCGCGTTGTCTCAGGTATCCCGCGTTGTCCGGATATTGTGGGTGTCCCGCGTTGTCTTGTGGGTGTCCCGCGTTGTCTGGTCCCGCGTTGTCTGCCAGTACACATGGTCGCGCAAAAACTCGATCACCAACCGTTCCAGCAACTCGTTGTTCTCGCCGTAGGGGCCGAGAAAACACGGGTACAGGGCAGGGTCGGTCATCGCAATCACTCCACAGAACCCATCCAGCCTATGCCGAGCGTGACCGCCGTGCCTTGATCATGATCATGATCAAGGCCGGGTGCCGGCGACGCTGTTGCCTGCGGCAAGGAACCCTCGCACCTGTGCGGCATCAAATGGCCAGTCCAGCTCATGGCTGCTGCGCGGATCGCACAGCACCGGCACACGCAAGCCATAACGGGCTTCCAGTGCGGCATCACCGTCGATGTACACGCTGTTGAAATCCGATACGCCGGCACGGGCCAGTTCGAGCAGGGCCAGGTCGCACAGGTGGCAGTCATCGCGTTGGTAGAGAATCAGCATACGTGTGCTAATGCCGTTTCATTTTGTACAGACGGCATAGAATAGCCGCAGCAATCTGGAGCAGCCATGGCCATCAGCATATTCGACCTGTTCAAAATCGGTATTGGCCCGTCGTCGTCGCACACGGTTGGCCCGATGCGTGCCGCAGCGCGCTTCACCAGCCGCTGGCTGGAGCAGGAAGGCGAGCTCGAAAACACGGTGCGGGTGCGGGTCGAACTGTTCGGTTCACTGGCGGCGACCGGGCGTGGCCATGGCACCGACAAGGCGATATTGATGGGTTTGACCGGCGAGGTGCCCGATCAGATCGACCCCGATATCATCGCGCCAGCGTTGGCGCAGATTCGCGAGTGCAAACAACTGGCGCTGCTGGGCCGCAAACTCATTGCATTCGACGAAAAAACCGACCTGGTATTCAACAAACGGCAAAAACTGCCGTATCACAGCAACGGTATGCGCTTTATCGCTTACGCGGCCGATGAGCGGGTGCTGGCCAGTCGCGAGTATTACTCGGTCGGTGGTGGGTTCGTGGTCAACACCGACGAGGCTGCGGACGACCGCATCGTTGCCGATACCACCGAGCAACCTTACCCGTTTCACAGCGGCAAGGAGTTGATGGCGCATTGCGAGCGCACCGGCCTGCGCATCTCCGAGTTGATGTTCGCCAATGAACGGGTGTGGCGCAGCGACGCCGAGATCCGCGATGGCATTGCCCAGCTCTGGCAGGCGATGCAGGATTGCCTGTGCCGTGGCCTTGGCGCCGAGGGCACGTTGCCCGGTGGCCTGCATGTATCACGGCGTGCGCCGGCGCTGTATCGCGATCTGGGCTCGCGCCCGGAGGCGGCATTGCGTGATCCGCTGACGGTGCTGGATTGGGTGAACCTGTACGCGTTGGCGGTGAATGAAGAAAACGCCGCCGGTGGCCGCGTGGTGACTGCGCCAACCAACGGCGCAGCCGGCATCATCCCGGCGGTGCTGCACTACTATGATCGCTTCTGTGCCAAATCCAACGACAACGGCGTGCTGGAGTTTTTGCTCACCGCCGGTGCGATCGGCATTTTGTACAAGGAAAATGCCTCGATCTCCGGCGCCGAAGTCGGCTGCCAGGGTGAAGTGGGCGTGGCCTGTTCGATGGCTGCGGGCGGCCTGACCGCCAGCCTCGGCGGCAGCGTGTCGCAAATCGAGAACGCCGCCGAGATCGGCATGGAGCACAACCTCGGTCTGACCTGCGATCCGATCGGCGGCCTGGTGCAGATTCCGTGCATCGAGCGCAATGCGATGGGCGCGGTGAAAGCGATCAATGCCAGCCGCATGGCGCTGCGCGGCGATGGCAAGCACCGGGTGTCGCTGGACAAGGTCATCCGCACCATGCGCGATACCGGCCGCGACATGCAGGATAAATACAAGGAAACCTCGCGCGGTGGGCTGGCGGTGAACGTGATCGAATGCTGAGTATGCGCGCCTTGTTGAAGCTGGCATGTGGTATCAGCGCGTGTTGTGGACTGATCATCAGCGCGGCCAGCGCAACCCCGCCGAACCCAGCCGACTGGCCACGGGTCGAACGCGAGGCGCGAGGCCAGAGCGTGTATTTAAACGCCTGGGCGGGCGAGCAGAAAACCAACGACTACATCGCCTGGGCAGCCGCGCAGGTCGAGCAGCGCTATGGTGCCCATCTGATTCACGTCAAACTGGCCGATACCTCGGTGGCGGTGTCGCGGGTGTTGGCAGAAAAGCAGGCCGGCAATGATGACAACGGTGCGGTCGATTTGCTGTGGATCAACGGCGAAAACTTCGCGGCACTGAAACACGCCGGTTTGCTGTATGGGCCATGGGCCGAACAGTTGCCCAACTATCGCTTGACCGATGCGGACAACAATCCTGCGGTGCGAACCGATTTCACCGTGCCGGTCGAAGGTTATGCAGCGCCGTGGAGCAAAGCGCAGGTAGTGTTTTATTACGACGCGGCTTTCGCTGGCGCGCCGCCGCGCAGTATTGCGGCACTGTTGCCATGGGCAAAACAGCATCGCGGCCAGTTCAGTTATGCGCGACCACCACAATTTCTCGGCACCACCTTTCTCAAGCAGGCGTTGCTGGAACTCACGAGCAACCGTCAGGCCTTGTATGCGCCGGTTGAACAGGCCGATTTTGACGCGCTCACTGCGCCGTTGTGGGCCTATCTCGATGCCCTGCATCCGTACCTGTGGCGCTCCGGCCGTGCGTTTCCCGACAATGGCCCGGCATTGCGCCGATTGCTGGCCGATGGTGAGTTGAGCTTGGCGTATACATTCAATGCTGGCGAAATTGCTTCGGCAATCGCCAGCCGCGAGTTGCCAGCCAGCGTGCGCCCTTATCTGCTCGATGCCGGCACTATCGGCAATGTGAGCTTCCTCGCCATACCATTCAATGCCCGGAACAAGGCGGCGGCGATGCTGGTGGCGAACTTCCTGTTGTCGCCAGAAGCGCAGGCACGCAAGCACGATCCACGGGTCTGGGGCAGTGCAACCGTGCTGTCGCTGGCACAACTCGATGCCGCTGACCGCGCGCGGTTCGCGCTGCCCGGCGCGCTGCCAGTGACGGCGCCGGGGCGGGTACTGGCGGAGCCGCATCCGAGTTGGGTCGCCGCCCTCGAACAGGCGTGGCTGCAACGCTATGTCGGGCGCTGAGCGTGTGTGGCGGTAATCGCGAATGATGTTGCGCTGGATACCGCGCTTGATCATCGGCTTGCTGCTGTTGCCGATCACTGCCGGGCTGGTATTGGCGCTGTTGCCGGCGTTTGGTTACCTGCCGGTGCTCGGCGGTGTGCATTTCACGTTGCAGCACTGGCACGATCTGCTGCAGGTGCCGGGGATCTGGCGCTCGATCGGGGTCAGTTATTTTTCCGGCCTGATCACTACGCTGGTTTCGATCATCGTGGTTTTTTGTTTTCTCGCCGGCTTCAGCGGCAGCCGCTTTGATCGCTGGATTCGCCGGCTGATCTCACCATTGCTGTCAGTGCCGCACGCGGCAGCGGCGTTTGGTCTGGCGTTCCTGATCACGCCCGCCGGCTTGATCGCACGGTGGATTTCTCCCGCGCTCAGTGGTTGGCAACGGCCGCCCGACCTGATGATCGGTCAGGATGCCTGGGGTCTGTCGCTGATGGCCGGGCTGATCATCAAGGAAATCCCGTTTTTGCTGTTGATGGCATTCGCCGCCCTGCCGCAGGTCAATCCCGGGCAATCCGTCATGCTGGCACGTTCGCTGGGCTATCACCCGCGCCTGGCCTGGTTCAAGGTGGTGGCGCCGCAGCTATATCCGTTGATCCGGCTGCCGGTGTATGCGGTGCTGGCCTATGCGTCCTCAACCGTGGATGTGGCGATGATTCTGGGTCCGAATCTGCCACCAACGCTGAGTGTGCAGGTGGTTGCCTGGTTCAACGATCCGGATCTGAGCATGCGTTTTCTGGCGTCGGCCGGCGCGATTGCGCAACTGCTGGTCACGCTGTGCTTGCTGTTGACATGGTGGCTGCTGGAGCAGGCGACGGCAACCGTGTTTTCGCTATGGGTGACTCGCGGTGGACGACATCGCGGCGAAGTGCTGATCCGGCTGTTTGGTAACGGCAGCATGGCGCTGGCGGTGACGGTGGCGGCGTTGGCGCTGCTGGCGTTGGCGCTCAACAGCTTCGCCGGGTTGTGGCGGTTTCCAGCGGCTTGGCCCGACAGCGTTGGCCTGGACAACTGGCTGCGCGCGGCGCCATCGCTGCTCGGGCCGATAAGCACCACCCTGTTGATCGCGTGCGTAGCCACCTTGATTGCCACGGTGTTGGCGCTGGCCGCATTGGAACGCGAGCAAAGGCAGGGCGGCCGGCCAGCCTGGGCGTTGTGGTTGCTGTACCTGCCATTGCTGGTGCCGCAGGTCGCGTTCTTGTCGGGAATAACGGTGGCCAGCGTATTTTTCAGCGCCACGCCAGCATGGTGGCTGGTGATGTTCGGGCATTTGCTGTTTGTGCTTCCCTACGTTTTTTTGACCCTGTCCGAAGCGTATCGCCGTCTCGATCCACGCTGGGGCCATGTCGCCCATGCGCTGGGGGCGTCTGCCAATGCGGTGTTCTGGCGCGTGCGTTTGCCGCTGTTGCTGGCGCCGGTACTCACTGCGCTCGCGTTGGGCCTGGCGATCAGCATCAGCCAATACCTGCCCACCCAATTGCTGGGGGCAGGTCGTATCAGCACCGTCACCACCGAAGCGGTGGCGTTGTCATCCGGCGGTGATCGCCGTTTGATCGGAGTCTGGGCGCTGCTACAGGCACTGTTGCCCATGTTGGGTTTTATCGTTGCGTTGGTGTTGCCACGGCTGCTGTGGCGCAATCGGCGCGGGATGCGGGAGGTACATTGAACGCAATGCACGATCTGCAATTGACGGCGGTCCGCCTGAGTCTGGGTGGCCGGGTGTTGCTCGAACTGGATGCCGCCGTGAATGCCGGCGAGGTGCTGACGATCATGGGGCCATCGGGCTCGGGCAAGTCGAGCCTGTTGGCATTCGTTGCCGGCTTTTTGCCGCCAGTGTTTACCGCCACTGGCACGGTACAACTGGCCGGACAGGACATCACCGGGCTGCCAGCCGAGCGCTCTGGGGTGGGGTTGTTGTTTCAGGACCCGTTGCTGTTCCCGCATTTGTCGGTTGCCGGCAACCTGCGTTTCGGGCTCAAGGATCATCGCGCCGATGTTGATGCATCGATTGACGAGGCGCTGCAACAAATTGGTCTGGCCGGGTTTGCACGGCGCGATCCGGACACCTTGTCCGGCGGCCAGAAGGCGCGGGTGGCACTGATGCGATTGCTACTCTCGAAACCGCGTGCGGTGCTGCTTGACGAGCCATTTTCCAAACTCGATGCTGGCCTGCGCCACGAAATGCGCGAGTTGGCGTTCGGTCATTTGCGTGCTTCGGGCTTGCCGACTTTGTTGGTCACCCACGATGAGGCCGATGCGCTTGATGCGGGTGGCCCGGTGATCGTGTTGTAGCTCTGCCCTCGCTCAGCGCTGCGGCTTGAACGGCTGCACCAGCAAGGCCAGCAGACGTTGCGCGGGTGGCGCGCGAAATGCGTCAAGGCCGATCGGCATCTCGCGCTCGGGGCTTTGTGGTTGCGCGCGGTAACTGGCAAACAATCGATCCCAGATCGACAGATGGAAACCGTAATTGCTGTCGGTTTCCTCGCGGCGTACCGAGTGGTGGATGCGATGCATGGAGGGTGTAACCAGCAGCCAGCGGAGTCGGCGGTCGATTGCGGCGGGAAACGCGTAGTTGCCGTGGGTGATCAGTGAGCCCAGCGACAGCAGCAATTCGAACGCGACGACGGCGAGCGGGTCGGGGCCGAGCAGAGCGACCAACGCGAGTTTCAGTGCCATCGATGCGGCAATTTCGAACGGGTGAAAACGCACACCGGTACTGACGTCGAACGCGACATCGCTGTGGTGTACGCGGTGCATGCGCCACAACATCGGAATAACATGGAACAACCGGTGTTGCCAGTAGATGGCGAGGTCGAGCAGCATGATCGCGAGCACGATTTCTAGCGCGCTCGGCCAATGCAGCAGGCCAAACAATCCTCCCGCGTTGGCATGTGCGCGGCTGGCAAGGGCCACCGCGAGCACGGGAAAGCCAATACGCAATACCGCACTGCCAATGATGACCAGGCTCAGGTTGGTCAGCGTTCGCGGGATGCCACCGGCATCACGGCGTGCCGGCCAGCGCCGTTCGATCAGCGTTATCAGGATCAGGACGCTGACAAATGCGCCGAGCCGGACAGCGCCTTCGTTGGCCAACAGCCACGCCATATTCATGCAGCGGACGGAGAAGCAAACGTGTGCAAACACAGCCAAGCCACCAAGCCCACTTGCGCGGTAGTGGGCTGCATCATTGCGCCCAGTTCAGCGACCACTGGCCTGATGTCGGCCAAACGATCAAGATCGGTCAGCGCCGGCAGCTCAAGCCATTCGCCATTGCCGCGCATCGCGTGGCGGAATACCGTTTCGGTATCGCTGCGGCTATAGGGCGTAGTCGTCCATGCTGACATGGGCAGTTGACGATTGGCGCCGAACAGCCAGAAACCGCCATCTTTCGCTGGCCCTATGACCAGACGCGGCTGGTCATGCTCCAGCCATTGCGCCGCTTGATCCAGCAGGGCGGAGGTTAACTGTGGTGCATCGGCACCGATCAGGATGCCGCCGCAATGGCGTTGCATCAGTTGCGAATGCACGTGCGCCATGCGCTCACCGAGGCCACCCTCATCCTGGAGCAGTACCGGCAGTTCGTTCCACAAAGCATCCTCAGCAGCCGAGCCTTCTGCAACCGCCCAATACGGGGTCAGGCGCATGCAATTGCGGCTGACCCTGGCGACGCAATCAGCGGCGCGGCGGTGCCATTCTTCAGCGAACTCGATGCTGGTGTCAGCCGCCAGCCGCGTCTTGATCGACGAATGCCCGGGCGTTTTGACCATGATGGCAAGGCCAATGCTCATGGTGATGCATCCTCCTTGATTACTCGCGTTGTTACCCAACTGAAGAGCGAGAAAAACGACGTGCTTGTCGCCAGGTTGCCGTCAGATGATGCCACGTCATCCGCCACCAGCCATGCTCGGCATACTTGCGGGCACTGGTATACATCGGCGCGTTCAAAGCACGCAGCTTAACCCGCGCGCGCCGCGCTTGCCACACCAGCGCATGGTCTTCACCGGCTTCGGCGTTGATGTCGAAGGTGCCGAGCCGCTTGAAGTCGTCGGCGTGGATGACGAAGCCCTGATCGCCGAACGGCAACCGCAGCCAGCGGCTGCGTAGCCACGCGCCGAGCGTGTTCAGTTGCATTGCCACAGGGCCGTCGGCGAGAAACTTCAGGTCGAAATAACCCAGGCCGCTCGGCGCTGCGAGGTAACGATGCAGCGCCGCCAGCGTGGCTGCGGTGACCCGTGAATCGGCATGCACGAACCACAGCACCTCGCCGTGCGCCTGCGCGGCACCGGCGTTCTGCTGGCTGGCGCGTCCGGCAGTAGCTTCGATCCATTGGGTGCGGCAAGTCAGCGCAAATGCGCGCGTCTGAAAGTCGGCGGGCGATTCGCCGGGAACCGCCACCAGCACGATTTCCGAATCGCTTGGCAATGCCGCCAGATCCGGCAGCAGCGCGCGCCAACTGACATCGCCCGGACCGACGGGAATGATGACCGAGAGCATCTTGCGTAACGGCGTAGCCATGAATGTCCTACTGCCGACCACGGCGCCAACGGAAAAAACGTTCGGCCAGTCGCAACGTGCCTTGCGGCGCATGCGCACGCTTCCACACTCCGGCCGCATATTTGTTGGCTTCGGTCAGCGTCGGGTAGATGTGGATGGTGCCGAGTAGTTTGTTGAGACCAATGCCGTATTTCATCGCCATCACCAACTCGGCCAGCAAATCGCCAGCATGTGCGCCGACAATGGTGGCGCCGAGAATGCGGTCCTTGCCGGGTGCGGTCAGCACCTTGACGAAGCCGCTGTCGCTGCCATCGGCGATGGCGCGATCGAGATCGTCGATGCCGTAGCGGGTGACTTCCACCGCGATACCGCGTTGCGCTGCCTCGTCTTCGGATAGCCCCACGCGCGCCACTTCCGGGTCGGTGAAGGTGGCCCACGGGATCACCCGATAATCGACCTTGAATGACCACCACGGCGCCAGCAGTGCGTTCACCGCTGCGTACCAGGCCTGATGCGCGGCGACGTGGGTGAACTGGAACGGGCCGGTGGCATCGCCGCACACGAAGATGTTGGGGAAGTTGGTGCGCAGCAGCGCGTCGGCATCAATGGTGCCGTTGCCGCGTATCACCACGCCCAGTTTCTGCAGGCCAAAACCCTCGCTGTTGGCGCGCCGGCCTAGTGCCAGCAGCAGCTTGTCGAAGGCGAAACTCACCTCATGGCCGTTGTGCTCGCAGATCAGTCGCCCGCCATCGCCATCGCCATCGCGTTCCACCCGCAGCGCCTTGTGGGCGCTGGCTACGGTGACGCCTTCGGCGGCGAAACGTGAGCGAACGTGTTCCGCAGCATCGGCATCCTCGCGTGGCAGCAAGCGCGGCGCCATTTCCACCACGGTCACCTGACTGCCGAAACGGGCAAAACTCTGGGTCAGCTCGCAGCCGATCGGGCCACCGCCGAGCACCACCAGCCGCCTCGGCAATTGGCGCAGGTCCCACAGCGAATCGCTGGTGAGGTAGGACACTTGATCGAGCCCGGGAATAGCCGGCACCAGTGGCCGCGCACCGCTGGCGAGGATGATGCTGCGTGCGCTCAGGCGGCGGCCGTCCACGTCCACTTCCCATGGCGACACCAATTGCGCACTGCCGTGGATCACGTCTACGCCCAGCTCGGTGTAACGCTCAACCGAATCGTGCGGCTCCACCTTGCGCACCACATTGGCGACGCGCTCCATCACCTGCGCGAAATCAAATTGCGCATCCATGCGGGCGATGCCGTAGTGCGCGCTGTCGCGCGCCTCGGCCAACAATCGTGCCGAGCGAATCAGCGCCTTGGATGGCACGCAGCCGGTATTCAGGCAATCGCCGCCCATCTTGTGTTTTTCGATCAGCGCGACCTTGGCCTTCACCGCCGAGCCGATGTAGGCCGAAACCAGCCCGGCCGATCCGGCGCCGATCACGATCAGGTTGTAGTCAAAATGGCGCGGTTTGCTGTAGCCGGCATAGACCTTTCGGGCTTGCAGCCACTGCACCAGTTTGCGCATCAGTAGCGGCAAAACACCCAACAACACAAAGGCACCGATCAGCCCGGGCGATAGCACATCGCTGGCGCTTTCAATCTGCGCCAGTTGAGTGCCGGCGAACACGTAGGCGATAGTGCCGGGCAACATGCCCATCTGGCTGACCCAATAGAAGGTGCGCACCGGCAGCGCGGTCAGGCCCGAGAGCAGGTTGATGACGAAAAATGGAAACACCGGTACCAGGCGCAGGGTAAACAGGTAAAATCCGCCGTCACGTTTTACCCCGGCGTTGATGTTTTTCAGGCGTTCGCCGTAACGCGCCTCAAGTGAATCGCGAAGTACAAATCGGGCGCTGAGGAATGCCAATGTCGCGCCGATCGTGCTGGCGAAAGACACCAGCACGGTACCGGTGACCAGGCCGAACAGCGCGCCAGCAGCGAGCGTCAGTATCGCTGCACCGGGAATCGATACAGCAGTGACCACGACGTAAAGAACGAAGAATCCGGCAAGCGCCAAGCCCCAATGCGCCTGCGTCCAGGCCGACAAGTCAGCTTGACGCGCTTTGAGTGTTTCCAGATTGAGCTGATCGACCAGGCCCATACGCCAGGCAACCAGCGCAACAACAACGAGTGCTGCGATCAACAACAGGCGCAGGGGCAACGTTTTATTCGATGGCATGAGGTTTCCGGGTTGACGATGATCGGCTGCCGATCATGGGTGGTGTTTTGCGCGGTGCCGCCGCCGCTTGCGGCGCTGCTCTGGAAGTACCGGCAAGTACGAGGCGCTACACTAGCAATGACGCAAATCATAGCTTGTCAGCAAGCCGCTGCCACGTGCGCAAGCGCACATACCCATCTCACCGCGCAAGGCGCAGCAACAGGCTGGTATCCAATCGGCCTTGCGCTTGCGCTGCCTTCATCGGCTGCGAATTGCTTGTTGGTGGGTGTCTACAGCACATGATTGGCATGGTTGGACAATATCTTGCTGGTGACGCCAGCACGACTTCCAATGCCTGAGCATACCTGAGCCTTGCACTCGTGTTGCTCGCGACGGATTCAAGAGTCTTCCATAAACTTCGAGGGGTGCCAGCGGCGAACGCCGCTGGCAGGTTGTGAATCAACGCAACGCTATCAGCTCTTGACGCCGACCTCATACCACGGGGTCGGGTTGATCGGGCAGCGGTAGCGGAAACCACCCTCGCCGATATCGACCAAGCTCTCACGGGTCTGGTCCGGTTCCAGCGGAAACATGTCGAGCTGCTGGTGGCTGCTGCCGTCCTGAATCTGGAAGCCGACCATCTTGCCGGCCTTGTTGGTCACCACGAAGCGGTACTTGCCCGGCTTCAGGCCGGCCAATGTCTCAGTGGCGGCGAAGTAACCGTTGTATTGATCCAGATGGATGGTGGTTACGCCATCGACAGTCGTCGGCGTGGCGGCTGTTGCGATCGGGAGCATCACCACCGTGGTCAATGCCAGGGCGATAGTCATAAAAAAACGGCGAATGGTGTGACTCATTGGGAACCTCCGGGCTGGGGTAGAGCAGACATGATCTGCGCGAGTGGTCAGAATACGCCTATAATTCAAGCCTATCGACATCAATAACGCCACTTATTATGACTAATAGTCCAGAAAAAGACCTGCTGTCCGAGATTCTTGGGCGGATGCAGTTGCGTGCATCGATCTATGCCAGCCCCACCGTCTGCGGCGATTGGCAGATCGATGGCAGCGACCATGCCGGCGCGCAGTTCCATTTGATCTCGCGCGGTTCGTGTTATCTGCATCTGGATGGCGATCCCGAGCCGCAGCCGTTGCGTGGTGGTGACCTGTGCGTATTTCCGCGCGGGGGTTGGCATCTGCTGACGCCCGACGGTACGCCGCGTGCCCCGGGTTCGCGTCTTGGCGAGCGTGGCGCAGGCGCATACACCGATCTGGTGTGCGGTGAATTCGAGATTGAGGAGGGGACATCGTCAGCGTTGCTTGATGCCTTGCCCAACGTGATCGTGGTTCCCGCCGAGCAAGTGGATTCGGGCTTTCGCAGCTTGCTGCATTTGCTCGCTGATGAGGCTCTGTCCGCGAAACCAGGTGCCATGGTCGTGATGGATCGTCTGGCCGATGCGTTGTTGGTGATGGTGCTTCGTTATCATCTGAGTCACGCAATGCAGGAGCCAGTCGGGATTCTTGCGGCAATTGCCGATTCGCGACTGGGGCGCGCTTTGTTGGCAATGCATCAATCCCCAGGGCAAAGCTGGTCGCTGGGTGCATTGGCTGCACAAGCCGGCATGTCGCGCACCGCGTTTGCCGGACGCTTTACCCAGGTGTTGGGAGCAACGCCTATGGCCTACCTCACCGGCTTGCGCATGGCGGAGGCGAAGCGCCTGTTCAACGATCCCAACAACTCGGTAGCGCGTGTCGCCGGCTTGCTTGGTTACGAAACGGAAGCCGCATTCCGTCGCGCCTTCAAGCGTGTCATGGGTGAGAGCCCTGGGCTCGTTCGGCGCAACGCACGCAACGTGCCCGCATTGCAGCAGCAAGGCCGGAAGCGACGGATGAAGTAGCGCAATCAAAATAATCCTTCACAAATCCGCGTCGAGCCCGTATGATGCGCGGCCCGCTGCTGAGGAAGTGGAACAGGTAGAGGGGTTGGTTGATTGAGGTGCGTTTGAGGTGTTGACGGACGCGAAAAGTGGTGTAAGATGTGCGGCTCGCTGGGGCGAAATGCTCTGGACGGCAAGTTGAGGCGAAAGTTTCCTTGTTGGTGAGTGATCTTTGACAGTG
>JAUXUI010000110.1 GCA_030681035.1 Lysobacteraceae bacterium | reverse complement strand
ATGGCCTGGTTGATGGGTTTCGGTCGCTTCGCGACAGCGTTCGCTGCGCGAACTACGCCTTCGTTACACTCGGTCGCTGCGCTCTACCCATCCGACGGCAACCTGTCAGAGTGATCGTTGGTGCGGATACTCGCGCCGCCGAAGCAATTGTCGAGTAGATCAGCACCAAGCCCGACAGGCTGCTAGCCTAGACGAGCGGGCTTGACTTGGGTGGATTGAGCGGGCCTTGCCCGCGAACGATCCACCAAACAGCTTCGCACGCAGAGCCTGCCCCAGACTTGAGCTGGGGCGCGCTCCCACAAAAAACGGGGCTCATCCACCGGCGTAGGCTTCACTGTAGGAGCCCTGTGTGGGCGACCAAACGCAACGAAAACGCAGCGTGCCTGGCGCGCCGCGACTAACGCGGTTATGCGCTGATAGTGGGATCGCGGTCGCCCACAGGGTGGGCTCCTACAAAAAAAGATCACCGTTCCCAACAGGCAGCTCGTTGGATCGCAATCGGGCCACCACCATAATCAATGGCACGATCAATGCTTTCATGTTCCGTGTTTCCACGTACCTGCCGAATGCGCGCCGGGCATTTTCCACCGCCCGCACCGGTTCGGCAGCCGACACCGTTGCACCGCCGGGGCACACCATGAACAGGGGCAAGCGACACGGCTTCACCTTGATCGAATTGATGATTGTGGTCGCGATCATCGGCATTCTTGCCGCGATCGCACTGCCGGCGTATCAGGATTACGTGATCAAGACGCAGTCGGCATCCGCATTGGCGGAGATCACCATCGGCAAGGTCACCTTCGAGACTGCGATCAACCAAAACCAGACTCCCAGCTTGCTGCCCGGCGGCGATGCCTTTATCGGCATTACCGCCAACGGCGGTTCGTATTGCAATGTGGCGTTGACGGTTGACAGCATCATCTGCACCGCCAAGGGCGGTAATGCCGGGTTATTCAATGGCAAGACGATAAGCTGGGTGCGCGTGGGCGATGGTCTGTGGAACTGCCAGACCGCACTTGCCGCCAAGTACCGGCCCGGGCGTTGCAGTTGAGTGCCAAACGTTGGATACCGGAATGTTGTAGTCCGGGTGAGTGCCAATACAGCTCAGTTAGCTGGGATTTGCCCATCTCGTCATTCCCGCGAAAGCGGGAATCCAGCGACTGTGAACACCGTCTTCACGCCATAAAGGCACTGGATGCCCGCTTTCGCGGGCATGACGATGACTATCTGAACTGTATTGGGCCTAACCCGAGTTACGATGTTCGCAGCCACACCGCCGTTGTGGTGAACGATCCAACTGACGCGATGCGTCGCTTTGTGACGAAGACACCTGCCACTGATGGGCGGCTTGTCACAGTAAAAACTGAGCAATCGGTCACAAAACCCGGCTATTACCGGTTGGCACGACTAGTGCATACTCTCCGAGGCACATGCTCAGCGGGCAAGCGACCCACGGAACGGGAGTCCCCGTACAGCATGTGACACCTCCATCCATCCTAGGGGATACATCAATGAACATGAAGAAAACACAAGGTTTCACCCTGATCGAACTGATGATCGTAATTGCCATCATCGGCATTCTGGCCGCGATTGCGCTGCCGGCGTATCAGGATTACACCATCCGCACCAAGGTAACCGAGGGTCTGGTTCTGGCTTCTGAAGCCAAGACAGCGGTTGCTGAAACGGGTGCTTCCCTTGGTGGCATCGCCAATGTAACGCAAGTAAATTCCGGCTTTACGTTCCCAGCGGCCGGCACCGACTATGTCTCGTCAATTACTATTGCCAATGGCGGTGTCATCACCATCACCATGGGCGGCACCAAGGGCACAGGTGCGACAGCTGAGCCCGTTATTTTGATGTCGCCGACCCAAGCAACCAATGAGGACCCGATTACTTGGGTGTGCTCGATCACCTCTGGCTTGGCCAAGCACGTTCCATCGAACTGCCGATAATTACTACAGCGGGTAATGGCATGGCTGTATGGTTTGCAGTCAACCACCCACCCGGAGGCAACATTAAAGAGACCGCTTCGGCGGTCTCTTTTTTTGGTTTCTCCAAACAGCAGCCTATGCCACGCCTGGCTTTAGGCCAAGGCCCTTATTGATCGCCGGGCAGCCCTGGCTGGAATTGCAGGCAGTTCCCATTTCTCCGCGCTTGCTTTAAGGTAAACTCGCGGCAACGCCCGGTAAGTGCTTGAGGGATGGGGAATGAACGCGCAAGTCAACGCCAATTTGTTGGGGATCACCGGCATTGCCCGGCGTCTGGTGCTGGATGGCGCACTGGGCGAAACCGATGCCCGCCGCGCGCTGGAAGAATCGACCCGCGACAAGAAGCCGATCCTGAACTGGCTGCTGGAAAAGCGCCTGGTCAACACGGCGCAAATCGCCGCCGCCAACAGCATCGAGTTTGGCATGCCGCTGTTCGATGTCAGCACCCTCGACCTGAACCAGTCGGCGGTGAAACTGGTCAAGGAAGAACTGATTCACAAGCACCAGGCCTTGCCGCTGGTCAAGCGCGGCAACCGCCTGTTTGTCGCCATCGCCGACCCCACCCACACCCACGGTCTGGATGAGTTGCGCTTCAATGCCAACCTCACCGTGGAACCGGTGCTGGTAGACGCCGGGCAACTGATACGTGCTATCGAGCAGGCGCTCAGTGCCGCTGATGACATGGGTTCGCTGGAAGGCGACGATGGCTTGGACGGGCTGGAAACCGAGGGTGGTACGGTAAGCGAGGAGGATGGCGTTGGCGAAAAAGGCGCCGATGAGGCGCCGATCGTGCGCTTCGTCAACAAGATGCTGATCGATGCGATGAAAAAGGGCGCCTCGGACGTCCATTTTGAACCCTACGAAACCGATTACCGGGTGCGCTTTCGCACCGATGGCGTGCTGCGCACGGTGGCGCATGCACCGATCAAGCTAAATACCCGCATTGCGGCGCGGCTGAAAGTGATGGCGCAGCTCAATATCGCCGAGAAGCGGGTGCCGCAGGATGGCCGTATCAAGCTCAAGGTTTCCAAGAAAACCGAGATGGACTTTCGCGTTTCGGTATGCCCCACCCTGTTCGGCGAAAAAGTGGTGCTGCGCCTGCTCGATGGTGGCGCTGCCAAGATGGGCATCGAGAAGCTCGGTTACGACGACGACCAGAAGCAGCTCTACCTCGATGCGCTGGCCAAGCCCTATGGCATGATTCTGGTCACCGGCCCCACCGGCTCGGGTAAAACCGTATCGTTGTATACCGGCTTGAACATCCTCAACACCGATGAGCGCAATATTTCCACCGCCGAAGACCCGGTGGAAATCCGCGTCGCCGGCATCAATCAGGTGCAGATGAATACGCGCCAGGGCATGACCTTCGATGTCGCCCTGCGCTCGTTTTTGCGGCAAGACCCGGACGTGGTGATGGTGGGCGAAATCCGCGACCTGGAAACCGCCGAGATTGCGGTCAAGGCGGCGCAGACCGGCCATCTGGTGCTCAGCACCCTGCACACCAACGATGCGCCGCAAACCATCGCCCGGCTGATGAACATGGGCATTGCGCCGTACAACATTACCTCGGCGGTCACCTTGGTGATTGCGCAGCGCCTGGCCCGCCGCCTGCACGATTGCAAGCGCGCGGTCAGCCTGCCCGAACATGCCCTACTGGAAGAAGGCTTTACCGCCGAAGACCTGGCATCGGGCGTGAAAGTGTTTGAGGCAGTGGGCTGCGAAGACTGCGTCAACGGCTACAAGGGCCGTGTCGGCATCTACCAGGTGATGCCGATGAGCGAGGAAATCCAGCGCATCATCCTGGAGGGCGGCAACGCCATGCAGATTGCCGATGCCGCAACTCGCGCCGGCATACGTGATCTGCGCCGCTCGGCGTTGCTCAAAGTGAAACAGGGGGTCACCAGCTTGGCCGAAATCAACCGAGTGACCAAGGACTAAATCATGGCCGCAGCCAAATCCGCAAACCTCAGCCGCATCAGCCCGCTCGATATGTTCGTTTGGGAGGGCACCGATAAACGCGGCACCAAGATGAAGGGTGAAGCGCAGGGCAAAAACATCAACCTGGTGAAGGCCGACCTGCGCCGCCAGGGCATCACCCCGATCGTGGTGCGCAAAAAGCCCAGGCCGCTGTTTGGCAAAGCCGGCAGCACCATCACGCCGCGTGAAATCGCCACTTTCAGCCGCCAGATCGCCACCATGATGCAGGCCGGCGTGCCACTGGTTACCGGTATCGATATCGTGGCCGGCGGCCAGAAAAACCCGCGCATGGGCGATTTGCTCGCCGATATCCGCGATCAACTCGCCGGCGGCACTTCGTTCAGCGAGGCGCTGGCCAAGCACCCCGTGCAATTTGACGACCTGTTCCAGAACCTGGTGAAAGCCGGCGAAGGCGCTGGCGTGCTCGATACCGTGCTCGATACCATCGCCACCTACAAGGAACGCATCGAGTCGCTGAAAGGCAAGATCAAGAAAGCTCTGTTCTATCCGGCGGCCGTGATCGCGGTGGCGATCGGTGTCAGCGCCCTGCTGCTGCTGTTCGTGGTGCCGCAATTTGAATCGTTGTTCCAGGGCTTTGGCGCCGACCTGCCGGCGTTCACTCAGTTACTGGTTGATTCTTCGCGTTTCCTCAGCGCCAACTGGTTTTTCATGCTGGCGGTGATTGCCGGCACTATCTTCGCGTTCATCACCGCGATGAAACGCTCGAGAGCTTTTTCGCAGACCGTTGATCGCGTCATGCTCAAGTTGCCGATCATCGGCCAGATATTGCATCAGTCGGCTATCTCCCGTTTTTCCCGTACGTTGGCGCTGACTTTCAAGGCCGGCGTACCACTGGTGGAAGCACTGGAAACCTGTGCCGGCGCCACCGGCAGCGTAGTTTATGAAACTGCGGTGATGCGCATCCGCGAGGATGTGTCGGTGGGCTATCCGATGAATGTGGCAATGAAGCAGGTCAACCTGTTTCCGCACATGGTGGTGCAGATGATCGCCATCGGTGAAGAAGCCGGTGCGCTGGATACCATGCTGTTCAAGGTCGCCGAGTTTTACGAGGAAGAAGTCGAAAACGCGGTCGATTCGCTGTCCAGCCTGCTTGAGCCGTTCATCATGGTGATCATTGGCGCGGTGGTCGGCGGCATGGTAATTGGCATGTACCTGCCGATCTTCAAAATGGGTTCGGTGATTTGATACCGGCGCGCGGCGCGGCCTGAACACGCCGTGCGCGTGAGTTCCTTTGTGGGAGCCGGCCTGCCGGCGAACAACGTTGCTGAAGCTTCGCGGGCAAGGCCCGCACCCACACAGAGCGGTGTTGTGCCCTGTAGCCCACCCCCAGATCAAGTCTGGGGCAGGCTATGTGTGCGAAGCCTTTAGGGAAACTCTGAACAAGCCCCGTGCTTCGTCATTGCGAGCGGCCGCTCCTCGCAATGACAGCAGGTGGTGCCGCGAGGCCCTGCAAACGTCACTGGATTGCTTCGCTACGCTCGCAATGACGTGTTCAGAGCAGCCTTAGCCAGATCAGCCGCAGACGAGACCCACTCGCGCAAAAGCGTGGATATCCCTCGCGGGCAATGCCACATGGGGCGGAAGGCTTGACTCACGCCAGCACCACACGATTGCGGCCTTGCGCCTTGGCCTGATACATGGCCGCATCGGCACGCGCAATCAGTTGACCAATTGTCTCGTCACCCAGATACACCGCCAAACCAATGCTGATGGTGAGATTTTCGCGCATGCCAAACTCCGACATGTCCAGCGTTGCAATGCTGGCACGCAGACGCTCAGCAACCCGCAACGCAGCCGTTTGTTCCATATCCGGCATCGCAACCAGAAACTCTTCGCCACCATAGCGCCCGATCAGGTCGCGGCCACGCAATTGGGCAAGCATGCTGGCTGCGCTGACGCGCAATACCCGATCACCAACCGGGTGGCCGTGGCGGTCATTGAGCTGTTTGAAATGATCCATGTCGATAAACATCAGTGCCAAAGGCCGCTTGTGGTGGCGGGCATGGTTAACGAGAACGGCCAATTGCTCGTGGATGTGGCGGTGATTGCTGACCCCGGTAAGGCCATCAATGTCGGCCAACTCACGTACTTGATCGCGCTCGCGCCGTACCTGCAAGGTGCGATCAGCCAAGCCTAACGACAACACCAGTGCTTCAAACGCCCCGGCCGCCAAGCCGGCATTTTCCAAGCAGTGCCAAGCGGCCAATGCACCGCCACTCTGAGCACTGGACAGCACCGTGAGGATCAGCAATGGCACCCAGCCAATGAGAAAAAACCAGGCGTAACGCGAGCCGCGCAACGCTGCAACAAACGCAACCAGCAGCAGCAACGGCCCACCGAGCATCAGCAATGGGTTGATCACTACCAGGCTGAAGCGGTCCAGCGCGGCGCCGGGCAAAAAACGCAGCGCAGCAGCAACGCTTACAGCAACGGCCAGCGCGAGTACCGCACGCCGCCAACCGGGCGCATAGCGTTTGAGTTGCATGAAATGATCAGCAAACAGGCAAGCCAGCACCACCGAAGCCGCAATGGCAGCGCGGCCGAACAGTTGCGGCGACGCCGCAAGCCAATCCCAACCCAGTGGATGGGCGACAAAGCCCGTTTGTATGGCCTGCACCAGGGCATAACTGAGCACGTAACCGGTGTAGATGACAAAGGTGCGATCATGCAAAAAAAGCCCGAATGCCAAGGCGATCAAGGCCATCGCAACCATCACCGCGAAACTGGCTCCAGCAAAGGCTGCCCAAGCCGACTGCTGATGCTGGAATGTGGCCATCGATTGCAGTTCAAATCGCGGTGGCGACTCGAAGTTGGCATCGGCTGGCAACGTCAGATCAAGCTTGGCACCGGCTGGTAACGCCTGGGTGATGACATAAGCCACCCGCCCGGCACCAACCCAACCTGTGCCGCTGGGTGACAGTGGCGATGCCTGCACCCAATCACCGCTGTCAGGATGATGCAGGCTGATGCTGTTCAAGCCCAGATCACGAACCACCAGCACGAAAGGAGGCTCTGGCCACTGATCGCGCTGCGGCCACACTTGCAGTTGCGCGCCATGGGGGCGGCGCGCAAGCACAGTGCGCTGACCGGGATCAAACGGGCGCCACGCCGAAGACGGGCTGGCACCCGCCGGCGAAAGACCGCGCCATTGGCCGCTCAAGGCCAGCTCATCGCCCGCCGGCTGTGCTGCCGCCGGTGGCGATGACAGCAGCAATAACAGCATGAAGATGCCGTTGCAGCATGCGGCGAGCAGCCGTGGCGACAAACTGTACAGGCTTCGCATCAACGGATTATCACCGGCTTGGCGTTATCGCAGAGATTACAACACGGCTGACCGGCAATCCTGAAGCCGTGTTGTGTACGGTTCATCGGCCCGCACCGACTGCCGGGCAAGGGGGTTGGTCGTGTCGACCAACCCACGTCAATGCAAGGCGAGCGATCAGTGATCGTGCCCGTGCGCTCCGTGTACGTGACCATGTTCGGTTTCTTCATCGGTGGCCGCACGCACCTCAGTGATTTCCACCGCAAAGTGCAAGGTCTGGCCGGCCAGAGGATGATTGCCATCGACGGTTACTTCGTCGCCGGACAGGGCGGAGACTACCACCGACATCGGACCCTGGTTGCTGTTGGCCTGAAACTGCATGCCCACTTCCAGCGTATCAACGCCCTGAAATGCGGAACGCGGCACAACCTGAATCAAACCCTCGTGGCGCAAGCCGTAGCCTTCTTCAGGCGCTACATCCACACTGAAGCTGTCACCTGCCGAGCGCCCGGTCAGTGCGCGTTCAAGGCCCGGCACGATATTGCCAGCGCCATGCAGATAGGCCAGCGGCTCGCGGCCCGATGAGGAATCGATGACGGTACCGGCATCGTCGGTGAGGGTGTAATGGAATGTGGCGACACAATGCTCAGCAATCTGCATGATATTTCCTTGTAAGGATGTAGCGGGGCTCCAGCCTGATGGCAAGCTGGAACGGATAGACAAGCTTAGCAGCCTGAAAGTTGAGGTAAACCCGGCCGCGGCGGTGCTCAGGACGATATGGCGGCGCGCGCGGCATCTACCGCCGCCGCCAAGCGGTCAACCAGGGTTTGTACCAGCACCGGGTCGGCGCTCTCCACGGTCACCCGCACCACCGGCTCGGTGCCCGACGGGCGCAGAAAAGCGCGGCCACGGCCAGCGAGTATCGCCTGTACGGCGGCCAGTTCGGCCTGCACCGAATCTGCCGTGGCAGCCTGTGCGTCACAACGCACATTACGGGTCACCTGCGGCAATTTGTCGAAGCCCACACAGGCCTCGGCCAGTGAGGTCTGATTGCGCATCAACACCGCCAGCACTTGCAATGCACTGACAATGGCATCGCCAGTACTGGCGCGGTCCAGGCACAAGAGATGGCCCGAGGTTTCACCACCCAGCACGCCGGCATGCTCGATCAGCGACTGGTGTACGTAACGATCACCCACCCGTGCGCGCATAAAGCCGATTTCACGGGCTTGCAGTGCCTGCTCAAGGCCATAGTTGCTCATCGCGGTGCCCACCACTGGGCCACGCAGACGGCCATTGCTGTGCCAGTCGGTGGCCAGAATGTAGAGCAGATCATCGCCATCGCATAGCCGGCCATCGGCAGCAACCATTTGTACCCGATCACCGTCGCCATCAAAGGCGATGCCGAGATCGCAGCCATGCTCACGCACGGCGGCTGTCACTGCCTGCATATGGGTAGAACCCACGCCATTGTTGATGTTTACGCCATCGGGCGCAGTGCCAATGCCAATCACCTGTGCGCCAAGCTCGGAAAACACCGCTGGCCCCACCTGATAATTGGCACCGTGCGCGCAATCCAGTGCGATGCGCAGCCCTTTGAGCGACAGTTCGGGCGGCACCGTGGATTTGCAAAACTCGATGTAACGCGCTGCGGCATCACGCACACGGGTTGCCTTGCCCAGGCTCTCCGACGGTTGAGTGAGGAATGCCTGATCAAGCGCGGCTTCTATCGCCAATTCGGTTGCATCGTCCAGCTTTTCGCCACGCCCCGAGAAAAACTTGATGCCATTGTCGTAATGGGGGTTGTGCGATGCCGAAATCACGACACCGGCATCGGCACGCAAGGTGCGCGCCAACCATGCCACAGCCGGCGTAGGCATCGGCCCGAGCAGCATCACATCGGTGCCGGACGCGACCAGGCCGGCTTCCAGCGCCGATTCAAACATGTAGCCGGAAATGCGGGTGTCCTTGCCGATCACCACACTGGGCCGCCGCGAGGTGCCACGGGCAAGCACCTGCCCCAAAGCCCAGCCCAGCTTGAGCACGAAATCAGCCGAAATCGGGCCTTCGCCGACGCGGCCACGAATACCATCGGTGCCGAAATAGCGTTTTTTGGTCATGCGTTTTCGCCTGCACAATCGCTAGCCGGCATCGGCTGCCGGGTCAACAGTGCGATCAGAGCGGCGAGCCGGTCACGCATCTCGCGGCGATCCACGATCAGATCGATTGCGCCGTGCTCGACCAGAAACTCGGAGCGCTGAAAGCCCTCAGGCAGGGTTTCACGCACCGTCTGCTCGATCACGCGCGGCCCGGCAAAGCCGATCAACGCTTTTGGCTCGGCAACATTGATATCGCCGAGCATGCCCAGGCTGGCTGAAACGCCGCCCGTCGTCGGATGCGTCAGCACGGAAATATAGGGCAGGCCCGCAGCGCGTAAACGCCCCAGTGCTGCCGATGTCTTGGCCATCTGCATCAACGAGAACAAGCCTTCCTGCATGCGCGCGCCACCGGTGGCGGAGAAACACACGAAACCGCAATTTGCAGCCAGTGCCGCTTCTGCGGCGAGGGTGAAACGCTCTCCCACCACTGAACCCATGGAGCCACCCATAAAGCGAAACTCAAACGCGGCCACAACCAACGGCATGCCTTTGAGCAGGCCACGCACTGCGATCAGGGCATCGCTCTCACCTACCGACTTCTGCGAGGACTTGATGCGATCAACGTACTTCTTGCCATCGCGAAAATGCAGCACGTCGATTGGCGCGAGCTGAGCACCGATCTCCTGCAATTCGCCCGCATCGAGGAACAATGCCAGCCGATCACGCGCAATGATCGGCATGTGATGGCTGCACTTGGGGCACACATACAGGTTGCTTTCCACCTCGGGGCGGTACAGCACTGCGCCGCAGCCCTCGCACTTGTCCCACAAGCCCTCGGGGATCGAACGTTTGTTGCCGCCGTCCGTGCGGATGCGTGCCGGCCTCAACTTGTTTAACCAGCTCATGGGTGATCCGGTTCGGGTCGATCAAAACGACAGTTTAGCCGATCGACGCGCGCTGGGAAAAACCGGCGGCCAATCGGTGTTAGCCCAAAGCAGAATCGCCCCCTTTTACGCAATTCAGAAATGCCCCTTGTTGAGGAGTCTGGGCGACATGCGCATCCCTGCGCTACGTTGCAGCTTTTCCGTTCCATCCCACAGCACTGTGCGAAAACTGTCGCCCACAGGGTGGGCTCCTACAAGTGCGCGTTACCGCTTGTCTGTGGGAGCGCGCCTGCGCGCGAAGCTCTTTCGCCAGTTCGTTCGCCGGCAGGCCGGCTGCCACAGAAGCACTGGCTCGCACCGGCGTGCAACACAGTTGCTCACAGGTGCGCGTTACCGCTTGTCTGTAGGAGCTCACCCTGTGAGCGACCGATGTCCCGACCGAGCGAAGCGAAGGCATAGGCCGCTTAGCAGCCGCTGCTGCGATGCATCTGAATCCCGAGTCCCGGCGACGCGTTCGTGGTCTCGCTCCCTTCAAGGCAAAGGCGACATTTCTGTTTTGGGTTGGCAACCGGCGGCCAATCGGTCAGGCATCAAGGGCCGCACGCAGTGGCAGCATGAATGCCGTTGCAGCGGCTGCAGCGCCGGCAACACCAGCGATATCCAGCGCCGTGACCAGCGCACTGCCCACCACCACACCATCGGCAATCGGCGCCAGCGCTGCGGCACTGGCTGCATCCTTGACGCCAAAACCCACCACCACGGGCACCGTAGCGGATTGGCGCAACGCGATAACACGCTCGCTGACATCGGCTGGGCGCAGACTATCGGCACCGGTAACACCGGCAAAGCTGACGTAGTAAAGATAGCCCTGTGCTTCGCGGGCGATGCGTTCGAGGCGTTCGGCAGACGTCGTCGGCGCCGCAAGCAGCACCAGCGCCAGGCCATGCTGATTGAACAATTGCCGCGCCTCGTGCGCTTCCTCCGGTGGCAAATCGACCAACAACAGGCCATCGACCCCGGCAGCGCTGGCTTCTTGTGCAAAACGCTCGGCGCCACGCATCTCGATCGGGTTGAGATAACCCATCAACACCACCGGGGTTTGGTTATCGGCGGCACGAAAGTTTCGCACCGTTTCCAGGACATATTGCATTCCGGCACCACGCGCCAATGCCCGCTCCGAGCTGCGCTGGATCACCGGCCCATCGGCCATCGGGTCGGAAAACGGTACGCCCAGTTCGATCAGGTCGGCGCCTGCCGCCACCAGTGCATGCATCACCGGCAGCGTACTTTCGAGCCCCGGATCACCTGCGGTGAAAAACGGAATCAGCGCCTTGCGGCCGGCTGCGCGAAGTTGGGCGACACGGGTATCGATACGGTTCATGGGCTGGGTTCAATGCGAGTGAGGGGCGAGTGGTGGTCAGGATTACGCAACAATTGAGGGTTCGGGACTCGATGGAGCCGGGACCCGGGACCCGGAAAAGCCTAAGCAACAACGCAAAAGCCGAAGCAACAACGCAAAAGCACAAGCAGAAGGTCGCAAGCTTGTGGTCCCGAGGTCCCGAGGTCCCGAGGTCCCGAGGTCCCGAGGTCCCGAGGTCCCGAGGTCCCGAGTCCCGAGTCCCGAGTCCCGAGTCCCGAGTCCCGGCTCTACAACTCAATCCCCTCACGCTTGGCGATGGTGAAGATGTCCTTGTCGCCGCGGCCGGAAAGATTGCACAGAATCAACGCGTCCTTGGGCATCTCGCGCGCCAGTTTCATTGCCTGCGCCACTGCGTGGCTCGATTCGAGTGCTGCAAGTATGCCCTCGGTGCGTGCCAGCAAATGAAACGCCTGCATCGCTTCGTCGTCGGTTACACCAACGTAGTTGGCACGGCCACAGTCTTTCAGAAAGGCATGTTCGGGGCCAACGCCGGGGTAATCCAGGCCCGCAGAAACGGAATGGGTCTCGGTGATCTGGCCGTCTTCGTCAGCGAGGACGTAGGTGCGGTTGCCGTGCAGCACGCCGGGACGACCCGCCACCAATGATGAAGCATGGCGTCCGGTTTCAATCCCGTCACCCGCCGCTTCTGCGCCCCAAATGGCGACATCGGCATCATTCAGGAATGAATGAAACAGGCCGATCGCATTGGAACCACCACCGACGCAGGCCACCAAGGCATCGGGCAGGCGTTCGTACTCGGCCAGCATCTGCGCCCGCGCCTCACGCCCAACCACTGCATTGAAATCGCGCACCAAGGTCGGATACGGGTGCGGCCCGGCCACGGTGCCAATGATGTAAAAGGTGTCCTTGACGTTGCTGACCCAGTCACGCATTGCCTCGTTGAGCGCATCCTTGAGCGTCTTGGAGCCCGATTCGACCGGCACCACGGTGGCGCCCAGCAATTTCATGCGAAACACATTGGGTGCCTGCCGTTCAACATCGGTGGAGCCCATGTAGACCACGCATTCGAGCCCCAAGCGCGCAGCCACGGTAGCGCTGGCGACACCGTGCTGGCCGGCGCCGGTCTCGGCGATGATGCGGGTCTTGCCCATCCGGCTGGCGAGCATGGCCTGGCCAACGGTGTTGTTGATCTTGTGCGCGCCGGTATGGTTCAAGTCCTCGCGCTTGAGCAATATCCGCGCACCGCCGACATGCGCCGACAGTCGGCGCGCCTCGTAGATCGGGCTGGGCCGACCGACATAATGCCGGTACTCGTAAGCCAACTCGGCCTGAAACTCGGGGTCATCCTTGTAATGCTGATAGGCGGCATCCAGTTCAGCCAGCGGCGCCATCAGGGTTTCGCCCACAAACCGTCCGCCGTAAGGGCCAAAATGGCCACGCGCATCGGGATAGGCAAAATAATCGGTAACTTGATCAGGCATGGTCGACACGGTGTACCTCTTGCATGAAACGCAACATTTTTTCGCCGTCCTTGATGCCGGGCGAACTCTCGATACCACTGGATACATCCACGCCCCACGGGTGCGTTGCGGCAATCGCATCGGCAACCGAAGATGGGCATAGCCCGCCCGCCAGCAACCACGGGCGCGACAATTGTGCCGGTACTTTTGCCCAATCAAAAGCGGCACCGCTACCACCAGCAGCACCGGCCTGATGGCTGTCGAGCACAAAACCAGCCGCGCTTGGGTAAAGCGCACAGTATGCCTCTGCGTCATCCACGCTGCGCATCGGGATTGCGCGCAGATACGGCATATCCCAGCGCTGACACTCGATTTCGGTTTCATTGCCGTGAAATTGCAGCAACTGCGGGCGTACGCTACGCAGCACGCGCTCGATCAACTGCGGCTCGTTATTCATGAACAAGGCAACCGTGCTCAGCATTGGCGGCACTGCTGTGCTGATCGCACGCGCGGTATCAATATCAACCCGGCGCTTGCTGGCAGTGGCAAAGATCAGCCCGATCGCATCGACACCCAACTCGCCCGCCAGACGGGCATCACCGGGCCGGGTAATGCCGCAGAACTTGACTCGGGTTCTCATGCACTGACCTCCTCGGGCAAGCCAAACCGAGCCGGATACAACGGCCCCAGGAAACACAGCCCCGACGCCAACGCGGTTGGTCCGGCCTGCGTTCGGTCGCGGCTTGCCAACACTTCGGCCAGCCACGATTCTGCGCGTTCACCGCGACCGATCAACAACAGGCTGCCAACCAGATTGCGCACCATGTGATGCAAAAACGCGTTGGCGCGCACATCAACAAGCACTTCCTCGGCTTCACGGTAAACGGCAATGTGTTGCATATCACGGCGCGCATGCGGTGCCTGGCATTGAATGGAGCGAAATGCATTGAAGTCGTGCTCGCCCAGCAGCGCCTGCGCGGCACGATGCATGGCATCTGCATCCAGCGGCAATCGCTCCCACGTGAGGTAATCACGGCCGATCGACGGCCGTACCGCACGATTGATGATGCGATAGCGGTAGCGTCGCGCAACTGCCGAGAAGCGGGCGTGAAACTTGTTCTCTACCGGCACGGCCCAGCGCACCGTGACCGCATGCGCCATGCGCGCATTGGCGCCCATCAACCAGGCCCGTAGCGGCCGTTCACAGGGCGCATCAAAATGCACTACCTGGCAGCGCGCGTGTACGCCTGAATCGGTACGTCCGGCGCAAGTTACCGTAACCGGAGTATCGGCGACGAACGACAGCGCCTGCTCCAGTGCAAGCTGAACGGTTTTGCCGTGTTTGAGCCGTTGCCAGCCCAGAAACTCGCTACCGTCGTACTCGATGCCCAAGGCAATTCGCGAGCTCATCGCCGTACGCACTGACATGACAGGCCGCCACCGCCACGGTGGCGACAATGGCCAACAACAATCACGTCAGCGCAGATCGGCGAGCAGGCGCTCGGCACGCAGCCGCTGCGACGCATTGCCTTCGGTCAAAACCTCATCGAGCAACGCATGTGCTGCCTCGTTGTCACCGATATCGATATAGGCCTGCGCCAGATCGAGCTTGGTCTCGGCTGCGTCACCGTCACCATCACCGGCATCACCAGCAAGCGCATCGTCATCCGCAAATGTCGATTCGCTATCGGCTTGATCAGCCACCGCAGTGCCGCCCAGCCCGAAGTCTTGTGCAGTCTCGCCAGAAGCCGCGTAATCAGCAATCGGCGCTACATTTTCAGACTGTGCAACAGCCGGCGCGGTGCCGTCGGTGTCGTCCCATGCCGATGCTGGGGTGTCGTCAGTATTTGGCGTTTCGAGGTCGAACTCAGCCAGAGCACGTTCGAAATCCTCGTCACGCTCTGCGCTCTCTTCCGTCACCAACTGGGCAAGCTCGTCCTCAACTTCGTCCTCATCCACCGGATATTCACCGGATTGCGCCACCGCGACAGCAAACAACGCATTGCCGGGCATGAGGCCATTGCCCAAAGCACACGCCTCGCGCCATTGCGGGCCGTTGCGATCAAGCACGTGTGGCAGCATGTCGGTGGCGGCATCTTCGAATGCCTCTGACATGTCGTTTGCATGCAGATAACGCAGCAATGCCAGATGCGCTTCCAGTTGCTCTGGCCGCATGACCACGTTGGCACGCAACTCGCGTAGATGTTCTTCATCAACATCGGGCTGGGGGTCAACAGCGTCTACATCAACTACTTCTGGACTGGTACGCAAGGCATTGATGCTTGCAGCCAGCGAACCGGCATCGCTACCGCGTTTGCGCGCTACACCGACCGTGGTGCTGACCTTGGGTTTGCGACGCAGCAGCAACAAGCTAAGCAGACCAACGAGCAGCACACCAAATCCCGCCAGCGTCAGGGTCTGCAGGTACCAAGGCACAACAGGGGCGGCAGGAACTGCGGGCGGCACCGCCGTCGGCGGCGCGGGTTTGCTATCACTCACCACGGCCGCTGGCTTGGCCGCCGCCGTGGTTTCGATTGGCGGTACATCGCTATCAACGTCTGTGGTATCAGCGAGGGCGGTGTCATCAGCTACGGTCGCGACGGGCGACGCGTCGGATGCCACATTTGTGGCATCGGCGGTACGCGCCTGTTCCAGCTCGCGCAAGCGCTGCTGCAGGGCAGCCAACTCGCTATCTTTGAGCGAAACCAGCTTGCTGTTGCTTTCGCGCAGTTTTTCCAAGTCAGTGACCCGCGAGCGCAGCTCCTTGATTTCACCATCACGTGCGGCCAGGTTTTCACGAGCCTCGCTTAATTCGGCACGTAATTCGGTACCCTCACCCGCTGCGCTGGCACCGGATTGACTGGCACTCGCCTGTGCGCCGGAAGGCGGCACGATGCTGAGACGGCCATCAGCAGCGGGCGTAGCGCGCGCCGGGGCAGCCGTTGTTGCCGAGCGGCTATTGATCGGTTGCAACTGCGGTTCGCGCGCACCCTGCCAAGCCTCGGTTTGCTCGCGCACGATTGCAGCGGCATCCGCTGCGCTCAATGCGGCCAGTTCATCACTACCGGGGATGCGCAGAATGGCGCCGCGTTTGAGTTGATTGATATTGCCATTGATGAACGCCGACGCATTGGCGCGCAGCAAGGCCACCATCATTTGATTCAAGCCAACGCCTGCCGGACGCAGGGAGTTGGCAATTTGCGACAGGGTTTGCCCGCTGGCAACCGGCCCAAACTGACCGTTGCTGACTTGCGCGGAGCCGCTGGTTGGCATCGCGGTTCCTGAGGCCGCAGTGGCGAGCGCCTGCTGCGCTGGCGGCGGCGATGGCAACGGCGCCGGGGCTGGGGGTGTCCGCGAGGTTACCGTTGGTGTTGCGTCGATCCGTGCAGGGTTGACCGGCGCGCGCGGGGTCGGCGCCAGATACGGCGGATCGAGCAGCACGCTGAACTCACGAACCAACTTGCCACTGCCCCAATCGGCTTCCAGCAGGAAACTCACAAATGGGTCGTCTACCGGCTTGCTGGTCGAGACGCGAATGACGTTTTCGCCATGCTCATTGCGGCCGACACTGAACTCAAGGTTTGCCGCCAGAAACAAGGGCCGATCCAGCCCGACACGCGCGAATGCCGCAGGCGATGCCAGCTTGACCGACAAGGATTCCAGTTCACCCGGGTTCGAGCTTGCGATGGGGATTTCCGCCAGCAGCGGTTGGCTCAATCGGGATTTGACCTCGATCTGCCCCAGACCCAAGGCCAGCAACGGCCCGCTGGCGAGCGCCAGGGAAACCGCCAGCGATAGTTGCAGTCTCGTTTGTTTCACTTGCATTCTCCCCGGTTACCACCTGTGCCCGCCCGAAACGAGCACGCACCGTCCCTTCACTATTTGACACACAATGCGTCAACACATCGCCATAAGACTATGACGTACCGTCCAATTGCAACACTATACGTTAACCCGACTATACGTTCAGGAACGTTCACGAACCAGCAGTTCAGCCAACTGAACCGCATTTAATGCGGCCCCTTTGCGAATATTGTCCGACACCACCCAAAGGTTCAATCCTCGCGGGTGCGACAAATCCTCGCGGATACGGCCCACATAGACCGCATCGGTGCCGGCGGCATGGCTGACAGGCGTCGGATATCCACCGGCCACGCGCTCGTCCACCACCTCCACGCCCGGTGCCTTTTCCAGCAACGCCCGCGCCTGCGCGGCGCTGATCGGCTCCCGGGTTTCGATGCTGACCACCTCGGAATGACCATAGAACACCGGTACCCGCACCGCTGTCGCGTTGACCCGGATGCTGGAATCGCCAAGTATCTTGTGCGTTTCCCAGACCACTTTCATTTCTTCCTTGGTGTAACCATTGTCCTGGAACTCGTCGATATGCGGAATCAGGTTGAATGCGATCTGCACCGGAAACTTGCTGCTCTCGACGTTCTGGAAATTGAGCATGGCCGCAGTCTGCTTGCCCAGTTCTTCCATTGCCAAGCGGCCCGCGCCGGATACCGACTGATAGGTGGCGACGTTGATGCGCTCGATACCAACGGCGCGATGAATCGGCGCCAGCGCCACCAGCAACTGCATGGTTGAACAGTTGGGGTTGGCGATGATGCCGCGCGGCCGGTTGGCCATGGCTTCGGGATTGACCTCGGCCACCACCAGCGGCACGTCGTCGTCGTAGCGAAACGCCGAACTGTTGTCGATCACCACCGCGCCGGCTGCGGCAAACTTCGGTGCATACTCCTGCGACACGCTGCCGCCGGCCGAAAACAACGCAATGTCCACGCCGCTCGGGTCGAAGGTGGCCAGATTGCGCACATCCACCTTGCGCGCGCCGAAGCTGACGGTATCGCCAACCGAACGCTCGCTGGCCAGTGCAATCAGTTTGCCGACCGGAAACGCGCGCTCGGCGAGAATCGACAGCATGGTTTCACCGACGGCGCCGGTGGCGCCGACCACGGCGACGGTGTAGAGCTTGCTCATTGATTGTTTCCTTCATTGGACGAACCGCTCGGGCCTGCCGCAGCGGCAGCCGCGATTCGTGGCGATACGATGCCCACATCGGCACACTGGGCGCGATGACGCAGCGCCTGATCCATCAACACCAACGCCATCATCGCCTCGCAGATCGGCGGCGCACGCAAGCCCACGCACGGGTCGTGGCGGCCGGTGGTTACCACCTGCACCGGCGCGCCGGTCACATCAATACCGCGCCCCGGCAGACGCAAGCTGGAAGTCGGCTTGAACGCCACCGCGCAATGCACGGTCTGGCCACTGGAGATGCCACCGAGAATGCCGCCCGCGTGATTGCTCAAAAAACCTTCCGGCACCATCTCGTCACGGTGCTCGCTGCCATGCTGCGCCACGCAGGCAAAGCCGTCGCCGATCTCCACGCCCTTGACTGCATTGATCGACATCATCGCCGCCGCCAGTTCGGCATCGAGTTTGCCGTAAATCGGTTCACCCCAACCCGGCGGCACATCGAGCGCCTGCACATCAACCCGCGCACCGGCCGAATCACCGGATTTGCGCAGTGCATCGAGGTACGCCTCCAACTCGGGCAACTGCGCGGCGTCGGGCCAGAACAGGCCATTGGCGTCAACTGCGGACCAGTCAACGGCGGTTGGCTGCACGCTACCCACCGCGCCCATGCAGGCGCGCACCCGGATGCCGTACTGCTGCGCCAGCCAGGCTTTGGCAATCACGCCGGCGGCAACGCGCATCGTGGTTTCGCGTGCGGAGCTGCGACCACCACCACGCGGATCGCGAATGCCGTACTTCTGCCAATACGTGTAATCGGCATGGCCGGGCCGGAATTGCTGCGCGATGGCGGCGTAATCCTTGCTGCGCGCGTCGGTGTTGCGGATCAGCAAGGCAATCGGGGTGCCGGTGGTGATGCCTTCGTAGACACCGGAAAGGATCTCGACTTCATCGGCCTCGTGCCGCTGCGAGACATGCCGCGATTTGCCGGTGGCGCGACGCGCAAGATCGGCAACAAACAACTCCGCGCTCAACGCAAGCCCCGGCGGGCAGCCATCCACCACGCAGCCAATCGCCGGCCCGTGGCTTTCGCCAAAGGTGGTGACGCTCAGCAATTTTCCGAATGTGTTGCTCGACATACCCTTCCATCGTTGGCGAACGCAATCAGCGCGCGTCCGCCAGCGCCTTGATGCGTTCATGATGATGCAGCAGATCCTCGCGCTCGATCACGAACACGCCCATCTGGCCAACCCGGAACTCGACCCACGCAAACGGCAGCTCCGGCAACATATCCACCAGCGCGTGTTCGCTCTCGCCCACCTCGCAAATCAGCATCCCGTTCTCGCTCAGATGCGCTGGCGCGTCGCGCAGTATCTTCAGCGCAATATCCAGGCCATCATCGCCGGCGCGCAGACCCAGATCGGGCTCATGTGCGTACTCTTGTGGCAAGGCATCGGTCTGGGCATGGGTGACATACGGCGGGTTGCTGACGATCAGGTCGTAAACCTCGTCCGGCACTGCGGCAAACAGGTCCGAACGCAACAAGCGGCAGTTGCGCACGCCAAAGCGTTCGCGATTTTCTTCGGCCAGCGCCAGCGCCTCGGCGCTCAGGTCGATGCCGTCCACTTGCCAGTCCGGCCGGTAGTGCGCCATTGCCAGCGCGATACAACCCGAACCGGTACACATGTCCAGCGCACGGTACACCTCGCGCTCGCCAAGCCATGGCTCGAAACCCGCTTCAATCAGCTCGGCGATAGGCGAGCGCGGCACCAGCGCGCGCGAGTCGGTCTTGAAGCTGAGCCCGGCGAACCATGCCTCACCGGTGAGATAACAGGCCGGGATTCGCTCATTGATGCGACGTTCGAACAACGCCAGCACCGTTGTTTTCTCGTCTGGCAACAGCCGCGCCTGGCCATAGGCCGGGCTCAAATCGTGTGGCAAATGCAAGGCATGCAGCACCAGTTGTGTTGCCTCGTCGAGCGCATTGTCATAACTGTGGCCAAAGCTCAGCCCGGCGCCGGCAAAGCGGCTGGCGCCATGGCGGATGAAGTCGATAATCGTTTTGAGTTCGTCGCTCATCGCTATAAGGCCCACCTAAACCCCGAAAGTATACCGGGAAGCTATCGTTCAGCGGGCTATAATTCGCGCCATGACCCGTATATCAACGCATGGTTTCATCCGCCGCTCGACCCTGATGATCCTGGTCGCGTCACTGGCTGCCGGCCTTGGCCTCTGGGCCGCGCAACCTTTGCTCTACAGCAAAAGCAAATCGCCACCCGCGATGGCCATCACCACACTGCTGCCATCGCCACGCACGATACCGGCGTTTGCGCTGCTCGGCGCCGGTGATGAGCCACTCACCCTCAACGACCTTGAAGGCCGCTGGACGCTGGTATTTATCGGCTTCACCCACTGCCCGGATGTCTGCCCCACCACCCTGGCTGATCTGGGTGGTGCAGCGAAGCTGTGGGCCAAAAGCCTGCCCGCAGCGCAACAGCCGCAGATATTGTTTGTATCGGTCGATCCCGAGCGCGACAGCCCCGACCGCACCCAGGAATATGCCCGCTTTTTCAGCCCCGATGCGATCGGGGTAACCGGTGATCTGCCCGCGCTGGAAGCATTTACCCGCAGCCTGGGCATGGTGTTCATGAAAGCTCCGGTCGCCGCAGGCACTGACCCAGCCAACTACAGCATCGACCATTCCGCACACATCACCTTGCTCGACCCGCAGGGCCGCTTTGCCGGCCTGATCCGCGCACCGCATGCACCGGCAGCAATCGCCAACGACCTGATCGCCATCGTGCAGAGTACGCCATGAAGCTTGCCGTCGTATTGCAATATGTGCTGCCACATAGGCTGTTGTCGCGCCTGGCTTATGCGCTGGCGCGCTGGCGTTGGTTGCCATTCAAACGCGCCATGATCGACACCGTGGTACGGCGGTTCAACGTCAACCTGAGTGAAGCCGAGCACCCCGATCCCGACAGCTACCCACACTTCAATGCGTTTTTCACCCGCACACTGAAAGCCGGCGCACGGCAGGCCGACAGCAATCCGCTTGCCATTCTGAGCCCCGCCGACGGCAAGATCAGCCAAGCCGGACACATCGAATCCGGGCGAATCGTGCAAGCCAAGGGGCAATGGTTCAGTGCCAGCGAATTGCTTGGCAGCGACAGCGCAGCAGCGGTTTATGCCGATGGCGATTTCGTCAATATCTACCTGTCGCCGCGTGATTATCACCGTGTCCACATGCCGATGGCAGGCACCCTGCGCGAAACCCTGCATATTCCGGGCCGCCTGTTCAGCGTGGCGCCGTGGGCAGTGCGCGCGATCCCGCGTTTGTTCGCACGCAACGAGCGCCTGGTGTGCCACTTCGATACCGATCACGGCCCGCTCTGCGTGGTGATGGTTGGCGCGATGCTGGTATCGGGTGTGCAAACGGTGTGGGGCGGTGAAGAAATCCCGCCCTATGCCAGCCGCCCACGGGTACGCGACTGGCACGGCAAGGGCATCACCCTGGCCCGGTTCGCGGAAATGGCACGCTTCAATTACGGCTCCACCGTAATCATGCTGTGGCCGGCCAACACCGTGGCGCTGGACACACTGGGCAGCGATCAGGCGCTGCAAGTGGGTGAGCGTATCGGCGCCTTGCATGCCGATGCGAAGCGAGCAACCACCTGAGACCAATGGCGCTTCCTTGATCTGCGTCATTCCCGCGAAAGCGGGAATCCAGAGCCGTTCGGCTGGCCCGCAACCGGGGGCGCACGATTCCCGCTTTCGCAGGAACGATGAAATTTGGAAGTCTGGGCTTCAAGGAAGTGCCATTGCGACCTCAGGCGTTTTTCGGGTTTAGTCGGCGTCGCGCTGCCGCATCAGGGTGGATTTACCGAACAGGCTCTCCACCAGGTCCACGGCCAGCTTGGCAGTTCGGTTGCGGTTATCGAACGCTGGATTGAGCTCCATGATGTCCAGTGACGCCAACAGGCCGGTATCGGCCAGCAGTTCCATCACCAGTTGCGCCTCACGGTAATTCGGGCCGCCTTTTACCGTGGTACCGACGCCCGGCGCGATGCTGGGGTCGAGAAAATCGACATCGAAGCTGACATGCAGATGGGTGTTGGCGTCGATGCCATCAAGCGCCTGCATCACCGCCTCGCGCATGCCAAACTCGTCGATATAGCGCATGTCGTAGATGTCCAGATCAACGTCATGCACGAGTCGTTTCTCACCGGCATCGACCGAACGGATGCCAATCTGCCGGAACACCGATGGATTTACCGCCGGCGCACTGCCGCCCAGATTGATCAGCTCATCGGGGCCATTGCCACACAAACAGGCCACCGGCATGCCGTGGATGTTGCCTGATGGAGTCAATGTGCTGGTATTGAAGTCGGCATGGGCATCGAGCCAGAGCACCCGCAGGGTTTTGCCGCGCTCGCGGCACCAGCGTGCAACCGCAGTGATACTGCCGATGGCCAGGCAATGATCGCCACCCAGCACCACCGGCATGCGATCCGCAGCAAGTTGCGCGTAAACCGCATTCATCAATGCGCGATTCCATGCCACCACTTCCGGCAGATGGCGGTAGCCATCCGTTGGTGGTTGCCACGGATTCAACGGGCCAGAGATGTTGCCGGTGTCGAGCACGCTGCAACCACGCTGCACCAATGCCGCCTCGATACCCGCCACGCGCAGCGCCTCCGGCCCCATCGATGCACCACGATGGCCCGCGCCGATGTCCGTCGGCGCGCCGATCAGCGCAATCGTCCGCGCCATCATGGCATCTGCTCCGCCGTTGCTGCCGGCAGGCCAGCAGCTTTCCAACCGATCCAACTGCCATCGAGCTGGCTCACCTGACGCCCGTGCGCCACCAGTATTCGCTCGGCCAAGGTTGAACGCCGGCCACTATGGCAATACACCACTACCTCACGATCAACCGGAACTTCATCGAAACGCTCGGCCAACTGATCATGTGGAATCAATACGGCACCGGGTATATGGCCGGCATCGAACTCGACCTGGGTGCGCACATCGAGCACCAGCGGCGCGTTATCTGCCTGCAACTGCCTGGCCAGTTGGCGCGGCGCAACCGGCTCACCGGCACAAACGCCCGATGCGCAAATCAGTAAAGCGACAAACACAATCAACGCGCGAAAATGCATTAGAAACCTCTGCAGGTGGTGCGGCATCCGGCACCGAATAAGTGGCCTAAAGAACACTCTGAACAAGTCGTCACCCCAGCGAAAGCTGGGGGCCATGGTGCTGCCTGCGATTCCAGCTTGCGCTGGAATGACGAAAACAGCATTGACAGAGCATTCTGAACGCCGTTTATAACAGGTGCATGATCCGGTTGTTTTCGAAACGCGCCACAACCATGGCACCAAACTGGCGGCGCACGCACACCGTGGGATCAAGGCGGCCAGCTCGACCGTCCATTCAACAACAGCGATGCGCACCGTATGCCACGCCATGCAGCACCGTCAAGCGGGTGGGATGGCAGACGTGGTGCTGAGGCCTTGACGAATTTACTACCTGGTAGTATGTTCGGCCCATGTTCAGCGTGATCGGACGCCGCTTTTCGCCAAGCTTTGGCCCGACTACTGGACAGACGATGAGCGCACCGAGTTCGCTGCGTTCTTGGCTGCCAACCCGGTGGCGGGTGACGTGGTCCCACAATCCGGCGGCTGCCGCAAGGTGCGCTGGTCGCGCGCTGGCATGGGCAAACAAGGCGGGGTGCGGATGATCTACTTCAACCGGCTGGCGGCGGGCAGCATCGTGCTGCTGGTGATCTACGCCAAGAGCGCGCAGGACAACATCTCCGCCGACATCCTGCACCAGATCGTGAAGGAACTTTGATATGCCGAAGACCGAGCAAGAACTGCTGAAGCGCGATGCCAAGCGCGACATTGGCGCCGAACTGCTGGAGTCGGTGCGGCAGATGCAGCGCGACGAGGGACGGGTGGTGTATTCGCCCGTGGTCGAAGCCCGTACCAAGGCAGGGCTGTCGCAGGCCAAGTTCGCCGCCCTGCTGGGGGTGTCGGTGCGCACACTGCAAAGCTGGGAGCAAGGGCGCAAGCATCCCTCGGGTGCCGCGCGCACCTTGCTGCAGATCGCCCTGCGCACACCGGAGGCGCTGCGCGGCTTGGCAGCATGACACCGTATCAGAGTCGCAACGGGTTCGGGTTCGACGACTGCCATGCGCCAGGCTTGACCAGCGGTCGGCGGCGGCGCGTTGTCAATGGCATCAGCTCGCCGCTTGTGCTGGCGTGATCGGCCGCACTTTGCCGCGAAAGCGCTGCTGCGCCTGCCACATGTCGTAATGCCCCTGCATCGCGTACCACGTGCCCGGCGACGTGCGCAGCGCCTTGGACAAGCGCAGGTCCATGTCGGCACTGATACCGGCAGCGCCGTTCAGCACACGCGACAGCGCGGCGCGAGTCACCCCAAGCCGGGCGGCCACCTCGGTGACGGTGAAACCATCAAGCCATTCCCGCAACACTTCGCCGGGGTGCGGTGGATTGTGCATGTCGGTCATATCGCGTTCCTCAGTGATAGTCCTGATAGTCCACCAGCACCACGTCGCCATGCTCGAAAGCAAAGGTCAATCGCCAGTGGCTATCCACCCAAACCGCCCAATGGTCGATCAGTTTTCCTTTCAACGGGTGCAACTTCCAGCCGGGCGCGGCCATGTCGCCGGCCACCCGCGCCACGCTCAACCGCGCCACCGCAGCCGCAGCCGCTTGCCGTGCTTGGCCTGAATGCCGTGTGTGCCGCCGCTCCGGTAGAACGCTTCGATGCCCTTGTGCCGGAACGAACGAATCATGCTGGCATGTGTATAGTTACGCTATACGGCGCGCAAGACTGACCGGCTGACGTATGCACAAAAAGCCTTGACAACCGCCCTTTATGTACATACGATTTGCTGCGCGCAGTTCGACTTCGACCCCGTCAAGAACGACAACAACATCCGTGAGCGCGGGTTGTCGTTCGAGCGGGTAGCGGAGTTCGATTTCGAGTCAGCCGTCGTTGTCGTGGAAGACCGGCGCGACTATGGCGAAGTTCGCCTACTCGCTTGGCTTCGTGGGCGCGCGGTTGCACGCGCTGGTGTTCGTGGAAACGGTAACGGGTATCCGCGTCATCAGCTTCCGAAAGGCCAACAAGCGTGAGGCGCGGCAGTATGAACAAGCGACCCAAACCTGAACTTATCGATGACGAAAACCCGGAGTGGACAAAGGATGACTTCGCCCGCGCCGTGCCGACCTCAGCGCTGCCGGAATCCCTGCGCAAGAAGCTGGGCGTGCGCGGCCCGCAGCTATCGCCCACCAAGGAGCGCATCACGATCCGCTTGTCCCACGACGTAGTGGAGCGGTTCCGGGCCACGGGCGACGGCTGGCAGACTCGGGTAGATACCGCCCTCAAAGACTGGCTGAAAACGCATCGCCCGGTTTGACCACGGGCCAGCGGCGGCGCAGTCTCGCCGGCATGGATCGCTTCATTCTCGCCGTGGTGTTCGACGCCGGCCTCGCCGCCTTCGGGTGGGCGCTGTTCGCCGGCATGGGCGTGCTCGCGGCCCTGCTGTTCACCATCGCGATCGACATCGCAGCGGGCGCGCTGCTGTTGCTGGCGCTATGGATCGGCGTATGCGGCTTGCACGTGTTGGCCGGGCTGGCCGGCATCCTCCACAGCGGACGCTGGCCCGATTGACGCGGCAGCGATCAGACAGCAAACACCGCGCGCTTGCCACGCAGCGGCACCACGTTGGTCGCACCATCGCGCAGGGTGTCCAGGTAATCCGGCTTGGCTTTGCGGGCGGCGGTATCGGTCAGCATGGCAGCAGCTCCGGTGATGGCACATTGCGCGCGCTAACGGTGGCATCTGCGCTTGTGTCATCAGATATGCCACCACATGCCACCCGATACAAGCGGACGATACCGTAACACTATAAAACAAAAACCCCGCTGTTATGCGGGGTTCAGAGGTTTCTGGCGATGGTGTTGGACGTGCTGAAACGGTCTTGTGGTGCCGGCACCCGGATTCGAACTGGGGACCTACCGCTTACAAGGCGGTTGCTCTACCAACTGAGCTATGCCGGCGCGGTGGATATTCTAGCAGCGCCGATGCCTGCGCGGGAATGGCATCGCCGATTGCGCGAACCATCCCATTGCCGATCATTGACACGGCAACGCCTCGATCCGCGTACCCGGGTAGCGCGTCGCCTGCGCACGCCAACCGTCATCATCCGCAGCCACCGCAATGTCGAGCCACCAATGCGTCAACTCCTGCTGGCGCGGTTCAAGGCGCGGCTCAAAACCAAAGCCGCGCACCAGCTCGCGCCGCGATTGCGCATTGGCAAGATCGCGAAACAAGCCAAGTGAAACGGTATTTTCTTGTTCGCCAGCGGTAACCACGTAGTAATCACGCAAACCTTTTTCCTGCAAGGTTCGAGCAGCGTCCATGGCCTCTTGCCGGGTTGGAAATGGCGGCAGATATACCCGGTAGCCACGTATTTCATTGCTGCGCACTTCGCGCACCTGTTGCCGTTGCAATGAAGACTCGATCAACGCGCTGGTGCGGCGCACATCGTCGATCGCCGCGAACGGCCCGATGCTGAAGCAGTGATGCGCCACCTGTGGAGCTACCGTTTCAGCATCGCCAACAGCCTCGGTTGGCGGCTCGGGCTGGGCCGCTGCGCTGTCTGGCACGGCGCCAGGCGAGCCGGTGATCGCTGTCGCGACGCTGGCATCAGTTGCCGACACGGGTTCGCTTGTCGATTCAGACGAAATCTCAGCGACAACCGTGCCGGCTACGGCTTCAGCCGCTGCTTGCATGGCGCTGCTGGATTCAACACGCGCTGGCACCTCGGCGAGCACGGGCTCACGTTCTGACAGCAACTGCAATTGCGGTATTCCCGCAATCGTCGCGTCGCGAACAACTGGCTGGTATGGCCCCGGGCCCCACATCCACCAGGCGGCCACGCCCAGGTTCATCATCAATAAAATGGCAACCAATGCGCGCGATATCATCCCGGGATTCTAACCCGAGCCATGCTTCGCCCATACCGCCAGGCCCTCCAGCACCAAGTCCGGTGACGGCTGGTACGCGAGGCCAAGCTCTGGCCCGATGTCCGCTGCACCGCCACCACCGAGCAAAATCGTGGGCGCGCAGCCAAATACCACCGCGGCCTTGGCATGGCAACGCTCGATCAGGCCAAGTACCGCGCCAGCCGCGCCCCCAGCCAGCGCGTCGCGGGTGTTGCTGGCAAACACCATGGGCTCGCCGCCATCGTTGCGCAAATGCGGCACGCGCGCGGCCAGTGCCTCGCGCATCAGGGCGGGCGTGGGCGCAATCACGCCGCCCAGATGCCTGCCATCGTGTGCGAGCGCATCCACGGTGACTGCGGTGCCGATGCTCGCAATCAGCCATGGCCCCGGCCCGCGTGCGTGCGCGGCAAGCAACGCGAGAAATCGGTCGGCACCCAATTGCTCGGGATGCGTATATGCGATGCGTACGCCCGCCAATGCGGGGGTTGGGGAAACGTCGCGGGAAGGCACTCCGTGCCGGGCGCACAGGGCGCGCACGCGCGCGGCAAGGTCTGGCGTCGCGACCGACGACAGCAGCGCTTCCTTGGCACGTGGCATTGCCGCAAGCGCTGCATCCAGGGCCTGATCAAAACCGCCGCCCTGGTGCGTCAGCGCGCCACGATCGAGCAACTGCCCGTTCGCCAGCCGCGCCCATTTCAAACGGGTATTGCCCAGATCAAACAACCAGCTCATCGCCCTGCCCCACGTACACTCACCTCACCCGAATACAAAACGCGGTCACCCTGCGTTGTGCGCACCCGCAAGCCACCATCATTGGCCAGACCCAGCACCTCGGCATCAAACACCGAGCGCGCATCATCAACGCGCACGGCTTGCCCAGCGAGCGCGTCGTAACCGGGCCAGCGCGCGATGATATCGGGCAACCCCTGATCTGCAAAGCGCGACAGTGCCGGCAATACCTGTGCGATCACCGCTGCTGCCAGCACGTTGCGCGGCGGCGGCTTGTCATCCGACAAACGCATGAGATCGCACCAAGGCTGATCGATGGTCGATGCGGCTGCATCCGGCATGCGCACATTGATGCCGATGCCGATGACCGCCGTCACCGGCCCGCCGACCTCACCGCTGACATCCACGACGATGCCGCCGAGCTTGCGTCCTTCGGCCAGCAGATCGTTCGGCCATTTCAGGCCAATGCCGGCAATGCCCTGCGCGCGCAACGCATCGACCACCGCCATGCCAATACCCAGGCTGAGCCCGGCCAGGCGCGCCAGCGGCAAATCAAAGCGCCATGCCAAAGAGAGATACAAGTGCGCCGCCAATGGTGAAACCCACACCCGGCCGCGACGGCCGCGGCCCGCGCTCTGCCGTTCAGCCAGCAATACTGCGGGCAAGGGCGCCGCAGCATCCCGGCGCAGCAACGCAGCTTGGGTGGAGTCGAGCGACCAGCACACGGCCAGTTCGGGCAATGCCGCTGCAACCGGACGCGGCAGCAAGCTGCGGATCGTATCCGCGTCCAGCAAATCCAGCGGCGCAGCCAGTGCGTAACCACAGCGGCGATCTGCACTGATCTCCAACCCGGCAGCACGCAACGCCTGCACCCGCTTCCAGATCGCGGCGCGGCTCAGCCCCAATGCATCAGCCAGTACTTGCCCAGTACATGGCCCATGTTCCAGATGATGCAACAACCGCCGCTCATCGATCATGTGCGCGTCCGGAAAGGACGTCGCAACACGCGCGCCCGCTCAAAGCGTGATTCATTGCCGGCGCGCAGCCGACGCATGTTGTCGCGATGGTTGTAGACGATCAGCAACGCCGTGATGACCACAAACCCCAACTGCACGCCGTCACCGGCCAGCGCAGCGAGCACGATCAAGCCAAGCGTGGCCAGCATGGTCGCCAACCCGACATAGCCGCTGATGCCAATGATGAGCAGCCAGCAACCCAGAAACCACGGCAGCGATGTCGGCCAGATCACCGCCAGCGCACCAAGCAACGTTGCAGCACCCTTGCCGCCGCGAAAGCCGTAAAACACCGGCCAGGTATGGCCAGCGATGACCAGCAACGCGGCCACCCACGCCAGCACAATCACGCCGACCGGTGCGTCCGGCGGCGCGAATTGCATCGTCAGCCACACCGCCAATGCGCCCTTGCCGACATCGATCAACACCACGCCGAGCGCAAACTTCCAGCCCAGCGTACGCAAGGCATTGGTGCCGCCGGCATTGCCACTGCCATGACGGCGCACATCCACGCCACGCCAACGCCCGAGCAGCAGGCTGCCCGACAGCGAGCCGAGCAGGTATGCGCTCAGCAACAAAAGCAATGAAATCACCATCGGCGAATTATGCGACAAGCGATGCCGATGTCACCGGCATCATGAGCGCGGCGTCGAAAACGGCTGCAAGGACACCACCAGCGCGCCGGGGCCGGCGTGCGCACCCACCGCCGGGCCGGTTTCGACCAGCCACGCCGATTCGCAGTCGAGGAGACGCACCAGCGCCTCACGCAGGGCCGCACCGTCGGCGGGGCTGTCGCAATGCCCGACAATCAGGCGCCAGCGCTGTCCACGATCCACGCGCTTGGCCACATAGCGGGCGAAGCGCTCCGGCGCACGTTTGCTGCCGAACAACGCCGACACCACGCGCAGCTTGCCGGCAACACTGACCCGCGCAATCGGGGTGAGACCGAGCCATTCGGCCAGCGGCTTGGCCCAGGCCGGCACGCGCCCACCGCGCACGGCGTGACTCACGTCTCGCGCCAAGGCAAACGTGTGGGTGAGCGGACGCAAGCGCTCAAGCGCGCCAAGGATCGCTGCGGAATCGGCGCCGGCCACCGCGAGTTCGGCTGCGGCGATCGCCAGCAACGCCTGTCCGCCAGCGGCGTTGGCGCTATCGAACACATCGCTGCGCCCGCCATCCACACGCGCCGCTGCCGATTCAGCCGCCTGCAGCGTTCCCGACACCGCGCGCGACAGACCGACGTAAACCAGCCTGGGGTGATGCGCCAGCAGGAACTCGAACTGGCGGCGGAAATCGCCTGGCGGTGGCTGACTGGTGCGCGGCAACACCTCGGCACTGCGCAACTTGGCGTAGAACTCGCTCGGCGCAAGCGACACCTTGTCGAGATAATCGCGATCGCCAAAATTGATGCGCAGCGGCACCACATGGATGTGCAGGCGCTCGATCAGTTCCAGCGGCAGGTCAGCCGCGCTGTCGGTAACGATGGCTACCGCCGTGCCGGCCGCCACCGCGCGCTGCTGCGCGTACATGTCGTCCGCCTTGCAACCTTCCAGTGCGCCAAACGCGGCGCAGGCCTCGAACAAGGGTTGCGGATCCCGTACATGGGCATGTACCCGCACCCGTGTCGATGAACCGGCAATCACCACGCTCGATGCAGCCAACGCCGCTACCCGCGTGCGCACTGCGTCGCGATCGATCGAATCGCCAAGGATCAGACATTCGCTGCACCAGCGATGCTCGGGGTCGCCACAGGCATCACGATGCGCCGCGGCGGCCTCGTCGTCGGCCAGATCATCCAGCTCGGCCGCGCTGATGTCAGCGCGAAATGCATCATCGCCGCGGCGTTGCTGAATGAATTCGACAACCCCTTCGATCAGATCGACGAAACCCTGCGCACCGGCATCCACCACGCCTGCCTTTTGCAGAACAGCCAGTTGCTTCGGTGTATCGGCCAGCGCTTCACGGGTACGCAGCAAGGCATGATGGATCCAGCTACCGATATCGCGATGGCCGTGACCTTGCTGCAAGGCGTCGGCGAATGCATGGATGACGCTCAGGATCGTCCCTTCGCGCGGTTCACTCAGCGCGGCGCGCGCAGCGTCGGCGCCACGGCGCACGGCACGGGTCAGGCTGGCGGTATCGAGCACCGGCAAGGCACCGACCGCCTCCGACATGCCCTGTAGAAACTGCGCCAGGATCGCGCCCGAATTTCCGCGCGCACCGTCGATCGCATCGGCGCCGACCTGACGCAACAATTCGCCCGCATTCACCGCCCGCCGGCTCAGCGCGCCCGCGAGCACCGTGCCCAGCGTGAACGCCATATTGTTGCCGGTATCGCCATCGGCGACCGGAAACACGTTGATTCGGTTGAGCACGTCACGATCGGCGATTACGCGGCGGGCACCGGCGATCAGCGCACGGCGAAGGGCTGGCGTGGAAATCCGTCGTACCGGTTGCATCAAGGGTTGGCTGGTCAAGGCGTTCATTACCGCCGAGTCTGCCGCAATCGGCCCGATTCGCCATGCTGCGATGCAGCGAAGTGAAGCGGACTGCCCTTGCCCGGGGACGCCCTGATGCAACCTTTCCCGCGCTTCATGCATCTCACTCAGGGACATTCCGAGCGGGCGGCCATCCATGAAACACCTTGTCGTTCTGGTTCTTGCGAGCCTGATCGTTTTGGCGCCGGAAAGTCTCGCGCAAATGCCCGCGAAACGACTGAGCGCGGATGGGACGTGCCTGGCACCCGCGCAGGACGCCAAGCCGGGGGCACCGGCTGACGCTGTCATCGCACCGAAAGAGCCGGCAGCCGCCGCCACGCGCGACTGTGCGCAGTGCGACAGTCACTACCACGTGCCAACGCGCTGGCATCGCTTCCTGCCGGGCATGTTCCGCTGAATCTCAACGCGACAGCGGAAATTTCAACGTGAACCGGGCACCGCCCAACTCGGGCGAGCGATCCACCATCATGTGGCCCGAATAGTTGCGCACGATGTCCTGCACGATCGCCAGGCCGATACCGTGCCCCTGCACCTGCTCGTCACCGCGCACACCGCGCTGCAAAACGCGCTCGATCTGCGCATCGGCGATGCCTGGCCCGTCGTCCTCTACCGCGATGCACAGGCTGCGCACCCTGGATCCTTCGCGGGCGGCTTCGACGCGAGTGGTCAGCAGCACGCGTGAGCGCGCCCATTTGAATGCGTTTTCAAGCAAATTTCCGAGCACTTCCAGCAGATCGCCAACTTCGCCGTGAAAACACGCGCCCGGCTCGAGTTCGAACTCGCACAGCACGCCACGACCGGCATAAACCTTTTCCAGCCCTTGCACCAGACTTTCGGCGTGGGCCGCGATCGGCTCGGGGGTGTGGTAAAGGCGATGGCCCGAACGCGCGGCACGAGCAAGTTGATACGAGACGATTTCGCTCATGCGCTCAAGCTGCTCGTGTACCGTCTGACGCAAGTCGTCGGAATCGGCGTCCAGCCGCGCGCGAATCACCGCCAGTGGCGTTTTCAGGCTGTGTGCCAGATCGGCAAGCGTATTGCGATAGCGCGACATATGCTCGCGCTCGCTGGCGATAAAGGCATTGATGCTGCCGGTAAGCGGCTGCAACTCGAGCGGCTGCGGGCCGGGCAGGCGCTCGACTTCGCCATTTTTCACCCGGACCATGTCGCGCGATACCCGCATCAGCGGACGCAAGCTCCAACGCAGAATGCCGACCTGAAGCAGCAACAGCAAAAGCGCAGCCGCACCCAGATAACCCCACAGCGCACGCCGAAAAATCGACAATTGCCCGCTGAGTACTGCGGCGTCCTCGAACACATGGAATGTGAGCGCGATGTCGTCGTTGGCGCCGACGCCGTCCTGATCCCAGATCAGGCCCATGGCGAAGTGGTAAATCTTTGTCGTGCGGCCGTTGCTGTCGGTCACTTTCAGCGGCCCGTCAAAGCGTTGCACCCCCGGCGCAAGCTTCGCGTCCAGCGGCAACGGCAGGCTCAGGGCCGATTGCGACTGCCACGGCTCGTTGTCGCCCAGCGCAGCCGCATAAAGACCGCTGCCGGGCCGGTTGAAACGCGGGTCGGGCGCAATCTCGGGCGGCAACAGCACTTTGCCGCGGGAAAAATCCATGCCGCCAAAGTAGGCATAGGTATAGCTCTTCAGGCGATCGCGCAGGGCGCTTTCAGCGGTTTCGGTGAAAGCCCGGTCCAGGGCGTAACCGGTGAGTCCGAGAAAAGCGACCAAGCCAAGGCTGGCAGCCAGTAACTGCCGCCCCTGCAACGACAACCGGCTGAGCCGCGCATCAGGCATTGCGCCCGCCCCAATATCCGCGTTTCGCCGGCTCAGGCGTTGCGCGGCAGAGCAAAGCGGTAACCGCGGCCACGTACCGTCTCGATCGGCTTGATCTGGGTGTCCGGATCCAGCTTCTTGCGCAGACGGCCGATGAACACCTCCAGCACGTTGGAATCGCGGTCGAAGTCCTGCTGGTAGATGTGTTCTGTCAGATCGGCCTTGGACACCAGCTCACCCGCATGCAGCATCAGATATTCGAGCACTTTGTATTCGTAGCTGGTGAGATCGACGCTCTGCCCGGCAACCGACACCGACTGCGCTGCGAGATCGAGCACGATCGGGCCGCACTCCAGCGTCGGTTTGCTCCAGCCTGCAGCGCGACGCAGCAAGGCATTGAGCCGCGCCATCAATTCTTCCACGTGGAATGGCTTGACCAGATAGTCATCGGCGCCGGCCTTGAGCCCCTCTACCTTGTCCTGCCAGCTTGAGCGTGCGGTCAGGATCAACACCGGATATTTGCGACCCTCAGCGCGCAAGGCGCGCAACAGATCCATACCCGAGAGTTTGGGCAGACCCAGATCGATGATCGCCACGTCAAACGGCATCTCACGCCCCAGATACAGCCCTTCTTCGCCATCCTGAGCGGCGTCAACGGCAAATCCCTCGCGCTTGAGCCTTGCGGCCAAAGTTTCGCGCAGTGGTGCTTCATCCTCAACCAGCAGAATACGCATCAACTTCTCCTTGAATGCAACCGATCGACTCGTACTCAGTCGTCTGTGTCCTCGCCGCTTCTCTTTCTCGATTCCTGGTCATTGCCTTTCCTTCCGCCGCCGCGCGCATCATCACGGTAAACACGTACCCGTCCTTCCGGGGTGATCACCTTGATCCGATTGACATCACGGCCGTTCTGCGGCACGCGCTCGGCACGCAGCACCTCGCCGCCGGTATCGCGCTCGATCTCGCGCACCGATTCGCGCAACGGCCGGCCACGGTCGCTTTGTTGATCGCGCTTTTCCCTCGCCATGGCCGGCGCCACCAGCAACAAGCACAGTAGAACGAGCAGCGAGCGACATGTCATCGTCATGAAGGTTCCTGAATCATCGGTGGGTACTCCGGCAAGTGTCGCTGTCGGGCGGTGAATCGCGCCTTAAAAAATCTCGGCTACACAACAACGCAAACTGCCGCCTGCTTTCTCCAGTTCGTCCAAGGGTAACGCAATCACGGTGAACTGCGCAGCTGCAAAGGCGATCCGGTTGCTCTCGCTCAAGCCCGCCGCCGCTCGCGTGCTCATCCAGACGCTGTCGGTGCTCAGCGCGATACAGTTTCCGGCAAAGCCAAGCCGTACGTCAGTATCCAGAACCATCGTGTGCGGATACAGCCCCTGCAACGCCAAGGCAATATCCGGGTCGGCAAAACCGTCCGGACAGATCACCAATGCCCGTCCCGCCAGAATATTCATCAGCACATTGGTGTGATACTCACCCGATGCCAGATCGAACAGCAACGTCGCGCGCAGCCCGAATGCCGCATGCATGGCCGCAGCGCCGGCCTCGTCGCAGCGCGCCGACAGGCCGCAAAAGCCCAGCCCGCGGGCACGATCGACAATCAGCGAGCCAGTCAATTCGGCGACTCCCTGACCGGAGCGCAAATCCACGATTTCATACCCCATCGCCCGTTTGAAGAAATCGGGGATGTCGCTGCGCTCGGCTTCGCGTTGGCGCACGGGATGGCGCATCGGGGCAATCAACAAGCGGCCAGCCACAGTCGCGAACACATTGTTCGCGAATACCGCATCGGGGGTTTCGCGGTTGCCGGGAAAACAGATCGCCGGCAGCGATTGCGCTATCCGGCGCTGCAAGCCACGGTGCTGCGCCAGCGCGCGCTCTGCATCCACTGCGCCGCCCTGCTGCATGTAGCCGTTGTCGCTGGCCGACTGCTCGGCAAGGGCAAAGCCCTCCGGCGACACCATGAACACACCGCGTGGCAATACCGGCAAGTCAGCCGGTACACGTCGGGCGAAGGCGACGAACGCCGCCACGTCGCGGGTGATCATGCCGCCTCGCGGCAGTGTGCGGTCGCGGCGATGGCAGTTTCGACCAGCTCCCAGCCGGCAGCGCGGTCGGTGAAGCCCTGGCTGAGAGTTTGCCGGAAATGGCGGCCACCGGGTTGAGCGTTGTACAGGCCCAGCACATGGCGGGCCATGTACTTGAGCGCAACCCCTGCCGCCAGTTGGTTTTCGACATAAGCCCGGAACGCGCGCAGCAAGTCCTCGCGATCACGCAATGGCTGATCGGGCGCGAAAACCAACTGCTGCATCTGATGCAACAGGTAAGGCGTGTGGTAGGCGGCACGACCAATCATTACCCCATCCACCAACGGCAGGTTGTCGGTGACCTTCTCCAGCGTATCCAGGCCACCGTTGAGCACGATGGTCAGATCGGGGCGCTCGTGCTTGAGCCGATGCGCCCACTGGTAACGCAGTGGCGGAACCTCACGGTTCTCCTTGGGCGACAGCCCCTTGAGCCAGGCGTTGCGGGCGTGCACCACAAACACCCGACAACCCGCCTGCGCCACGGTATCGATAAACGCCCGGAACGGCACGTAGTCATCGGCGTCATCCACGCCCAGCCGACATTTCACGCTCACCGGCACCGACACCGCCGCCGCCATGGCGGCAACGCAATCGGCCACCAGCGCCGGCTCTTTCATCAGACAGGCGCCAAAGCGCCCCGCTTGTACGCGATCCGACGGGCAGCCCACATTGAGATTGATTTCGTCGTAGCCCCAGTCAGCGCCGATCCGCGCCGCCTGCGCGAGACACTCGGGCTCGCTGCCGCCAAGCTGCAACGCCAACGGACACTCACCGGCATCGTAGCCAATCAGCCGCTCACGATCCCCGTGCAGCACCGCCTGCGCATGCACCATCTCGGTGTACAGCCGCGCTTGCGGTGCGAGCACCCGATGAAACGCACGACAATGGCGGTCAGTCCAATCCATCATCGGGGCAACGGAAAGTCGTGCAGAAGCCGCGTAACGCGCAACGTCCCGCTCTACTTGGCTCTTGGCGACTTCAGGCATGCGTGAGTTATCGGTCATTTGCGTTCAATTTCGGTACTTTTGCCTGTCCGGCTGTTACATCTTGTGCAACATTATCGCCCGTGTTGCACTGAATCTATGGGAACGATCCTCAACCGAAGTATTTCCATACAACTCGAAGTCAATCGGTGCGGCCTTCACCCGCGCAGTGCGCCTGCTCGGCCTGAGCGACCTGCACTTCCATGATCTACGGCACGAGGCGACTTCGCGCCTGTTCGAGACGGGCTTCGACATCCCGGAGGTTGCGCACTTCACCTGCACGAGTCTTGGACCACGTTGAAGCGCTACACCCACTTGCGACCTGAGCACGTGCCGGAACGACCAGCCCAGACCCCACGTTGAATAATATACCTCTTTGGATATAGAATGCCGACAAAGCCAGCCAGCACCAAGCCGCTTTATTGGGTGGCCTCCAGCAAGACGGATCTGCTGGAAATTCCCGATGGAATCCAGGACGTTTTCGGATACGCGCTGCATCTGGCGCAGACCGGAAAAAAGTTCGGCCAGGCAAAGCCACTGAAGGGTTTTGGATCCGCCGGCGTGCTGGAAGTCGTCGAGGAGTGGCACGGCGACGCCTACCGCGCGGTGTACACGGTCAAGTTCGCTAGTGCGGTGTATGTGCTGCATTGCTTCCAGAAGAAGTCCACCAAGGGCATCGCCACCCGAAGCCCGACCTGGACAAGATTCAAGAGCGACTTAAGGCCGCAGAGGCACACGCAACAGGAGCAAAACCATGATCAAGATTCACGAAGGCAGTACCAACGTCTATGCCGACCTCGGCCGCGCCGATGCGGATGAAATGCTAGTCAAAGCTCAGCTCGCCACCAAAATCGCCGCACTGATGACCCGACGCCGCATGACCCAAGTACAGGCTTCCCTTCTATTTGGAATGCCGCAGCCGAAAGTATCGGCCATGCTGCGTGGCCAGTTCCGCGGCATTTCCGAAGAAAAGATGATGCGCTGCCTGCTTGCGCTCGGACAGCATGTCGAGATTGTGGTGAAGCCGGCTCGCAAGGGGCAAACCGGTACGCTGTCAGTTGCGGCATGACCAGGAGGTTTACTCGCATGCCAGACAGTGACTGCTACACGCTTTGCCCTAATTGCGCATCGCCAAACACGTTCGAAATTGGCGAGCGCGGCACGGGCCAGGATCGCCAGGTCAAGCGTGAATGCGTATGTGGCGAGGTCTGGTGGAGCAGTGAACTCTCTGCGACCAAGCCGCAGACTTCGTCGGACCAAGCGCCACGTTTCACGCACGCGGACTGGATGCGTGAGTTCACGCCTTGGTACAACGAGCAGCACCGCCACGAGGTGACAAGCGCAGACTAGCTGACAAAACATCTGTCAGCAACTACCGACGTTCAGTCATACTTTGTCAGCTGCAACATCCATTCGCTGATGGAGAGCGACGCCGGAAGGCCTCAGAAGCTGACTTCGTGAAGCCTCGGTGCATCTCAGGTGCAACGGAGGCTCGCCATTTAACGCCAAGTATTTATTTTAAATACATTTTTCTAAAGGTCGGTCCAATCCATCATCGGGGCAACGCATAGCCATCACCGCGCGTCGTCGCTGCATTGCATTGTTTTTATTGTCATTTCTTGATGGAAAACAGTTTTTCCGCAAGTATCCAAAATCATCCACTTTTGCGTCATCAGGTGACGAAACCAGGCAAGCGCCGCCGCCATAGGCCAGCGCGATAGCCGACTAATTCAACAGGTGTCCACGCTGGCTGGCCAAGCCGATGCTGACTTCCAGGCCGGAGCGAAACTCGATGCCATCGGCTTCGATGCCATCGCTGAAGATCAGGCCACCGTCAGGCATCAGCGAACGGATCCGCAGCGGGTGATCGGAGCCGATGCGACCAAACACCAGCTCTGCCTGGCTCCAACGGCTGGGGTATGGCTCGCGCACGCTGAAAACCAGTTCACGGGCATCCCACGGCAATCCCTTCTGCCGGAGATGGTTGACCTCCTTGGCGCAACGCCCGCCGGCAACGCCGGTTGCCCCGGTCAGCACACTGCGCAACCAGCCGGTGGAGCCCAGTCCGGTCGAAACGATCACGCCGCTGGAGGATTGCCGCTCCTGGCGTTCACCGAGCCCAATCTCGTAGCGCGCCGACGTATGCCCCCGCACACCGATAAAGAAATCATTGACCGCCAGCAGCTCCTGACCATCGGTGAGCCGTGCGCGCGCCATGCTCACCTCGCGAATCGGTCGGCGCCCCTTCCACACATCTGGCAGCACCGCAGCCAGGTCCGCCACGCCAAAGGGCAGCAGTGCGCCGTCCCAGCGGGCAATGTCGGGGTTGATGCCGAGTACCGGTTGGTGGTCGCGAAGGTATTTGAGGGTGTTGGCGACCAGTCCGTCCTGACCAAGTACGACCACCGTTGCGTCTGGCGGAAACAGGAAGTTAGGCAAGAAGCCGCGATCCAGACGTTGCAGGCGCCCATGCTGCCCGAGCATCGCTTCCGCCTCGGCCACTGCCGCCTGGTAGGTTCGGTCCTCGGCCAGAAAGTCGCCAAAGTCCATTCCCAGGTGTTCCGCCTGAAATCGTGCCTGCTCGACGGTGTTGTATCGCGTCACCAGTTCCTGCAGGCGTGTGCGGCGCGTCACCAGGATGATCTTGCGATCGGCGTTGTCCATGGCAATCACTCCGCCTTGCGCGCCAGTTGTCGCAAAATGTCCGGGGAGAAATTGAATTCGCCGATCTTCGCGGCATTGTCGGCAACGTTCTGAAAACCCAAGGCCATCAGCGTTTCGGGGCTGGCCTGCCCGATCAGCATGGCCTGCAATGAGCGCGCATCCAGCCCCTTCATCGCCCCGACCATCGTTTGCATGGCATAAGCGCGCACCTCCGCTTCTCGCTTCTGGTTTTCTGCCCGCAACTGCACCAGCTCACCGTTTTGTTGCTCCAGCTCAACCTTGCCCGCCAACTCCTGGGTCTGGATCTGGTGCTTTTTCTCCAGGATGACGCGCTCGGACTCCACCTGCGTTTCGCGTACCTGACGCTTTTTCTGCTCGACCACCAGTTCGCTGCGCAACTCGCTCTCCTTGATCAGTTGCTCCTGCTCGATCGCGGCATTGCGGCGCGTGTAAGTGGCGTCATCGGCCTGCTTCAGAATCTGCTCGCGCATCGGCGCCTCCAGCGCGCGCGCGGTTTCGGGGTTGGGCTTGACCGCCAGGAGCCCGAGGTCGCCGATCTCGATACCCAGCGCCAGCAAGCTCGGCGCCGAAGCCAGCCCGTTGCGCGCGGTCTTGGCCAAGCGCTCGGTGCCCTGCAGCACTTCGCGCAGATCCAACTCCTGCAATAGCGCGCGGAACTGCGCCTTGACCGCATTGAGGACGCGTACCGGGAGGCGTTGCGGATCCTCGGACGCGTAGTTGCCGTTGGCCTGCATGGTGAAGTCCAATTGCTGCGCCAGCGTCTTGGGCTCGGCGATGCGATAGCTGACCTGGCCTTGCAGGGTAACGGACTGGAAGTCGCGGGTGATCTCTTCAAACATGAATGGAACATCGACCGCGGTCAACGGCACGCTGACCAGGGTGGAACGCGGCGCGAAGTAGAAGAAAGCCAGGCCGGAACCTTCGCGAACGATCTGGCCATTGCGGTACTGCAACAGGTAGTGGCTGGGTGAGGATTTGACGTAACGTAAGCCGAGCATGAGATTCTCCTTGCGATTCCCGCGTGGTCGCGGGTGGTGCGAGTGGTGCGGCCCGGTCACGCCGGGTCGCAGAAACGGCGATCCATCACGTAGACCTCAGAGCCGCGCCGCGTTGGCACGAGCACGCACAGCGGCGAAAGTCCAGTCGTTGACGATGCGGCCATCCTCCCAGACCGTGACCAGCGCGTCGTGAAAGCCCAGCGGCATCTGCGCATCAGTGAGCGACGCGGCTTCGGGCGGCACCGATACGGTCTTGAAAGTGCCGTACTCGCGGTGCTGCACCAAAGTCATGCGTCCTCGCTTGCTTTGCTTGCCCTTGTCGGTGATCGGATCCTTGTAGACGTCGATCCAGTTGCCGTCCACCCGGGCTGCCGAACACTTGAGCGCGAACTTCTGGGTATCGCGGTTGAGCTGCTGCAACAAGGCACCCCCCATGCCAAACGCGACGTTGTCGGTCGCGTATCCGGCGCTGGTGACGCGCTCCAGGATGGCGCGAATGCTGTTGGGATTGATGCCATCGCCCTGGAGCACCCGCACATGGTTGAGCACCCTGTAGCCCTTGCTGTTGAGCGTGTGCCCAAAGGCTTCGTCCAGCAGTTCCAGACACTGATGCACTACCGCCACCGGATCGCCCGAGTCGGGCCGCACCACCACCGTCGCGCCCGAAGCAATCACTTCCGCTTTCAGGGTCTTGCCCCAGTGCTCACGGATCGCGTGATAGATGTCGTAGCTATCGGACACCACCGCAACGATGGCTCCGGGCTTGGCGAACTGGCGCAGCATGTTGCGATAGGCCGCGGCCTCGTTCTCGCGCCCCCAACTGGTAATGGTGCTGTGCTCGGCTGCCGGTATCGAAAACCCGGCCATCGGCTCGTGGTAATACGCCTTGGCCGCCATCAGCCCTGAAACTGTATCGGTGCCCATGAAGTTCACCAGATGCGCGGCACCGCCCAATGCCGCCGACTCGGCGCTGGAGACGCCGCGCGCGCCGAAGTCATGCAACTTGAATGGCAGTTGTCCCACTGGATCGTCGCTGGTGCGTTCCAGGAACTGGCGAATGGTCTGCTTGGCATGCCAACTGATCGTCGCCACGGTCACCGGATACCACAAGCGCAGCAGCAAGGTCTCAAGGTACGATGGCACCCAACAAGCCATCGGATCGGTGGACTCGATCGTCACCAGCGCTTGGTGGGTCGGCACCACGCTGCCCTCGGGTACGGCGCGGATGCGCACCGGCAGCAGGCCGCGATGATGATCGACGATATAACGCCAACCGCTGTCATTGAACGGCTCCCCGTGGGCCGCGAACAGGTCGCGCGCCTCGTCCACATCGGCGTGGCTGATCGGCTTGGCCAGGTATTCCTTGAGGATGGCCTGAAGACCGAAGAACACGGTGCGGTCGTACAGCCCACCACGTGATTCGACATAGAAAAACGTCGCATCGGTATTGGGCGGGTATTGCAGCCAGTGGCTGGCCTTGTAGCTGTCGGTGTTGAGGAGAAGATTGTCGAGGCATTTCATGACGGAAGCTCCTTCGCGTCGCGGGAAACCGGCGGTCTGTCCACCGGCTGGGAAGGCCGGGATCAACCCCGGCCCAGGAAAAACTCCAGAATGTGCAAATGGTCTTCGAACAGTTGCGTGCCCATTTCCAGCGCTTCGCTGACCGCTACCCAACGCGCCTTGTCGGCATCATCGCCGCCGCGCACCTCGGGCAGTTCGCCGGCCGGAAACTCGAAATGGAAGGCGTGGGTGATGGTGCGCCCGCGCAGGCTGCGCTCGGGATGGTCGAAAACCTGTTGCCCCTTGATCGACCCCTTGAGCACCGGCACCGGGATCCGCAGCCGGGTCTCCTCGCGCAGCTCACGCAAGCACGATTCGAGGATGCTTTCGCTCTGGCCGACGAAGCCGCCGGGCAGCGCCCACAGCCCTTTGCCGGGCTCGGCGCGACGGCGCACCAGCAGCACATGGCCCGAATGGACCACTACCGCATCGGTGGTGGAAAAGGTTGGCGGATAGGGCGCATCAGCCCAGGCAGCGCGATAGGTGTCGATGAAATGATGCTCGGCCACCAGTTGCTTGAAACTTGGCGAGCTCTTGCGGAACGCATCGAGCATGTCGAACACCGGGCCCGGCACGTTGGCCCGGATCAGCATCAAACCGCCATGGCTGTTGAGCTGGTTGGCTTCGAACAAATAGCGGCGCAGTTCGGTCGCCGATAGCGTCTCGGTGTGGCGGACATCCACCAAGTCCCATTGCGGGAATTCCTGAAGGTAATAGCTGGAGGCGTCCTTGTCCTTGCCGACCAGACCGATCCGCGCGTCCGAACCACCGCCATCGGCCTTGATCGCCTCGGCCACGGTGCGCTGTACCGCAGCGATCCACAGGCTCTCGTTGTAAAGGTGATCGCGCAGCGGCTGAATGATCAAGCGATCCGCCGCGCCGTCCAACGCCGCCTGAATCATCACCGCGCGCTCGGCCACGGTCCAAGGGTTCTTGATTGTGCGGGGAGTGTCGGCCGAGCCGACCAGAATGACGAGCTTTTTGGCCCGGCTCAGTGCGAAGCGGGCAACGGCTGCATGGCCGTTATGAAAGGGCTCGAAACGCCCGATGAAAACGAGGTAATCGTGATCCATGAGAACCCCTCACGGGTTGGTGGCTTGCAGTCTGTCCGCTCGCGCAGGCCAACTCTACTCCTTCGGGGCAGGCAGTCAATACCCACCTGCCGCAGGTATAGGCTCGCCATCCGCCATGCCGATAGTCGTACTTCGCCGCGACAACGGTCGTCGCACGGGCCACCGACCAATACCTGCTATCGCTGTTTGCAAATGGCGAATGCAGCATCCGCCGGCCCCACCAAAACCAGCCCCTTCGACGACCGGTGTCGATCACTACCGTGCTGTGCACTGACGCGTGCGGATCAACGCATGTGACTGTGCGGGAAGACGCATAACGCAACCGCTGGGCAGTGATATGTGCCTCGTCTCTTGTGGCGAGACTCGCCAGCTCCAGCAACACGCAAACACTTGAAAATCATATTGTGACTATGTAAATATGACTACAGTCACTTGACGAGATGCTTGTTGTGGAAACCGAAATCTCCAAATCGAAGTTCAAGGCGCACGCGCTGGAAATCTTCCGTCGCGTCGAGATGACCGGCGAACCGGTGATCGTCACCGACCACGGCACGCGCACCCTGATTGTGCGCAAGTACCTCGGCAGCGCGAGCGATGTGCGTGACAAGCTCAAAGGCTCGCTGTTGCGCTACGACGCGCCACTGGAACCGGTCGCGGAAGACGACTGGGAAGCGCTGACTTGATCGTACTCGACACCCACACCCTGATCTGGTGGGTCAGTGGCGATACGCGCCTGGCGGCAACCGCGAAGGCGCTCATCGAGGACACGCTGACCGGCAACGGACAGGTACTGGTGTCGGCAATCAGCGCGTGGGAGCTTGCCATGCTGGTACAGCGCGGCCGCATCGCGTTGGCGATGGAACTGGACGACTGGCTGCGCGCGGTCGAAAGCATCGAAGGCGTTGCCATCGTGCCGATCACCGCTCGCGTCGCGGCCCAATCGGTGAACTTGCCGGGTGAGTTCCACAAAGATCCGGCAGATCGCATGATTGTCGCGTTGGCGCGCGAGTTGAACGCCCCGCTGATTACCGCTGACGAAAAAATCCATCGCTATCCGCATGTACGATGGAGCTGGTGAATCACCCACCTCGAACCGCCCGTCAACGCACCTGCAAATCACGCATTACTGGGCAGCCGCGCTGCGCGCGGGAGAATGCGGATCGTTCGTCATGTCCGGCAAACGGCGATGGGGCGGTCATTATAGACAGCCCTGCGTTCAGCCGGGCGTTGAAAAAATGCCCGGGAGGCCGCGCCAAGCGGCGCCCCCGGGCAGATTGCACGTCTTTGGATGTGCGTTATCCAAGGATCACTTCACGCCATGCATCAGCTTGTTGATCAGCGGGGCGATCAGGAACAGCAACCCGCCCGCTCCCGCGAGCAGCCAGAAACTGAAGGTGAAGCCTTCCAGCGCCGATTGCACGGTCATGCCGGTCTCGCCGCTGACATGGCCGGCAAAGATACCGGAGAGGTTGTTGCCAATGGCAGTGGACAAAAACCAGCCGCCCATGGCCAGCCCGACGTAACGCAGCGGCGCCAGTTTGGTCACCATCGACAGGCCGATCGGCGACAGGCACAACTCGCCAACGGTCTGCATCACGTAGACCAGCACCAGTGGCCAGAACGGGATCAGGCCATTGCTGCCGACCAGCGATTGCAGAGCAAAAATCAGCACCACGAATGCCGCGGCGTTGAACAGCAGGCCAAGACCGAACTTGCGTGGTATCGAGGGCTCGACATTGCGCTTGGCCAGCCAGCCCCAAGCCAGCGCCACGATCGGCGCGAGGATCACGATCGCGCCCGGGTTCACCGACTGGAACCAGCCGACCGGAAACTCCCAGCCACCGAACATCTGGCGATTGACCAGATTCTGGGCAAGGAAGTTGAACGAACTGCCGGCCTGCTCGAAGAACATCCAGAACAGCACGTTGAAAGCGAACAGCAGCAGCATCGCGACCACCTTGTCGCGCGCCACGCTGCCCTCGCGCAGCGCCTCGATCAGCAGCATCAACGCCAGCCCGACGAACAGCGCGCCCAGCAGCCACGCCAGCACGGTGGCACCGGCCTTGGCCATCAGCAGGTACACCACTGGCACCGCCAGGATGGCGCCGACAGTCACCAATATCATGGACCTGCGTCCATCGCGATCGGCCGGCGGACGCCCGACATGGCCCAGTCCACGCCGGCCAAACCAGAACCACAGGGTGCTGATGACCATGCCGATGCCGGCGGCGATGAACACCGCCTTGTAGTTCTGCGTCATCGGGGTATCGGTGATCTCGCTGGCCAGCCAGCCGGTGATCAGCGGCGACACCAAGCCACCGGCGTTGATGCCCATGTAGAAGATGGTGAAGCCGCGGTCGCGCCGGGTATCGCCGGGCGGATAGAGCTTGCCGACCATCGTCGAGATGTTGGGCTTGAACAGGCCGTTGGCGACGATGATCGTGGCCAGACCGAGCAGGAAGATGTCCTGGCTCGGGATCACGATCATGAAATAGCCGATCGCCGAAATCACTCCGCCCAGTAAAATCGAGCGCTGATAGCCGATCACTCGATCCGCCACGTAGCCGCCGAATAACGCAGTGGCATAGACCAATGCCAGAAAGGCACCGTAGGTGCGGCTGGCATAGGCCTGACCGCTGGCTTCACCTTCAAAGAACTGCGCGACAATGTAGAGCGTCAGCGCCCAACGCATGCCGTAAAAGGCAAAGCGCTCCCAGAACTCCGACATGAACAGCATCCATAGCTGGCGCGGATGCCCCAGAACCTCGCCCGGCGGCGGCGGGATGTAGGTGTTGTTGTTTGCGGCGCTGCTCATGCGGTGTTTCCCCCTGCATCGATGGTGGCTGGAACGTTGCGCCGGACGCGTTCAATGTGTCTTCCGGGGCGCAACAGGTCGGCAAGGTTTACTCGCACTGGCGCTGCGAGTCAAACCCGGGTCGAATCCCAATGGCACTTCCTTAAGCCCAAACCTCCTTGGTTCGTCATTCCAGCGAAAGCTGGAATCCAGTGACTTCAAGAGGTTGAGCAAGAGCGAGGCGCACGATGCCAGCTGTAGCCTGCCCTCGAATGCATTGATCGGGGGCTGGCATGACGACGCTACAAGTGCCATTGGGGTCGAATCCCGATTCGCATCCGGCAGCGGAAAACACCCAGCGCAAACCGACGTTCAGGCCAGTTCACTGCGCAGCGCAATCAGTTCCGGGAAGAAGCTCAAATCCAGCGCCTGCTTGAGAAAACCGACCCCGGAACTGCCGCCGGTACCGCGCCGATGGCCGATGATGCGTTCCACCGTCTTCATGTGGCGAAAACGCCAGAGCTGAAAGCTGGTCTCGACATCGATCAGCAATTCACACAAGTGGTAGGCCTGCCAGTGCGCCTGTGGGTCGCGATAGATCGCGGCGAGCACTGGCACCAGCGCCGGGGTGAACACGTGCGGCTGCGACCAGTCGCGGCTGACGCACTGCGCCGGCACCGGGTGACCGAGACGATGCAGATGCAGCAAAAACTCATCATACAAACTGGGAGCATCCAGCGCCGCGCGCAAACGCGTCTGCGCCAGCGGGTCATGAGCGAACACCTCGATCATCTGCGCGTTCTTGTTGCCGAGCATGAACTCGACCAAGCGGTATTGCAGCGACTGGAAGCCCGATGAATCGCCCAGCGCCGGCCGAAACGCCAGGTATTCGCTGGGTGTCAGTGTTTCCAGCACCGCCCATTGCTCGAACAACTGACGCTGCACCTGCTTGATGCGGGCCAGATTTTTCTGCATCGGGCCTAGCTCATCGACCTGCAAATGCGAAATCGCGGCATACAACTCATGCACGATCAGCTTGAGCCACAGTTCGGCCACCTGATGCTGGATGATGAACAGCATTTCATCGTGGCGCGGTGGATCACTGAGTGGCTGTTGCGCCGCGAGCAGGGTATCGAGCTTGAGGTAACCGCCGTAGCTGATGCGCTCGTGCAAATCGCGCGTAATCCCCTCTTCCAGCGGCCGCAAATTGCGCTCGTCACCCATCACACCCCCCGACATCCAACAAGATCAACATCTTAGCTTACTTCGCCACGTGCAACCACGGTCAATGTGTCATGGAACTGTCGCCGCGCTTGGCCTAGAATGCACGGGAAACTGTGACTGGATTCACATTAGAACAATCACAGCCACCGACCGCCATGGGGGGGGCGGTCTCTTGCCCTGGGGAGAAGCACATGATTCGTACACGCCATCTGCGCGCAGCAGTATTCGTCGCGCTCAGCTTTGTTGCAGCATCGGCGCAAGCCGATGTTGTGGTCAGTCAGGTTTATGGCGGCGGCGGCAATTCCGGCGCCACATTCCGCAACGACTTCATTGAGTTGTTCAACAACGGCAGCGACCCGGTCGATTTGAACGGCTGGTCGGTGCAGTACGCTTCGGCTACTGGCACTTCATGGTCGCGCACCGACCTGAGTGGCAACATCGCCGCCGGCGGCTACTTCATCGTGCAGCAGGCTGCCGGCAGCGGTGGCACCACCGATCTTCCCGCACCGGACAGCACTGGCACCATCGCCATGAGCGGCAGCGCCGGCAAAGTGGCACTGGTCAATTCCACCACTGCGCTGTCCGGCTCGTGTCCGTCGGCTAACCCCAGCTTGATCGATCTGGTCGGCTACGGCAGCACCGCCAGCTGCGCGCTTGGGTCGCCCACCGGCAACCTGAACAACACCAACGGTGCGCTGCGCAAGGAAGACGGCTGCACCAACACCCGCAACAACAATGCCGACTTCAGCATCACCGCGCCGACACCGCGCAACAGCAGCGCGCCGATCAAGGACTGCGACGCCCCGCCGCCGCCGCCGCCGCCGGTTAACGTGGTTGCGATCCACGAGTTGCAGGGTGCCGGCAATGTGTCGCCACTGCTCGATGAGTTGGTCGCCATTGAAGGCATCGTCACCCTGCGCAAGTTCAACGGCTTCTTCGTGCAAGCGCCCACCGATGAAGAAGATGCCGACCCGCTGACCTCGGAAGGCGTATTCGTGTTCACCACCAGCGCCGGCGCACCGATTGAGGCACAAGTGGGCAACCGCGTACAGGTGCGCGGCACCGTTGCCGAGTTCACGCCATCGTCGGATGTCAATCAGTTGCCGGTAACCGAACTGACCTTCGCCACCACCACCGTGCTCAGCACCGGCCATGCCTTGCCCGAGCCGATCATGATCGATGCCAGCGTGCTGAACGCCGATAGCGATATCGATTTTCTGGAGCGCTATGAGGGCATGCGCGTGAGCGTGCCGGAGCTGGTGGTTACCGGCCCGGTACAAGGCAACACCAACGAGAGTCAGGCCACCTCGACCAGCAATGGCGTGTTCCTGGGTGTACCTGCCGGTGTAGCGCGGCCATTCCGCGAGCCTGGCATCAGCGTTCTCGATGTCGCGCCGATTCCCGCTGGATTGATGCCACCGCTGTATGACGGCAATCCGGAGACTTTGCGGATCGACAGTCGCGGCGATGGCGTCACCCTGATTTCGGTGGATGTTGGCGCCACGGTCAGTGGCTTGGTTGGCGTGCTCGATTACGGCACCGCGCGCTATACCGTGTTGCCCGATCCGGGCGTCAATGCAACCATCATCGACAACGCCACGCCGACCGCCGTCAGCGTGGCGGGTGCCGGCGAAATCACCGTCGCCAGCTTCAATATCCTGCGTTTCTTTGACGACAGCGCAGTGAACAACACCGGCAGTTCGCCCACCCTCACTCCAGCCGCGTTCCAGTTGCGTCTGCGCAAAACCGCCAATGCGCTGTGCCAGTTCCTGCATACGCCGGACATCGTCGGCGTGGTGGAAGTGGAAGGCATCGATGCACTGAGCGCACTGGCCAACGCCATCAACGACAACCTGCCCGGCACCTGTGCGCGCAACCCGCGTTATGTGGCCTACCTGGCCGAAGGCAACGATGTCGGCGGTATTGATGTCGGCTTCCTGGTGAGCAGCAGCGAAGTGGCCGCTGGTCTGCCACGGGTGACGGTCACTGATGTGGTGCAGGAAGGCAAGAACGCGGTGATCGTCAACCCCAACGGTTCGACCTCGACCCTCAATGATCGCCCGCCGCTGCGCCTGTCGGCCACCGTCAACGCCGCCAACGGTGCGCAATATGAGCTCACCGTGATCGCCAACCATCTGCGCTCGCTCAATGATGTCAACAGCGCGGCGTCGGGCAGCAACGGCTGGCCCACGGCTGGTGATCGGGTGCGCGACAAGCGCGCACGTCAGGCACTGTTCCTGGCCGATCTGGTGCAGGCGCGGCAAGCTGCCAACCCCGCCGAGCGCATCGTGTTGCTGGGCGATTTCAACGCCTTCGAGTTCAGTGATGGCCTTGCCGATGTGATGGGCATCATCACCGGCCAGCAGGCTGCGGCCAACGAAGTGTTGACGCATCTCGACAGCCCGGTATTTCCACCACTGTTGAACATGACCAATACCTCGCCGGCCGAAGATCGCTACTCGTTCGTATTCGACGGCAGCGCGCAAACGCTGGATCACATCGTGGTCAATCAGGCGCTGCTCGACTCGGCGACATCGGTGCGCATTGAACACGCGCGCCTGAATGCTGACTTTGGCAACGACAACTTCGGCGATGCCGACGTGCCGATGCGGGTGTCGGATCATGACCCGGTAGTGGCCTATCTGGCGGTGCCCACCGCCCGCCGCGCCGACCTGCGCTTGCAATTACGCGGCCCGGGCATGCCGGTGGTATTTGCCGGCAACAACGCCGTATTTACTGCAACAATTGCCAATAACGGCCCCAATCCGGCACTGAACCCGAATCTGCGACTGCATTTTGATTCCCGCATCGGCCAGCTTGACAGCGTTACCGGCGCTGGCTGGCAGTGCGATGCGCCGGCAGCCACGGGTACCGGCACATTGGTATCAGTGGATTGCCATCGCGTCGGCTTCATGCCCTCGGGCGAGAGCCAGACCCTGGCATTGAACTTCACCACCATTACCGATCTGCGCGTCGGCTTGTTGGGCGTCCTGGCACGCATTGACAGCGCCACTGCCGACCCCGTGACCTATGACAACAGCGCGGCGAATGCGGTGCTGGTGGTCCGTCGCGGCCGCTGAAGCAGCACTGATTCCAACTCAGCAACAAACAACAAGGGCGCGGCTTAGGTTGCGCCCTTGTTGCGTTCAAATGCCGCAGTGCGCCTTGCTTTGGGGTAGCCATGCCTGTTATTCATGACACTCCACTTCGCATTGCGATTGATGATGACAACGGTCGCCAGTTTCGAGATTGAATACCTGCAATACCTCGCGCCCGACGGCAAGCCGGTGCGCAAGGACATGCCCAAGTTCGCCAAGGACAGCAAAAATCTGGTCGAGCTGTACAAGCAGATGCTGCTGGTGCGTACCTTCGACAGCAAATCGGTGGCGCTGCAACGTACCGGCAAGCTCGGCACTTACGCCTCGTGCCTTGGCCATGAAGCCGCGCATATCGGCATCGGCTCGGCGATGCGGCCAGAGGATGTATTCGCACCCAGCTACCGTGAATACGGCGCGCAGTTCATGCGCGGCGTGCGCCCGCGTGAGGTGCTGATGTACTGGGGTGGCGACGAGCGCGGTAGCGATTTTGAAGTGCCGCGTCATGATTTTGCCTGGTGCGTGCCCATTGGCACGCAGTGCCTGCATGCTGCCGGCGCGGCGCTGGCGTTCAAGCTGCGTGGCGAAAAGCGTGTTGCCGTCGCCTGCGTCGGCGATGGCGGCAGCTCCAAGACCGACACTTATGCGGCGATCAATTCGGCCGGCGCCTTCAACCTGCCGTTCGTGCTGTGCATCATCAATAACCAATGGGCGATCTCGGTACCGCGCTCAGCACAAACCGGCGCCAAAACGCTGGCGCAAAAAGGTATCGCCGGCGGCCTGCACTGCCTCCAGGTGGATGGCAACGACATCATTGCCGTGCGTGCCGCGATGGACGAAGCGCTGGCTCGCGCACGCAGCGGCAAGGGCGGCAGCGTGATCGAACTGGTCACCTATCGGCTTGGCGATCACACCACTGCCGATGATGCCCGCCGTTACCGTGGTGAGGCGGAGGTCAAGGCGGCTTGGGAGCGCGAACCGTTGATTCGCCTGCGCTCCTGGCTGGTAGGTCAGAAGGTTTGGGATGACAACATCGAAGCGGAATGGAAAGTGGAATGCGGCAAACGCATCGATGCCGAGGTCGATGCCTATCTTTCCAGCCGCACCCAACCCATCGAGTCGATGTTCGACTATCTGTACGCCGAACTTCCGCACGATGTGGCGGCACAACGTGCGCAGGCACTGGCCTGGGAGGCGCGCAAGTCATGAGCAAGCCTGCCGCTCCCATTACCCTGATCGAAGCCATCACCCAGGCCTTGGCGTGGGAGATGGCGAATGATGGTGATGTACTCGTCCTTGGTGAAGACGTTGGCGTCAACGGCGGAGTATTTCGCGCCACCGCCGGTTTGCAACAACGCTTCGGCGATCAACGGGTGCTCGACACCCCTCTGGATGAAACCACCATCGCCGGCCTCACCGTTGGCCTTGCCGCGCAAGGCATGAAGCCCGTTGCCGAAGTGCAGTTCGATGGCTTCGTGTACCCGATGCTGGATCACATCATCTGCCACGCGGCGCGCTTGCGTACCCGCACGCGTGGCCGGCTCACCTGCCCAATGGTGTTGCGTGTGCCTTGGGGCGGCGGCATCCGCGCACCGGAGCATCACAGCGAGGCCAATGAATCGCTGTTCACCAATGTGCCCGGCCTGCGCGTGGTGTTGCCCAGTTCGCCGGCCCGCGCCTATGGCTTGCTGCTCGCTGCGATCCGCGACCCGGACCCGGTGATCTTCATGGAGCCCAAACGCATCTACCGGCAATACAAGGAGCTGGTGCCGGATGACGGTGAAGCGTTGCCGCTGGACGTGTGCTTTGTGCTGCGCGACGGCAGTGATGTCACGCTGGTCACTTGGGGCGCGCACGTCAAGGAAACCCTGGAAGCGGCGGACGCACTCGCTGCCGATGGCATCAGTGCCGAGGTGATCGATGTCGCCACGCTGAAGCCGCTGGATTTCGACACCATCCACGAATCCGTGGCAAAAACGGGCCGTTGCGTGATCGTGCATGAGGCGGCGCGCACCGCCGGCTTTGGCGCGGAAATCGCCGCGCAACTGGCGGAGAAAGCCATGTACGACCTGCTTGCACCGGTCGAGCGGGTCACCGGTTACGACGTGCCGATTCCGCTATTCCGGCTGGAAATGAAATACCTGCCCAGCGTCGAGAAGATCGTTGCCGCAGTCAAGCGTACACTGGCTGCGGGATGATATCCGGACTCGGAAAAGCACGGGCAACAACGCAGCCGCAAGAGCGGATGTCCGCGAAGGACGCAAAGGACGCGAAGAAAACAAATCAGGATTTGCGCTCTCCTTTGCGATCTTTGCGTGTTTTGCGGACCATTTGCTTTCCCTGAGCCCGCAGGATGGGTAGAGCGCAGCGAAACCCATCAATCATGAAGTCCGTAGGATGGGTAGAGCGCAGCGAAACCCATCAATCACGAAGTCCGTAGGATGGGTAGAGCGCAGCGAAACCCATCAATCATGAAGTCCGTAGGATGGGTAGAGCGCAGCGAAGCCCATCAATCATGAAGTCCGCAGGATGGGTAGAGCGCAGCGAAACCCATCAATCATGAAGTCCGTAGGATGGGTAGAGCGCAGCGAAACCCATCAATCACAAAGTCGTCTTTGCACCAGCAAGCCCCCACCACGAGCCCCACCATGAGCGAAACAAAAACCTTCTTCCTCCCCGACCTTGGTGAAGGGTTGCCCGATGCCACCATCGTTGAATGGATGGTCAAGCCGGGCGACTCCATTGCACTCGACGAGCCGCTGGTGTCGATGGAAACTGCCAAGGCCGTCGTCGAAGTGCCCTCACCGTTTTCCGGCAAGGTACTCGCGCTGGCGGGCAGCGCCGGTGACGTGATCACTACCGGCGCGGTGTTGGCCGAGTTCGAGATCGACAGCAGCAAGCCACAACGCGCAGAGGGCCACGATACCGGCCATCATCACGTTCCGCCCCCCTCTCCCGCCGGGACAAGCAGAGACTTGGCAGGCGTTTCTTGCCTGCCTAGTCGGTTGCTTGGTAGCCGCATCAGAGGGGCTGGGGGTGAGGGTCCGTCGTCCATAAACGCCGCATCGGAGTCCGCACCCTCTACCGCTGCTGACGAGAAGGCCGATGCCGATGCCGGTACCGTGGTGGGCGCCATGGAAAGCAGCGACCGGGTCCATGCCGAGCAGGCCAGCCAGGTCGGTGGCATCAAGGCGATGCCGGTAGTGCGTGCATTGGCAAAAAAACTGCAAGTGGATCTGTCAAAGGTACAAGCAAGCGGCGCCGAGGGCGTGATCACGCTCAAGGACGTCAAGCAGGCCGCAGCCAATGGCAGCGCCACACTCCAGCCGCCATCCGCCACACGAGCAACTGCAAGTGCTTCGCAGGCCGTGCCGCGTGCGCCGGCACCTGCTTCATCTACAGCCGCAAGCCGCACCGCGCTTTCAGCCAGTGGCAAACCCATGCGCACCTCGCCGCCGGGCACGGCTGCCAGCGGCCAACCCGAGCAACTCAAGGGCGTGCGCCGCAACATGGCGCGGGTGATGGCCGATGCCCATGCCAAAGTTGCACTGACCACAATTTGTGATGACGCAGATCTGCACGCATGGATGGGCAAACAGGACATCACCGCACGTCTGGTACGCGCCATGGTTGCCGCCTGCAAAGCAGTACCGGCGCTCAATGCCTGGTTCGACGGTGACAAACTGGTGCGCACTCTGCACACTCAAGTCGATATCGGCATCGCAGTCGATACCGACGATGGCCTGTTCGTGCCTGCCCTGCGCAACGCCGACATGCTCGACGCCAACGGCGTGCGTGGCGGCATCCAGCGCCTGCGGGCGCAGGTCGCCGATCGCAGCATCGCAGCCAGCGAACTGTCGGGTTACACCATTTCGCTATCGAACTTCGGCATGTTTGCCGGCCGCTACGCCACCCCGGTGGTGGTACCGCCAACAGTGGCTATCATCGGTGCCGGCAAGTTGTCACACGATGTGGTAGCGGTGATCGGTGGCATCGAGGTGCATCGCCGCCTGCCGCTCTCGTTGAGTTTCGACCACCGCGCCTGCACCGGCGGCGAGGCGGCACGTTTTCTTGCTGCGCTGATGGACGACCTGAGCCAGCCGCACTAAGCGCACTAAGGATGCTCTGAGCAAGTGGGTTTTCGTCATTCCCGCGAAAGCGGGAATCCATTTTAATCAACAACCTGGACCCCGGCTTTCGTCGGGGTAACGACTTGTTCGGAGCTTTCCCAGAGCTTTCCCAACTTGCACCGTGCAAAAAAACCCGGCACGGTATGCGCATTGGTCACCGGAACCACCGCATGCGTAGCGCCAGCCTGTCACGCGAAGAAATCGCTAATGCCCTCACCCATGGCTTGGGTGCCGCAGCCAGCCTTACGGCCGGGCTGGTGCTGGTCGTCCTTGCCACCGTGCGTGGTGATGGCTGGCAACTGGCCAGCGCGATCGTGTTCAGCGCCGCACTGGTGCTGCTGTACAGCGCGTCCACGGCCTACCATGCCAGCACGCAGCCCACGATCAAACGGCGGCTGAAGATTCTCGATCACGCGGCTATTTATGTGCTGATTGCCGCCACCTATACCCCGTTCATGCTGGTATCGCTGCGCGGCCCCTGGGGCTGGAGCCTGTTTGCGTTGATCTGGACGCTGGCCGTGGCTGGGGTGGTGTTCAAGCTGTTTTATACCGGTCGTTTTGAACGCACATCCACCCTGCTTTATCTGGGCATGGGCTGGATTGCAGTGCTGGCGGCGGCACCAATGATGCGTGCGCTATCAACCGCAAGCCTGAGCTGGCTATTCGCAGGCGGCCTGGCATACACGGTCGGCACCGTGTTCTACAGCAGCCGGCGCATCCCGTACGCACATGCAATCTGGCACCTGTTTGTGCTCGCCGGCAGCAGTTGTCATTTCGTTGCGGTGTATTCGCAGGTAGCGGTCTGAGTCCACTGGCACCTCCTCAAAACCCAGACCTCCAAATTTCGTCATTCCCGCGAAGGCGGGAATCCAGCAACCCCGGGTTGCGGAGCGGTTGGAAAGCTCTGGATTCCCGCTTCCGCGGGAATGACGTGGCTTGAGGAAGTGTCATTGCAGTCTGAGTCAGGATTATCCACTCACACGCAGAACCAGACGCGTCGTCACGGGATCGTGGGGTTGGCGGTGTTGAAATCCAGAATCGCCACCGCACCGATGCGGTCGCTGCGCGGCTCAACACGCACTTGCCACTGATACAAATCGCACAGCCGCCGCACAATCGACAGGCCAATGCCAGCACCTTTGCTTGCGCCGGCGCTGGTGCCACGATAGCCCCGCTCAAACAAGTTGGCGGCGTCTTCTGCGCTGAGCCCGGGCCCGGTGTCTTCGATCAGCACCCTGCCCGGCTCGACACGAACCACCACTTCGCCTTGCGCCGTGTACTTGCAGGCGTTGCCCAGCAAATTGCCCAGGGCCACCGACAACACCGCCTCCGGCACGTTGATGATGTGGCCCTCATCGCCAACAACCCGCAACTCGACCGGCTTGCCCTGCATCTGCAAGCGATTGGCATCGACCAGCACTTCCGCCAATTTACGCACATCGGTGTGACCGCTGCCGCGCTCGTTGCGCGACAACATCAGCAGCGCACTGATAAGGTGGGTGCATTGTTGCTCGGCTCGTTCGATCCGTTGCAAGCGCTGGCACATCTTGTCGCTAAGTTGCGGGCTGACCATCAACAATTCGGTGGCGCCACGAATGACTGCCAACGGCGTGCGCAATTCGTGGCTGACATCGGCGTTGAACTCGCGATCACGGCGCACCACCTGGGTAAGCTGAGCGGCGTAATCATCCAGCGCTGCGGCCAATTCGCCGACCTCGTCATTGGCAAACCACTGCGCCAGCGGCTCGGGCTTGTCGCTGCCACGGAAGGCACGCACCCTGCGCGCCAATTCGGCGACCGGTCGGATCACCCGTCGCGAAGACCAATAGCCCAGCAGCAAGGAGAACAATGAAAACACCAGCACCGCGCCGACCAAGGCATAAACGAGTTGTTGCTGGCTGCGTTTGGTCTGGCTGGTGTCGTACTTCAGAAAAAACCAGTAATCGGCATCCTTGCGCACCGCCAGCTTGTACACCACCAGCTTGCCGATTTCATCGCGCTCGATCAGGTCGTGCACGCCGCTATCGAGGTCGCGCCATTCCAGCGGCACATTGCCGAAACGGCGCTTGCTGAACACCCGCCCTTCGATCTGCTCGAAGGGCACGCCTTCGATGTCCGGAGAGCGATAAAACGAACTGGCGTAACCCTCCAGATTCTTTTCCAGCGCCTCGCCGATGAGCTGGTTTTCGAGATGCGCGCGCAAAAAGACCGTCGCCAAGGCAAACGACGCGGTAAGCCCGGTCCCGAGCAGTGCGAAACTCAGGATGATGCGGCTACGCAGCCTACGCCGATACTGCATCGGGATCAGCGATCCGGTAACCAATACCGTGACGGGTATGGATCAGTGGCTTGTCAAAAGGCTTGTCCACCACAGCGCGCAGGCCGTGGATGTGTACGCGCAAGCTGTCCGAGTCGGGTAACTCTTCGCCCCAGACGCAGGTTTCCAACTCCTGTCGGGTAACCACCGAGGGCGACGCTTCCATCAGCGATTGCAGAATCTTCAGCCCTGTCGGATTGAGCGGTACCGTTTTGCCCTGACGCTTGGCTTCCAGCGTATCGAGATTGAACTCCAGATCCGCGACCTGCAGCACTCGCGGCTGTGCCCTGCGTCCACGCCGCACCAGCACGGCAAGGCGGGCTTCCACCTCCTGCAAGGCAAACGGTTTGATCAGATAGTCATCCGCGCCGGATTCAAAACCCGACAGTTTCTGATCCAGTGAATCGCGGGCGGTGAGCATCAACACCGGCGTTTGTTTGTGTGCCTCCTGGCGCAGCTTGCGACAAACCTCAAGGCCGTCCATGCCCGGCAGATTCAAGTCCAGCACAATCGCATCGAAAGGATGGCTGACCGCCAGATGCAAGCCGGTGATCCCATCGGCGGCAAAATCGACGGTGTGTCCGCGTTCCTCAAGGTAGTCGCCAAGATTTGCTGCGATGTCGCGATTGTCTTCAACCACCAAAATTCGCATCTGCGCTTCACTCCTAAAGCGGGTATCGCGTTGCGTCCGACAACATGCAAATCGTTGCGCTCACTGTGTGCGCAGCACATCCAGCCGGGTAAGGCCCGTAGAACTTTCCTCACGCAGGCGCCTACGTAATGCCCCCGCCGTTTCACAGTGTCGTGAGCGGATATTCGAGCCCAACGCACCTCTGTTTTCGCAGCGCAGGGTGCTCATGCGCTCGGCCTCGGCAAGCGCCTCATTGACGTATGACTGATCTGCCTTGATGGATTCCAATTGATCAGCCGGCAATTGCGCGGCATCAGTAACGCCTGCCAGTTTCACGCCAATTCGATCAAGCGCTTGCAGCACATTGGCACGATCCGGTTTTGACAACTCGGCGTAACGCACACCCTTGCTGATCGCTTGTTCGATGCGCTGGCGTTGTGCGGAAAAATCAACCTTGTTGATTGTTTGATTGTCTATGGTTTCCGACTGGGCCACCGACACCCCAGTCAAACAAAACAGCACTACTAAAATCCCTGAATAAAATGTCGATTTCATGCGTGTCACCATCACCCTGCATTGAACAACGGGTGACTTTACCCGAGCCATCGCCTGCGCAACAGTACCGATAGGCATGATCGCTGGTAAACCAGTAGGAAATGAGCACGGAAAAAGATGCGCAGATGCCGAGGCGTCGCAAAAAATGCGGGTCCAAACCCGGATGAAAGGAGAAATCACCGAGCCTGGACCCCAAATGAAGCCCCGAATACCTGTGAGTCGTATCGCATGCCGCGCACTGCGGGAACCACGCCCCGCCCGCAGATCCTACGATGGCTCGCATTAAACCATCGTTAAGGATGCTCTGAACAAGCTGTCATTGCGAGGAGCGGAGCGACGTGGCATACGATTCCGCATGGCCTTCAGGCCATAGCGGATCGGAGTCCTTTAGGGCAATCCAGAAATGCTTGGAGAATCAAAACGCTGGATTGCTTCGCTGCGCTCGCAATGACACGGATGCGCTTGGCCAGAACGTCCTCAATGGCGTGACATCACCCAGCCCTACCTCAGGCACCGTCGCTGCTACTCGGACTTGGCTTTGACTCGGCTTTTGCCGCCGGCGCGGCATCAGGGCTGGCCACCTTGGCGTCGCTCTTGCCCTGCGTCGGTGCGTCAGCGGCCACCACACCTTCGCTCTTGTCCACCAAGTTGCGCTTGGTCTCGCCATCTTTCTTGAAATCGGTTTCGTACCAGCCGCTACCGGACAAACGAAACTGCGGCGCAGTCAGTTGTCGCTGTACCGTCAGTGCGGCACAGGCGGGGCAATTCACGGGGTCAGCATCCGACAATTTTTGCAAGCGCTCAAAGGTGTGGCCACACGTGTTACAGGCAAAGGCATAGATAGGCATGGCTCGATTATTCGTTATCAACAAAGGCGGTAAGACAATGGGGCCCAAGCGCAGCCCGTTCAAGGCAGCGCCGGTACAAGTGCAAGGCACACGACCACTTTACCCCGCTTCAAGTAGATCGTAGAGGCCAAGCCACTCGGCCTCCAAAGTCTCGCGTTCGCTGGCCAGCACACTTTGCTGCTGTGCAAGTTGCGCCGCCTGCATGCCATCGCCGCTGTAGATTGCGCAATCCGATAGTTGCGTTGCGAGTACAGCGCTGTTGGCATCGATCTCGGCCAAACGCGCTTCAAGCTGCTGCAAGCGGCTGCGCTGGCGACGTGTTGCCTTGTCATCGACCGGCTTTGGCACTGGCGCAATCGGCTTGGCTGCTGGCTTTGCAGCGGCTGCGGCAGCCTCCATCGGGCGGTTATTGCGCGAGCGCAACCAGATCGCATAATCGTCCAGATCGCCGTCGAAGGCATCCACTCTGCCATCGGCAACCCGGACATAGCGATCACAGACCAGACCGATCAAATGGCGATCATGCGACACCAGCACAATGGCGCCGTCGAAATCGGACAAGGCTTCGGCCAGCGCCTCACGCATGTCCAGATCGAGATGGTTGGTCGGCTCATCAAGCAGCAGCACATTGGGTTTGCGCCAGGCAATCAAGGCCAGCGCCAGCCGCGCGCGCTCGCCGCCGGAAAAGCCGTCAACCGATTCAAATGCACGGTCACCGGCGAAATACCAACGGCCGAGAAAATTGCGCATATCCTGGGTCGAGGCATCCGGTGCCAGATCGCGCAGATGATCGATCGGGCTGCGGCCAGCATCCAGGCTTTCGACCGTATGCTGGGCGAAATAGCCGATGCGGGTGTCATTGTGGATCATGCGCTCACCGCGCAAGGGCGGCAGCGCACCGACCAGGGTCTTGACCAAGGTCGATTTGCCGGCGCCGTTCGGGCCAAGCAGGCCCACCCGGTCGCCTGCCTCCAGCCCGAAGCCAAACTGATGCAATATCACCGCGTCAGTGCCGGCAGCACTTTCGCGGCCATCGGGCAACTCTTCATCCGGGTCTTCGTGGCCAGCGCTGGCACGATAACCCGCGTCCACATCGTTGAGGCGCAGCAGCGAGAACGGCAACCGTGCCGGCACCTGAAAATTGATATGCAACGAGCGCTCGGCGCGCACCGCCTCAGTACCAGCCAGCTTGGCCAGGCGCTTGATCCGCGACTGCGCCTGGGTGGCCTTGGTCGCCTGCGCACGAAAGCGGTCGATGAACTTCTGCAGGTGCTCGCGCTCGGCCTGCTCTTTTTCGAACGCAATCTGCTGCTGGCGCAGATGCTCGGCCCGCTGCCGCTCAAACGCGGTGTAATCGCCGGTGTACAGCTTGGCGCGGCCCTCGTGCAAATGCAGGGTGTGGGTGCTGATGCCATCGAGAAACTCGCGATCATGCGAGATCAACAGCAAGGTGCCGGGATACTTGAGCAGCCATTGCTCCAGCCACAACACCGCGTCCAGATCGAGGTGATTGGTTGGCTCATCGAGCAGCAGCATGTCACTGGGCGTCATCAGCGTGCGCGCCAGATTCAAGCGTACCCGCCAACCACCGGAAAACTCGGATACCGGCCGGCGATGGGTCGCTGCCGGAAAGCCAAGACCATGCAACAGGCGCCCGGCACGCGCCTCGGCATCATAGCCATTGAGCGCCTCAAGCTGATGATGAGCCTCGGCTACCGCCTCCCAATCCTCGCGGGCGCAGGCATCGGCCTCGGCCTTGATCGCCGCGAAAACCGGCGCATCGCCGCCAATGACAAAGTCCAGCGCCGGGTCGGGCAATGACGGCGTTTCCTGCGCAACGCTGGCCAGACGCACCTTGGCCGGCAGATCCAGGCCGCCGACATCGGCATCGAGCTCGCCACGGATGGCGGCAAACAACGAGGACTTGCCACAGCCATTACGGCCGATTACGCCTACGCGCCAGCCATCGTAAAGAGTGACATCGACACCGGACAGCAACAGGTTGGGGCCACGCCGCAGCGCGAAATTTCGTAAAGAGAGCATCGGGCTATTGTACCGGCGTGCGGGTGAATGCAGGGTGCCGAGTTGGCAATCCTTGTGCGATACCCGCTTCGCGCCTGTCTGGAAGCCTTATCGCCAGGCGTTGGATATCGGATACCGCCGCTCGCGGCCAAATGCCCGCCGCGACACTTTCGGCCCCGGCGCCGATTGCCGCCGCTTCCACTCGCTGATCGCCACCAGATGCACAATACGGTCTACCGTCTCGCGCTCAAAACCCGCCGCCACGATCTCATCGCGTGATTGTTCCTGATCGACCCAGGCGCACAATATGGCATCGAGCACCGCGTACGGCGGCAATGAATCTTGATCGGTCTGATTCTCGCGCAACTCGGCCGATGGCGGCCGCTCGATCACCGTCTGCGGAATCACATCGGCCTCGCCCTCGCCCACTTGCGCATTGCGATAACGGCACAACGCATAGACCTCGGTTTTGTAGAGGTCCTTGAGCGGCGCATAACCGCCGCACATGTCGCCGTAGATGGTGGCATAACCCACCGCGTACTCGCTTTTGTTGCCGGTGGTGATCAGCATGCCGCCAAACTTGTTGGCCAGCGCCATCAGCAACGCGCCGCGGCAGCGCGATTGCAGGTTTTCTTCGGTTTGATCGGGTGCCTGATCGGCAAACAGCGGCGCCAGAATGTCGAGAAAGCCGTCGAAAGCCACCGCAATCGGCAAGGTATGCAGACGCACGCCCAGGCGCTGCGCCTGTTGCGCGGCCAGATCGTTGCTCAGATCGGCGGTGTAGCACGATGGCAGCCGCACCGCGGTGACATGCTGCGCGCCCAGCGCATCGACCGCCAGCGCCAGGGTCAGCGCCGAATCAACGCCACCGGACAACCCGAGCAGCACGTCTTTGAATCCGTTGTGATGCACGTAATCGCGCAGGCCGCAGACAATCGCGCGATAGGCCAGCGCCGAAGCATCGCGCTCGCTCTCGGCAGGCCAAAGGCACGGACCGAAACGACGGGCTTCACCATCAAAATCGGTTGCCAGCCATGCCGTTTCGAACGCCCGCGCCGGTGGATGCAGCGTGCCATCGCCATCGATCAGCAGCGAACTGCCATCGAATACCAACTCGTCCTGGCCACCCACCCGGTTGAGGTAGGCGATGGCGCAACCGGTTTCGCTGGCACGCTGGCGCATCATCGCGTCGCGTTCGGCATGTTTGTCGCGTTCGAATGGCGAGGCGTTGGCGACCAGCAGCAAGGCCGCACCGTGCTGCGCGCTGGCCCGCACCCGATCGGCTTGCCACACATCCTCGCAAATCAGCAGGCCGATCGACACCCCAGCGACATCGATCAACTGCGGGGTGTCACCACAAACAAAATAACGGCGCTCATCGAAAACCGCGTAATTGGGCAACACCTGCTTGCGATAGCTCGCCGCAATCCGGCCATCGCGCAGCACGCTCAACGCGTTGAACAGCGCGCCGTCGGCCCGCAGCGGATGCCCGACCAGCGCCACGATGCCCCGTGTGTGCAATGCAAGTTCAGCCAGAGCCGCCTCACAGGCCACGAGAAAGCTCGGTCGCAGCAACAGGTCTTCGGGCGGATAGCCGCACAGGCTCAGCTCGGGAAACAGCACCAACTCCGCACCCAGCGCATCGCGGGCATGGGCAATGCCATCGGCAATCAGCCGCGCATTGCCGGCGATGTCACCGACACGAAATGCACATTGAGCCAGCGCGACGCGAAGTTTCGACATGGTTATCGCCATCAGTAGCAAAAATCGGGCGCCCGGTGGCCTGTCGGCTTGACTGCTCAGACGACGAGAGCGGCTCTTCGCTTCGCTTGGTCGCCCACAGGGTGGGCTCCTACAGTGTGCGACCGCGCAGTGTGCGACCGCGCAGTATGCGACCGCGCAGTATGCGACCACGCAGTATGCGACCGCGCAGTGTGCGACCGCGCTTTTGTAGGAGCCCACCCTGTGGGCGACCTGCCAGCAGCCTGGCACTGGAGCCACGGCCCACCGATACGTCCGTAGGCGCCGGATAGAACGAAATCAGCGCGCCTTCATCCGCTCGGCAATCGCACGGCCCAGATCGGCCGGCGAACGCACGGTAGTGACGCCAGCCTTCTCCAGCGCCTCGAACTTGCCCGCCGCAGTGCCCTTGCCGCCCGACGCAATCGCACCGGCATGGCCCATGCGCTTGCCGGCCGGCGCCGAGGCGCCCGCAATGAAGCCGACCACCGGCTTGGTCACGTTTTCGGCGATGAACTCGGCCGCTTCTTCCTCGGCACTGCCGCCGATCTCGCCGACCATGATGATGCCCTCGGTCTGCGGGTCGTTCTGGAACAGTTGCAGGCAGTCGATGAAGTTCATGCCCTGGATCGGATCACCACCGATACCGATGCAGGTGCTCTGCCCCAGGCCGACGTCGGTGGTCTGCTTGACTGCTTCATACGTCAGCGTGCCGGAACGGCTGACGATGCCGATCTTGCCCGGCTTGTGGATGTGGCCGGGCATGATGCCGATCTTGCACTCGCCGGGGGTGATGATGCCGGGACAGTTCGGGCCGATCAACCAGGTGTCCTCGTACTGCGCCAGCACATGCTTTACGCGCAGCATGTCGAGCACCGGGATGCCCTCGGTGATGCATACGATCACGCGGATGCCGGCATCGGCGGCTTCAAGAATGGCATCAGCCGCAAACGGCGGTGGCACGTAGATCACCGATGCATCGGCACCGGTTTCGTTGACTGCATCTTGCACGGTGTTGAATACCGGCAAACCGATATGCACGCTGCCGCCCTTGCCGGGGGTCACGCCGCCCATCACCCTGGTACCGTAATCGAGCATCTGCTCGGCGTGGAAGGTGCCTTGCTGACCGGTGAAGCCCTGGACAATGACCTGGGTATTTTTGTTGACTAACACGGACATGTGATTTGAATCCTTGGTGGTTGACGCTCGGAAAAACGGGGTCAAAGTTCAATGGCGCTTACTTTAGGCTCTGACGCCCTATTTCACTGGCGAATGGCATTCAGGCGGCAGCGGCGACGGCTTTGATGGCACCATCGGTGATGTCGTCAGCAGCGATGATGGCCAAGCCACTGTTGCGCAGCAATTCCTTGCCAGCCTCGACGTTGGTGCCCTCAAGGCGCACTACCACCGGAATCTTCACGCCGACATCCTTGACCGCCGCAATGATGCCTTCGGCGATCATGTCGCAGCGCACGATGCCACCAAAAATGTTGACGAAAATCGCCTTCACCGTGTCCGAGCTCAAGATCAGCTTGAATGCCTCGGTGACGCGCTCCTTGGTGGCGCCGCCGCCGACATCCAGAAAGTTCGCCGGCTCGCCGCCATTGAGCTTGATTACATCCATGGTGGCCATCGCCAGGCCAGCGCCGTTGACCATGCAGCCGATGTTGCCGTCCATGGTGACGTAATTCAAATCGTGCTGGCTCGCCAACACTTCGGTTTCATCTTCCTGCGCCACATCGCGCATTGCCACCAGCTTGGGCTGGCGGAACGCGGCGTTGTCGTCGGAATTGATCTTGCCGTCGAGCGCCATCAGATCGCCCGAGACCATGATCGCCAGCGGGTTGAGCTCAACCAGCGACAGGTCAGTATCGTTGAACAGCTTGAACAGGCCCAGCATGATCTTGCTGAGCTGGTTGGTCTGGCGCGCGTTCAGGCCCATCGCAAAACCCAGTTGGCGGCACTGAAAGGGCTGCAAGCCCTGCACATAATTCACTTCCACCACATGGATGGCATCGGGGTTTTCGGCGGCAACCTTTTCGATTTCCACGCCGCCCTCGGCCGACGCGATATAGCTGATGGTCTTGGACGAACGATCCACCAACACCGACAAATACAACTCCTTGGCGATATCTGCGGCTTCGGTAACCAGCACCGTATCCACCGGCAACGCACGACCGCCCGACTGGTAGGTCGCCATGCGCGTGCCCAGCATCGCTGCCGCTGCGGCACGCACATCATCGAGGGTCTTCACCAATTTCACGCCACCGGCCTTGCCGCGGCCACCGGCGTGAATCTGCGCCTTGACCACCCAGTGATTGCCACCGATGGCCTTGGCTGCGGCGACCGCCTCCTCGGGCGAACGCGCAACCTGACCCGGCGGCACCGCGATGCCGTATTGGGCAAATAATTCTTTTGCTTGGTATTCGTGAAAGTTCATGCGTCACCTTGCTTGGCGGAAAGAGCGTGCCGGCGAGCACCGACACACGAAACGGGGCGAACGGGAAGCGCGTTGGTGCCGGTTAAAGCGGCAACCGTGACGATAGCCCGCTATTTTCACCTCCCCGGGCGACAAACGCAAAGCACTAGCGGCCTGTCGGGCTTGACCGATCGTAGCGAGGGAAAGCCGATTTGAGGCAGATTTTTCGGTCTTTTGAGGCGAATAGCAGGGCTCTTTAACGAAAAAGAGCGGGAAATCTGTCCAAATTCGGCTTTTCCGCAGTAGATCAGCGTCAAGTCCGACAGGCTGCTAGCGGCCGAAATACAGGCCAAACCGCGTTTGTCGGCCTATACTGACCCCAACATTCAGGATGAGTTGCGTGTGAGCCCCCGCACAGCAGCAATACCACCAATGCCCGATCCGATTGAGGCGTCTCTTCGCCGCGAACTGCATTTATTCGCGATGTATCGCGTAATGGAAGCGGGCATCCTCGCCTTCCTCGCCTTCAGCCCGATGGCAGGCATCATCTCGGCCCCGGACCGCCCTGTGTTGGCACAGGCAGCGGGCGCCAGCTATCTCGCACTCGCGCTTTTACTGTGGTTCGCCGCGCGGGCAAATGGCGGCATGTCGCTGCGTCAACAGGCAGCGACCGGCCTTGTCGTGGATATTGCCGCTGCCGTCATTGCCGTGTATGCGATCACCGGTATTGCCACCGGCGTAACCCTGCTGTTGATATTCAACATCGCCGCTGCTGCCTTGTTCCTGACCTTGCGCACCGGCTTGATTTTGTCGCTGCTGGCCGCACTGGCACTGGCAGTGCCGCAATTGATTTCCGCCATGGCCGAGCAAAACGGCTCCGTTGCGGTGCAATCGGTAATGGTGGCCATCACCTATCTCGCTGCCACCGTACTAACCTATTTGCTCGGCAACGATATGCGCATCTCGCAGCGCATCGCGCAACAACGCGGCGAAGATCTGGCCAGCCTGTCCCTGATCAACGAGCTGATTATTCGCCGCATGCGTGCCGGTGTACTGGTGGTGGATGAAACCAACCATGTCCGGGTCATCAATGAAGCCGCCTGGCTTGTGTTGGGCAAGCCCGCACCAGAACAACGCAATCTGGGCAAGATCGCACCCGAACTGTCGCGCCGGCTCTGGCATTGGCGCAATCGCAGAACGTTCCAGAACACCGCCGTATCGCTGGCCGCCGATGCGCCCGAAGTACTGCCGCGCTTTACCCGGCTGACCAGCAACGATGGCCTGGCGCTGATTTTTCTACAGGACACCTCCATGGTGTCGCGCCGTGCCGAAGAGCTCACCTTGGCAACACTCGGCAGGCTCTCGGCATCCATTGCCCACGAGATACGCAATCCACTGGCCGCGATCAGCTATTCGGCACAACTGCTGGAAGAATCCAAGCTCACCGACACCGACCGACGCATGGTCGAGATCATCAACACGCAATGCCAACGGATGAACAGCATCATCCAGGATATTCTTGGCATGGCACGCCGCGAACGCGCGCAACCCGAAGCCGTGGAACTGGTCGGCTGGGCAAAACGCTTTCTGGCAGAGTTTCGTGCCACGCGCGCGCAGGGCGATGAACACATTCGGATTTCCACCCGGCTCACCCAACTCGACGCCCTGATCGACCCTGGCCATCTGCATCAGATCATTACCGTGCTCATCAACAATGCCATCAATTACGGGCGCCTACCCGATCAACCGGCCCGCATTACACTGGCGATACGCCAAGGCGAGCACAACGCGCCCATTGTCGAATTGATAGATCGCGGCCCGGGCATCGTGCCCAAGGTGGTTGCGAATATCTTTGAACCCTTCTTCACCACCAGCGAGACCGGCACCGGGCTGGGCCTGTATATCGCCCGCCAGTTGTGCGAAGCCAACCAGGCCGGCATCGACTACGAGCTGATCGCCGGCGGTGGCAGTTGTTTTCGCATCACCCTCGCTGGTGCTGGTGCGCTTGCCCGCCCGCATCGCACCGGGCCGGATACCGCTGCCGTGGCGTCGTCGTAATATGTAAAATCCAAGGAGTACGCTAAGGTTGGACTCAACATAAGGGAACCTCTCGAAAGGACTGGGCAAAGTATGACGAACACCCGCAGCGCATTAGTGGTTGATGACGAGCGTGATATCCGCGAACTGTTGGTACTTACCCTCGGACGCATGAACCTGCGCGTGGATACCGCCTCCGATCTGCGCACTGCCAAAGCCCAACTGGCCGAGAACAGCTACGACCTGTGCCTTACCGATATGCGCCTGCCTGATGGCAACGGGCTGGATCTGATTTCGCTGATCGCCAGCACCTATCCGCAAACACCCGTCGCCATGATCACTGCGCATGGCAATGTGGAAGCGGCAGTCACCGCACTCAAGGCCGGCGCATTCGATTTTGTCAGCAAGCCGGTGGACCTGGCCGTGCTGCGCCGATTGGTGCAACACGCATTGCAACTGCAAGATACCCGCACCAGCAACCCCGGCCGACTGATTGGCGAATCGTCGATCATGGCGCAATTGCGCGCCACCATCGACAAACTCTCGCGCAGCCAGGCGCCGGTCTACATCAGTGGCGAATCCGGCGTTGGCAAAGAACGCGTCGCCCGCTTGATCCACGAGCAGGGCTCACGCGCCAGCAGCACCTTCGTACCCGTCAACTGCGGCGCCATTCCGGCCGAGCTGATGGAAAGCGAGTTTTTTGGCCACCGCAAAGGCAGCTTTACCGGCGCGCACGCCGACAAGGAAGGCCTGTTCCAGGCCGCCAATGGTGGCACCTTGTTTCTCGACGAAGTCGCCGAACTGCCGCTGCACATGCAAGTGAAACTGCTTCGCGTCATTCAGGAAAAATCGGTGCGGCCGGTTGGCGCATCGGCCGAGGCGCCAGTGGATGTGCGCATCCTCTCGGCCACGCACAAAGACCTTTCGCACCTGGTTGCCGACGGCAAGTTCCGCCACGACCTGTTTTACCGCATCAACGTGATCGAGCTCAAAGTACCGCCGCTGCGCGAACGTCGCGACGACATCCCGGATCTCGCCGCAGCGATACTGACGCGCCTGGCGCATGACAACAACGAACCGGTACGCACGCTAAGCTCCGGGGCTGTGGGTGCCTTGCAAACCTACGTGTTCCCCGGCAATGTGCGCGAGCTTGAAAATATTCTCGAACGCGCGGTGGCGCTTGCCGAGGGTGACCGCCTCACCGCAGAAGATCTTCACCTGCCAGTAAGCGCGCCATCATTTAGCGTCAGCGACGCCCCCGGCAATCCCGCAGGCGTACACACCAATCCACCGGCATCTTCCCAATCCAGCGGGCTACCCGATTACATCGAGCAACTCGAACGCGACGCCATCGTCAAAGCACTGGAAGAGTGCCGCTACAACAAGACCAAGGCCGCCGCCCATTTGGGAATCACCTTCCGCGCCTTGCGTTACAAACTGAAAAAGCTCGAAATCGACTGACCCATTGTCGCTGGTGTGGTGCTCACCGATGCCAGTCAGCGCCTCTCTGGGGCCGGCTTGTCGGCGAACTACCTTGTAAAAGCTTCGCGCGCAAGGCGCGCTGTAGGAGCCCACCCTGTGGGCGACCAGCGCGTGCTCCGGCTGGAAAATTACGGTCGCTCACAGGGTGAGCTCCTACAAAAACATGGCGTGCTGTGACCCTTGTAGGAGCCCACCCTGTGGGCGACCGGGCGACGGCGCACCTCGCGCAGAGAGCACTGTCGCGAAGCGACGGCGGGATCGGTTGAACTGGCGTTGCGTAGCAACCGACCTGATGCGACGTTATCGCGATACCGTCGCTCACAGGGTGGGCTCCCACAAATGCTCGAGTTGCGCGCGATGGGTAGCGGCCGCGCTCGCACAGCCATGTGCTACGCGGCACACGGGCATCGTGACCTTCGCACAGTGACACCCCGTGCGTTGCGCCGCATCTTGCGCAGGGCTACAAACACGCTATGCGGCTGCTTGCGTGATGTTGGCGGCGCGGCCTTGCTTCAGCGCTTGATCGATATCGGCCCATAAATCCTCGACGTGCTCGATGCCCACCGACAAGCGCAACAGGCCCGGGGTGATTCCGCAGGCTTGTTTCGCTTCAGGCGCGAGCATGCGATGGGTCAATCCCGCCGGGTGCTGGATCAATGAATCGACCGAACCCAGGCTCACCGCCGGCGTGATCAATTTTACCGCGCGCATCACCGCACTTGCGGCGTCGTGGCCTGCGCGCAAATCGATGCTGATCAACGTCCCTGGCCCACGCATTTGCGTGCCCAGCAGATGCGCGTTGCGCACCGTACCCAGCCCCGGATAGTGGGTGCAGGCCACCGCCGGGTGCGCCGCAAGCCGCTCGGCGATCACCATGGCATTTTGCTGTGCCCGCTCCACGCGCAAGGCAAGCGTGGGCAAGCCCCGATGCAACAAGAATGCCGCCAACGGATGCAACAAGCCGCCAGTAGCGGCGCGCACCGTGCGCAGCATTTTTGCATCGGCATCGGCGCAACACACCACACCGGCGATCACGTCGCCATGGCCGCCGAGAAACTTGGTGGCGCTGTGCAACACGTAACGCGCGCCGAGTGTCGCCGGGTTCTGCAACACCGGCGTGGCAAAGGTGGAATCCACCAGCACCGGCACATCCCCAGCAGCCGCCACCACCGCGCGAATATCAACCAGATCGAGGGTCGGGTTGGCGGGCGTCTCGATCACGATCAATGCGGTGTCGGCACGCCGGCGTTGTTCAATTTCTTCTGCCTGCACAAACTCGGTGTGCATGCCGAGCAATCCCGAATCAAGCAGATGATCGCTGGTGCCGTAGATCGGGCGTACCGCCAGCACATGGTTGCCGCGCACCCGCGCCGCCAGCACCACTGCCGTCAGCGCCGCCATGCCCGAGCCAAATGCAACGCAGGCTTCGGTACCCTCGAGCGTAGCCAGTGCCTGCTCGGTACGCGCCACGGTCGGGTTGTGCAGCCGCGCATAAATCGAGTTGGCCGCATGCCCCTCGCCGGCCACCAACGCATCAAAACTCGCGGTGCCGGCATCAAGATCGGTAACCGGATAGGTGGTCGACAAATCAATGGGTGGCGCATGGATGCCCAACGCGATGAAGTCTTCGCGCCCGGCGTGTACCGCATGGGTTTCGAACGCGTGGGTATTAAAATGACTCATGGCCGCGCTCCAATTCGACTGATGCGCCAATTATAGAATATGATGCTGTATCGAATACCGCTACCGAATATAATTCGGAATACTGAGGGCTTTATGCAGCTTGACCGAACAGACTTCGCCCTGATCCGGCTTTTGCGAAACAATGCACGTACGCCGAACAAAGAGCTGGCCGAGCAGGTGGGTATTGCCGCGTCCACCGCCCTGCAACGGGTGCGCCATTTGCAGGCCAGCGGCGCCATCCTGGGCTATCACGCCGAGGTGTCACCGGCCGCCGTCGGCATCGGCCTGCAGGCGATGGTGGCGGCACGGCTAACCCGTCACTCTCGCGAACTGGTGGAGTCGTTCCACGACCATTTGCTGGCATTGCCGGAAGTGTTGAGCCTGTACCACCTCGCCGGCGCCGATGATTTTCTGGTGCATGTGGGTGTGCGCGACTCCGATCATCTGCGCGACTTTGCGCTGAGCGCCTTTACCGACCGGCCCGAGGTGGCCCACATCGAAACCCGGCTGATTTTCGAATATCGCCGCAACCCCGAGTTGCCGGTGTATGCCAGCGACGAGGAGTGACGACGATTTCATGGCGGGCGCGGTAACCGGAGCGTCCGCAATGACCATTGCTCAGCCACTGACCCGCGTTATACTGCCACCCATGCAATCGTAACTCGGACGCCTGATATGACCGCTACCGTCAAGCTCGCCACCGCCCGAGAACTGGCCCAAACCGGATCTGTCCGGCGAGCCTCCTTGTTGGGTCAACATGGCGGCTACGCCATCGTGTTGCGCGTCGGCATGAGTGATCGGGTACTGGCAACCAAATCAGGCGCTCCACGGCTGTTCGCGCAACTGGACCGTGCCGCTCGGTTGCTGCGCGACGAACTCGGCATCGCCCGCTTCGCGGTGGACGCCGCCAACTATGCACCCGGCAACGTGGTGCGCCGGCCTGATCGAGCCGCCGCCTTGCTCCAGCAGGCCGAGGATGCGGCTTACACCACGTTCCTGTGCGAACGCACCGAACTCGCCGCCACCCAAGCCGACGCACATCCTGACACAGTCCTTTCGAACACCGACGCCGGGGCGCGGGTGAAGGCGCACACGGCTGCGTTGCAGGCGCGGCTTGATCGGGCCGTCGAGACGCGCCGGTGACGGTGCGCTGGAACGCGACCGCGATCGCCTCGCGAGAAGCGTTTCTGGATGCAGCCCTGGATCGCGCGTTGCTCACACCCGACCCGCAAATTTTCGCTGCGGCGGTGACCGACGACGCGGCGATACACGGCGCCGCTGCGGATATGAGCGGCCCGGCAACCTATGCGCTTGGCCCTGTGCCCGGCACTCGCATCAAGCCTGCCGCGCGCGGCCGCTACGTGCTGATCTACCGGCGAAAGGGCCGCGACGCGCTGGTACTCGACGTGGTACATGCGCGAAGCAATTGGCGGTCGGCGACGAATGTAACCACGTGACCCAATGCCGCGCCGGACATTATGCACTTCATATGGGGTGTGGCAGCCCGACTTGGTGATGATCCATAAAGAGCCGGATAGTCGCACATTGCGCTTGGAGCATATCGGCGTGCGCGACTTTGCGCTGAGCGCGTTTACCGACCGGCCGGAAGTGGCCCACATCGATACCCGGCTGATCTTCGAGTATCGCCGCAACCCCGAGTTGCCTGTGTTTGCCAGCGGCACAGCGTAACCCTGCCGCACATCGTGCGCAGGATGGGTAGAGCGCAGCGAAACCCATCGCGCGATGATGCTCGGATTGCTTCGCACTCGTCATTCCCGCGCAAGCGGGAATCCAGCCCGTAGGATGGGTAGAGCGCAGCGAAACCCATCGCGCGATGATGCTCGGATTGCTTCACACTCGTCATTCCCGCGCAAGCGGGAATCCAGCCCGCAGGATGGGTAGAGCGCAGCGAAACCCATCGCGCGATGATGCTCGGATTGCTTCGCACTCGTCATTCCCGCGAAAGCGGGAATCCAGCCCGTAGGATGGGTAGAGCGCAGCGAAACCCATCGCGCGATGATGCTCGGATTGCTTCGCACTCGTCATTCCCGCGAAAGCGGGAATCCAGCCCGCAGGATGGGTAGAGCGCAGCGAAACCCATCGCGCGATGATGCTCGGATTGCTTCACACTCGTCATTCCCGCGCAAGCGGGAATCCAGCCCGCAGG
>JAUXUI010000100.1 GCA_030681035.1 Lysobacteraceae bacterium | reverse complement strand
CCGAACCGATCAACAGCAACAGCAACAGCAGTCAGCAGCCAGGAGAACCACAAAGCGAACAGCAAAAGCAAAAACCGCAGCGGCGGTACTTGACAATCGATTGCTCATAGAAGGATGGGTAGAGCGCAGCGAAACCCATCGATTACATTTGGCAATGATGGGTTTCGCTGCGCTCTACCCATCCTACGGATTCGGGATTCGGTCGCTGCGGAAACAATGATTGCAGCGGGATGAAACGGAAAAGCCGATGAGCAGCGCAGGGACGCGCGGCCGAGTGCGGCAACGCGCCGTCAAGCACGTGCGCCCGGCGCAAGGCGTTTTGGGTCCTCCCCGCCGTGTGAGGGCCTCGCCGGCCGCAGGCCGGTGAAAGCTTTGAAGCTTCGCTTTGTCTTTACGCTGCGGTTGCTGGAATGACGAACCAAAGCGTTCCGGGCGCCGCTTTTTCGAGTCCCGAGCGCTTGCAACACCCCTCAGTCGGCTGCCGGACGCCGCCAGACCAGCACATCGCAGGGCGCATGGCTGACCGCGTGCTGCGTGGTCGATCCCAGCAAGCCCGCTTCCCAGCGCGTTTTGCCGTGTGCGCCAAGCGCCAGCAGTTCAGCATTCACTTCGCCGACATAGGCATCGAGTTGCTGGTCCGGATTGCCATCGCGCAAGGTGCTGTGCAGCCTTGCCTGTGCATCGGCGGCGGCCAACTGGCGACGCATGGCTTCGATTTGTTCGGCGGCGTGGTCGCGGTCCTTGATTTGCATGCGTTCAAGTTCTTCGTGCTCCATGGACTCTCGCGCCAGTGCATTGTCGTAAATCGACTCATAGGCATGCACCAGATGCAGGTTGCTGCCGGGGGCCAGTTGCAGGGCCATTTGCGCTGCGCGCATTGCATCATCGGAGAAGTCGGTTGCAGCGACGGCGTTGGCGTAGGCCTTGTCGCCGGGCAAGCGCACCACCAGAACCGGCACATGGCTGGAGCGCACCACATTTTGCGCAGTTGAACCCAGCAGGCGTTGCACCAGGCCAGAGGAGCCCGAGGCGCCGATGACGACCAGATCAGCATCGCTTGCTGCAGCGTGCTGGGCAATCTGGCGGTGGGCTGGGCCAACCTCCAGATTGGCATTGATTTCGATGTGGTGTTCATTGGCCAACTGGTTGCGGACGCGCTCAAGCTGATCGCGCACGCCATCCATGAACATTTTTTCGCCGATCCAGGCGCCGCCGCCGGGGTCGCCCCACGCCGGCATCACCGGCGCAGAATCAAAGGTGTGTACCAACTCCAGCCGCGCGTTGTGTGCCTTGGCGAGCTGTACGGCGCGCTGCAACGCGTTGTCAGCCGCTGCAGAAAAGTCGGTAGCGGCAAGAATTACCTTGAGATTGTTGGCCTTGATTGGGGTGTTCATGGCATACCCTCATGGACGAAATGTTCATTGTGCACTGGCTTGCAGATAAAGACATGATGATGCCAATCAAATCCGCAATACGGCACAATGCATGTCAGTCTCAACTTGCGTGCGCGCCATGGCAACGAACCCCCAAGAGTCAGTGAACGCTTCGGATCGGGATCAGCGTGATGGTGCTGGCCGTCGTCGATTCCCGATCTTGCGCGAGCTGGTCCGGCAAAACTCGCTGGCGTTGGTCAGCTTGCTAATCGCCTTGTTTGGCCTTGGCTACAACACCTGGCGCAACGAAACAACCGAACACCATCGCAATGTGCGGCAATCGGCATTCATCGCCCTGGACGCCCTGGGCGAAGTGCAGCAGTTGGCCGACACCCGTTTTTTTGGTGCGGAGCACAGTGAAGCCAACCGAATCGCCATTTGGGGTCGGGTGACCCTGATCCGCGACATCGCCACTCTGGTGTCGGCGGATACCGCTGGCCGAGCCGACAGCCTGTTTACTGTTTGGTCCGAGAATGCGGCTGCGTTTGACAATGGCGACGCTGCGGCCGAAGGTGCGGTGGCCGCAGCGATACGCGATGCGCGTACACAAGTACTGGTGGATTTGCAACGCTTGCGGTGAAGTGCTGCCGGCGGTTGATCCGGCTACGTGCAATCAATCGATCACCCTGCGCGAAAAGCGGTAGTTGCGATTCCAGTAGGGATTGCTCAACTCGTCCAGACGGACGGTTCCGCCTTCGTTCGGCGCATGGACAAAACGGCCGTTGCCAACATAGATGCCAACATGGGTAGGTACGTCGCGTTCGCTGAAAAAAACCAGGTCGCCGGTGCGCAGGGCCTTGCGCGCGACTTTGTCGGCAGGCATCACCGCCATTTGTGCAGTGGTTCGCGGCAGGTTCAGCGCAGCCGCCTCGGCGTAGACGAAGGTGACCAGACCGCTGCAATCAAAGCCACCCTGCGGGGTATTGCCGCCGTAAACATAAGGCGTGCCGACCAGGCCAAGTGCCCTCAGGGTGACCTCGTTGGCGCGTTGCGTTGCTGCACTGATGGCTGGTGTTGGTGACGCGCGTTGAGCTTGCTCGATTCGGGGTGTGCTGGCACAGGCGGCAAGCAACGCGATAACGCCCAGCAAAACAACGTTGCGGGCATAGGCTGGTGTTGTCGGATTGTGATCCGGATAATGCGGCAATTGTGCTGTGTCCTTTCTTCCCAACCCGAGCCTTGCATGCAAATCGAAGACAACCACGTTGTACGTTTCCATTATTCGGTCACTCCAGTGGGCGAGCCTGAGGCTACCGAGTCCTCGTTTGATGGTGAACCGGTCGCCGTGTTGATCGGTCATGGCAACATCATCCCCGGCCTGGAGCAGGCGCTCAAGGGGCGGCAGGTGGATGATCGATTTGAGGTGACGGTACCTGCGGAGCAGGCCTATGGCGAACGCCGTGCGGACATGAGCCAGCGGATCCCGAAGAAGTATTTCGCTGCGGCTGCAACATTGCGTCCGGGGCAGCAGACGCAAGTCTCGACCCGGTTCGGGCCGCGAGCGGTTACCGTAATCAAGGTCGGCTTGACGTCGGTGGATGTCGATCTTAACCACCCCTTGGCCGGACAATCCCTGCACTTTGACGTTCAGGTAGTTGAGGTGAGGGGGGCTACCGACGAGGAGATCGCGCATCGCCATGTACACGGCGAGGGCGGTCACGCACACGACTGAACCGCAGTTATGTACCGCTTGCGCAGCTTGGCATGGGTATGGCTAAATGCAGTCGTTCAGTCTACACTGTACAATGTGTCAGCAATATTTCGGTGCGGTTGGTTGTGTACGGTTCTTTAGCTGAAACAAGGGCTTTCGAGTGTGCTCAGCCGCACAGTGTGCGGAAAAATTGAACTTCAGGGTCAGGAAACCGGTCAATACGTGCCGGGAGATTGCCCCGGCAGGACGCTAAGTGCTGAAACAATGTTTCTCAGCCGTGGCGTTCAAGGTTATGATGGGTTCAGATTAACCTTTCTGCCACGCCGCGCAACGGGCGGTTTAGCGTTTGCATATGTCTAACGGGTCTACGCCAATGAAGCCAACGGGGACAACAGGGTCTCTTCCAATTCGGCATGAAGGGTTCGGCAATCTTGTCGAAGCGCTGGAATATGCCGCGCAAGGGGAATCGGGCTACAACTTCTATAATGGTCGCGGTGAACTGCACGCGGTGCTGAGCTATGCCGATCTGCGCGATGAGGCCAAAACGCTTGCGCGGCGACTGCTCGGCCTGGGTTGCCCGCGCGGCTCGCGGGTGGCAATCATTGGTGAAACCGATCCGCTGTTCCACCGCTTCTTCTTTGCCTGCCAATACGCCGGTTATGTGCCGGTTGCGCTGCCATCCAGCGTGCAGATTGGTGCTCGCAACGCCTACGTCCAGCAAATTCGGCGCATGCTCCAGACATGCGACGCGCAGATGGCGGTATCGCCCGAGTCGCACGTCGGCTTTTTGATGGAGGCTGCCGAGCCGCTCGGCCTGACCTGCTGCGGCCTGCCGTCGGAATTCGATGCGATTGCCGAAGCCGATGTCGATCTGCTGCCGATGGCTGGCGATGAACTGGCATATCTGCAATACACATCGGGTAGCACGCGTTTTCCGCGTGGTGTGGCGATCACCCAAAAGGTGGCGTTGGCAAACCTGTCGGAAATCGCGATTCACGGCCTGAAGATCACCGAGGGTGACCGGATGGTGTCGTGGCTGCCGCTTTATCACGACATGGGCCTTGTCGGTTTTCTTCTGGTGCCGCTGGCGAGCCAGCTCTCGGTGGATTACCTCAGCCCGCGTACGTTTGCCATGCGGCCGCGTCTGTGGCTCAAGTTGATCTCCGAAAATCGCGGCACCATTTCATCCAGTCCGCCCTTCGGCTATGCCTTGTGCGCCAAGCGCCTGCGCTGGTCGGATTGTGATCGTTACGATTTGAGTTCATGGCGTGTCGCTTGTGTGGGTGCCGAGCGCATCCATGCCGAGCCGCTGGAGAAGTTTGCCCAGTTGCTCAAGCCCAATGGCTTCAATCCTGAGGCGTGGGTTGCCTGCTATGGCATGGCCGAATGCACGTTGGCGGTCAGCTTTGCGCCATTGGGCGCGGGTCTTGAAATTGACGTGGTCGAGAAAGAGCTGATGTATGCCACTGGCAAGGCCAGGTCGTTGCCGCTGGATCAGCGTGATCTTGACCACACCTTGTCGTTTGTTGACTGCGGCGAGTTGATGCCGAGCTACCAGATGGAGATTCGTGACACCGCTGGCAACGTGCTGGACGAGCGGCAGTGTGGTCATATCTGGGTCAAAGGCACCAGTGTAATGACCGGCTACTTCCAGGATGCTGAAGCCACTGCCGAAGTGATGGTTGATGGCTGGCTCAATACCGGCGACATCGGCTACCGCGTGGGTGCGCGTCTGATGGTTACTGCGCGTCACAAGGATGTCATCATCATCAATGGCCGCAATATCTGGCCGCAAGATCTCGAGCATCTGGCCGAAGAGGTTGAAGGTGTGCGTTACGGTCACGTCTCGGCGTTTGCCGCACCCGGCCCGACGGGCACCGACATGGCGGTTCTGGTAACCGAATCGCATGAGTCCAACCCAGCCAAACAGAAGCAGCTGATCGACGAGATCAAGGCGCAGATCCAGATTCACTTTGGCATTGTCTGCCACGTTGATTTGGTGCCGAGCGGCACTTTGCCGCGCACCTCCTCGGGCAAGTTGTCGCGCTCGCAGACCAAGCGCGATTTTGTCGCACGGCAGTCTTGGGTCGAAACAAGCGATGAGTTGGTAGCGGTTGCCGCCGAGGCGAATGGCTGAGGTCGAAATCGCTGATCCAGGCAAGGCTGATTCAGGCAAGGCTGATTCGGACAAAGGTATCGTCGCGCTTACCGGCGCGACGGGCTTCGTCGGTAAGCGCCTGCAGGCACGTCTGCTGGAATCCGGTTACCGGGTGCGCGCCTTGGTGCGCCCCGGTTCACCGCGTACGGTGCAGATGCTGCCCGGATGTGAAGCGATTGCGTTACGACTCGATGATGCAATTGCGTTGCGCGATGCATTGGCCGATGTTTCGGCGCTGGTGTATTGCGCCGGGAGTGTCCGTGGCCGAGTAGCGGATGATTTTCGTGCTGCCAACGTCCATGGTGTACAGCACGTTATCGAGGCATTGCAGGGTCACGGGCAACCGCCCCCCCTGCTGTTGGTGTCATCGTTGGCGGCCAGTCGGCCGCATATTTCTGATTACGCACTGACCAAGCATGAAGGCGAGGTGGTGTTGCACTCGCGCCTGGATCTGCCGTGGACCATCATGCGGCCTCCGGCGCTGTATGGCCCGGGCGATCAGGAAATGCTGCCGCTGTTGCGCTGGTTGCGGCGTGGCGTTGCGCCGGTCACCGGGCCGCTGAATCAACGGCTATCGTTGCTGCACGTTGATGACTTCGCGGATGCCGTGTACGCCTGGCTGGCTGAACCTTCGCGCTGCCACCATCAAACCTATGCCATCGATGATGGCACGCCCGGGGGGTACGACTGGGCAGCGATGGGCCGTGCCGTGGCGGGCCGCCCGGTTCGCCTGTTGCCGGTTCCCGCCAGTGTGTTGCACAGCGCCGGTGCGATCAATGGCCTGTTATCCTTGGCGTTCGGCTACGCGCCGATGTTGACGCCGGGCAAGGTGCGGGAATTGCGTCAGGCGCATTGGCTTGCCGACAACCGTACTTTTCAGGCTGCCACCGGTTGGCAGCCGATGATTGATCTGGCTACGGGCACGCAGCGCTTGTTCGCACCACCGCACATCGATTGATTCGCTATGGAAGCTCTGATCAATGCAGAGTTTCAGCAGGCCATGGATGGCCTGCATGTGGATCAAGCACACAATTGCTTGATCCTGTGGAGACGCGTTCGGACATGCGCCGGGCTGGTCGAGTCTGAAATGTCCAGGATGGGCTGATTCAGGCGATCCCTATATTTATGGAAGAGAATCCATGGTTACCTCGATTGAACAGACCTTGTTGGACATGCTGGGCAAGCACATCAGCGAAGGTCTCACACTTGCCGTCAATACCGACTTCGTTTCCGGCCTCGGCCTCGAATCGATACAGGTGATGGAATTTATAATGGAAGTTGAAGAACAATTCGATATCGCGATCGATCTCGACACGTTATCCAATGTGCGTTCTGTCGATGGCTTGGCGGCTGTTGTCGCCAAGGCTACGGGAGGCGTGTCATGAGCGCCCCGGGTTTGCTCGACAAGTTCGCGCCGGTCGCTTCCCTGCGCGATGCGCTGGCTGCCACCGGGCGTAATCCTACCGGCATGGTGACCGAACGCTTGCTGTCGCCAACGCTCGGCATCATCGAAGGCCGTGAGACGATCCTGGCCGGTACCAACAATTATCTCGGCCTGACCTTTGATCCAGCCTGTATTGCTGCTGGCAAGCAAGCGCTGGACGAGTTTGGCACCGGCACCACGGGTTCGCGCATGGCCAATGGCAGCTTTGCGCTGCATCAGTCGCTGGAAGCCGAGATGGCCGATTTTTACGGTCAGGCTTACGGCATGGTGTTTTCCACCGGCTACGCCGCCAATCTGGGCATGCTCAGTGCATTGCTCGGGCCAGGCGATGCGGTGCTGCTTGATGCCGATGCGCATGCCAGCCTCTATGATGGCTGCCGAATGAGTGGCGCGCAGATATTCCGATTTCGCCACAACGATGTCGCCAGCCTTGAGGCGCGCTTGCGTCGCCTTGGCGAACAATCCCGCCGCGCTTTGATTGTGGTCGAAGGGCTTTACAGTGTGTTTGGCGATATTGCACCACTGCCGGAGATCTGCGCACTCAAGCACCAGTACGGGGCCTACCTGATGGTGGATGAGGCCCACTCGCTGGGCGTTTACGGCGAGACCGGGCGTGGTGTGGCGCAGGCACAAGGTGTCGAGGACGCGGTTGATTTCACTGTTGGCACGTTCAGCAAAAGCCTCGGCGCAACGGGTGGTTATTGCGTCAGCAACAACCCGGTTCTGCAACTGATTCGCTATACCAGCCGTCCGTTTATTTTTACGGCGTCGGCGAGCCCTTCGGTGATCGCAACCACGCGTGAAGCCTTGCATCAAGTACGCACGCGTCCGCAGTTACGCAGTCAAATCTGGAATAACGCTCGGCGTTTGTATGCCGCGTTTCAGGAGATGGGTTTCAATCTGGGTTGTACGGTACCCAGCCCGGTTCTGGCGGTACGCTTCGGCCAGCGTGAAGAAGCATTCGCTTGCTGGCATGGCTTGATCGAGGCTGGCGTGTACACCAACCTGATGGTGCCGCCGGCATCACCCGATGGCAGCAGCTTGCTGCGTGTAAGCGTGAGCGCGGCGCATACGGCAGATCAGGTAGAGCAGATTATTTCGGCGTTTTCCAAGGTTGTGATGCCGGTGCAACGGCGTGTTGTTGAGTCGCCGACAGCGGCCTGATTGCTCAGCGCGGTGTGCTTACCGCGCCGCGCTTGCTGCTGCGGATTAACCATACCATCGCCAACGGCGGCAACGCGGCAGCGGCGCTGGCTGCAATACCAGCGCCGATCAAACCCAGCCATGAAGTCAGCGCAATAAACAGGGCGAGGTAGGCGCCGGCTGACAGCGCGTAAATGCGCAATACCTTGCCGGCGTGACCGATCGCATAGGCAGCCGAGCGTAGCGACGAGGCGGTGAGGTCAAAGGTTGCCGCCAACAGCATCAGGGTAAGTACCGGCGCGGCGGCAACAAACCCTTTGCCGGTCAGCACCAGCAGCAGGTTGTCGCCGAAAAAGTAGCCCACAGCCACGAACACCAGGCCAAAGGCGCCGCCGAGCAAGGCGGTGCGATAGGCGACCAGGTCGAACGCTTTGCTGCCCTGATGCCATGTACGGGTCAGATCGAGAAACACCACCTGACGGATCAATACGGCGGGCTTGGCGAGCAGGCTGGAGAGTTCACGTGCCAGACGCAGCAGACCGGCTTCGGCTGGGCCCAGCAACGATCCGGCAAGCAAAGTGGACAGGTGCTTGCGTACCAAGTCCATGTTTGACTGCCAGTAGGTGACCCACAAAAAGCTTTTCAGGCCGGGAAACTCCGAGAAATGGGAATCGCTGACAATTTCACCGTCGGCTGGTGGGCCGACGCGGCGTTGGTATTCACGTCCACCACGCCAACTCAGGTATAGATCTTCACTGGCTGCGGCGACTGCCCAAATCAGAACGAACACGCCCAATGGGCCATTCAACCACCAGGCGATGACCACGCCGATAAAGCGGATTGTTGGCCCAATCACCATCTGGCGACCGAGGACATCAAACAGATCAAACAGTCGCAGGATGCCGTTGGCGGTGCCGTTGCCCGTTGCGAGCAAGGCCAGGCTGTAGCCGGACATCAGGATGACATGCGGCGTATCCATGCCTACCAAAGGCCCGACCATGGGTGCGGCGACCAGAGCGAGTGCAGTAGCCGCGAGACTGGCTCGGTGATCCACACGGCGGCAGACCGTTGTCAGGCGACGCAGCGTTCGGTTATCGCCGGTGTCCAACGCCGGCACGCCATAGCGCACGATGGCTTCGAAACTCTGGAAATTGAGTAAGCCACGCATCAGCAGCATATAAGCCTGCATCAGCATCACCATGCCGAACTCGGTTGGGCCAAGTGCGCGTGCCATCAGGGTGGTAGCGCCAAGCGACATCACCGCAGCGATGCCACGGCCGCGCACCAGCAGGCCCAGATTACCGAGTACGCGGCGCATCGGGCTTTGCACTTTGGTGCTGGTATCGGCTTCGCTCACGCGTGCTTCCGTTGGGTCTGGTAAATGGTATTCAGGGCGAAATCGCGTATGCGGCACAACACGGCAATCAACGGGTTAGCATTGCAAGCGATGGCAGGCGCGCCAGTATAGGTAGCCCACAACCTGCGGTAAACTCCCGTGAACCTCGGGAGACCCGTGGCGCACCCGGCCGAACGAGCCGTGCATCGGCGAGGTGAAGTCGTAGCCTGCGTAGCAGGCGCTGTTGCGAGGCGGCCGATTGCCGTATTGCGTGGCGTAAGAAACCCTCGTTTGCGTGAATGTACACTGTGGCAACTTTGTTCCGTGCGCCATGCCCTTGGGCTGTTTGCGAGGGTTACATGAGATTACCTGTGCTGCCATGCGCTTGATCCACATCACTGACCCGCACTTGACGTCATTGGATGCCTGGTCGCTGACACGTCTGCGCGGTAAACGCTGGCAGGGCTATTTGTCGTGGCAGCGCAATCGACAGTGGCAGCATCGAGCCGACATGCTGTCTCGCCTGATGGCGGCAGTACGCACTGAAAATGCCGCGCATTGGCTGTTGACCGGCGATCTGGCACAGATCGGCCTGCCCGACGAGATTACGGCGGCGGGCGACTGGCTGCGTGCTGCAGGAACGCCGGAGAAGGTTTTCCTGATCCCCGGCAATCACGATGTGTATGCCGCCGACTCGTGGCCCGCCATTGCTGCGCAGTGGAGCAAATATCTGCACATTGACAGACATGCGGATAGGGTCGATCCGGGGGCAGCCTATCCGGTGCTGCGAGAATGCAATGGCGTGGCCTTTATCGGGCTGAACTCGGCTGTGCCGACGGCGCCGTTTCTTGCGCGTGGCGTTTTAGGCAAGGCGCAGCGCGAGCGGCTGTCTGTGGTACTAGCTGATGTGCATCGCCGTGGTCTGCTCAGCTGCGTGTTGATTCACCATCCGCCATTGCCGGGTTTGACGCACTGGCGCAAAGCGCTGGCCGATGTGCATGCGTTGCAGGCGCTAGTGCGTGAACAGCAGCCCTCGATCATGCTGCATGGTCACGAACACCGTAATTTTGATGCCCGTTGCGGCGCGACGCGTGTGTTCGCTACGGCTTCGGCCTCCAGCGTGCGCACGAAGTATCTTGCGTCATATCGGGTGTTTGATCTGCACCGTGACGCTACGGGTTGGCAGATCAGCATGACCTTGAAGCAATTCCAGCATGGCTCGCCAGACACTTTCGTCATTCGCGAGCAACAAACCTGGCGTCGGGAGTTGTCATCACCGTAGTCGCGATGTTCAGCGCGCCCGGTTCAGCCCACGAATTGCAACGCTCAGCAGAATCAACTCCGGCGCCATTGCAGCAACGAATGGGTTGAGCTCATAGAGCATCGACAGGTGTCCGATGATTTGTTCGCTGAGATAGAACGCCATGCCGATGCCACCACCCAGCGCGATGCGCTGCCCAACCGATACCGAGCGCAGCGATCCCATCACGAATGGCAGGCCAAGCAATGCCATAGCGATGATGCCGACCGGGATGCTGGCCATTTGCCAAAATGCCAAGCGAAATTGGTGTGAGTTCAGGCGATTGTTTTCCAGGCTGACGATGTAGTGCAACAAGTCGCCAGGCGACAATGTGCCCGCCGGCTGAATCAGATTTTCCAGCTGCGGCTCAGACAAAAAACTGCGCCAGATACGACGATCTTCCACCGTGGTGGTTGCGCTTTGCGTGCCGATCTCACTTTCAGTGACGTTGTACAGCAGCCATTCCTCACGATTGACAATATCTGCTCGCTCGGCGCGGATCAGGCCGATCAAGCGATCACGGTCGTCGAGTTCGTAGATTTCCAGATCGGTTGGAATACGGCCCATCACCACTTCGCCGACGCGCAGCAGACGGCCGCCGGTGCGTGTCCAGAACTCTGTGCTTGTGCCATCCACGTCGGTTTGCGTCACCTCGGCGCGCAAGCGCAGCGCCATGCGCTCCCAGTGCGGGATGCCATAGGTCTGCGCAAGAAACGCGACGAGGATCAATAACAGTGCCGCGCCGGCGACTGGACGAGCAAGGCGCGAGGGCGATAGCCCGGCAGCCCGCGCAGCAGTCAATTCGCGGTAATTGGCCATCGCGCCCAAACCGGTAAGGCAGCCCAGCAGCGCGATGACCGGCAGGATGTCCAGCAACTGACGGGGCAGGGTCAATATCACCACTTTCAATGCCGAGCCCGTAGTGAATCCGCCCTGGCCGACGTCCTCCAGTTGCTGGCTCAGTGCCAGAAAGCTGAACAACCCCGCCAGCAGCAGGAATACCGGCAGTACGCCAAGCAAAAAGCCTCGCGCGACATAACGATCAATCAGGCGCATGTAATTTTACCGGCTTGCGTCGCAGCCATGCCCGCCATGGCACGTACCAGATGATGATCGCCAATGCCAAAAGGCCGGGCACCCAGGCCAGCGTGGGCATGGTCCCTTGCTGGACATTGGTGCGGGTAATGTCCAGCAGGTTGTAATACAGGGTGTACACAATCAAGGCAACCAACATCCGTGCGTAGCGGCCCTGGCGTGGTCGGCTGCGGCTGAGTGGTACTGCCAGCATGGCAAGCAACAGCGCGGATATCGGGTTGGACAAGCGGCCCTCAAACTCGGCGCGCTCGCGCGGCCCGTCTGCGGAAGCCAGGTCGAAGGTGGACATCAGCTTGGGACGGTCAGTTACGGGCTCTGGCTGCTTGATCGGCAGGCGGATGGCAAATTGTGCAAACTGAGCAAATACGTCGCGGCCTTGTGCGGTGCGCTTGAACACGCTGGCATCTTGCAGCAGCAACTCATGATGGGTGTTGGTGACGTGTGCCACGAACTTGCCTTGGCGCGCCGAGATCACTTGCAGGCCTTCGGCGTTGCGGGTGCGCACGAACACGCCCTGCAGTTTGTCAAGTGAGCCGCTGGTGGTTTCAATGAACACCGTGCGGCCGCTTTTGGAGTAGCTGTAAAAGCGACCGGATTTGATCCGGTCGATCTCGGAACTGGCTTCGGCCTCGGCCTTCAGTGTGTAGAGTGTGCGATAGGCTAGCGGACGCACCACCGCCGACAACAGCCCGACCAAAATCGCCAGGATCAATGCCAGTCGCAGCATCGGCATCACAATCTGCAATTCGCCCATTCCCGCGGCACGCAATGCATCCATTTCGGAATCGTTGTACAGCCGGCCCATGCCAAGCATCACCGCGACATAAAGCGCGATCGGCAACAGCACTTCCAGCGCAATGACCGACTTGAGCAACGTAAGTGCGGCGATCTGGCCGGCGCTGAGCAGGCCCTGGCTGGCATCGGTAAGAAATACCGTGAGGCTGTAGGTCATGAACACGATAACCAGCACGACGCTTACCGCAGCGAAGGGGCCGGTTACTTCGCGAATCAGGTAACGATGGATGATCAAGCGTGAGGACTCCGAAACGATAACGAGGCCTTCATGGCCGATGCCCTTCGAACCTGCCGGACGCTGCTATGATCGTCGCATCGGGCTGCGGGTTCAATCGATTTAGGAGTATGGGCGTTGAAGAGGTTATGCGTGCGCGCCGTTTTGTGGCCGTTTTTGCTGGCAATGCCGATGATGGCCAACGCCGCCAAGTTCACCTTGCCATCCGAGCGGCCGATTGTGGTACTTGCCGACTCGGTGGCCAATGATCCAGAGCAGAACATCACTCGCTTGCAGGGCCACTTTTCCATAGAAGGTTCCGATTGGCCGATGCAGGCCGATGAGGCGGTGGTTTATGGACCTCTGGAAAACCCCAGCCGTGTTCTGATTATCGGTAAACCGGCGCGAATCTGGGTGAAGAACAATGGCATTGACCGCGACGTGATGGCTGAAGCCGATGAGATTGAATACGCGCGCGGCCTTGAAGTATTGCGGCTGCGTGGCAATGCGCATCTGGTTCAAGGTGGGCGACGCTCGCTGGCTGGCGAGTATTTCGAGTACGACCTGAAAACCGAAAAGGTGAGTCAGGGTGGGCCGGTGCGGATCAGCATCCTGCCGGCAAAGCCGGCGCCAGACGAATCAGAGGCCGACATGTCTGCAAAGCCCAGGCAGCAATCGCAATAGCAGGTGCGCTGGGGTGGTTCAGGCTGCCTCAGCCTGCGCCTTGCGTGGGCCATTGAGCAGCGCATCGCGCACCTGTGCCACTACCAGAGCCACTTCTGCCGATGTGACGGCAAAATGCGGGGTAAAACGCAGTGAATTGGCACCACCATGAATCACGCCGATGCCGCGTTCGCGCAAATACTCTTCGGTGGAGCCGGCGCCATAGCATTTGAATGCGTCGGACAACTCACACGAGAACAACAGGCCGGTACCTTGCACTTTGGTAATCAGTCCACCGAGGTCGTTTTTCAGTGCATTGAACTTGCTGACAAACTCTGCGCCGCGTTCGCGGATATTGGCGCGCAATTCGGGTGTGATGCCGTTGAGTACCGCAACCGCTACATCCATGGCGCGTGGGTTGGTGGTCATGGTGTTGCCATACACACCTTTGCGATAAAGCCCGGCGGCGCGTTCGGTGACGGCAAGCACCGACAACGGGTACTGACCGGCATTGAGCGCCTTGGAGTAGGTTTCCATGTCCGGCGGTTCTACCCCTTCAAAACCCGGGTAATCGATGATTGAGAGTACCCCGTGCGCACGCAAACCGGCCTGGATCGAATCGACCAGCAGCACGGTGCCGTGATCGCGGGTGAGTTGACGCGCCGCACGGTAGAACTCTGGCGTAACCTGACGGCCCGGATCGCCCTCGCCCATTACGGGCTCCAGGAACATCGCTTCGATATACCAGCCATTGGCATCGGCATCGGCGAAAGCCTGCTGCAGTTGCTCTACCGAATACGGCTCGATGGTGATCAGTTGTGGCTCGTGGTGCTTCCAACTGGCCAGATGTTTGGCATAAGTCGGCCGGGTTGAATCCGAGTACAGCGCTGGCAGTTCGGTGCGTCCGTGGAAGGCACCCTTGACCGCTATACGTTTGACCTTTTTGCCAGCATGTCGACCGCCCGGATCGGTATGCAGCTTGGTGTTCACGTCTGCAATGCGGCCTGCGAGAGATACGGATTCCGAGCCGGAGTTCAAGCACAGGAACTTCGCGTATGGGCAGCCGCCACGGCTCTGGCCCAGTTCACGCCGCAAGGCGCGTTCCAGACGCAACTGCGACAGATTGGGCGTCATCACGTTGGCCATCACCTGCGGCTGGCTCATTGCCTCAAGCACTGCGGCTGGTGTATGGCCGGCGCCAAGCATGCCGTAGCCGCCGTTGTCATGGATCACGGCACCCTTGAGGGTGACGATCCACGGCCCACGCGCGGCCAGCGAGATATAGGGGTTTATTGCATCATCGGGATAAAAATTGACGAAGCCCGCTTGCACCGCAGCGATCTGGGTTACTTCATCGGCGCGCAGAATGTCTTCGAACTCGCCACCACACAGAGCCTGAAACTGGTCATGCGCGGCATCAACGGCTTCGACCAATTCCGGGAACAGTGCTGCCATGTGTTCAAGCGTCGCGTCGTTCAGGCCGCGTGTGCGGGCTGCGCCGCCATAGTTGCGAAGCGTCGCAAGTTTGCTCAAAACCGCTTGCGAGGTGTGTTGGCTCATGTTGGGTCTCCCGGTATCAGTGTGCATGCTCGGGTCTTTCGGCCCGTTGCATCATGGTTATTGGTTGCATAAATAATTTAAAAACAGCAGCTTATGTCAATAATATCATGTGCGTGACGCACGCATAACCCCTTTGTCCAGCCATGGGCTGTCTTGATTTTACCCGTCGGCTCTATCGCGCTTGTGTCGCCAATTCAGAATGCGGGAAGACACCTCAGCCCGCGTCGGCGGCACGGGCCGAAGCCCAATCACAACAAGTCGCCTCCAGCAGAAAGCTGGCTTTCCATGCGATCACCAACACCGCCCAATTCCAGCACCAGGCGGTCGATTTCGGCGGCAGTGAGAATTGCGTAAGGCCGGTTTTCGCACAAATGCAGGTAGGGCACGCCGTCGAGCTCACTGATGGCCAGGTAGCCACTATGGCTTTGCCAGTTGAAGTGCAGGGCGCGCTTGGCATCCATGCCGGTGATGGGTGCAACTGCGGTACTGAAACGCAGGTGGCGGCGGCCATCCTCGTCTTCGATTTCCGACATGAACAGGCTCTGGTGGCGCTGCCCTTCCTGCAACGAAAGCTCGACACACAGCAGATACGGTTCGTTGGTGGTTACCCGGTAGTTGTTGGCTACATGGCTGCGAATCTGCTCGAAGGTGCGCATACGGTTCTCGTAACGGGTTTTGTGGATGGTTCAGTGTAACGCTTTGCTTGCTTGCGATGCTTTGCACGCAGATCAAGCGCGCAAATACTTGATCTGGCGGAGACGGACTCGTTGAATCAGGTTGTTTTTTTGAGTCGTGGCCGGTTTTCGTGTTGGCTTGCGTTTGCCTTTAACGGGCAGGCACGACACGGATGTTGGCCTGCCCTCTCTCCAGGACAGGAGTCCACGGGACTTCAGACATGCTCGGGGTTACCGGTGGCCCGCTGCAAAGCGGGCCTTTTTTTGCCTGCATTCATGCGGGTATCAGGGCAATGCCAGCCACAGTATCGGTGTTGGCTGCCGTTCGCTGCTGATCCACAAACCTTTTCCATCGGTCGCAAAGCCCATTGCTTCGGCCTGCGCCAGCCAAGGAAAAATGCGCTCGGTACCGGGGCGGGCAGTGGCCCGTGACCAGTCTTCATCCGGGCGGCGTGGGTAAAGATAGACGGCGCGATAATTGAGTACGGCCAAAGTTTGCCGGTCCGGGCTGATGTCGGCGGCGGTGATCTGGCTACGGTAACGGCCATAGACCGGATTGCGTTGCAGGTCTTCGGGGCTGGGCTGTGCGATGCCGGCCAGCGCGCCGATCAAGCGTGCGCTTTGCACAGTGTCATCGCGTGGTTGCAATGGCAGGCTAAACAAATCAACGGGGACTCGTTTTTTGCCGAACAGCAGGATTTCCCCGCGTTTGGCATCGACTGCTATTGCTTCGCAATCGCGTGCGCCATCCGGCCAGCGAAAGCGAATCGACCATTGCGGGCTGATGGTCTGGTCACGCAACTGCTCAGGCTCGCGCACAACATGCAATTGCAGTATCTGGCGGATGCCGCCGTTGTCGCCGGTATCGGCAATCAGCAAGTAGGATTTACCATTCAGGGTGAAGGCGGAGATGTCTTCCCAGTCGATGTTTTCAACGCCGGCAATGGTGACATTCGCCAGCCGCTTGCCTGTGGTGGATAGCGCATACAGCACCGGCTTGTCGAAGCTGTCGTTGTGAACCCAGATCACGTCCGGGTGCAGCCGCGATGTTGCCAGGCCGCTGATCTCGGCAATCTCGGGGTCGTTGATCAGTGCTGTCATGCGGCTGTTGGTGTTGGTTGCTGTCGTTTGTGCCAGGCCGGCGCAGGTAAACAACAGGCAGGCAAGAAGCACAATCAGGCGGTGTATGGATGGCATCAGGGGCTCAACTGGAAGAGGATTGAAGTTCAGGCAATGCAGATCAACGCAGGTTACGTATTGCATCATCCAGGCCGGCCAAAGTAAGCGGAAACATGCGCTCACTCAGTAATGATCGGATCATGCCGGTGGATTGGCTGTAATCCCACGCCCGCTGTGGGGTGGGGTTGAGCCATGCCATTTTGCCAAAGCGATCAACCAGGCGTTGTATCCAGACGCTGCCGGGTTCCTCGTTGACATGTTCCACGCTACCGCCCGGATGGGTGATCTCATACGATGCCATCGCCGCATCACCGACGATCACCACGCGGTAGTCGGCGCCATAGGTGCGCAATAGCTCCAGTGTGGACAGGCGTTCATTGAAGCGACGCTGGTTGTGTTTCCACAGCGATTCGTACAGGCAGTTGTGGAAGTAGTAGTGCTCAAGGTGCTTGAACTCGCTGCGGCAGGCCGAGAACAGTTCTTCGCAAACCCGCACATGTTCGTCCATCGAACCACCGATATCGAGAAGCAATAACACCTTTACAGCGTTGTGTCGTTCCGGGCGCATGCGGATATCAAGCATGCCGCCTTCGCGCGCGGTGGCGGCGATGGTGGCGTCCAGATCGAGTTCGTCGGCGGCGCCTTCGCGCGCGAAGCGCCGCAAGCGGCGCAGTGCCAGTTTGATGTTGCGGGTGCCGATTTCGACCTGGTCATCGAGATTGCGGAACTGACGTTGCTCCCATACCTTCACCGCACGCCGGTTGCCGCCGATGCCGCCGATGCGGATGCCTTCGGGGTTGTAGCCGCTGTTGCCGAACGGGCTGGTGCCGCCAGTGCCGATCCAGCGATTGCCGCCCTGGTGGCGCTCGTGCTGTTCGCCCAGGCGCTTGCGGAACTCTTCAAGCAGCTTCTCCAGACCGCCCAGTGCTTCGATGCGGGCGCGTTCTTCGGCGCTGAACTCACGAGCAAAGGCGCGGCGCAGCCAGTCGGCCGGGATCTCGGCGTCGAGCGCGGCCTGCAAATCGGGCACGCCCTTGAACCAGGCGCCGAACGCACGATCGAAGCGATCAAAATGACGCTCGTCCTTGACCAGCACCGTGCGCGCCAATGAATAGAACGCATCGACATCGGCATGTGCCATGCCGGCCTTCAGCGCCGCGTGCAGATCCAGCAGTTCGCGCAGGCTGACCGGCACCTTGGCGCTGCGCAGCGCGTCGAACAAGCCGAGAAACATTGCGGTTCAGCGCTGCGATTGGCGGCGATGCATGAAGGCAAGCCGCTCCAGCAGTTGCACATCCTGCTCGTTTTTCACCAGTGCCCCGTACAGCGGCGGGATGGCCTTTGCCGGGTCGCTCTCATGCAATGCCTGCGCTGCCAGATCGTCGGCCAGCAGCAGTTTCAGCCAGTCGATCAGCTCCGAGGTTGAGGGACGCTTCTTCAGCCCCGGCACCTCACGCAATTGCAGGAACATCTCCAGCGCATTGCCGACCAGGGTGCCGGTCAGGCCGGGATAGTGTACGGCGATGATCCGTTCCAGCGTGGCGCGGTCGGGGAAGTTGATGTAGTGGAAAAAACAGCGGCGCAGAAATGCATCCGGCAGTTCTTTCTCGTTGTTCGAGGTGATTACGATGATCGGCCGATGCTGGGCGCGGATCGTTTCGCCGGTTTCATCGACAGAGAACTCCATGCGATCGAGTTCGCGCAGCAGATCGTTGGGAAACTCGATATCGGCCTTGTCGATTTCATCGATCAGCAACACCGCGCGCTGCTCGCTGACAAACGCCTGCCACAAGGCGCCGGGGCGGATGTAGTTGCGCACGTCGTGTACCCGCGCATCGCCCAATTGCGAATCGCGCAAGCGGCTGACGGCATCGTATTCGTACAGGCCCTGATGCGCCTTGGTGGTGGATTTGACGTGCCAGGTGAACAGCGGTGCCGCCAGCGCGCCAGCCATTTCCTCGGCGAGCAGGGTCTTGCCAGTGCCCGGCTCGCCCTTGATCAGCAGCGGCCGTTGCAGGGTGATCGCGGCATTGACCGCGAGCTTGAGTTCGTCGCTGGCGACGTAGTGGGCAGTGCCATCAAAGCGCATCGGTCAGACCTTCACGACTTGCTTGCCGAAGTTGGCACCCGAATAGACCCGGCGCAGCGCTTCGGCGAAGTTTTCCAGACCCTCAAGCACATCGATCCGGCTGCTGAGCTTGCCGGCGGCGGCCCACGGTGCCATCACCGCCAGCGCTTCATCGGCGCGATCGAGGTAATCGAGCACTACAAAGCCCTGCATCCGCGCGCGTGCCGAAATCAGGGCCAGATAATTGGCCGGGCCGCGCACCTTGCCGGTGGCGTTGTACTGCGAAATACCGCCGCACAGCACCACGCGCGCATGCATGCGCAGGCGGCTGAGTGCGGCGTCGAGTATCTCGCCGCCGACATTGTCGAAATAGATGTCGATGCCGCCGGGACAGTGTTGATCGAGCGCCTTGCCGACGTGCTCGTTCTTGTAATCGATGGCGGCATCGGCACCCAACTCGTTGCGCACATAGGCGCATTTCTCCGGGCCACCGGCGATACCGATCACCTTGCAGCCCAGGTTTTTGGCGATCTGCACGGCGGCCGAACCGACCGCGCCGGATGCGGCGGAAATCACCACCGTGTCGCTGGCCTTGGGTTGGCCGATGTCGGTGAGGCCGAACCAGGCGGTGAGGCCAGTGGCGCCGAAGACACTCAACGCCCACGCCGGATGCGGCAGCGCGCTGGCATCGAAGCGGCGCATGCCCTTGCCGTCGCTGATCAGTTGCTCGCGCACGCCGGTCATGCCGCTCACCCAGGCGCCGAGTGGAAACTTCGGGTGCTGCGATTCAACAATTTCGCCAATACCCGCAGCGCGCATCACATCGCCCAGCGGCACTGGCGGCCAATAACTTTTTTGTTCGCTCATCCACACCCGCATCGCCGGGTCGATCGACAGGTAGCGCACCGCGACCCGGAACTGTCCGGCATTGAGGTCGGGCAGGGTGTTGGCGAGCAGTGCGAAATCTTCGTCACGCGGAACGCCGTCGGGGCGGGCGACGAGGGTAAGAGTACGGCTGGGGGTGCTCATGGCGGACTCCGGGCAAATGCAGGCTGCATTGTAGCCTGTGGCCCGGGGCTTTCCGTGATAATGCGGCAATGGTGCGGCAGGCGTGCGGGCGTGTCAGGTGGGTATCAGTTGCCAGTCGGCGCAGTGCCAAAACTGAACATCTGGTCAGCCCATTCCACCGCGCTCAAATAGGTATAGGCGAGCAGTACCGGGCTGACATCCCAGGATTCCAACAACTCCCATTGCGCACGTTCGCAGGCTTGTACCTGTTCCAGCAGCGCGCCAAACGGGCCGCTTCCGTCGTGAATGGCATGGCTGACTTCAGCAGGCAGATTGAGGTTGCTCAGCAACTCATCCATCGGTGCATTGAGCAAGGCATCAAGCATCGAAAACAGGCCGACCATGAACGCTTGCTCTCCTTTGCTGCTGGGCTTGCCACCTGTGATGAGTTGTTCGCACATGCGGGCGCGCACCAGCGCGGCCTTCAATAATTCAGGTGGGCGATTGTCCAGGCGAGCCAAGGCCAGTACCCGCACCCAGTTGCGAATATTGCCGATGCCCAAATACACGATTGCGTGGCGCAAGGAACTGACCGAGCTGCTCAGGCCGAAGTAGGCGGAGTTGACCAGCCGCAGCAGGCGGTAGCTGAGCACGGCATCGGAGGTGATGATGCTCTCCAGTTCCTTCGGGCCATTGTTGGCATCCTCCAACGCCGCCAGCAGCCGCATTACGCTGAGGCCGGTTTCCGAGACGTTGCCTTCGCCGATGATCTCGGGGCGAAAGAAGAAGTAGCCCTGGAATAGATCGAACCCGAGTGCAAGACAACGCTGAAATTCGTCGTGCGTTTCTACTTTTTCGGCAACCAGGCGAGCGCGAAAGGGGCGCAAACGTGCAATCTGTTCGGCGAGATCACTATCGGTACGATTGGGTATCTCGATCTTGATGATGTCAGCGAGTTCGAGCAATTCATTGATTTCAGGTGTTTGTTCGCGCAAGACAAAATCGTCGAGCACGATCAGGTAGCCGCGGCGCGACAAGTCGCGCAGCGCAGTCAGCAGTGCTTCATCAATCACCTGATCTTCCAGCAGCTCAAGACCGATGCGTTTGCCCGAGATCGGCAGCAACTCGTGCTCCAGCAACAATCGGCGGGTCATGTTGAACAGAGCATGCGAATCGCCAACCAGCCGCTCGATGCCGATATCCACCAATGCCTGCATCAAAACGCGTGCGGTTGCCGCGTCGCCATCGGTGATGTTGGCGTGACGGTCAGCCAAGGTCGCACGGAACAGCAGTTCGTAACCAAAAAGTTTCTGGTCACGATCAAGGATCGCCTGCCGCGCCACCATCGAGGGCAGGTCGGGCTGAAACATTGCGTTGGTGGAATCGGGCATGGCGACCTCAGGAGTGAAACATGCGACGGGCACGCAGTTGATCGCGCTGCAGGTTGGCAGTGAATCGATTGATAGTACGCTGGTGTTCGCGGTTCAGCTCCAGGAATCGGAACCCAACATACACCACCCCCAGGCCGCGTCGGTCGGGTTCGCTGTGCCGGGCTTCCGCCTTTGCGCTGATGGGTTCGTTGGGCAATTCAATCTCGCAAAGCAACTCCGTGCCCATGGGCAGGGAGCTTGCGTTGCGCATGGCGACACGCAAGCCGTTGTGCGAGATGTCAGTCAATGTGCCTTTGGCGTTGAAGCCCTCAGCGCGCAGATGCACTGGAATGGCCGATGCCGGCGAAACTGGAACACGAAATGCGTTGCGTCGCTGCTTGTAATCCATTGCAGTTGGCATGGCCAGACTATAACTGGCTGCCGGTGGCGCTGCATGTATCTTGATGACGCGGCTTCTGAAGCGCACTTCAATGCCATCAAGGTTTCCCAGCACGCGTATTTCCATTCCAGGTTCCACGGCCTGGTGGCCGCGTGCCGGAAACAATTCGTCGGCCAGCAGGCTGCCGTCTTCGCGGTCGCTGTCCAGCAACAGGCTGCTGAAGAAGCCTTCACGCTCGGGCAGCATCACCGTAATGGGAACCTTGCCCCGGATCATGTGATTGATCAGCGAACGAATTTGCGGTGGGTCTGTGATCACGGCCGGGCCCGGGGCAATGCGCTTGCCGATCAGGCCCGTGCGATGGTCAGGGGGCTGTGTACACGTGCAGTACGGCCGGTTGGGCCGTAAGTCGTGGCACTGGTTGCCATATCCCTGCCCGACAGCAGATCCAACGCAGTGCGAACATTCTGCAGTTTGATTTCCACAATCCGGCCGTTGGCCGAGTTGATCGCTTGACAACGTTCAAGCACGCCCACGCAGTGCGCCCACGCATCGCGTGCAGCGCCGTGTTCTGCCAATGCGGCGCGCATCGGTGCTGGACCCGGCGAGATGTCGAGCGCGCGCGCGAGATGCAGCCGCTCGCGTTCCTGAGTTTCCAAGGTGCGCACGATGAGGTCTTTGTCGCGTGCTACCGAATCCAACGTGCGGTCATCGTTGGCGACCAGTGCCTCGCGTTCAAGCTGTAAAACTCCTTCGAGCCGGTCCGCCTGGGTAGCGATGGCGAGCGCCGTCTCGGCCAGCGCGTCGGTAAGTCTGGCCTGTGATTCCATGATCAGCTCGATCCGGCGAGTTGCCGCTCGATGGCGAGCAAGCCATCGGCGATTCGCTCAGGCGATATGCTCAGGCGTCCAGCGGCCAGATCCTGACGAATCGCAGCGACTCGCTCGGCGTTGACTGCGGGTGCGGCAGATTGCGCCTGCTCGGATTGCTGGATCAAGCGTGCCGACTCGGTCAGGTTGACCCGATCACCTTCACGGCGGGCAGGTGCGGCAGCTTCCGCTTCCGCCTGCTTTGGTGCCGTTCGTGTTTCCAGCGGCGGTGCGTTGGCGCCGCCCAAACCACTGATATTGTTGTTCATGATGGGTTCCTCACGGCCAGCCCCGAATGCGGCTTGCCCCTGTTTCGGCGGCAACAATAAAAACTTTAGCAATATTTTACCGACGCATGCTCAAGGCAGCACAGAAACCGTGCCGCGGGCGGTTACTTCACCGGTTATCACGCGGCCAGAGCGCGGATTGCGCACCTGCACCGCTGCCCCTTCGATGCCATCCTGGAGTGCAATCCCTTGCGTGCGCACGGCAATGCGCCCATCTGCGGCGGTAATAATGATCGAGTCGCCACGTTTTACCAATCGGGGCGCCTCGATCATGCCTAAATGCACAATTTCATTGGCTTTGATGTTTCGAGAGGCTTGCTGGCCGATCACCTGTCCACTGTCGCCGTAGTAACCGCGCGATAGACTGAGGACCTCGTGTGTTTGCATCTGAATCTGCCCTGCGGCGAGGATGCTGCCGCGTCTTGCCGCGCTCATGTTCACCGCAATCGGCCGCCACAGCTCTGCGTGAACTGCAATGCGCAACGACCATGCCACTGGGTGCGGGCAGCTCACTGCAACGATACTGCGCGCTGCTGCTGGGCCGTCCAGTTGGGCTTTCAATGGCGCGGCGCAGGCTGCCACACGCAGACGCGAGTCGATGGCAATCTCGCCAATGCGCAAATCTCCGCCCAGCGGTTTGAACGCAGCGCGCGCAGCGTGTTCAGCCGCCGCACGAATGCTTTCCAATGGCTGTATCGCATCGGCTGCCGGTGCAAGCACCGAAAACGCCAATCCCGCAACGAGCGACAGGAGACCAATTTGCATCATTGGGTGGCACCCAATGGCGTTTGAGGGGCATGGCTCAGGCGTTCCAGCAGGCTGTCGAGCTCGGATATTCGCGATTTGGCTTCGCTGGACTTGCCGTTGCCAAGCAAGGTAACCAGATCACGACACAGCTGCACAAAAGACTGTGTGGTTTTGTCCAGGCCGTCGTTGAGCGATGTCTTGCCTAGCCTGGTGACCCAGGTCAGCATCTGCTGGCCTGGCGCCTCGGCGTCCAGCCAGCGCATATCCTCGCAGCCGGGGCGTGTTGCCGCCAGCTCGATGGCGCGTCGCATGCTGCGCGCTGTTTCGAGCACCGCGATCAGGGTGTGCTCGCTGCCCGCGCTGTGCTCGCCCAAACGACTGGCCGCGATGCGGTGCGCGAGCAAACAGCCGCGTGTGATCGTGTCGGTGTGCCGGCGAGCGACCGTGTTTGAACGCGACAGTTCTGCCAGCGACGCAGCGATTCCCCGTTGCGCATTACCCAAGCTTTGCAGGCCCGAGGTTGCAGCCGTCGCGTGCAGGGTCAACTCACCGATCTGCGCACGCGAATGAATGATTGCCGACTGAATGCCTTGCGTGCCCTGTTCGGCACGATCCAGACGTTTGATCGCGCCCTTTACGCCATTGTCCAATCGTGCCGCAAACTCGCCCATCGTCTGCGTGATGGTTTCAATCTCGCCAGTGGTGAGGGTTGTCTTTTCCGCCAATTGCTTCACTTCATCGGCAACCACGGCAAAGCTGCGTCCCGCTTCACCCGCGCGGGCGGCCTCGATTGCCGCGTTCAGCGCCACCAGGTTGATTTGGTGAGCAATCTCCTGAACCGCAGCAGTTTGCTCGCGGATCTGGCCAAAAAACTGGATGAATTGTTCATGCGCTTGAGTCATTGCGGCCAAAGCACTGCGCATGAGGCGCAGTTGTGCTTCCAGATCACTGGTTTGCGCTTGCCCTTGGTCAACGCTCTGGGTCGCTGTGCTAACCGCGTCAGCCAGGGTATTGAGCGCATTCGTCAGCGGAGTAGCAGCGAGCGTCAAATTGTCGGCACCCGCGCCCGCATCCTTGGCATGTCGAACCAGATCATCCAGCGTTCGCCCCAACGCAAAGCTGGCATCCAGCGCATTGCCTTGTTCCTCCAATGCGCGTAGTTGGTTGGATACACCGGCATCCTGGCGCATGCGTTGCTGCGCCTCGCTCGCCAGCAATGGCGCCAGCGCGCGTGCGGTCGCTGGATGCTGCGCCTGCAACGCCTCCAGGCGCGGCCAGTCGCCGGCAGCTGCTGCCGATGCCATTTGGTGAACGTGCCGAACAAGCAGAATACCCATGTCAACCTCGTGTGATGCGTTGTGGAAATGCGTTGTAAATGATGCAAGCCGTGATTGCCGGTGATGATTGCAAGTAGTTACAAGCAATATGCATGCCATTGATTTGGTTTGGGGTGTATCCCGAGCCCCGGGTTTGGCAGATACGCGAATTGCGGTGCCGTACGAAACAAGCGGATGGTCCGCAAAGGACGCAAAGGCAGCGACGCAGGACGGGTGGGTAGAGCGCAGCGACCGAGTGCAACGAAGGCGTAGTTCGCGCAGCGAACGCTGTCGCGTAGCGACCGAAACCCATCAATCACGAAGTCCCGGGTCCAGGGTTGCAATGACGAACGGGCAGGTAAAGTTGTGGCAGACCTGGCCGATAGCTTGGGACAGCAGGCGATGGATGAAGACCGCGATGGGCAATGTGCTTGAAGGTGTTGAGCGGCAGATTCGTCTTGCAGGCCATAACCGCATGGCCATGCTGCTTTTTTCCGTGAACGATGGCGGTGCGCGTTGTGCCTTGAATGTATTCAAGGTGCGAGAGGTGTTGCGCTGCCCGACGATCACGCCATTGCTCGGGCAAAATGCCTTTGTTGCCGGGTCGGTGGACTATCGCGGCAAGACGATCCCGGTGATCGATCTGGCGTTGGCGCTTGGTTTGCCGCCACTGGCCGGCAGCGCGCAGGCGCATATGGTGGTGACTGAGTTCAGCCGCAGCGTGCAGGCGTTCATCGTCGGCGCTGTTGATCGCATCGTGCATGTGGATGTGGCAACGGTTGAACCGCCGCGCGTGGGCATGGTGGGCCCGCGCATCAATGCCACCACGCGGGTGGATGGGGCGCTGGTGATGATTGTTGATGTCGAGCAGATATTGGCCGATGTCAGTGGCGTGACGCTGGCGTTGTCGCCAACTCTGCACGGTGCCGGAAGCCAGGCTGGGCATGGCCGCCGACGGTTGTTGATCGTTGATGACTCATCGGTGGCTCGTCGCAATATGGAAGAGATCGCCAAGCGATTGGGTTTGCCCTATACACTGGCTCACGATGGCGCACAGGCACTGGAGTATTTGCGCAACGCAGCCGCTGATGATGTTGAGGAATTACCCAGCCTGGTGATTTCCGATATCGAAATGCCGCGCCTTGATGGCTATGCACTGACCCGCGCCATTCGCGAAGACCCCGCATTGGCGCGCCTGCGCGTGCTATTGCATTCCTCGCTCAGCGGCGGCTTCAACGCCGACACCGTGGCCAGCGTTGGTGCTGATCGCTTTGTTGCCAAGTTCAATCCCGATATCCTGGCCAAGGCGATACTGGAGTTGTTGCCGGCATCGGATTGAAGCTGTTCTGACGGTTCTCTGGCGCCGCGCAACGCGCACACCTTGCCGTTGGCGGCGGCAAATTGTTGCCGCTGTGCATTGAAAACCGCGCTGCAATGCGATTTTCAAGAGGTGCAGGCCGGTTTTGTGCGGATGGCACAAGAGTTGCTTTAGCTCCGCTGACGATGATCTGCGGAGTTTGCAATGGCCATCACCCCCGACCCCTTGTTCGGCATTCAGGCGCAAGCCTTGAGTCTTTTTTCGCAGCGTGCGCAAGTGTTGGCCAGCAATATTGCCAATGCCGATACGCCGCACTATCTCGCCCGCGATCTCGACTTCCGTGCGCTGATGGCGCGTGAAACCAGTGTCGATGCGCCACTGAATCTTGCGGCTACGCAGGCGGGGCATATCGATGCCGGACGAGCTGGCGCCGATGCCAACATGGCCTTGCGCTATCGCATGCCGGCGCAGCCGGCGATGGACGGCAACACCGTGGATACCCAGATCGAACAGGCCGCCTACGCCGAAAACAGTGTGCGATACCAGGCCAGCCTGACCTTCATCAATGGCCAGGTGCGGATGTTGCGCATGGCCATCACCGGAGCGGCGTGACATGGACGCATCTTCCTCCAGCATGTTTCGCATCTTTGATACCGCCGCGTCGGGGATGCTGGCGCAGTCGGTGCGGCTCAACACCACCGCATCGAACATGGCTAACGCCGATTCGGTGGCGTCGAGCCCTGAGCAGGTTTACCGCGCTCGCCAGCCAGTATTCGCGGCGATCCAGTCGGCGCTGGCTGGCGACGATTCGGCAAGCGGTGTGCGCGTGCTCGGCATCGTCGAGAGTCAGGCGCCGGTGAATGTGCGTTATGACCCGGGCAACCCGCTTGCCAATGCCGAGGGCAATGTATTTGCGCCCAACGTCAACCCGGTCGATGAACTGGTCAACATGATTTCCGCCTCACGCACTTACCAAAACAACGTCGAGATCATGAACAGCGCCAAGCAGGCGATGCTCGACACACTCAGCATTGGCCGTTGACGGAGTACGCCATGAACGATCTTTCCGCAATCAGCAATTCGCTCAACGCCAGTATTTCCGGGCAGACCGCCGCTTCATTGGCCGGCAATCGGGATGCGCTGGGGCAAGAGGACTTTCTCAAGCTCATGATTACCCAATTTCGCAATCAGGACCCCACGCAACCCACCGACAGCACACAGTTTCTTGGCCAATTGGCGCAGTTCAGTACGGTGTCGGGTATCCAGGGTTTGCAGGATTCGTTCGGTGGATTGGCCAGTACGTTGCAAGGCGATCAGGCCCTGCGTGCGGCGGGCCTGATCGGGCGACAAGTGCTGTTTTCATCGCCATTGCTTGGTTTCGACGGTGAAACAGCGGCGACCGGTGCGGTCGATAACCCAGTGTCCGGCGGCAAGGTCACGGTGCAAATCGCCGATCTCAACGGTCGCCTGCTGCGAACGGTTGAGCTGGGCCCACAGCCGGCGGGCATGGTGGGCTTCTCATGGGACGGTCGTGCCAGCGATGGCAGCGTGCTCGCGCCGGGCAGCTACGTGATGAGCGCACAAGTCATTTCTGGCTCGGATGTGCGGGCTGCTGAAACCTTTACCCAGGCGGCCGTGCTGGGTGTAAGCCTTGCTGCCGGAAGCGGGCAGCCGATGTTGCGGGTCGAGGGTGCCGGTGAAATGGCGTTGTCTCAGATTCGCGAAATTTTCTGATCTCAAGGAGTCGCCAACATGCCTTTCAATCTTGCACTCAGTGGTCTCAACGCGGCGTCTTCTGATCTGGAGGTCACCGCCAACAACATCGCCAATGTCAATTCAGTGGGCTTCAAGGGTTCGCGTGCCGAGTTTGCCGATGTGTTTTCACTGACCGGTTCAGGCGTCAGCGCCATAGCCATCGGCAACGGCGTGCGCTTGGCTTCAGTGTCGCAACAATTTGGCCAGGGCAATATCGAGTTCACCAACAACAACCTCGATCTGGCGATCAGCGGCCAGGGCTTTTTCACGACACGCGACGACAGTGGCTTGTCGTACACGCGGGCGGGCAATTTTTCGGTTGATCGTGATGGCTTCGTGGTTAATCCATCAGGCAAAAAATTGCAGGTCTTCCCGCCGTCCACGGGTGGCAATTTTGATGTGAGTCGCATCCAGGATTTGCGTTTGTCTTTGCCGCAAAGCCCGCCCATTGCCAGCACCCAGGCAGCGTTGACGCTCAATGTGCCATCGACCGCGACGGTGCCGCCGACCACCCCATTCGATCCCAATGACCCGACCAGCTTCAACAATGCCACCTCGTTTACGGTGTTCGATTCGCTCGGCGCCGCGCATACCGCCAGTGTGTTCTACGTCAAGGACGCGCTGGCCAATGCCTGGAATGTGGAATTGCAGATCGATGGGGTTTCTGCCGGGCCGGCACAGCCGATTACGTTCGATACCAGCGGCGGATTGGCGACGCCGGTCAATGGTCTGGTGGCATTTCCGGCGATGGTCGTCAGCCCCAATGCCGCACCACTGACATTGGCGCTGGACATGAACAACGTCACCCAGACCAGCGATACCTTCAGTGTTGCTGCAATCTCACAAGATGGCGCGCCAACTGGTCGTTTGACGGGCGTGGATATTGGCGCGGACGGCGTGGTGTCGGCGCGCTTCTCCAACGGTCAGTCCAATGCGTTGGGTCAGTTGGCGATAACCAACTTCGCCAACCCTGAGGGCTTGCAGCAATTGGGTGATACCAGTTGGGCAGAAACATTTGCCTCCGGTGCAGCTCTCCGCGGCCAGGCCGGTTCCGGCAGCGTCGGTCTGGTGCAGTCCGGTGCGTTGGAAGCCAGCAATGTCGATCTCACCGCGCAACTGGTGAACATGATCAAGGCGCAGCGCAACTTCCAGGCCAACGCGCAGATGATCTCGACCGCAGACCGCATCACCCAAACCGTCATCAACATCCGCAACTAATTGCGACGACTGACAGCCCATGGATCGCGCCATCTACATCGCCATGAATGCAGCCACGCAGACCATGCGCGCACAGACGCAGGCCACGCACAATCTGGCCAACGTTTCGACCGTCGGGTTTCGCGCGCAGATGGCCAGCCTGGATCGTTTGCCGGTGGCTGGCGATGGTTTGCCGTCACGGGTCAATGTGCTGCAACGATCACTGGGCGCCGATCTTTCGATCGGCCCGCAAATGAGTACTGGCCGCGAACTGGATGTCTCGATTCAGGGCCAGGGCTGGATTGCAGTGCAGGGCAAGGATGGTGTGGAGGGCTACACCCGCGCTGGCGATCTGGAAGTCAATGCCGATGGCTTTCTGGTCACTGCGACCGGCTTGCAAGTTCTGGGTGATGCAGGGCCGCTCACGGTACCGCCATTCACCAAGCTCGACATCGGTCAGGACGGTACGGTTTCGGTGGTGCCGCAGGGGCAGGGGCCGGAAACCATCGCAGCCGTTGGCCGTATCAAACTGGTTAATCCGGAAAGTACGGATCTGCTGCGTTCGGCCGATGGCCTGATGCGACTGGCTGATGGTGCAACTGCCCCCGCTGATGCTTCGGTGACAGTGATTTCCGGCGTGCTCGAAGGCAGCAATGTCAATCCGACGCGCGCGCTGATGGAGGTGATCTCACTGTCGCGTCAGTTTGAAATGCAGATTCGTGCCATCCAGACGGCCGACGACAACGCGCAGGCGGCAACCCGCTTGCTTGGCGCCTGAATTGACCTACGAGGAGTACTGAGCGATGTTTCCCGCACTTTGGATTGCCAAAACCGGTCTCGACGCGCAACAGACGCGCATGTCGGTGATCTCCAACAATCTGGCCAACGTCAATACCACTGGCTTCAAACGCTCGCGTGCGGCGTTCGAAGATTTGCTTTACCAGGACTTGCGTCAGGCAGGCGGACAGACTTCCGAGCAAACCGAGGCGCCTTCAGGCTTGGCGGTTGGTACCGGTGTGCGCGTGGTCGGAACGCAAAAATTGTTTACTCAAGGAAATATTTCGCAGACCAACAACCCGCTTGATGTAGCAATTCAGGGGCGTGGTTTTTTCGAAGTGCTGCTGCCCGATGGTACCCAGGCTTATACCCGTGATGGCACCTTGCAGATCGATTCCGATGGTCAGGTGGTGACTTCCAGTGGCTACCGTGTACAGCCGGAAATCACTCTGCCCAATAATGCTCAAAGCGTCACCATCGGCAGCGATGGCACGATTGGTGTGCAGATTGCCGGGCAAGCGGCACCGCAGCAGGTGGGCACCTTGCAGATTGTCGATTTCATCAATCCATCGGGCCTCACCCCGCGCGGCGAAAACCTGTTTCTGGAAACCGCCGCCAGCGGCACACCGCAGCCCGGAACCCCGGGTTTGAACGGCCTTGGCACGGTGCTTCAGGGCGCACTGGAGACATCGAACGTCAATGTTGTCGAAGAGTTGGTCAGCATGATCGAGACCCAGCGCGCGTATGAAATGAACTCGAAAGCGATCTCTGCTTCCGACTCAATGCTGCAATTCCTCAATACCCGTACCTGATGCACGCCGGGAGAACCGCCATGGCCACACGCGCTTCATTGCTTGTCATCGCCACGCTTGCAACGCTGCTCACGGCGTGTACCAGTACCGGCGGGCGCGAAGAACTTGCGTACACACCGACTTATCCGGTCGATGAGTCGGAAGTCGAATCGCCGATGGATGGCTCGTTGTTCAGTGCTGCCAGCAGTCGCGATTTGTTCGCCGATCGCAAGGCGCGTCTGGTCGGCGACATCCTCACCATCAACCTGACCGAGCGAACCCAGGCCAGCAAGAGTTCCAGCACCAGCACCACGAAGGACGATAGCGTCGACTTGGGGGCACCGACCCTGTTCGGAAAGGAGACGACGATCAACGGCCGCCCGCTGAGTTTCGGCTTGAACAGCGCGCGCGAGTTCACCGGCGAGGGCCAGAGCAGCCAAAGCAATCAGCTCACCGGCCAGATTACGGTGACGGTCGCACAACGCCTGCGTAATGGCGCATTGCTGGTGCGCGGTGAAAAATTGCTGAACATCAACCAAGGGCAGGAGATGGTGCGGATTTCCGGCATCGTCCGTCCCGAGGATATTGCCCAGGACAACACGGTGTCATCGACGCGGGTGGCGGATGCACGCATCGCTTACACCGGTCGCGGCACTCTGGCCGATGCCAACACCCAGGGTTGGCTGGCTAGATTCTTCAATTCCAAGTGGATGCCGTTCTGATGTCTTTGGCAATGCCTGAGGGCCACACCATGAAAGCACTGCTCGTATCACTGTGGCTCGTCGCATTGACAGCGGCAATGCCGGTCGCTGCCGAACGGGTTGGCGATCTGGCGAGAATCGCTGGTGTGCGCAGCAACCAGATTGTTGGCTATGGTCTGGTCGTTGGTCTGGATGGTACCGGTGACCAGACCAGCCAGGCCCCGTTCACTACCCAGAGTTTGCAGAACATGCTGCAACAATTCGGGGTGACGGTACCGGCAAATGTTCGCCCGCAGTTGCGCAACGTTGCCGCAGTCAGCATTACCGCAGAGCTGCCGGCGTTTGCCAAACCGGGTCAAAACATCGATATCACGGTGGCGTCGATCGGCAATGCCAAAAGCCTGCGCGGCGGGGCGTTGTTGATGACTCCGCTGCGCGGCGCTGATGGTGAAATCTACGCGCTGGCGCAGGGCAACGTGGTGGTGGGCGGCGTCGGCGCCAGTGGCGCCAGTGGCAGCAGTGTGCAGGTCAATGTGCTCAATACCGGGCGCATTCCGGCTGGCGGCATGGTGGAGCGCAGCGTGCCGAATGCATTTGCGGTATCCGATGGTTTGGTGTTCAACCTGCATAGCCCGAACTTCAGCACCGCCAGCCGCATCGTTGAGGCGATCAATACAGCCATGGGCGATGGCGTCGCACAGGCGCTTGATGGCGCGTCGATTGCCGTGCGTGCGCCGGTGTCAGTCGATCAGCGAGTCAGCTTTGTCGGCATCATCAACGACATATCAGTGGACCCGGGAGCTGCACCGGCAAGGGTTGTCATCAATGCGCGTACCGGCACCGTGGTCATCGGTGCCAATGTCACCGTGTCGGCTGCGGCAGTGGCGCATGGCGGCATCGAGGTCAGCATTTCCGAGCAACCGTTTGCCAGCCAGCCTGGGCCGCTGTCGCGTGGCGAAACGGTCGTGTTGCCGGACTCCAGCGTGAGCATTACCGAACGCGGTGGCACCGCGTTCAAGTTTGGCCCGGGCGTGAGCCTCGATGAGATCATCAGCGCGATCAACCGGGTCGGTGCTGCACCCAGTGACCTGATTTCGATCCTGCAAGCGCTCAAAGAGTCCGGTGCGTTGCGCGCCGAGCTGGTGGTGATTTGAGGTCGTGATGGATGGCTCAACCGCCAGCAGCATTTATACCGATTTCAGTGGGCTGGCCAGCCTGCGTGCGCAGGCGCGTGATGACAGCCAGGGGGCATTGCGCGAAGTCGCGCAGCAGTTCGAGGCGATCTTTACCCAGATGTTGCTCAAGTCGATGCGCGCAGCCAGCCTGGGCGATGGTATTTTTGACAGCAACGAATCAAAAACCTACATGGACATGTTCGACCAGCAGTTGTCGGTGAGCATGGCTGCGACGGGCAAGGGCATGGGTATTGCCGACATGTTGGTACGGCAATTGCGTGACGCAGTACCCGCCTCGGCTACGGCGACGGACGCAATTCCCTTGCAGCGCGACAACGCGGGTTTGCCACTGGCGGGCGCTGGCAATTCCGCGTTACCAAACCAGGCCGAGCTGTCGGTACGCCGATTGTTGCGTGGTGCGGCAGCGAGCGTGGAAACCGCGCGAGCCAGCGTTGCGGGAGCGGCAGAGATACTGGGTGGCAATCCGGCTGCATTTGTGTTGCGGATGGCACCGCACGCAAAAGCGGCGGCGGATGCCTTGGGTGTTTCGTTACGCAGTGTGCTTGCCCATGCCGCGCTGGAAACCGGCTGGGGCAAACATGTGCCTGCAGCAGCTGACGGCCAGTCCAGCTTCAACCTGTTCGGCATCAAGGCGGGCGGCAGTTGGGACGGTGCGCGTATCTCGCGGCCAACCATCGAGTTTGAGCAAGGCGTGGCAGTTCGGCGAGCCGAGGCATTTCGTGCCTACGACAGCCCTGCCGAAGGCTTTGCGGATTATGCGCGCCTGCTTGCAGGTAGCTCACGTTACGCCGCAGCACTCGGGCGCGGCGATGATGTTGGTGGTTTCGCGCAGGCATTGCAGCAGGGTGGCTATGCCACCGACCCCGCTTATGCCGTCAAGCTGAGCGCCGTGGCACAAAGCCCGCAGATGCAGGCGGCGCTGGCGCAGCTGGAAACGGGTTCCGCGTCAGCCGTCGCTACAAGCAAAACACTGGATCACAACGCTGCTTCTGCATCAGCGGCATTGTGGCCTGCTGCATCCACTTTCTGGCAGCAGCCATGATCATGGCTACTGCTTTGCCGAGTTCACGAGGACGCCATCATGGCTGATCTGCTTTCTACCGGTATTTCCGGGTTGTTGACCTCGCGTATAGCGCTGGATGTGACCGGCCACAACATCAGCAACGTCAATACGGATGGGTTTTCGCGGCAACGGGCTACTTTTGATGCTCGCACCCCATTGCAAACCGGGCCGTTTTTCGTCGGTCAGGGTGTGCAGACAAGTTCGATCGAGCGCATCTTCAGCCAGTTCTTGATCGAGGGTGTGCGTTCGGCGACCTCGGGCGAGTCGCGCTTGGGCGCCTTTGATGAAATTGCCAGCCGGCTCGACAATCTGCTTGCTGATCGTGCCATTGGCTTGCAACCGGCATTGAGCGGATTTTTTGCTTCAGTGCAGGATTTGGCCAACAATCCTTCCGATACTGCGGCACGTACGGCATTGCTGGGTCAGGCCAATGCCCTGACTGATCGCTTCAATGGCATCGCCCGCGAAATGGAGCGTATCGATGCGGATCTGAATCGGCGCATCAGCGACAGCGTAAGCCAGATAAACGAATTGGGTCGATCGATCGCATCGCTCAACGCCGAGATTCAGGTTTCGGCAGCCAGTTCGCCAAGCAATCGCCCGGCGGCGGATCTGCTGGACAAGCGCGATGGCCTGCTCAAGCAACTGGCAGGTGTGGTTGGGCTCAATGCCGTGGTGCAGGACGACAGCAGCATCAATGTGTTCGTGGGCAGCGGTCAGGCGCTGGTGCTGGGCAACCGCAGCAATCAACTGGCAGCGGTTGCCAACCCGTTCGATCCGACACGCACGGAAGTAGCGGTTGCCAGCACCGGTGTGGTGGTGTCGGCGCAGATCAATGGCGGTGAGTTGGGTGGCTTGCTCGATGTGCGCCGTGATCTGCTGGATCCGGCACGCGCTCAGTTGGGCCGTACTGCGGCGGGTCTGGCCTTGGCATTCAATGATCAGCATCGTGCCGGTATGGATTTGAACGGTGCGTTGGGTGGTGATTTCTTTACCGTGCCCGGCCCGACGGTCAGTGGCCTAGCCAGCAACAGCGCTGGCCTCACACTGAATGCCAGCATCGCGGATATCAACGCGGTTACCCCGTTCAGTTACGTGCTGGGCTTTGATGGTGCCGCCTATGCGCTGACCCGCAGCGATGGCGCTGCGATTGCGATGACCGGTACGGGTACGGCGCTTGATCCGTTCGTGGCCGATGGCTTGAATCTGGTGGTTGCCGGTGCGGCAGCGGCCGGTGATCGCTTCCAGATTCGCCCCGTGCTGGCAGCGTCGAGCGGTATTGATGTTGCAATCACTCAGACCAACCGTATTGCTGCGGCTGTGCCCATGCGCTCGCTGCGCGATGGCGCCAATGTGGGCAGCGGCATCATCAGTGTGCCGCGTGTTGTGGACGCCGCCAATCCGGCATTGTTGACGCCACTGACGATATCTTTCACCGCAGCCAACACTTACCAGATCAATGGCGCGGGTGCGTTTGCCTACAGCCCTGGATCGACGATCAGTGTCAACGGGCTGGAATTCGAGATCAGCGAGGTGCCTGCGACTGGTGACGTGTTCACCGTAGTGCCTAACACCGGTGGTGTAGGCGACAACGGCAACGCATTGCGTCTTGGCGAGATCATCAACAAGGGTGTGCTCGATGGTGGCGCGACCAGTATCGGATCGGGTTTTGGGCAACTGGTGGCGCAAGTAGGCTCAAGCACGGCGCAGGCGCGCATTGGCCTTGATGCGCAACGCGCACTGCGCAATCAGGCCGAGCAGGCGCAACAAAGTGTGTCGGGAGTGAATCTCGATGAAGAGGCTGCCAATTTGTTGCGCTTTGAACAATCTTTCCAGGCTTCGGCGCGTGTGATTGCGGTGGCTGATACGTTGTTTCAGACCTTGCTCGGTGCGGTACAGGGGCGTTGACGATGAGAGTTTCGACCAGTTTCATGCAGCTTCGCGCACTCAATGCCGTGCTGGGCAATCAGGCGGCAATATCGGACGTTCAGCAGCAGGTGGCCACCGGCAAGCGGATTTTGAGCCCGGCATTCGATCCGGTTGGCAGCGCACGTGCGCTGGATCTGTCAGCGTTCAACGCCAGCATTGAGCAGTTTCAGCGCAATATCCAAGCCGGCACTTCACGGTTGGGTCTTGAAGAAAATGCGCTGACAACGAGTGAGGATATTCTGCAACGGGTGCGCGAATTGTCCCTGCAAGGCATCAATCCGGTGCTCAACGACAGTGCCAGGGCGGACATTGCACGTGAGTTGCAGGAACGCCTCGACCAACTGGTGCAGACCGCCAATAGCCGCGATGCCAATGGCGAGTTCCTGTTTGCCGGCAATCAAACCCGAACCCAGCCTTTCGTACGTTCCAATGCTCCCGGCGCGCCGGTCAGCTATGTTGGCGACCAGGGCCAGCGTTTGTTGGCAGTAGGGCCTTCTGGGGCAGTGGCGAGCGGTGATCCGGGTTCGGATGTGTTCATGCAGGCAGCCAGCGGCAATGGCCGCTTCGTGGTCGGCACCGGCACCGGCAATTCCGGCTCGGTGGTCGTTGGCAACAACCAATTGAGTGATCCCAGCGCATTTACCGGAGCCGGATTCACGATTCAGTTCACCACCGCTACCAGCTACGACATCGTCGATGCCACCAGCACGGTGGTAGCCAGCGGCAGCTATTCGGGCAACAGCACCATCACCTTCCAAGGCATGCAGGTTGCGCTCTCAGGTGCGGCGGTTGTGGGCGATAGCTTCACCCTGTCGGCAAGCAGTACCCAGGATGTGTTCACCAGTGTGCAACAGCTGATTGATGCGCTGCGCCAGCCGATTGCCAATGACAATCAGCGTGCGGGTGTCAGCAATGCCATGAACCGAGCCCTGGAAGGGCTGGACAACGCGCTTGGTCGCATCATCGATACCCGTGCCAAGGTAGGGGCACGGCTCAACGCGATGGAACAGCAGCAAAGTGCCAACGAAGCGGCCAAGCTGCAGATCGCCACCAGCTTGTCGGCAGTAGAAGACGTCAATCTGACTGAGGCGGTGAGCCGGATGAGCCAGCAATTGGGCACTTTGGAAGCATCACAACAAAGCTTCGTGCGCATCCAGAACCTGAGCCTGTTCAATTTCCTGCGCTGATCGCGATAGTTCAGCGTGCGCCGCAGGATCGCCGCACCATCAATTGCACTGGGTACATGGCACTTTCGACCGGCTCGCCATTGATGCGCTTGAGCAAGCTGGTTACGAGCAATTCGCCGGCGCGTTTGGTGTCCTGGCTGGCGGTTGTCAGAGACGGATTGACGCAACTGGCCATCGGGATGTCGTCAAAACCAGCGACTGAAACCTGCTCGGGTATACGGATGCCGCGCTCACTCAGCGCCTGCATGGCACCAATCGCGATCAGATCGCTGGCAGCGAAGATGGCATCGAATGGCATGCCGCGCGCCAGCAATGTGGTCGTCGCGTCATAACCCGATTGCTGGGCGCTGAGCGCATCCACCCGCAGCTTCGGCTCGACTTGACTGCCTTGCCGCAGCAAGGTGTCAGCGTAGCCGTGGTAACGCTCGGCAAACTCCGGGTATTGCCCGGATGCGGTGCCAAGGAATGCAATCTGTCGCCGCCCGACGGCCAACAGATGTGAAGTGATTGCACAGCCGCCCTGGTAGTTGTCGCAACCGATCGACAAGCCGGGTTGATCTTTTTCAACGGCGCCCCAGCGCACGAAATGGGTGCCTTGTTCGACCAGTTTTTCCAGCTTGCTGCGGTAGGTGAGGTAGTCACCGTAGCCAAGCAGGATGATGCCATCGGCTTTGTTGCTGTCACGAAAATCGGCGTGCCAGTCCTTGGAAAGCTGCTGGAACGAAATGAGCAAGTCGTAACCCTGCTTCGCGCAGGCGCGGGTGATTGAGCCGAGCATCGACAGGAAGAACGGGTTGATCTGTGATTCGTCGGGGCTCGGGTCCTCGAAAAACAGCAGTGCCAGGGTGCCGGGGTGCTGGGTGCGCAGGCTGGAGGCGTTTTTGTCGACCGTGTAGTGCAGCTCGCGGGCAATCTCCTGGATGCGTTTGCGCGTGTCCGCACTGACCAGCGGGCTGTTGCGCAGCGCGCGTGAGACCGTCGATTGCGACACGCCAGCCTGGTAGGCGATATCAAACGAGGTGGGTTTGCCCTTCATGCGCTCACTCGCGGTAGGAAACGACAGATGCCAGCAATAAGGCGGCCATGAACATGGGGTAGTGGGCTGCGATGGCTATTTTTAGCACGTTGTGCGGCCAGTTTCTCGAAGTGTTCTGTGATCTGGCAAAATAGTGGGCTGATACCTCACCAAACCGGACTTGACATGAGCCAGCACGACATCCGCTCCGCGCAGCGGCCCGACCCCGACCCCGAGATGGCTGCTATCGCCGATTACGTGGCTGACTATCATTTGAGTTCGACTGAAGCCTTCCAGACAGCGCGCTACATGCTGATGGATTCGCTGGCCTGCGCGATGCTGGCGATGAAACATCCCGAATGTGTCAAGCATCTGGGGCCGTTGGTACCAGGTGCCGAGCTCAAGGGCGGTGCCCGTGTGCCGGGCACATCGTTCGAATTGGACCCGGTGCAAGCAGCCTACAACATTGGCGTGCAGATGCGCTGGCTGGATTTCAACGATACCTGGCTGGCAGCCGAGTGGGGGCATCCTTCGGACAACCTCGGCACCATTCTCGCCGTTGCCGACTACCTTTCACGCAAGCCGGCTGCTGAGGGCGGCAAGGTGTTGACCGTGCGCGATGTGCTTGCCTATGCGATCAAGGCGCATGAGATACAGGGCTGTTATGCGCTGAAGAACAGTTTCAATCGCGTGGGTCTGGATCATGTGATTCTGGTGCGTCTGGCGTCCACCGCCGTTGCCACGCACATGATGGGCGGCAGCCGCGAGCAAATCATCAATGCGGTGTCGCATAGCTGGATCGACAATGGTGTGCTGCGTACCTACCGCCATGCACCCAATGCCGGCCCGCGCAAGAGTTGGGCGGCGGGTGATGCCTGCCGTCGCGCGGTTACCCATGCCCTCAACGCTATCAAGGGTTGTGTCGGCTACCCGAGCGCACTTACCGCCAAAACCTGGGGTTTTTACGATGTGGCGTTCAACGGCAAGGCGTTCGAGTTCGAGCGGCCGTTTGGCAGCTATGTGATGGAAAACGTGCTGTTCAAGATAAGCTTCCCGGCCGAGTTCCACGCGCAGACTGCGGTGGAATGCGCGATGAAGCTGCATCCACACGTCGCGCCGAAGCTCGATCAGGTAGAGCGGATCATGATTGAAACCCAGGAGGCGGGCGCCCGCATCATTGACAAGACCGGGCCGCTGGCCAATTACGCGGATCGTGACCATTGCATCCAGTACATGGTCGCGGTGCCGTTGATCTTCGGCCGCCTGAACGCCGACGACTATGGCGATGCCGTGGCTGCCGATCCACGCATTGATGCCCTGCGCGCAAGCATGCAAGTCAGCGAAAACCCACAATTCACCAAGGACTATTTCGACCCGGACAAACGCTATATCGGCAACTCGGTGCAGGTGTTTTTCAAGGATGGTACAGCGACCGAAAAGGTGTCGATCGATTACCCGATTGGCCATCGAAACCGTCGCGGTGAGGGGATTCCGGTGTTGCTGCAAAAGTTCGAGTCAGCACTGCGTGGTCATCTGCCGGCGCACCGGGTGGAGCAGATTCTGGAGCTGACCCGCGACCCGGCCCAGTTCGAAGCTACACCGGTACCGAAGCTGATGGCGCTTTTCTCGGCATAGGCCATTGAAAGTAAAAGAACAAATGCGATGGGTTCGCGCGTTTAGCTGGCTTGTGCTACGGCAACGGGCTTGGTGTTATATTTGCGTTAATGCTGGCGTCACGTAATGCGTCGTATCCTTGCTCGGGTGTGCTGCTGCGGTTTCGCCACCGATTATTGCAGGACGCACCTCTCCCCAACCGTTGCAGTGCAATTGGAGCAAAAAAATGAACAAGAAGTTACTTTGTGGTGCGGTGCTGAGCGCCCTGGTGTTTTCGAGTGTCGTTGCCGCACAGGAATACGATGATCGCTGGTACGCGAGCGCCGGTGCGACGCTGTGGAATCTCGACAATGATCGTGACGTCGAAAGTGGTTCCGTGGGGTATCAGTTTGGCTTTGGACGTTTTTTCACCCGCAATTTCTCTCTGGATGCCGAGTTCAACTACATGAACCCGGAGAAGAAGGGGAATGATCTGCACTTCAACAATTATGGTGTGTCGCTGGATGGCCGTTACCATTTTGTGACGGACGGGCGCAGCTGGAACCCGTACTTGCTTGCGGGCGCGGGTGTGCTGCGCCACCGCGAAGAGTTTGAATTGATCAATAACCCGAACTCACCGGGCCGGATCAAGGGCAACAATGTCGAGTTCCATGTTGGTGCTGGCTTGCAGGCTGATTACGGGCGCTGGGGCATCCGCACTGAAGTGCGTACGCGTTTTGACAACAACGATGAGAGCGCCGCTGCGCCGAACAGTGATTTCTTTGCCGACTTGGGCATAGGTTTCAATGTGTTGTACCGCTTCGGTGAAGCCGCCAAGCCGGCACCAGCACCCGCCCCGGCTGCTGCTCCGCCGCCGCCGCCGCCGCCGACCTGCGATCAGCTTGATGACGATGGCGATGGCGTCAACAATTGTGAAGACAAGTGCCCGACCTCACAGGCTGGTCAGGCCATTGGCCCGGATGGTTGCCCGGTTGCGCTCACCATTGATCTGCGTGGTGTCAACTATGATTTCGACAAGGCTACCCTGCGCCCGGAATCGGCGGCCATTCTTGACGAGGCAGCGTCCGTGCTCAGCAAGTACCCGCAGTTGAAGGTCGAAGTGGCGGGTCATACCGACTCGGTGGGTGCTGAAGTCTACAACCAGGGCTTGTCCGAGCGTCGTGCCAAGGCTGCTTACGATTACCTGCTTGCGCATGGTGTGTCGGCAGGCCAGTTGGTGGGCCCGAATGGTTATGGCGAAGCCCGTCCGATCGACAGCAACGACAGCAGCGAGGGTCGCGCACGCAATCGTCGTACTGAGCTGAACGTCCAGAACTGAGGTCCAGTTCACGTTTCACTGAGAGCCCGGCGCGAGCCGGGCTTTTTTTTGTTGCGCCAGACGCGCCTCACCACCTACACTCGGCCGCTCAGGGGCCGTAGATCGGAGAAGTGCGTCATGACCACGCTGCATCGCGCCGCTGCCCTGTTGAGCCTGTTGCTGCCGATGACCGCGATTGCTGCGGATCAGGTTGCGCCTGTTGTTGAAACGCTTCGCCCCGTCCAAGGCGCAACAATAGTCGCTGCTGCCCCTGACATGGCATCCAGTGTGTCGGCGCCTGCCCCGGCGGCGGCCAAAGATGCCGCTTACGTGCCCAAAACGGCGTACGACAACAGCCCGTATCGTTTCAATGCCGGTGCGCGTTTCACCGCAGAAGAGTTTGATGCATGGATGAAGTCACGTGGCATCCGCGTTGCCAAGGGCAAACCGGCTGCTGACGCGGATACCGCGACAGCAACCGCTGCTGCGATCAGCACAAGTGCCAGCAGCAACGTGGAGTGTAATACGCAAGCGGTCAGCGCCTGCTGAACCGGTAGTGGGCGACGCCCCATTGGTTGCCGTTTTCGTAGCCGAACAACTCAGCGCAGGCCATCCAGAACATGCGCCAGCGTTGCGCCCAACGCGCGGCGTTGTTGTCGCCGTAAGTCGCTGCAAGCACTGCCAGTACCTCGGTGCGGTGACGATCCTGATTGTGCAACCAATGGTTGGCGGTGTTGCGGTAGTGCGTACCCGATAGTAACCAGCGTTGCTGCATCACGAGATCATGCTGAAAGTGCAGCAGGGTATCGGCCGCTGGCATCAACCCGCCGGTAAAGAAATATCGCCCCATCCAGTTGTCTTCGCCCTGCGTTTCGAAGGGATACATCAGTGTGCGATGACAAAAGATGTGGACGAACAACTGGCCGTCGCTGCGCAGCCATTGACTGATGTTTTTAAGCAGCACCGCGTAGTTGCGCACGTGCTCGAACATCTCCACGGAGACGACACGATCAAAGCTTTCAACTGGCATCTCCAGCGTGTTCACGTCACGGGTGATGACCCGAATATTGGCCAGTCCACGCATCTGCGCCTGCGCCTGGATGTGGGCGCGTTGCGAGTGCGAGTTGGACACCGCAGTGATGCGTGAACGTGGGTAGCGCTCTGCCATCCACAGGGTGAGCGAGCCCCAGCCGCAGCCCAACTCCAGAATGTCCTGACCATCGGCCAATTGTGCGCGCTCGTCATACAGGGCCAGCATGGCCTGCTCCGCTTGATCCAGTGTTTCATTGCCGGTTGGGTAGTAGCAGGCGCTGTATTTGAGTTGCGCACCCAGGCACAATTCAAAAAATCGCGCCGGCACTTCGTAGTGCTGGCTATTGGCCGCCTGGGTTTCGATGGCAATCGCACCGTTGTGCAGATCGTGCAGCAGCCTTGCAAAGCGCTGATTGGCTAACGCCATGTCGTTGCCGTGTTCATCGCGCAGTCGCTGTGCGCACAGACGACGGATGCCAAATCGCAGCAACTCATCAGGGATGAGGCCGCGCTCGGCGGCATTGATCAGGTTCATGGGGTACCACGTGTTGTAGTGGGGGGGAGGGGAATAAAGGCACTGACCTGCCGTTGATAGCGTGCGTAATCGTCCCCACGCGAACGCAACGCCTGTGCTTCCGTGTAGGGAATACCTGTGACGCGATACAGGAACAACAACATCAGGATTGGCCCCGTCCAGGCAAGCCATGGCCACGGTGAGCCGGCGGCAAGCGCAACATAGGCAAACCAGTGCAGCCATTCAAAAAAATAGTTTGGATGACGCGACCAGGACCACAGGCCAGTACGGCAAGTCTTGCCTCGGTTGTTTGGATTGCTGCGAAACCTTGCCAGTTGCTGATCGGCAACGGACTCGCCGAGCAGGGCCAGCAGCCAGATCGCAATGGCCAAAATTGTCCAGAAATTGAAGCCCGGAACCGGGTTGCTGGCCGCAACCAGAAATGGCAGCGAAAACATCACCACAAAAATCGCCTGGCCCTGAAAAAACCAGAAAAACTTGAATTGGTTGCCATGCCAGTGTTCACGCAGGTTGCGATAACGCCCGTCTTCCGGTTCGTGCAACACGCGCACCAGCAGGTGCAGGCACAGGCGCGCACCCCAAACGCTGCCAAACATCGCCACCAGCCCGCGTGGCAATGGCGCGCCGCTAGCCACTATGCCGACGTACAACGCGGCAAGCGCCATCAGCAACGCCCACACCACATCCACGTAACCGGCGTTGTCGATCCGCCAGCACCACACCCAGGTTGCGGCCATCACCAGCGCACTGGCGAGCCATATCCATAGCAGATTTGCGATCATTGTCCGGTTCCCGTTGGTGACGTTGTGGTCGGTGTGCGTTCCAACGCAGGTGTGCTCAGAGTGAGCAGCAGGGGAAACAGCGCCGCCCAGGTTATCGCCAGCAGCAACAGCATCACCGGCAGTTCAAGTGCAAACGTGGCAGCATTGAAACCGTTGCCAGCCGCATAATAAGCGGCCGGGCCGAAGATGGCGCCGAGCAAAGCGGCCAGCCAGGGGCGGCCGTGCAGGAAGCTCAGCGAATGGTTGATGCTCAACACAAAACCTGTCCACAAGGCGAGAATCCAGATCGGGGCCAGCGGCAAGCCAGGCCACGGTTCGGCAAACTGCATCCAGCCGCAGGCGACCCACAGACTGTCGCTGGCGTAACCGATGGGCAACGCACGCACAAGCAGCCAAATATCGGCTGATCGTGTCCGTTTTTCGCCAAGCACCCAGGCGGCAAAAAGGAGGGCTGCCAAAGGCCCCGCCCAGCCCGTGCCATGCCCGGCGCCGGCTACACTGGCGAACCACACGATCTGAAACCCCACGGCATTGGCGATTGTGCGATTCATTGCAGTTCCATGCCCAGCGATGGCTGCGGCACAAACTCCGCACGGCGGTTGCCGGGGCGTGCGAACAACAGTTGTACGTTGCCGATGGAGCGTTCGATAAAGCCGCCCTCGCAATACGCCAGATAGAACTCCCACAGCCGCATGAAACGCTGGTCATAGCCCAGTTCGCGCACAACATCGCGCTGTGCCAAAAACCGCAGGCGCCAGTGGTGCAGCGTCGTGGCATAGCTTGCGCCGATGTCTTCCAGGTTGATCAGGCGCAAATCGGTATGGCGCGCCGAACTGTCGACCAACGCACTCACACAGGGGATAAAGCTGCCCGGGAAGATGTGGCGCTTGATGAAATCAACCGATTTGAGTGCTTGCTGATAACGTCGATCTTCGATGGTGATTGCCTGGATCACGGCCAGGCCATCGGGCCGCAGCAATGATTCACATTTTCGGAAGTAGGTGTCGAGGTATTGGTGGCCAATGGCCTCCACCATTTCGATGGATACCAGTTTGTCGAACTGGCCGCTGAGCAAGCGGTAGTCTTGAAAGAGCACCGTCACCCTGTCTGCCAGACCGGCACTGTCCACGCGGGCCTTTGCCAGTTCGAATTGTTCGCGGGAAATCGTGGTGGTGGTGACGCGGCAGCCGTAATGGCGTGCAGCATGCAACGCAAAACCGCCCCAGCCGGTACCAATTTCGATGACATGATCGCCGCTGCGCAATGCCAGCTTTTCACAGATGCGCGCCAGCTTGCGTTGCGCGGCACTTTCCAGCGATTCGTCCGCGCTGGCAAACAATGCGGACGAATACATCAGGTTCTCATCGAGAAACAGGCGGAACAACGGGTTGCCCAGATCGTAATGCACCGCGATGTTGCGCCGTGCGCCGCCATGCGTGTTACGGCGCAAACCGTGCCATGCCTTGAGCAGCCAGCCACCAACGCGCGCACTGCCGCCTTCCATGGCATCGAGCAAGTCGCGGTTGCGCACCAGCAGACGAATCAGAGCGACCAGATCAGAGCATGTCCAGAGGCCATCCATATAGGCTTCGCCGGCACCGACGCTGCCATTGAACGCCACCTGACGATAAAAATCCGGGTCGGTTACACGCAAGGTTACCGTTGGTGGTGCTGCCGAGGACGGGTCGGGTTGACCTAGCCGAACGCGGCCCATCGCGTCATGCACGATCAATTCGCCACGCAGTTTGGCAAGTTTGCCCAGTACGGCATTACGGGCCAGGCGCAATGTCAGCGGCAAAGCGTGCGATTGTTCGGGTTGTACGGAGTGTGCGGGGGTACTCATCAACTCTGCCTCCGGGTAGCGGTTTTGGGGTGCTCATGCACCGGTACGCGCTTGAGCCAAAGGCGCAGGGCTTGCCAGTAAATGGCAGCAACAACCTTCAAGGTAATGGCGGGGTAGCGCAGCAGCATCCAGGCCATTACGCCAGCACGCATCGGTCTTCGCTGCAGGCTCAGTGTCGCGTCGAACTCGCGCTGTGCGCCGTCGTGTACCTGCATGTGGATATGCAGGTGTGTCTGCGGCTCAGACAGCCGCCACTGGTAGCGGCGATCCATCGCCATGAATGGCGAAACGTGAAAGCACTTGTCGAAGCCCCAGTGCAAGCCGCCCTCAGTCATCGTGCCATCGGTCACAGGCAGCACATAGGCATGTCGCTCACGCCATGGCGTATTGGTTATCTCGGCCATGATCCACTCCAGGCTTTCACCCGTTGCGTCATAACCGTAATAGAAGCTGACCGGGTTGAAGCACAGGCCGAAGTAGCGCGCGTGAGTGAGTAACCGGATCGGCCCCTCCGGGCGATGACCCAGTTTCGCATGTACCGTGTCGCGTACTGCCTGATCGAGTGGTTTGGCTGGGTCGCCGTGGTAATCGACGCGATGAAATGCGGCCAGGTTGCGGCGGTTGACCGACCACAGCCAGCGCCGCGAAAACACGATGTCGAGTTCTGCCAGGTCGAGCCAGAGCATGAATACCCGGTAGGAGAACGCGTGCGCTCGCGGTAACAGCCGACGATGATGGATACGTCCTTCGTAGATGGCGCTGTGCATCACCAGGTCACTCCGAGCGCTTGCGCCACTTCGACGCCGCTGCGCAGCCCGTCCTCGTGGAAACCAAAACCCCAGTAGGCACCGCAGTACCAGGTTTGGTTGTGGCCGTTGATTCGCGCACGTTGGCCCTGTGCCGCCACACTGGCATGGGTATACACCGGGTGCTGATAAACCATGCGCGCGATGACCCGATCCGGGTCGATCGCATCGCTGCGGTTCAAGCTGACGATGAACGGTTCGGGGCTGGCGATCGACTGCAACACATTCATGCAGTAGCTCACCGAACACGCTGCGCTGTCGTTGCCGGCGACGTGTGCGTTCCATGCCGCCCAGGCCTTTTTGCGTTGTGGCAGCACGCGCGCGTCGGTGTGCAACACCACGTCGTTGTGCTGGTAGGCAATCGCGCCGAGTACGGCATGTTCGGCCTCACTGGCATCGCGCAGCAGGGCCAGTGCCTGATCGCTGTGACAGGCGAACACCACCTGGTCGAAGGTTTCCTCACCGTGCTCTGAATTGATGCGCACCTTCGTCGCGTTGCGTTGCACCGATTGCACAGCGCTGCTCAAGCGCACTTGCACCGGCCAGTTTGCAGTCATGGCGAGTACGTAACGATCCGAGCCGCCGGTTACGACACGCCACTGCGGCCGGCTGTCAAGTTGCAGCATCTGGTGGTTAGCCATGAACGCGACCAGATATTTCGCTGGAAACTCGCGCGCCTTGGCTTGCGGTGATGACCACAGCGCCGATGCCATCGGCAGCAGATGATCCTCGATGAACAGCTTTGAATACCCATTTTGCACGAGGTAATCGAACAGGCTTGGGCCATCATCGGCTAATTGCAGCAACGCCGGTGCTTCGCGGTAAAAGCGTGTGATATCACGCACCATGCGCCAGAATGGTGGCGAGAGCAGATTGCGCCGCTGGCAAAACAGGGTGTCCAGGGTCTCGGCGTTGTATTCCAGTCCGCTGCGGTCATCGCGCACCGAAAAACTCATGCGGGTCGGCTGCGTTGCCACGCCAATCTCGTCGAACAAGCGGCTCAGCAGCGGATAGTGCTCGCGGTTGTGGACAATGAAACCAGTATCGATTCGATACTGCTGACCGAAGCGTTCGATGTCATGGGTATGGGTATGGCCGCCGAGGCGCGAGTCGCGCTCGAACAGCACAACCTCGTGCTGGCGTGACAACAGCCAAGCGCAACCAAGGCCAGCGATGCCGCTGCCGATTACTGCAATACGCATAAGTCAGCCTGCCTCGAAACGCACATTGCGCAGCTGCACCGGTACCGGCTTGAGGTCCCATACCAGCCCCAATGCCGCCAGCAAGCGCAGCCCGTAGTAGGTGAGGTCGATTTCCCACCAGCGAAAACCCTGGCGGGCCGATCCGGGGAAATGATGATGATTGTTGTGCCAGCCCTCGCCAAAAGTGAGCAGGGCCAGCAACCAGTTGTTGCGGCTGTTGTCGCGGGTTGCAAAGCGACGGCTGCCCCAGCGGTGCGCCAGCGAGTTGATGGTTACCGTGGCATGGAACAGCACGATGGTGGAGATGAAAAACCCCCAGACCAGCAACTGCGGTCCATTGGTGCCCAGTTGCGGTGATGTGGTCGCAAGCAGCTCGCCAAGCGCATACAACGCGATTGCGAGCAGCAACGGAACCAGCAAATCAAAGCGATCAAGCCAACGCAGCTCCGGGAAGCGAATCAGGTCGGGAATCAGCTGGTGATCAGTGGCAAAGCCGCGCTTGCTCAGAAACCAGCCGACATGGCTCCACCAAAAGCCGTGAATGAGTGGCGAGTGGATGTCGCTGGCAGTATCCGAATGACGATGGTGGTTGCGATGATGTGCAGCCCACCACAGCGGCCCGCGTTGCACGCTGGCGGCGCCAAGCAAGGCAAATGCAAACTGTGTTGCGCGCGAGGTGCGAAACGCCTTGTGCGAAAAATAGCGGTGATAAAAGCCGGTAATGGCAAACATGCGTGCGGCGTACAACAACACGGCAATGGCCAGCGCAATGGGTGAATAACCCACCCAGAACACAGCGATGCAAGCCAGATGCAATGCTGCGAAGGGTACGATGCGCAGCCAGTCGATAGCGTCGCTGGCCGCGAGGTGTTCCCCGGCGTCGGCATCGAACCAGCGGCGCAACGAACGCCACGCATCACGTGTTGTTGTGGTGTTTGCCGTGCCTGGCGAGGGAGATCGATCAATCATGCGGCGCACGATGCCTGCGCCGCAGTGATGATGCAGTGAATCTCCAGCCTGGCATCGGCTGAATTGCGTGCCCCGGCTTACGGCTTTTGTGCGCGCCCAATCGATTCGCGCAGCAAACGGCGCAGCCCGGCAAACAGGTTTCGTTCGCTGGATTGTAGAAACCAGGTCGGATCCGACAGGCTGTTTTTCAGGCGACGGTAGGCGGTGCCAAGGTTGTGGTACGGCATGCCCGGGAACAGATGATGGGTGGCATGGAAGCGAAGCCCAACCGGGGCCCACAATGGCGAAAGCAAGGGATTGCCGGGGACATCGACTGAATCGTGGAATTGCTCCATCAAGGTGAGCGGGCGCTCGCCGGGGAAGCGATAGCGGTGCGCGACCAGCGTGCGCAGACCGTTCAACAACAAAATGCCGGTCAGCAATACGTACCACACCAGCAATACCCGCCACGGCAACACGCCAAGCACCATCAGGGTCGCCGCACTGCTCGCGCAAAGCCATGCGTACATGTCCTGCCAACGCCAACTCGGGTCGTCATGCTTGGAATGCGGGCGTTTGAACTCCGGGTCGATGATCAGTGAGGAGGCGCGCTCCCACAGCCATTTGGCCAGTGCTGGAAACAGCCACGACAGTGGTACCAGAATCAACGCGCGCACCAGCACAAACCCCGGCACAACGATGCCCAATGCCCAATGCCCGAACACCGCCATTGGCCGCATCCGTGCAAACGGCAGGTATTCACCGTCATCACGGGTGCCGTACAGTTGCTGGTAATGATGCAGGTTGTGTACGCCGCTGTAGGTGTAGGATTGCACCAGCATCGGTCCGCCGCAGAGCAGGTTCCAGGCTAGCCGGAAACCAGGCCACACTCGCGGCCCAAGGTGTGCAAGTTCATGTACGAAGATCACCGAGCGATAAAGCGCGACGATGCTTGTCGCAACAGCGAGTGCCTGCAATACCGACCATGCCGGCAGCAACACAGCCGCCACGAATGCCGCCCAACCGATGGTGGTACTGGTCATAAAATCGAACCAATACAATCCGGCTCGTGCGGTGAACAGATCGCGCACCAAGGTGCGTGCTTCGGCCAGTGCAGCGGTTTCGGCGGGACTGGACTTGGGTGGCAGACCAGCTTGCATCGCGGGTGCAGACATCAATTGGCTCCTTGGGGCGCGCCGAATGGGAATTTGTCGGCGATATTGGCGTGTTTTTACGTAACAAGGCAGACCGATGCGATGGCAGCGCTTGCGGCGCGGATGCACGCCGACTTCAAAGGGTGATGTTCGCAGATCGCGAAGCACTACACTAGGCTGGTCTGTGCGGGTTGCCAGCAAAAGCTGCGATCTCAAGCACGTAACCGATTCAAGCGTATGATTTTAATGTACTTATTTATTTGTAGCAACATTACGGGTGCTCACAAGGCATGTCCTCTCGCCAAGTACGCCAATAAATCAATAAGGTTGTTCGTGGGCAATTGTCGGTGACGTCAACGACCAGCCTGCGATTTCGCCTTCGGTCATGCTTCTCCGGCCCGTTGCGTTCTTGGCGTTCTTGGCGTTCTTGGCGAGAGTAGCCGTTTGTACACCAAAAAAACCGCCAGGAAACGAATCTGCAACGTCATCAATAATCTCTGAACTTCATTCACTTGCCTATCACGGCGAGCAACATCATCCCGCAACGTTTGCGGCTGAGCTTGTATTCATCGAGGATATTGCGCAGATGCGTCGATCACGCTCCAACGCAACGCAAGCGCCATGTCATGGTTTGGCGCGGGTGTTGTCCAAACTGGGCGTGTGCTCGCGCAGTCAGGCCGAAACACTGGTGCGATCCGGGCGGGTTGCGGTCAATGGCCGGACTGTCACCGATCCGGAATCTCCGATCCGGCGCGAGCGTGATCGCCTCGCCATCGATGGCGAGGAGTTGGCGCGTGCAGAACCGTTGCATGTGATGCTCAATAAACCGCGTGGGCTGGTCACCAGTGTCAACGATGAGCGTGGCCGTGACACGGTCTACGCGTGCTTGCAGGACGCCGGTTTGCCGTGGCTGGCGCCGGTTGGCCGGCTGGACAAAGCCAGCGAGGGATTGCTGCTTTTCAGCAACGATCCCGAATGGGCTGCGCGTATCACCGACCCCGATAGTGGCCCGGGCAAAACCTACCATGTGCAGGTGGATGCGCGGCCCGACGCTGCGCTGCTGACGCGGCTTGAAACCGGTGTGGCGTGCGATGGCGAATGGCTCAAGGCGCGGTCGGTGCGGTTGTTGCGCACGGGACAACGCAATGCCTGGTTGGAAATTGTGCTCGATGAAGGTCGTAATCGGCAGATCCGACGCCTTTTGGCAGCATGTGAACTTTCAGTTCTACGCCTGATTCGGGTCGCTGTTGGCAATCTGCTGCTGGGTGATCTGGGCAAAGGCCAATGGCGGCATTTGCAGCAGGAGGATCTGGCAAAGTTGCACGATGTCACCCCGGCAACAGCTTGCCCGGATTAAGGATGCCATCAGGGTCGAACTGGGCCTTGACCGCACGCATCAGGGCGAGGGTTTCAGCGCTGTGCGCTTGCGCCATGAACGTGCGCTTGGCGATGCCGATGCCGTGTTCACCCGACAGCGTGCCACCGAGCGCGAGCGCCAGCGCGAACACGCGCGGCAGCACATCGTGGGCGCGGGCGTTTTGCGCGGCATCCGCCGGGTCGTAGAGGATGTTGACGTGCAGGTTGCCGTTGCCGACGTGGCCGAAGTTGACGATGGTCAGCGCGAACTCGCGGGCAAGCGCGCTGACGCCGGCAACCAGTGCCGGGATGCGGCTGACCGGCACCACCACGTCTTCGTTGATCTTGCCCGCAGCGATCGAGCGCAGTGCCGGTGACAGTGCCTTGCGCGCCGCCCACAGGGCCTCGCGTGCGGCTTCATCGGGAGCGGCGTCGAGCGCGATCAGCCCGGGGCCGCGGGCGGCGCGTTCAAGTGCGGCGACGGCAATGTCCACGGTGCTGGCATCGCCATCGGCTTCGATCATCAGCAGCGCACCGGCGGCGGGAATATCGGCGCCGCCGATCTCGCGCGCCAGACGCACGCACTCGCCATCCATGAACTCCAGCATCGATGGGGTGTGCGCTTGCGCCATCAGCCGGGCAACGGCGGCGGCGGCGGATTCGACATCGGCATACAGCGCGCGCAGTGCGCGGCGTGCGTCAGGCAACGGGCGCAGTGCGAGGGTGGCTTCGACGATCAACGCCAGCGTGCCTTCGGAGCCGACGATGAAACGGGTGAAGTCGTAGCCCGAGGCGGCTTTGCTGGTAGCGCCGCCGCAGCGAATCAGTTCGCCGGCACCAGTGACGGCGGCGAGGCCGAGCACATTGTCGCGGCAGGCGCCGTACTTCACTGCGCGTGGGCCGCCGGCATTGCAGGCGATGTTGCCGCCGATGCTGCTGTAGGCGGCGCTGGTCGGGTCGGGCGGCCAGAACAGGGAGTGTGGCTTGGCGGCCTGTTGCAGGTCGCCGTTGAGCAGGCCCGGTTCGACCACGGCGAGGCGGTCTTCGGGCGCCATGCGCAGCAATCGGTTCATGCGCTCGAAACTGACCACCACGCCGCCGTGCAGCGGCACTGTGGCGCCGGTGGTGTTGGTGCCGCGACCGCGGGCGATGATCGGCATGCCGTGGGCGCGACAGGCGCGCACCAGCTCCAGCACCTGCTCGGTTTCATGCGGCAACAGCACGGCGGCCGGCATCGCGAACTGGCGCGAGTTGTCGTAGCCGTAGCTCAGCCGCTGCGCTGGCGACAGCAGCAGGGCGTTGGCGTCGAAACACCGCGCCAATCGCTTGCGCAGGGCGTCGGGCAGGGTGTCGTGCGGGTTGCTGGTCAATGCCATGTCTCACTCGCACGAGATGTTTTTTCGTGTACACCCGTACCCTCTGCAACCCCTCTCCCGGCGGGAGAGGGGCTGCAAACGCTTGCGTCGAATTGTCAGGTACGGATTTCGCATCAGCGGATATCATCCAGGGTAAAGGCATCGCGGATCCATTCGATCTGCACGTTGGCGTCGTGGCCTGACAATGCCAGCACATCGAATCGACACGGCGCCTTGGCCAGTGCCGGATTGCTGACCAACCATGCGCTGGCGGCGCGGGCGATACGTCCGCACTTGCGTCGATCCACCGAGGCGGCGGCACCGCCGAAGCGATCATTGCGTCGTTGCCGCACTTCAACAAACACGATGGTCGCGCCATCGCGCATGATCAGGTCGATCTCGCCGAATGCGAATGCCACATTGCGCGCCAATGGCTGCAAGCCGCGTTCGCGCAGCCAGGCCATGGCCGCATCTTCGCCGGCGGCGCCAATGGCGCGGCGCGAGGTGGGTTTACCAGGTGCCGTCACCGGATTCCATGGCCTGCGGTTGCAGCGAGGTTTCGATAGCGGCGCGGGTGCGGCCACCGCTGAAAACCGCCCAGGACGGTGTGCGCAACACATTGCCGAACATGTCGATGCGCAACTGGCCGCTGGCGCCAGCCAGCCAGGCGCCGGGGTGGCTTTGCAGGTAATCCTGATAGGCGCTGAGGCGATAGCCGTCAGCGCCAAGGCCAAACAGGCGGGCACTGGCGCCACGTGTACTGGGCAGGGTGCGCGCCAGATGCTCGGCGCTGGGCAGGGCATCACTTTCGCCCAACAGCCACGGGAACTCGGGGAACTCGATTCCTTCCAGCTCCAGGTCCAGACGCAGATCGCCGCTCCCGGACACGATCAACGCAGTGGCGAAGATCGGCTTTTGCGCGAAGCCAACGGCAGCCAGTTGCGGTACCAGCAGCCGTGCCTGCGGTGCCTTGAGCGCGATGAACACGGCGTCGTGCGCGGCGGCCAGTTCGGTCCTGTCGGCCTTTTCTCTGGTTGGATATTGGATCACCCGACCACCGGCCGCGCTGAACAGTGGTTTCAGTACGTCGCTGAAGTTGGGCTCGTATTCGGGGATCTCGGCGCTGGCCAACAATTCGCCGCCGCGCTGGGTGAAGTGCTCGACAAACGCGGCAATCGCGCGCCGGCTTTGTTCGTCGCTGCTGCCGACGGCCAGGGCTTTCAAAAGGCCTTTGCCGAGCATGCGTTCGGCGGCGGCAACGGCTTCGTCCTCGGGCGACAGCGTATAACTGGCGCTGCCCGGCGGTGGCGGCAGCCCGCTGCGATTGAGGGCAAGGATCGGCAGCGGGTGCTGTTCCAGGGTAAACACCGCGCTTACAGCATCGCGATCCAGTGGCCCCAGCACGCGCTGCGCACCAGCATCGAATGCCTGTTGATATGCTGCGACCGCTGCATCGGCACTGCCGGCCGTGTCGATCACCAGCAGACGAGGGCGCTCGCCTGCCTGTTCAAAATGCGCAGCTAATACGCCATCGAGCACGGCGTGGCCGGCACCCGATAGCGGGCCACTCAGTGGCAGCAACACTGCCAGCGACTGGCTTGGCTGGTAGCCTTCGGCGCCAACCTGATACGGCGTCACCGGCAGGTTCCAGTCGGCCGGACCCTGGCTGCTGTCGGCACCACGTGGAATCGGGCTGAGGCCACGCTCCGCAAGCGCGCGATTGATGACGCCGCGCAGCGGCGAGTCGGGCGGGGCTGACTGGCCCTGTACGTAGAGCGCGGCGCTGTCTACTTGCGCCAGCAGGGCTTCGATCTGACGGCGGTTTTGCGGGCGATCAGCGCCGCTCAGCAGCGCGTCGATGGATGCCAGTTCGGCAGCGGCGGCAAGGTGTTGACCGGTTTGTTGCAATGCCTGTGCCCGCAACTGCTGACGATGGATCACCAGGGAGGGAGGAAGGTTGGCACCGCTGGGCGCAAGGCCGGCCAGTGCCCGTTCGGGCTCACCATCGGCCAACGCCAGTTCGGCGTTGACCAGTGCCAGCCGCGCGCGATCGGTCGGTGTCAGCGACGAATCCGGAATCCGGCTTGCCGCCGACCGCGCCTGTTCGCTGTTGCCGGCACGCAACCACGCTTCGGCGGCGCGCAGCCACAGATGCTCGGGCCGACGACTGGCGATACTGGCGGCATCAACAAATGCTTGCGCTGCTTCGCCGTAGCGCTGTTGATCGAACAAGCCCTGCGCAAGCGGCTGCTCGGGCTCGCGCTGCGAGCTGACTTGATTGACGACACAGCCGCCAAGCAAAAACGAAAGCAGCAATGCACGTATGACATGATTCATGAGCAAAATCTCTGGCAATCGGTCGGGCGATTATCCCGAAACACGTCTATGCTACTGCACCGCGCCATTGCGATCACCAACGGGCCTGATGTGGAGAACCCAATGCAGCACCGCTGCGGCAGCTTGTTTGTGGTGTCGACACCAATCGGCAATCTCGGTGACATCAGTGCGCGGGCGCTGGAAACCTTGCGCAGTGTCGATCTGATTTGTGCCGAAGATACCCGCCACAGTCGCCAGTTACTGGCCCATTTTGGTATCGAGCGGCCGTTGCAGGCATTGCACGAGCACAACGAAGCCGAGCAGGCCGATGCATTGGTGGCGCGGCTGCTGGCCGGCGAAAACATGGCGCTGGTTTCCGATGCCGGCACGCCGTTGCTCAGTGATCCCGGGTTTCGTCTGGTACGCGCCGCACGTGCCGCCGGTGTGGCCGTCAGTCCGGTGCCCGGTGCCAGCGCCCTGTTGGCAGCATTGGCGGTTTCCGGCCAGCCCTGTGATCGATTCTGTTTCGAGGGATTTTTGCCGGCCAAGGCAGCGGCGCGACGGGAGCGCCTGAACCAGTTGGTCAGTGAGCCGCGCACGCTGGTGTTTTACGAAAGCGCGCACCGGATCGAGGCGATGCTCGATGATCTGCTGACGGTGTTCGGTGCCGATCGGCAAATCAGTCTGGCGCGCGAGCTGACAAAACTGTTCGAGACCGTGCTCAGCGGCAACGTCAGCGAGGTGCGTGATCAGGTGGCGGCTGACGCCAATCAGCGGCGCGGCGAGTTTGTGCTGGTGGTGGCGGGTGCGGGCGACGATGCGCAGGCGCGGTTGATTGCAGGCCGGCGCCTGTATGCCCGTCTGTGTGAGCATCTGGCGCCTGCGCCGGCGGCGCGGCTGGCGGCGGAGCTCAGCGGTGCGCCGCGCAAGGCGCTGTATGGTGGTGGCACGGATTAGCTTGGGACTTCGTGATGTAAGCACAACTTCAAAGCGAAGCTTCAAAGCGAAGCTTCAAAGCTTAAAAGCGAAGCATTCTCCGGCCTGCGGCCGGCGAGGCCCTTTTCAGGGCGGAAAAGGGCCGAAAACGCCTTGCGCCGGGTCGCACGTCGGTGCGGCTCCTGCCGCACCGATCCGCTGTGCTTCTCGGCAACCGCAGGCCTGCGCCGAACTCGCACATCCATGTGTTCGGTCGCTTCGCGACATCGCTCGCTGTGCTCGCCACGCCTTCACGTCGCCGCTACGCGGCTCGTTCGGTCAGACAGCGGCGCCTCACCCTGCGCTTGCCTGCGATGCTCGCCGTGCTTTACGGCGCGTTGTCGCACTTGGCCCGCGCATTCGGCAACTGCTCCTGCGTTGCTCTCGGCCGCTGTTCCAGACGCGGCTCTACCTCCTCCATCCATGGAGTCGTACCTCCTGCATCCATGCAGTCGTCCGGCATCCATGCCGTCGCCATGCGCTACAGAGCGGCTTTGCCGTTTCATCCCACTGTGCCATTGCGATAACGGTCGCCCACAGGGTGGGCTCCTACAGGGGCAACACACCGTTTTTTTGTAGGAGATCACCCTGTGAGCGACCGAGTCCCGAGTCCCGAGTCCGTTGGATGGGTAGAGGCCGCTCTTGCGCATCCATGCGCTCGCGGCACTCGGGCATCCTGCCCATCGCGCAGCGAAACCCATCAATCACGAAGTCCCGAGTCCCGAGTCCCGAGTCCCGAGTCCCGGCTTCATCAACCCAGATCACCCCACAACGCCTGCATCGCCGCGATCACCGCCAGCCCGGCGGTTTCGGTGCGCAGTATGCGCGGGCCGAGGCGCAGGCCGCTGAAGCCGGCGGCGCGCAGGGTGGCAATGTCGCGCTCGGACAGTCCGCCTTCGGGGCCGATCACCAGCCATACCGGTTGACCCGGTTGCGGCTGCGGGCACGAACGCAGGCTGTGTTCGCCGTCAGGGTCGAGCAACAGCCGCAGTGCGTTATCTGGTACGTCGGCAGCCCAGTCCGACAGTTCGCTGGCCACAGTCAGTTCCGGCAGGGTGGCACGCCCGCTCTGTTCACAGGCCGCCGCGATCACGCCGCGCCAGTGTTGATGGCGGCGCTCGGCGCGCTCGGCATTGAGCCGCACTTCGGTCCATTGCGTGCGCAGTGGCGCAATCGCCGCAACCCCGAGTTCAGTCGCTTTTTGCAGCACCCAGTCCATCTTGTCGCCGCGCGCGATGCCCTGGCCGAGGGTGATCGACAACGCCGACTCGCGGTTTGCGGCTTCGCGCGATTGCACTTCAATCTGCGCGGCGCGGCGTTCGGCGTTGACCACGCTGGCGTGGTAATCGAAACCATCGCCGTTGAACACGATCAGCGCGTCACCAACGCCCAGCCGCAACACCCGCAGCAAGTGATTGGCCACGGTCTCGGGCAATGCGATGCGTTGGCCGGGTTGCAGCGGGTGATCGATGTAATTTCGGGTCAGGCGCATGCGCGAGTGCTCTCATCGATGACGGCGGCGGTGACCTGCGCGAGATGGTGCAGCTCGTCCGCGCTGATGCAGTAGGGCGGCATCCAGTACAGCACATCGCCCAACGGCCGCAGCAGCACGCCGCGTTGCAGCGCTGCACGATAGGCGCAAAGGCCGGTGCGTTGCGCCGCCGGCAGCGGTTCGCGGCTGTTGGCCTGGCCCAGTTCGAAGGCGAGGATCATGCCGGTCTGGCGCACCTGCGCCACATGCGGGTGTTCGCCGATCGGCGCCGCCAGTTGCGCCATGTGGGCGGCTGTTGTGCGGTTGCGTTCCAGCACCGGTTCGTCGCGGAAGATGGCCAGTGTCGCCAGTGCGGCGGCGCAGGCGATCGGGTTGCCGGTGTAGCTGTGCGAATGCAGGAAGGCGCGCTCGCGCGAATCATCGAGAAAGGCTTCATACACGGCGGCGGTGGTGAGCACTGCCGACAAGGGCAGAAAGCCGCCGGTGAGGCCCTTGGACAGGCACAGGAAATCGGGGGTAATGGCGGCCTGTTCGCAGGCAAACAAGCTGCCGCTGCGGCCAAAGCCGACCGCGATCTCGTCGGCGATCAGGTGGATGCCGTGCTGGTCACACAGCGCACGGGCGCGGCGCAGATATTCCGGGTGGTACATGCGCATGCCGCCGGCACATTGCACCAACGGTTCGAGGATCAGCGCACACACGTCCTCGCCTTGTTCGGCCAATATTACCGCCAGCGCAGCGGCAGCGCGCACGGCATGATCGTGCGCCGATTCGCCGGGTTCGGCCAACCAGGCGTCGGGCGAGGGCGCAAACAGCGGTTCGATCAACAGTGGTGCGTAAATGCGTCGATACAGCGGGATGTCGCCAACCGCCAGCGCGCCCAGGGTTTCACCGTGATAGCCGTTGTGCAGCGCGATGAACTTGCGCCGGCGGGTATCGCCGCGATTGAAGAAGCTGTGAAAGCTCATCTTCAGTGCCACTTCCACCGCCGCCGAGCCGTTGTCGGCTAGAAACACCCGAGCCAGTCCGGGCGGCGCCAGTGCCAGCAGGCTTTCGGCCAGTTCCACCGCCGGTTGATGCGAGAAACCAGCGAAAATCACATGTTCCAGCCGCTGCGCCTGCTCGGCGATGGCGTTGGCGATGCGTGGTTCGGCGTGGCCGAACAGGTTGGTCCACCAACTGCTGACGGCATCGAGATAGCGGTTGCCATCCATGCCATGCAGCCAGACACCGCGGCCGTGGCTGATCGGCACCAATGGCAGGGTGTCGGGGTGCTCGCGCATCTGCGTACACGGGTGCCACAGCACGGCAAGGTCGCGTGTACGCCAAAGTGCGGCGTCTGCTAGCATCGTCGGATCAGTCATCGTCATGAGTTGCCATGATCCCGTCCCATCGCTCTGCTGTCCAATGCCTATCTTTCCGGACCGCTTCCGGCTTCACCTTGATCGAGGTGCTGGTAGTGGTGGTGATCCTCGGCATTCTCGCCTCGGTGGTGGTGCCGCAGTTGATGGGCCGCCCCGACGAAGCGCGCGTGGTGCGCGCGCAGGCCGATATCACCGCCATCGTGACCGCGCTGAACATGTACCGGCTCGACAATTTCGATTACCCGAGCACCGATCAGGGCCTGGAGGCGCTGGTCAAACAGCCGTCCGGGGTGCCGAACTGGCGACGTGATGGCTATCTGCCCAGCATTCCGAAAGACCCCTGGGGCCGCGAGTACCTGTATCTGAAGCCTGGCGCGCATGGTGCGTTTGATGTCTGGACCCAAGGCGCCGATGGCCGCAGTGGTGGTGAGGGTGTGGCGGCGGATATCGGTAATTGGGAGCCGTAAGCGGTGCGCGGGAGTTCGGCGAGATTGACGTGAACACGCAGCGCGGCATCACCTTGATTGAATTGCTGGTGGCGCTGGTCATTGTCGCGGTGCTGAGCGCAGCGGCAGTGCTGGCGATGCCGGATTTTGGCGCACGTCGCGCTGACGTGGCGACCGAGCGGGTCGCTGCGTTGCTCGGCATGGCCTGCGAGCGGGCGATGGTGACCGGTCGCGACATGGGCGTGGTGGTCACCGCCGACGCCATGGGCTTTGGCAGCTTTGCGCAGGGCGTATTCACGCCGTTGCCCGATGATGCTGCCGAGCCGTTGCGAAACCGACATCTGCCCACCGGCATCAGCCTTGCGTTGCGGCTGGACGGTCGTACTATCGATCTGGCACGCGATGAAACCCCGCGAGCACGGATCGCCTGCCAGGCCAACGGTGAACTGACCCCATTCGAACTGCTGCTTGCGCGCGACGGCGTGCCGCGCTGGCGGATTGCCGGCAAGCCCAGTGGCCGCATCGAACGCGAGCGCATCGATGCGCGCTGATCGTTTGCGTGGCTTCACCCTGCTCGAAGTGCTGGTCGCATTGGCGGTGTTGGCGCTGGCGATGGCGGCGTTGGTGCGCACCGCCTCACAGGAGACGCGATCGCTTGCCGATGAACGCGAGCGCACTCTGGCGCAATGGGTGGCGGCCAATGCCATTGCCGAAACCCGATTGGCATCGCCGTTGCCGACCAGCGGCCAGCGCAGTGGCGAGGTGGAAATGGGCGGTCGCCGCTGGCGCTGGGATCTGCGCATTTCAATGGCGACCGATGAGGGCATCCGGCGGCTGGAAGTGGCAGTGCGCCCGGTGCAGGACCAGCAGCCCTTGCTGACGTTGACGGGGTTCGCGACGCCATGAATGCATCGCGCGCGGCCCGCTCAGGCTTCAGCCTGCTCGAAGTGCTGATCGCGCTGGCGATCTTCGCGGTGGTGGCAGCATTGGCCTGGGGTGGCCTGGATACTTTGGCTCGCGCTCGCCATGCGCTGGACGGTGAACGCGGGCGTCTGAGCGCGTTGCAGCTCACCATCGCCCAGCTTGAGCGCGATCTGCGCCAGGCCGTGGCGCGGCCGGTGCGCGATGGTATTGGCGCCGAGCTGCCGGCAGTGCTGGGGCAAGGGAGTGCCATCGAAGTGACCCGACTGGCACCAGGCGGCGGCTGGCAGACGCCGTTGCCGGCATTGGAGCGGGTGGGTTGGCGCTGCAGTGATGGTGAACTGCAACGCCTGCGCTGGCCGGTGCTGGATCGCGTCGCCGGCACATTGCCGCAAAGCGAAACCCGGCTGAGCGGGGTCAGCGATTGCCAGTGGCGTTATTTTGATCGCGGCGTCAGCCCCGTTTGGCCGCTACGTGGTGCCGCAGCCGAGCGCCTGCCACGTGCAGTGGAGCTGCGTTTCACTCTGGCAGGATTGGGCGAGTTGCGTCGCCTGATCGAACTGCCCGACAACCGCGATACCGGAACGCCATGAACACGGGTGCGAGACAACGCGGTGTGGCACTACTGGTGGCGTTGCTGGCGGTGGCGCTGGCGGTGATCATGGCCAGCAGCCTGATCGATCATGGTGAGCAGGGCCGCGCGCGCTTGCGCAACCAGTGGCGCGCCGAGCAAAGTGCCGAGCTGATGCGCGGGCTTGAGGCCTGGGCGGTGCAAGTGATTCTGGCCGATCAGCGTGCCTCGCCCGATTTCGATCCGCTCGATGCGCCGTGGCGGCAGCCGCTGCCGCCGATCGAGGTGCCTGGCGCTGTGATCACCGGCCAGCTGCGTGATCTGGGTGCCTGCTTCAATCTCAATGCGTTGGCGCCGGACGGCACCACCGACGCGGCCGCGGTGCGCCGCCTGCAGCGGGTGCTGATTGGCTTGAACCTGGAAACACGCATCGCCAACCAAGCCGCCGATTACGTCGATCGTGATCGTGAGTTGCAAGACAATGGCGCCGAGGATGTTACCTATGCGGCATCGCGGCCGGCCGCACGCAGCGCCAATCGACCGTTCATCGACATATCAGAACTCAAGCGCCTGCCCGCCGTTGATGCGCACGTCTATGCGGCGCTGGCGCCGTATGTGTGTGCGGCGCCCGCCGATGCCCAATTCAATCTCAACAGCGCACCGCCGGTGTTGTGGCTGGCAGTCGCCGACGGCATGGATTTGGCGCAGGCGCGTCGGTTGGCGCGTGAACCGGGCACCGCCTATCGCAGTATCGAAGCCGTGCGCGAAGCCTTGCAGCGCGAGGGCATAAACAATGCCGACCTCGGCCCGTTCAGCCTCGGCAGCAATGCCTATCAGGTGCAAGCACAAATCGATACCGACGGTCTGGTGTTCGATTACTCCAGTGTGTTGATGCGTGCGCCGGGCAAGGTGCTGGTGATGGCGCGCGTGCGTGGACGTCTGTAGACCGCTACGTCAGCCCACTGTTTGCCGCAAGCGAAGGTTGCAAATGTTCGTCATTCCCGCGAAAGCGGGAAACCAGAGCCTGTGCCGGCCCGCAACCGGCCATCACTGGATTCCCGCTTTCGCGGGAATGACGGTGTTTCAAGCAAGTGCGATTGCTGCCTCAGGCAACATTGCGTTGCCCGGCAGCGTCGAGGATGCGTGCCAATGCCTCGCCTGCTGCCTCAAAGGAGTAATGCTGGCGCACATTGTCCAGCCCGTTGCGCGACAGGGTGGCCCACAGCGCTTGATCCCGATACAAACGGACGATGGCGTCGGCGATGGCTTGCGGTTGTTCGGCAATCAACACGTCGTGACCATCGCGCAGTGACATGCCTTCGGCGGCGCACGGCGTTGCCACCACCGGCTGACCATGCGCCATGCTCAGATTGACCTTGCCCTTGACCCCGGCGCCATAACGCAGCGGTGCCAGCGCGATGCGGCAACCATCCAGAAACGGCTCGATGTCTGGCACGTGGCCGTGGAAATGCACGCCCGGCAAATCGCCCAGCGCGCGCACGGAATCAGGTGCATCACCGCCGATCAGATGCAGTTCGATGTCCGGCAGCGCCTGGCGCACGCGCGGGAAGATCTGCTGCGCCAACCAGTTCGCGGCATCGACGTTCGGTGGATGCCGATAGCCACCCACAAACAGCAAGCCATTGCGCTGGGAAAAGGGCTGTTTGCAACCGGCGATCGCGTGTACGTTGGACAGCACTTCGACGCGGGCGCCGGGCACTTCGCGTTGCAACAGCGCCTGCTCGAACGGGCTCACCACCAGGGTGATGTCGGTGTCGCGCACCAGCCGCAATTCGCGTTCGCGCGTGGTTGCCGCAGCACGCGCCTGAGCGGCGTCGCCACTGATTTCGGCCTCGCGTTGTTCACGCAGGTAATGCAGATCAACCGTGTCGAACAGAATCTTCGCGCGGGGGGCGAACTGACGCAGCAGGGGCAGGAAGGCGGCGGCGACGTAATGGCGTGACACGATCACGGTATCGAAGCGCCGGCCGTGCTCGTTCATCCACTGTGCCGGGTTGGCCAGCCACGGGTGCCACCAGGCTTCCACCCCGAGTTGTTGCATGGCCTCGGTGTAGCGACCGCCATGCGCTGGATTTTCAGCAAGAAAACTCACCGCGCATCCATGCGCAATCAGCAAACGCATCAGGTTGAGCATGCGCAGCGAGCCCGAGTCGCGGTCCGGCGTTGGCGTGCAGGCATCGATGATAAGCACCTGGCGCACCCGATCACGGGCCGCCGCGCGTGCCGGGTCGCTGCCGGGCAAGCGATGACTGCGCTGCAAGGTCTGCCGCCAGCGCGCCACGAAGCGGGCCTGGTTTTCGACCTGATGCGCCTTGATGCCGCTGCCCAGATCGGTGCCGCTGGTCACGCCTTCGGCGTGGATCACTTCGGCCTTCGGTTGGTAGTAGACCTTTTTGCCAAGGCGGCGGATGCGCATCGCCAGGTCGGTGTCTTCGTAGTAGGCCGGTGCGTAATAGCTGTCGAAGCCATCGAGCGACTGGAATACATCCGCTGCGATGGCTATCGCTGCGCCAGAACAATAATCGACCTCACGAACGAAGTTGTAGCGGGGGTCGGCCGGATCCTGGAAGCGGCCGTAGTTCCAGCCCGAGCCATCGCTGAACACGATGCCGCCGGCTTCCTGCAAGCGGCCATCGGGGTAGATCAGTTTGGCGCCGACCAGGCCGGCGTCGGGGTGCTGTGCAAAGGTATCGATCAGGGCGTCAAGCCAGCCCTGGCGTGGTCGGGTGTCGTTGTTGAGGAACACGAGATAACGGCCGCGTGCCTGCTGCGCGCCGGCATTGCAGGCGCCGATGAAGCCGAGGTTGCTGGCATTGCGCAACAACCGCAAGCCTTGGATCGCCGCGAGCTGGATTGGCGTGTCATCACTGGAATGGTCATCGACCACGATGATTTCAAATGCGGCCCGCTCGTTGTTCGCCGTCAGTGCGGCAAGGCATGCCAGGGTGTGCTCAATGTGGTTGTAGGCCGGAATGATGATGCTGGCCAGTGGATATTTGCTGCACGGAACCGCAGTCGGCGCATCACCATTGAAAACTGGTGTGGTGTCGGCTGCATGTGCCGCATTGCCGCTGCGATTACGGGTCAGGTATTCGTGGACACGCTCGGCAGTGACCCGCAAGCCACGCGTATGCACGCTGGCCAGGCCGCGCCGGTAAAGGGAAATCAGCACCCGGCGCCGAAACGCCAACGATGCCAATGCTGTACGCACGATCCGGCGGATCGCGCGAAGCGGGCGGGTGAGACGCCATGAATGACTTTCGAGCAAGGTGTCGAGTTCGTGTTGCAACTGGTCGCGCTGGGCCAGTGCGACGTTGCGTTGTTGTGCCAGATCGCCGGTGTCGCGTTGATAAAACTGATGCGCGCTGTTCAGCGCATCTTCGAGCGCGTTGAGGCGTTCTCGGGCGCTGTCATGTCGCTGTCGCATGTTGTCCAGTTGATCCTGCATTGCGCACAAATCCTTGTTGTTGTTTGCGATACATGCATTGAGCGATGCAGCCAGCGCGTGGCTTTCGGCAAGTGCTGCCTGTGCTGTTTCGTATTGTTCTGTCAGCTTGGCAAGGTTCAGATGTTGCGCAATCAGTTGCTTGGGCATGTCCGCAGATCGCTGGGCATACTCGGCAATTTGCACAAGCGCCGCATCGTGTTGTTGCTGCAAATCAATCTGGTTTTCGTGTTGCGCAGCCAATTGCTGCTCCATGCTGATCGCCCAGGCACTGCGCTGATCGAACTCGATTTGCAGGGCGCGGTGTTGGCTGCCGAGTGCGAGCAACTGCCGACGTTGGGCACCGTGCTCGCATTCCAGGCTGTGCCGTGCCAGCGAGTGCGCTGAGGCTTGCGACTGGATACGAGCGCAATGTGCGGGTGCAGGCAAGGCATCGCGCCAGGCGGCGAGCGTGGTATCCAGCGTGGGTACATGGCCGGGGTGCAATGCCAGCAACCGGCTGCGGTTGTGGGCGAGCGCGGCCAGCATTGCTTGCACTGCTTCGGCGTTGGCAGCTACCAGCAAACCGGTTTCGCCATCGACGATCCGTTCACGCAGGCTGCCCAACGCGGTGGCCAGCACCGGGATGCCGAGCTGCCACATTTCCGACAGCGTGTAGCTCCAGGTTTCCGCCACCGTGCTCGGCAACAGCGCCAGGTCTGGGGCCAGTTGGCTCACCAGTGTCGGCAAATCCGCATGGCGGTAATTCAACTGCACCTGTACGCCGTTGCGGGCGAAAAGCGCCATGCCGGCGCTGCCGCAACCGAGCAAAATCAATTCCACTTCGGGAGCCAGATTGGCTGCCAGTTGCCACAGCAGTTGTTCACCCTTGCCGTTGGCGATGCGGCCCGGCACCAGCACCCGCAGCCGAGCTCGCGCAGGGAACTGTGCCGCAGGGGCAGGGCTGGGCAGCGGCAGGGAACTGCCATGGCCGATGATCTGCCAGCGCAAGGTGCGGGTTTGCGCGGCGAGGCGCCAATAACTGTCGCGGCTGCTTTGGCTGGGCGCGACCAGCAGCACATCGCGCTGCTGCAAGGCATTGAGGTAGGCCGAACGCAGAGCGGCCCAGTGCGCCGGGTCGCGATTGCGAAATGGCGCCGGTGCGTGTTCGGCAAGGCGTTGCGCCAACGTGGGCTCATCAAAAATGTGCGCCTCATCTTGCAGGTTATCGGCAAGATACGGCCATAACGGGTAGGCATCATGGCAGCAGATGCTGGTTGGCAGCCCGGATCGCAATGCGTCCAGACTATGCCCGATCAGCGATGACACCAGCACCGCGCCAATGCCCCAATCGGCGATGACATCATCCAATATCGCGCGCCACGCGGGCGATTCGATGGCGGTATCGCTGATCGCAGCGGGCAGCGTCCAATCGGCAATGGCGGGTGCGTCCAGGTCGGCGTGCAGGGCAATGCGCTGCCCATGCTCAGCGGTTTTCGGGTCGCCAAGGCTGACCAACACCAGGTGTTCGCGCGGATTGTCGTTGTGCATCATGTCGCGCACGAATTGCCAGGCGCCGCCGCCCCAACCGTGTACGATGTGCAACACCACGGGCTTGCCATTGCAGCCCGGGCGACGCGCCGGTTGGCCGGCACGCTCGGCGATCCGTTCGGCCAATGCGGCTACCGGCAGCGGCGCGGCTGCCGGTTTGCTGCGCTCGCCAGCAGTTGCTGCGATATACAAGCAGGGCAGCACCGCGCCGCGCAGGCCATCGGGCACCAGATTGTCCCAATGCCGCGAATCGGGCAACGACACGCCGGCCCGCCACCAACTCAGGCCGCAATTGGCGAATGCACAATCAAACAGGGCGTGGTCGCTCAGCAACCAGCACAGCGCATCCGGGTCGGCAAAAGCGGGCAGGGCTTCGGTTGCTGGCTGTGCGAACGGATCGAGAGCACTGTGTTGCGAGCCAATGGCCGAGATCACATCAAACCCGTCGGCGGTGGCAATCGCGGCCAGCAAGCGCGGCCACCAGCCCTCAGGCAACACCGCATCGGCAGCGAGCACGATCAGGTCACGCGAAGGGTCGAGTGCCTGTGCAGCGCGCAACGCGGCAAGCGGGTCATGTACCGCTGGCATTGATTGCCAAGGCTCCGGCAATTCGGCCATGTTCGGGTCGTGGCCGAATACCAGTCCACGGCAGGCGACCGGCAACTCAGGCCACAGCCTGCCATCCGTAGCGAGCGCCACGTTGGCTGGCAAGATCAGGCAAACCGTTGTCGGGCGCACTACGGGCATTCGCTGGGGCCGGAAGGTTTATGACAACACTGTTGCATGACAGTGACATTGCAGTGCATCGCTGTTTTTCACGCAATGGCGCGGTAATTGCTGCCCGGCAGCCTGCCCATGCCTGCTTCGCGCCAGCTACATGGTATACGCACACAGGTTACATACGCACACAGGTTACAAAGGCGTTGCCGGTCCAGCAAGCAGCGGGTTCGGTATTGTGGGTGAAGCGTTACACTAGCCGGAGTTCCGTTGCTTCCTTGCGATTACCTTGTCCAGACGCTCTGCAACACCCCGCTCCAACTCGAACGAGTCAAAGCCGCTGCGCCGCTGGCTCTGGTTCAGTGTGCTCGCCGTATTTGGCTTGGGCGTTGGCTTTGCGGTGCCGTATTTTTGGGTGCTCGACCGCGAGGTGCGTAGCCAGTTTGGTGCGCTGCAATGGCAGGAACCCAGTCGCGTGTATGCGCGGCCGCTGCTGTTGGCGCCCGGGTTGCGGATGAATGCACAGGCACTGGAACTGGAGTTGATGGCGGCAGGGTACCGGGTGCAGGCCGGCGCTCCGGTTGCCGGCAGTTATGCCATTGATGGTAATCAGGTGCTGATCCATACCCGCGATTTTTCCGATATCGACGGCCCGGTGCCAGGGCAACTGGCGCGGTTTCGGCTGGTGGGCGGTGCGGTGGCCAATGTCACTGATGCCAGCGGCAAGCGTGGCTTGCCGCAGTTACGGGTTGATCCGGCACGCATCGCAACGCTTTACGGCGCCAAACGCGAAGAACGCCGGCTGGTAAGGTTGCAGGACGTACCGGAATTGTTGATAACCGGGTTGCAGGCGGTCGAGGACCGTGATTTCAAGTTTCATCGCGGTGTTGACCCGCTGGGTATCCTGCGCGCAGCGTGGGTGAATCTACGTTCGGGGCAGTTGCGTCAGGGTGGCAGCACATTGACCCAGCAGTTGGTGCGCAGTCTGTTCCTCAGCCGGGAGCAAACCCTCAGCCGCAAGCTCAATGAGGCGGCGTACGCGTTGATCATCGAGGCACGCTTCGACAAACGCGTGATTCTGGAAGCCTACCTCAACGATGTGTATCTGGGTCAACAGGGCAACCAGGCGATTCGTGGCGTCGGCGCCGCTGCCGAGTTCTGGTTCGGGCGTGAGCTTGATCGGCTCGATACGCCTGAACTGGCCCTGCTGATCGGCCTCATACAAGGCCCGAGTTATCACGACCCGCGCCGTCATCCCGAGCGCGCCCGTGCGCGCCGTGCGGTGGTGCTGAAGATGATGGCCGATACCAGCTTGATCGATGCCGCCGAGCGTGAGCGTGCCGCGACCGCGCCGCTCGGCGTCAGTGCCAGCCCCGGCTTTGCTGCCAATCGCTATCCTGCCTTCATGGATATGGTTTACGCGCAACTGGCGCGTGACTATCCGCCCGATACCCTTACCGGTGCCGGCCTGAGCATCCACACCACGCTGGCGCCCAGTGCCCAGGATTATCTGGAACAGGCGGTTGCAAGCACCTTGCCGAAGCTGGAGCGCAAGGGTCGCCCGGAACTGCAAGTGGGCGCGGTGGTGACCGATGCCAACGATGGTGCGGTGCTGGCGATGCTGGGTAACCGCCACTACGCACAACCTGGTTTCAACCGGGCGCTGGATGCGCAGCGACCGGTCGGTTCGCTGCTCAAGCCGTTCGTGTACATGCTGGCGCTGGCGCAGCCGGGCCGCTATGCGCTGGCGAGTTTCATCGAAGACGCGCCGATAGTGGTTGAACTGGCGCGGCGCAAGACCTGGAGCCCAGCGAACATAGACGGGGTCAGTCACGGTCGTGTGCGCTTGATCGAGGGATTGGCGCAGTCCTACAACCAGGCGACAGTGCGTCTGGGGCTGGATGTCGGCGTTGATCGGCTCAGCCAATTGCTCAAGGCGTTGGCGAACATTACGGTTGAACCCAATCCATCCTTGTTGCTGGGTTCCATCGATCTGAGCCCGCTGCGGGTTGCGCAGGCTTATCAATTTCTCGCCTCTGCCGGTCAGGTGCAGCCCTTGCACGCGTTACGTGCCGTATTGGCGACGGATGGCGCAGCCTTGCATCGCTATGATGTGAACGCTGCACCGGCGCAGCGTGGCGATGATATTGCCACGCGGCTGGCCGGTATCGCGTTGCAGCACACCGTCACCGACGGTACGGCAAGGCAACTTGTGAACGACGGTCTTGGTTACTTGCGGGCAGCTGGCAAAACCGGCACCAGCAACGACAGCCGCGATAGCTGGTTTGCCGGCTACACCGGCAGTCATCTGGCAGTGATCTGGGTGGGTAACGACCAGAACCAGCCCACTGGCCTGTATGGTTCCACGGGTGCAATGCGGGTGTGGTCGGCCCTGTTTCGCAAGATGCCGAGCAAGCCCTTGACGGTTTCCAATGATGGCCTGCAATGGGTATGGGTGGATGACGATGAGTTTGCGCGCACCGACCCCGGTTGCGCCGGCGCCAAGCAATATCCGTTTGTGGAAGGGTTTGCTCCCGAGGAATTTCGTGGTTGCGTATTGGAGACAGTGCGCGAATGGTTTTCAGGCGAGCAGGAGGATGGCCGTTGAAAGCGTCTCATAATGCTGTCTCGGCATGGCAGGCGACACTGTTGGTCGCCATGCTTGGGTTGCTGCTTGTGGGCTGCCGAGGCCCGGTTGATGTGGCCTCGGTACCGGTGCAAGTTTCAGTTGATACCGCCAGCCTGGTGGCGCAGGTGCGTGCCGCAGCCGATGCTGACGACGTGCTGCTGATCGAGCCACTGCGTGATACGCAAACCGAAGATTTGCGCCAGGCAGCGCAGCAATTGGAGCGACAAGGCGATTATCGCGGTGCGTTACAGCGTTTGCAGCAAGCGCAGGAAATATCGCCCAATGATCCCGCCCTGTTGCAGGAAGCGGCCGAATTGGCGTTGTTGCTTGCCGATTGGGATCAAGCAATCGCGTTGGCGTCGCGCTCGTTCGACAACGGGCCACGGCTCGGGCCGCTGTGCCGGCGCAACTGGGCCACCGTGCAATTGGTGCGTGAGCAGGTTGGCGATAGCGCTGGCAGTGCCAGCGCGCAGGCACAACGATCGCAATGCACGGTTTCCGCGCCGGTGCGCATGTGAGTGGCGAGGATGGCCTGGCGGCACAGGCCCGCGCGGCATTGTCAGCGCAAGGGCCACTCGCTGCGGCAGCGCCTGGCTTCACCGCACGAATGGCGCAGCAGCAATTGGCGGCGGAGATAGCTGACGCCATCGAGGCGCGCGATGCGTTGCTGGCCGAGGCCGGCACCGGCACCGGCAAGACCTTCGCCTATCTGGTGCCGCTACTGCTCAGCGGCTGCAAGAGCATCATTTCCACCGGTACCAAGGCGTTGCAGGATCAGCTTTATCATCGCGACCTGCCACGGGTACGCAAGGCGCTGGGCCTGGGGCTGCGTACCGCATTGCTCAAGGGCCGCGCCAACTATTTGTGTCTGTATCGCCTGCAACAGGCGCGCGGCGACAGCCGCTTTCTCAGCCGGCAACAACTGGCTCGTCTGCAACAGATTGTGGTCTGGTCGGGCGGCACCAAACACGGCGATTTGGCCGAACTGCGTGATCTGCCCGAAGACCCGGGGCTGATGGCACAGGTCACTTCCACCACCGAAAATTGCCTGGGTAGCGATTGTCCGTTCTGGGACGATTGCTTTGTGGTCAAGGCCCGGCAACAGGCGCAATCGGCCGATCTGGTGGTGGTCAATCATCATCTGTTGCTGGCTGATTTGGCGCTCAAGCAGGAGGGCTTCGGTGAAATCCTGCCCGGCGCACAAGTATTCGTGATTGATGAAGCGCATCAGTTACCGGATCTGGCGCAACAGTTCTTTGGCGAAAACATCAGTGCCCGGCAAATTCAGGAACTGGCACGCGATGCGCTGGCCGAATGTGGCGAAGTGGCGGGTTCGATCGGTCGGATACAGGAGCCGGTGCGCGTGCTGGAACACACGGTGCGCGAGCTGCGCCTGAGCCTGAATGATCTGCCGGTACGTGGCAGTGGCAGTCGCCTGCGCGAAGGGGATGTGCGTGATGGCGTGCTGCACGATCTGGCGCACGCGCTGGCCGATCTGGGTTTGGCGTTGGCGCCGCTGGTTGCGGCCAGCCCTGGGTTCGCCAATCTCGACGAGCGCCTGGTGACCCTGCGCCAGCGCTTGCAGGCGTGGCTGATGCAGCCGCTGCCGTTGACGCCCGACGATGAAGTCGAACCGGATTTCGACGACCCACCGCCGATTCCTTTTGATGTGCTGTGGTACGAACTGAGTGCGCACGGTTTTGTGCTGCATCGCACGCCACTGGACGTGGCCGAACCGCTGCGCGCGTTTCGTGAGCGCAGTGGCGCGGCATGGATACTGACTTCGGCGACGCTGGCGGTAGACGCCGGATTTGCCCATGTTGCCGGCCGGCTGGGCCTTGGCGAGGTGCGTACGTTGTTGCAGGCCAGTCCGTTCGATTGGCCGCAACAGGCATTGTTGTACTTGCCCAAGGATATGCCCGAACCCAACAGCCGCAACTACGTGCAGGCGGTGGTGGACGCGGTGCGCCCGGTGTTGCAATGTTCCGGCGGGCGTGCGTTTTTGCTGTTCACCTCGCACCGGGCGCTGCGCGAAGCTGCCGAACTGCTGGCCAATGACGCATGGCCATTGTTCGTGCAGGGCACCGCGCCACGGCTGGAATTGCTGGAGCGTTTTCGCGCATCGGGCAATGGGGTGTTGCTGGGCGCAGCCAGCTTCTGGGAAGGCGTCGATGTGGCCGGTGACGCGCTCAGCGTGGTGGTGATTGATCGCCTGCCGTTTGCTGCGCCGGATGATCCGGTGCTGGAAGCGCGCCTGCAGGCGGTGCGCCGCAGCGGCGGCAATCCGTTTTTCGACGAACAGGTGCCGCAGGCGGTCATTGCGCTCAAGCAGGGCGTGGGCCGGTTGATCCGCAGTGAAACTGATCGCGGGGTGTTGATGCTGTGCGACCCGCGCTTGCTGGCCAAGGGCTATGGCCGGATTTTTCTCAACAGTCTGCCACCCTTGCCGCGCACCCGATCACTGGCCGATGTCGAAGCGTTTTTTGCGCCGCTGCCGCATTATTCCGCAGCCTCCGTGGCAGGCGAATCATGAAGATACTGGCGTTTGAAACCGCAACCGAGGCGTGCTCGGTCGCGCTGTGGCTCGACGGTGAATTGTACGAACGCCACGCCATCGCACCACGCCAGCACGCGCAATTGTTGCTGGTGTGGGCCGACGCCTTGCTGGCCGAGGCTGGCATCGCGCGCAGTACACTCGATGCGATTGCGGTGGGCCGTGGCCCCGGCGCCTTCACCGGCGTGCGTCTGGCCATCGCCTCGGCGCAGGGAATCGCCATGGCGCTGGATATCCCGGTAGTGCCGGTCTCGACGTTGGCGGTGCTGGCGCAGGGCGCAGTACCCGATTGCGCGCAACCGATCATCGCATCCATCGATGCACGCATGGGCGAGGTTTACATTGGGCGGTTTGAACGCGGTGCCGATGGTCTGGTGAGGGCGTCGGCACCGGAATGGCTGGGTTCACCGGCTGATGCCGAGCGCTATTCGGCAGTCGGTTGCGGCGTGGGCACCGGCTTTGCCGCCGAAGCTGGCGCGCTTGTCGCGCGGCTTGGATTGCAGCCTGCACTGGTGGATGCAACCGCCTTGCCGCATGCCGGCGATTGCGCGCGTTTGGCCGCCGCCGCGTTGGCGCGCGGCGAGGGCATTGCCGCCGAACAACTGGAGCCGGCTTACCTGCGCAATCAGGTGGCGTTGACGTTGGAACAGCAGCATGCCGCGCGGGGACTCGCGAAGCGTTGAACCAAACGTCGGTTATCGGCTTACACTGCGCATTGCGACGCAAGCGGCGGACAGACTTCATGGCCATCCACTTCAATCCGCGTGATCGCTATCGCCTGGCGTTGCTCACGATTTACCTGTTGTGGTGGCTGGCGTTGGCGATTGCGCCCTGGTATCGCGAGGACTGGCTGCTCGAGAACGTGCTGGTGTTGATTCTGGTGCCGTTCGTTTTAACCGTGCATCGACGCTTGTCGGACACCGCAGTCAGCGCATTGTTTGTGTTTCTGGTGCTGCACGCGATCGGCGCGCATTACACCTATGCACAGGTGCCATACGACGCCTGGGCGGAGACACTGTTCGGGCGCTCGATCAGCTCACTGCTCGGGTTTGAACGCAACCATTTTGATCGCCTGGTGCATTTTCTCTACGGTCTGTTGATTACACCGACGGCAATCGAGTTGATCGACAGCCGCGTAACCCAGCGCGGTGCATGGCGCTACCTCGTCCCGTTTACCTTCATGGCTTCGCACGCCGCATTCTATGAAGTGGCTGAATGGCTTGCGGCGACGTGGTTCGGTGGCGATCTTGGCGTCGCCTACCTCGGTACCCAGGGCGATGTCTGGGATGCGCAAAAGGATTCGGCACTGGCGATTGCCGGCACGCTGATCACGGTTATCTGGCTGCGGATTGGTGATGATTCCTCAGTGCGACACTGAGCGCAGGACGGGTCATGGCCAAATCAAGGATAATGCCGGCTCTCTCTGTCGGCAGCGCGTTGGTCAATGAAAACCCCCAGTGGACTGCAACCTTTGATCGATGATGGCGTGATTGATGCCGTACTGCGCCCGCTTAAAAGTGGCAAGGAAGCCGCAGTGTACGTGGTAAGCGCAGGCGATGAAGTGCTATGCGCGAAGGTATACAAGGACATGGCGCAGCGCAGCTTTCAGGCGCGGGTGCAGTATCAGGAAGGCCGCAAGCAGCGCGGCAGCCGGCAGGCGCGGGCGGTAGGCAAGGCCAGCAAGTTTGGTCGCCGCCAGCAGGAAGCGGAGTGGAAGAACGCCGAGGTGGATGCGCTCTACCGGCTCGCCGATGCCGGGGTGTGCGTTCCCGAGCCGCGTGGCTATTTCCATGGCGTGTTGCTGATGGCGCTGGTAACCGATGCCGAGGGCCGCAGCGCGCCGCGCCTGGGCGAGGTGGCGCTGACACCGGCACAGGCGCATGTCTACCACACGGCACTGATCCGCGATGTGGTGCGCATGCTGTGCATTGGCCTGATTCACGGCGATCTGTCCGAATACAATATTCTGGTGTCCGAATCGGGGCCGGTGTTGATCGATTTTCCGCAGGTGGTTAGCGCTGCTGGCAACAATGCGGCACGCGAGATGTTGCTGCGTGATGTACACAACGTGCGCGACAGCTTGGCACGTTTTGCCCCGGAGCTGGCGGCTAGCCATTTTGGCGAAGAGATGTGGGCACTCTACGAGCAAAGCGCATTGAAGCCGGATTCGGAATTGAGCGGTCACTTCGTGTTCGACGAAGGTGACGCCGACGTGGATGCGGTGATGTGGTCGATCCGCGATGCGCGTGAAGAAGCGCTGATCCGGCAGCAGGGGCGCGAGGCGGCGGCCGAACAGGATTGATGAAGACGCTGCCCATCCCGCATACCGATCTCGTCGTATCGCGCATCGCACTGGGTTGCATGCAACTCGGCGGCAGTTGGGACGACGCAGCGTTGAGCGGCAGCGTGCGCAGTCGCGCGCTGCGGTTGGTCAGCGCGGCGGTGGAGCAGGGCATCAACCTGTTCGATCACGCCGATATCTATACTCACGGCAAATCCGAAGCGGTGTTTGGCGACGTGCTGCAACAGGTGCCGGGCCTGCGCCAGCGCATCGTGATCCAGTCCAAGTGCGGTATCCGCTTTGCCGACACGCCTAACACCGGCGATCCGGCGCGTTACGATTTCAGCCATGCCCATATCACCGCTTCGGTGGAAGCCAGCCTGCGTCGTCTGCGCTGCGATCACCTCGATATCCTGTTGCTGCATCGACCCGATCCATTGATCGAGCCGGAGCAAGTTGCCAGCGCATTCGATGCGTTGCACGGCAGTGGCAAGGTGCGCTATTTCGGCGTGAGCAATCACAATGCCGGTCAGATTGCACTGCTGCAGCGGTATCTGGCGCAGCCGCTGGTGATCAACCAGCTCGAACTGAGTCTGCTGCACACGCAACTGATCGATGACGGGATAATGGTCAATGCCGCCGCAGCAACGTATGCGGCAGCGAGTGGCACCCTCGATTACTGCCGCGCACAGGAACTCCTGATTCAGGCATGGTCGCCCTTGGCGGGAGGGGCGTTGATCGCGCCGCCGGCACAAGCCTCGCCACAGGTACACGCTGCTGCGGGGCAGGTCGCGGCGCTGGCCGATGCGCACGGCACCAGCCGCGAAGCCATCGTATTGGCATGGTTACTGCGCCATCCAGCCGCCATCCAGCCAGTGGTTGGCACCACCAAGGTTGATCGACTGCTTGCCTGTTGCCAGGCCGATGCGGTCAGTTTGAGCCGCGAAGACTGGTATCGCCTTTACCATGCGGCACGCGGCATGCCGTTGCCGTGATCGGTGGTGGATGCTGGCGTTATGCTTGTGCGCATGACGACGAAAAAACCCACGCCACCGGTTGAGCCTTTGCCCGGTGACTGCTGCGGCGAAGGTTGCCCACGCTGCATCTTCGATATCTACGAGGAAGCGCTGATCCGTTACGAGGTGGAACGCGCTGCCTGGCAAGCCGAACGCAAGCAACCCGACTGAACTATCGCATTTGTTGCTCAGCCCACTGCGCGCTCTGCGCATCACCAGCCGATTTTGCGGCGTTGATGATGCTGCGCAACACGCTGCGTTTGCCTTGGCTGCGTTGCAATTGCAGCCGATAGGCAGTCACCGCCAATGCGGGTTGGCCGGCTTCGCGCAACAAGTCGCCGTGCAATTCAGCGGCGGGATAATCGATGAAGGGTGGTCCGAACGATGACGCCATGCGCCCTTCAAGTTCACTGGCCTCGGCAGCTGCGGCCAGCGCATCGGTGGATTTACCGGCGGCCATTTGTGCGGCCGCGTGTAGCTGTTTGCGTTGCACGACAAGCCGCTCAAGGTATTGCAGGTCGGTGGGAATGACTTCGGTTTGCACCGCGATGCGTTGTTGCAGTTGCGTTTGCTCGCGCTCGAATACCTGTTGCCAATGCTGGCCGGAGCTCGCATCGCCACGGCGATAGCCGGCCATGGAGCGTACGAAGGCGACGAGCAGCTTCGGGTCGCTGCCGTCGCCGAGCTCGAATTGCCAATCGAGCACCGCGTTGCCCCAGCCACGTGTCTCAATCAGATAGCGCGCCCACATCTGTACCAAAGAACCGGTCAGCGAGGTGTCGGCATCCAGTTGCAATGGCCCCGGCGGTGGCTCAGCGGAAGCGTGTCGATCAGCGATGGCCTGTTCGAGCAGGATGCGGGCATCCGCGTTTTGTTCGGTTTGCAACAGGCCATAGAGTAGCCAGTAGTTGTAGTGCCCGGTATGACGTGGTGGTAGCCTGCGCTGCGCAAGTTGTTGGTTGCTGACCTGCAACGCAGCGCGATTGGCCTGAATCAACGCATCCCACATGCCCAGCTCCAGAAAAATATGCGAGGCCATGTGCTGTGAGTGACCGGCATCGGGTGCCAGCTTCGCCAAGGCACGTGCGGCGCCAAGGCCAAGCACGGCGTGCAGCGGATCATCGACGCCGTGAATCAGGTAGTGGGCCGCGCCTGGATGCTGCGGATTGGCCGAAAACACATCCTGGGCGATCGCGGCAGCGCGCAGATAGTCGGGGATGTCGCGTACTCCAGCATGGACGCCGAAATAGGCGAGTGCGTGAAACAGTTGTACTTCGTGATTGTCGGGGTAGCGCTTGGCCATGTCGGCCATGAAATGCAGGTAGGCCAGGTCGCGCGCGGCTTTGCTGCCCTCGCCGTAGAGCACGTCCAGTGCCGCCAGAAACTCACGTTCTCGTGCGCTATGTACCTTGCCGGCGCGAGCCGATGCGCTTGCGCCCAGTCGGTGCAGCGCAGCCAGCGCTTGTTCGCGCGCCTGCTGATCCCAGATCGGATGGTTGTAGGTCATGGCCTCGCCCCAATAGGCCATGGCGAAGTCGGGTTCCAGTTTCTGGGCATCAACAAAGGCGTCGTGGGCGCGTTCATACTCAAACAAGTGCAGCAGCAGCATGCCGCGAATAAATGCAACCTGCGCGGCAGGCACCGTAGCCGATGTCGGGAAAACGATATGTCCCAGCAAAGGTGCATCGGGTGAGCTGGCCTTTATGGCGCCGGCATGTGGGCGCTCGTGCGCCAGACTGGTCGATGTAGATGCCAGCACGATCAGGCCAATCAGGCTGCTACGGATAAAAGCAGATATGAGCAGCATGCCGGGTTCCTTGCGAGAGGAGATGTCAACTCAGACGCCGACCTGCCTGAAGGGTTCCGATTTGGCAATGTTGCTGCGCCGCATGCTGCACCGGTGACATCACCCTGCACTGCAACGATGCGCTGATCGCGAAGGCCAGCGGCGACTGACGCCACTGGCCTTCGCGCCGATCCGGTTAGCGGTTGGAAATCATCGGGTCGAAAGTCAGTGCGCAGTCGTTGCTGGTGTCGGTCACCTCCAGCGCGTAGTACGCATTTTCCATCGGCGCGGTGTTCCTGTTCTTGATGGTGGCGACGCGCGGTGAATTGTTCGGGCTGGAAAGTTGCTGCCCCGGGTCGTTGTCGAAACTGACGCCACTGATTTGCAGCGCCGGGTCGCTGGCCAGTTTGACCGTGATCACCACTTGCCCGCGACCATGCACCACGACGTTGCCGTGATCGTCGGTGCCGCCATCGTAACGGTAGGTGTATGTGTTGCCGCAACCATCAATCGTTGCCCAACCGGCCTCGGCAGGCGCACCTTTTTGCACGCTGAGGGTGACGAAGGGCGGGTTGGCGGGTTGGCCATTGGTGTCGGCGGGCTGGTCCATGGCGTAGCTCCTTGCGGTGGGTGATGGCCGGCGGGGATTCGACGGCGGGGTGAGTCATTGTTTTCGGGTTGGCAGCGGGTAGCGTGGGTCGTTGAACCCTGCGTTGCGCAATGCGTCAGCCAGCTCCAGCGCTTGATCGGTGTCGCCGCTGTCCTGAGCGAGTTCGGCGCGAAGCAGCATGTTCATCACCCCGGTTTGCGCGCCGTTCTTGAGCAGTTCGCGCGCTTTGCTCCAACTCGCTTCCGCCAGCGCCGTCTGGCCGGCCGCGTGCTGGATGCGGCCCAGTGTTTCCGCGATTTGCGCGGTATCGAGTTTGGCGCTATCGCGGCCCTTTTCATCCATCGCCGCATCGGCACGGGCCATCGCGCTGATCGCTGGTGACATGGCCAGCTCGGGATGGCCGATATCGAGTACGCGCAATGCCTGCAGGCGTTCGACCATGGCCAGCGCGCGCGCGTAGTCGCGGTTGCTTGGGTCTTCGGAAGTGAGTTGGGAAAAGCCTGTATGGGCACGGGTCAGAAGCCGGTCAGCGAGCCCGAATTCGCCGGTAGCACGTGCCAGCTCGGCCTGCGCGCGTTGGCTGTTGTACAGCGAATAACGCCATTCGGCATTGCTCGGATCGTGGTCAACCAGGGCCTGGCAGACGCGGGTGCTTTCATCCAGCAGAGCCTTGGCTTCGGCAACATTGCCCTGATGGGTCAGGACCAGTGCCAAAAACGTACCGGCGACGCCATAGCGGTTGCTGTAGCGCGGATTCTCGCCAGTTGCATGCAGCTTCGCGAGCAGACTGTACGTTTCCCGGAATGCCTGTTCGCTTTCGGCAATCCGGCCGAGGTCAAGCAGGGTGGAGCCGATCCACGACAAGCCTTCACTGAGGTCGAATATCAGCGCATCATCATTGGGCGAGTCGACCAGCAGTTGCCGCAGCACGGCCTGCGAATCATTGAAATGGCTCAGGGCGTCGGCGGCCATGCCGCGCTCGCGGGCGACGCTGCCAAGGTTGCTGTAGGCGTAGGCGAGCTCGCGTTTGTAGCCGGCATTTTTCGGCTCCCGTGCCAGCAACTCGCGGCTACGCTGCATATAGCGCTCCAGAGCGTTGTCGGCAAAATCCAGGTCGTTGCGCTGCCAGGCCACGTAGCCGACCCAGAACTCGGCCTGCCCCAGTTCGAACAGATAATCGTTGTTTTCCGGTTCGCGGGTATGTAGCGCCTGTGCCTGAGCAAGCGATTTCCTGAACGCGGCAAGCGCCGGCTTGAGGCGGCCCTGGCTGAAGCGCACCTCGCCGATCTGGCGCAGTGCTATCGCGCGCGCCAGCACTTCTGCTGCAGTGCCGCGATCACCCAATGCGTCGAAGTAACTTTCTGCCTGATCGCCGACCGCATCGAGCAGGTCGAGCTTGCCGAGCGGTTCGAGTTTGCTGCGCAGGTCGCCCAGCATGAAATTGATCAAATGCTCTGCCTGGCCACGTCGAACCTCAGACTCCTGGCGCGACAGATACGCCACGATCGCCAGGCTGACGGTAACGGTGGAGATCACCAGCAGACCGGTGGTCAGCATTGAGCGGATCCACGCGCGGCGCTGGGCATCGCGGCGCTTGAGATCGTCAACACCGACACACAGCAAACCGGCGGCAATCTTCAGCAGGGCATTGTGTTTGCCGTCGCTGAACACATCGGCGGCCAGCGGCTCGTGGCGCGGGCTGCCATCCTCGTTGTGCAGCAGAGCCGGCGGGAAGGCGCAATCGCTAGCGCTCGGATCCGGGCTGCCGGCCACCAGCAGGCAAAACACCCGATGGCTGAGTCCACGCGCCTGAAAGTAGCGGATTTCTTCGTTGACCCAGCGCGAGGCGGCAGCAGCCGGTGAGCACACCACGATTAGCGCACCTGATTCGGCCAGTGCGCGCAGGATCGCTTCGGACAGATCGTCGGCCGAGGCCAACTCGTCGCGGTCACGAAACACCGGGTACAGGCGGGCCGGCAGCAAATCGGCATTTTCGCGTTGGCGCAACCGCTTTGGCACCCGGTAGCGCTCCAGCGCGCGTTGCAGCCAGCGCGCCCAGGTTTCGTCGGCGTGGCTGTAGCTGATGAATGCGTGATAGCGTCCGGCCAATGCGTTTGACTCCCGAAATCCCAAGTCCGCCCGCAACGTAGCAACGCAAGAACCGTGATGCGCCGGCCAAACGCGGGTCGGGCGCGGCATGCGCGTCCAGCGCGCGCTGCCGCCGGTTTTCCGGCGCGGGCATTTGCGTTGGCACTTTGGGCTGGTGTTGTTGCGCGAATCGGTGGTGCGCGGTTGGCAGTGCGTAGCGCTCAAGTCAACTGGCTTTGCTCCAGCGGCCGTTCGCGGTGCATCAGGATCCATTCGGTGTGCTCCTGCAGGCAAGCTTCACCCAGAGCCTTGAGGATGCCGCGACGCTGATCGTCATCGCTAGCCACATCGAGCTGCTTGCGGGCTCGGGCGAAGATGCTGCCCATGAAGCGGTACTGCTTGATCAATTCCTTTTCCGCCTGCTTGTGGCCATAGGCGTTACGCACGCCGGCAATCAGTGGTAGCAGCCCGACCAGCACCAGCAGATAGTTGGCCACGGTTGGGCTCAGGCGTTGGTTCAGCACTATCAGCAGCACTGCGACCCCGAGCCCGGTGACCAGCGCCAGCGCGGACACGCGACGGGTAATCCGGTAGCGTGCCTCGCACTGCGCCGATTTGCGTGCGTAGTAGCTGAGCTGCCCGCGGTGGCTTTCTTTGCTTCCTACCCAGTCGGCGATGCTCCAGTGCAGCCACTCCAGCCCGGGTGCGCGACGGCGGTCGTGGATCAGGCTCGCGCCGCGCATCACATGGCGGATCCAGCCCAGCTCGATATCCTGTTTTTGCAGGAAGCTGTCATAGGCGAACAGGACTTCCTCGCTGGCGCGCACGCCGGCCAGATGCCAATACAACTGTACGCGCAGGCCCTCGGCCAGCGCCCGGTAGTCGAGGTATTTTCGGTGCCAGTCGCGGCGTTGGCCAACGCGATACCAGAGCCAGCCAATGCCGAAACACAACAGGAAAATCAGCAGCAACCGCCAGTCCGCGTGAACGTTGTCATAAGCGATGTACGCAAGCCCCATCGCAACCGCCAGCAAGTGGGTGGCAATCAGGCCATGTCTTACCCTGCGCTGATAATGCACGGCCAGCCAGTCGGACTGCCGGTACAGGGTGTCAAGCCGGTGCATCAGGCGGGTATCCCGGTGCTGCTCGTCATTGGCCTGGAACAGCCCAGCAGCATCGGCGTCAATCCTCGCGCCGTGGCGGCAGAGATCGCGGTTGTAGGCTTGCATGTGCATAAACAGCACCCGGTGTTCATGAGGTATCGGGTCGGTACCGGGCCACGAGCGATCGGCGGTTAGCCAACGCGGCGCGGGTGGTGGCTCGCCGCGAGCTTCTTTCCGGGTAATCCGCACACAGGGCATGTGGTAAACCAGATCGTTGGTCTCTTCCGCCAGTTGGTTGGGGGTTGGCACCGACCAGCCCAACGCTGGCATCGACTCGTGCAGGTGGAAATGCACCACCTCGGCGGTGCCGCCTACGGCAGCCGATGGCTCACCGTCCCACAGTGCCAGCAGTATCTGGCAATGGCTGGAAACGAACACCCCCAATTGCGCGTATTGCCGGTCGCGCGGTGCGCCGCCAGCAGCGATGTCTTCGGCATTATTGCCGGGGGTCAGCGGCAGGATTCGCACCTCACTGCGGGCGAGCAGGTTGCGAAACCGGCGCAGCGTCTCGGGGTCGTCAAAATCGCGCTCGTACTCGGCCTGTGCCATCGGCAGCGGCGCCAGCACCGGAATGTCCAGGGCCAGCGCTTCCTCGGCAACGAGTTGGTCACCACCGGCGGCCAGCGCCGAGACCAGTTGCAGCGGCAGGTCGGGAAACTCGTGCTGCAAACGGAACAGGAACTCGCGCACACGCTGGCGCACCAACGGCTCGCGTGCCGGATCGATGTGGCGGTGCGCAGTGACGCCGATCGTCAGGTTGGCGAGCGCAATGGTTGATTCTTGTGTGTGCGCCATGCTTGCTACTCCGTCTGCCTGTACCCGTTGCGTACAGTTGTGTAGCGAAACAACGCAATAAACGGTAGCAGACGGCCTTGTCATGGGTGGGCGTGGCATTCGAGCAGACGTTCGGCCAGCCTCTGGATTGCACGATGTTCGTGGCAACACACTTTCGCCACTGCGCTACGACGCGCTCACGTACAATGGTCGGATGCCTTTGATCACTCTCAACCACGTCGACTACGGCGTCGGTGGCCCGCTGCTACTTGAAAAAGTGGATTTCAGCGTGGAACCCGGCGAACGCATTGCCCTGATCGGCCGTAACGGTGCCGGCAAATCCACCTTGCTGCGCCTGCTGTCCGGTGATATCCGCGCCGACGACGGGCAACTGCGGCTGACCGATGGTTTGCGCATTGCGCGCCTCACCCAGGAAGTGCCGCCGGCGTTGGCCGGCAGTGTTTACGATGTGGTGGCGCAGGGGCTGGGCGAGCTCGGCGACTGGCTGGCCACTTTCCACCGGCTCAGCCACGCGCCCGAAGGGCAGGTGGATGTTGACGCCATGGCGCAGGTGCAGACCTTGATCGAGGCGCACGATGGCTGGTCGGTGGATAGCCGTGTGGAGCAGGTGATCCAGCGCCTGGATTTGCCGGAAGATGCCGAGTTTTCAGCGTTGTCGGGCGGCATGAAGCGCCGCGTGCTGCTGGGTCAGGCGCTGGTCACCGAGCCCGATCTGTTGCTGCTAGACGAGCCCACCAACCATCTGGATATTGCTTCAATCGACTGGCTGGAAGGTTTTCTGGCGGCGCGCAAGGGCGCGCTGATCTTCGTCACCCATGATCGCCGCTTCCTGCGCGCGCTGGCCACCCGGATCGTGGAAATCGATCGTGGACAGGTGACCTCGTGGCCGGGTAACTGGGACAACTACGTGCGCCGTCGCGAGGAACGCCTGAACTCCGAGGCGCAGGGCAACGCGCGTTTCGACAAAATGCTGGCGCAGGAAGAAGTGTGGATTCGCCAGGGCATCAAGGCGCGCCGTACCCGCGATGAAGGCCGCGTGCGCCGGCTGGAACAAATGCGCCGAGACCGCGAACAGCGCCGTGAGCAACAAGGCGCGGTGAAAATGGCAGTGGCCGATGCCGGTGCTTCCGGGCGCAAGGTGATCGAGGCCAAGGGCATCAGCTTCGGCTACCCCGGCTTGCCACTGGTGCAGGAGTTTTCTACCACCATCCTGCGTGGCGACCGCATCGGCCTGGTCGGTGCCAATGGCAGCGGTAAAACCACCCTGTTGCGGCTGCTGCTCGGTGATCTGCAACCGCAGACGGGTGAAGTACAGCGCGGCAGCAACCTGCAGATCGCCTACTTCGACCAGCATCGCGGCACCCTGCGCGATGACTGGAACGCGCTCGACAATGTGTCTGAAGGTCGCGAGTTCATCGAGATCAATGGTGGCCGCAAGCACGTGATCGGATACTTGCAAGACTTCTTGTTCACTCCCGAGCGCGCGCGTGCGCCGATCACCCGGCTCTCGGGCGGTGAGCGAAACCGCCTGCTGCTGGCCAAGTTGTTCGCGCAGCCCTCGAACCTGCTGGTGATGGACGAGCCCACCAACGACCTCGACGTGGAAACCCTGGAACTGCTCGAAGACCTGCTCGCCGACTATCCCGGCACCTTGCTGCTGGTCAGCCACGACCGCGATTTTCTTGATGCCGTGGTCACCTCGACCATCGTCATGGAAGGCAATGGCCAGATTGGCGAGTTTGTCGGCGGCTACAGCGACTGGTTGCGTCAACGCCGCGCGGCATCGGCGGCGGGCGCGGTGATGCCGGACAGGGCCGCCGCGCCGTCTTCGATTGCAGCAACGCCCGCAACCTCGCCGCCGGCCAAACGCAAGCTCAGCTTCAAGGACACGCGCGAACTGGAGCAATTGCCGGCGCGTATCGAAGGCATGGAGGCTGAGTTGGCTCAGCTTGGCGCACAACTGACGGAGCCGGAATTTTATCAGCGCAATGGCGCAATTATTGCCGAACATAACGCCAAGATGGCCGGAATTCAGGCTGAACTTGACACCCTGTATCAGCGCTGGCAAGCGCTTGAAAACCCCAGCACGGCGTGATCAATGTCACTGCGGCCATGATGCGAGAATGATTTGATTGCACAGTGGGTTACGGCGTATCGTTCAAGCTTTTCGCTATCTGGCCGATAAAACGAGTGAAAGTCGGGCAATCAGAGGTGTCATGGTGATCAACGAAGCCGCGTCGGTATCACGATGACGTTTGCGGGCGGGCCCATGGCCGCTGCGCCGGTATTGCGACAGTTGGCGCTGCTGACGGCTGAGCGTGATCTTGAGCTGTTGGAAGTGCAATTATTGCGCGCGGTACAGATGCTGCTGCGTGCGCGCGAGGTGTTCTGGCTACGAATGGATCGCGGCACCGGCCGCTATTCCATTACCAAGCTGCACGTCAACGCCGGCGAGGCGGTGGTGTCGCCGCGTGAGGACGGGAGGATCAGTCAGGAACCACCCTACGGCTGGATGGAGCGAGACTGGGTGGAAATTGTCGGCGCCGTGACGGCGAACACGGTGCTGTCGGCCGGTGCCATGGTTGCCGGTTTGCGTATGTATCCGCTGCGTACCAACGACGCCACATTGGGCTATGTGCTGGTACGCGAACCGCAGTTGGTGGCGGAAGATGCATCGCTTGGCAGCGTGCTCGAAGTAAGCCGCAATCATTACGCGCTGCTTGAGGAAAATCAGCGTGACAAGTTGACCGGGTTGTTAAACCGCAAAACGTTTGATGACAGCATTTCACGCTTGTTGCGCCTGATTGCTTCGGCGCTGGAACATCATCCCGACGATGAGCGACGCCGTTTGACGCGCCGGGGTGCAGCGCGCTACTGGTTGGCAGTGGCCGACATCGATCACTTCAAACGCATCAACGATACTCTCGGTCATTTGTATGGCGATGAGGTGCTATTGCTGTTGGCGCAGGTGATGAAGCGCAGCTTCCGCCATGATGATCTGTTGTTTCGTTTCGGCGGCGAGGAGTTCGTCATCGTCATCGGCGCGCCGGACCATGGCAGTGCGCAGATTGCGTTCGAGAAATTCCGCCGCAACGTCGAGTCCTTCATTTTTCCGCAGGTCGGGCAGGTGACGATCAGTCTGGGGGCTACCCAGATCGAACAGCGCTTCATCCCCTCGGCACTGGTGGGCAGGGCCGATCAGGCGCTGTATCACGCCAAGCGCAATGGTCGCAATTGCCTGCACTTTTTCGAACAACTGACAGCATCCGGCGAAGTGCTTGCGACGCCGCAGCAAGGCACAGTCGAGTTGTTCTGAGTGCGCGTCGCGTTGTGCGGGCATGTCGCGCAGGCATGCTGGCCCGACATTTCTGGATTGCGGTGGCGACCGGCTCTGTGGCCTCGGGAATATCGTGAAGCCCCGTCCGCAAAGAACGCAAAGGCAGCGACGTAGGATGGGTAGAGCGCAGCGACCGAGCGAAGCGAAGGCGTAGTTCGCGCAGCGAACGCTGTCGCGAAGCGACCGAAACCCATCGACAACACCTGGCAATGATGGGTTTCGCTGCGCTCTACCCATCCTACGGACTCGGGACTCGGGACTCGGGACTCGGGACTCGGGACTCGGGACTCGGGACTCGGGACTCGGGACTCGGGACTCGGGACTCGGGACTCGGGACTCGGGACTCGGGACTCGGGACTAGG
>JAUXUI010000099.1 GCA_030681035.1 Lysobacteraceae bacterium | reverse complement strand
CCGAACCGATCAACAGCAACAGCAACAGCAGTCAGCAGCCAGGAGAACCACAAAGCGAACAGCAAAAGCAAAAACCGCAGCGGCGGTACTTGACAATCGATTGCTCATAGAAGGATGGGTAGAGCGCAGCGAAACCCATCGGCAACATCTGGCAATGATGGGTTTCGCTGCGCTCTACCCATCCTACGTCACTGACCGGCTCAACGACCCTGGATTCGCTCGGGGTTCACTGCGACCGACACGCGTTCTTCTCGAACTCCATGTCGTGTCGCAATTCCCAGGAATCACCCTGGGTGGCCAATGTGGCGATGTTGCGGGCAAGATCCTCGCACGGGTCCGCGCTGTAATCGGGGCCGCCGAACAGTTTGCCGATGCCGGCCACGACATCGGCTGCCGATAGTGGGTTTCGCATCCTGAACCGTTCTCCTGGTTTCCCCGGCAATGTGGGGGTGTGACGCGCGAGTAGATCGACAGGCGCTGCGTTTCGCGGCAATCGCGCTTCGGCTTCGGCCTGAAGGCGCGCCTGTGCGATATAGACCATCGATAGCGGTCGTCCAGCCGGTGCGATTGTTGCGGGTGCGGGCTGTACGGCGTCAAGTCGTTCTGTTGCGATCATCGGATTGCGCGGGTGCGTGGTTCGCTGTGAGCTACGGGTTGGTGGCGGCGGCGTGGTGTTTTGTGCTGGCGATGAGGGCGTCGGCGCGCGCGTGGGAGCGCTTTCGATAAAAAACACCTGGATCGCTTGCTGCGACACCGGTGATGCGACACGCATTGCGCCACTCGCAAGCCAGGCCAGGCACCCGTGCAGCAGCACCACGATCAACCACGCAAGTGTCCGGTCGTCGGGCGTCTGCCGTATTTCACGCATCTGCATTCCACGCTATCTTTGGTAAGGGTGCCAAGCGTAATCAAGCGTGCGTGGGGAATTTGTTATCGGCAGACTCGACGCGGACTCCCTCGACGCGGATTCCCGGATAGCATCGCCATTGCCGCAGCGTGAGCGATTGCCTGATTGCGGCTCCACACTGGTCTGGGCTTCGGCATTCGCTACCGCTTTCATACGCTGCACATATTTGCGCCTCTGGCGTCCTTTGCGAACCGAGGCTTTACGCTTTTCCCGGGTCCCGAGGTCCCGAGGTCCCGGGTCCCGGCTTTATCGAATCCCGCGCACCTCACAACACCTGCAATGTCGCGTACACATCCGCTGCTTCGGCGCGGATGGCGCGGGTTGCTGCAAGCGTGCCGGCCTGGATGATGAACGCGCGCAGGCTGTTTGCCGCCAGGCTGTCCTGCCCCGCAGCAAGCTGTGCATCGACACGGCGCAGCACCGAGCGCAAGCGCTTTTGCAGGCCAGCGCTGATCGCGCCGGACTCATGCAGGACGTCGATATCAACCAGCAACAAGGCGATGCGCTCACGTGCCGGCCGCTGCTCGATGAACACCGCCGTGGTCAGGCCCGGTAGCGCGAAGCTGCGGTTGACGCGGTTGTATCGTGCCTGTGCCAGCGGTGGATCGCGGCTGGCGATTTGCAGCGGGTGCAGGGCGAAACTCGGATTGCCGGCATCGGCCAAGGGAAACTCGACCGCATCCAGCCCGCCGTTGAACAAGGTAACGATGCGGCGATGACGGCGGTCGATTGCGCCCGCTGCATCATCGAGCGACATCACGATCAGGCCAGGTACCTGCTCCGGGCCGGTGTTGAGGAAGCGCAGGTGTTCGCGCACCTGTGCATCGCTGTGCAGGCGGAACAACGGCGAACTTTGGCGAATGCGCAGGAAGGTCTCGAACGCGGACAGGCTGCGCTCACGTTCGGACTTGCCCGGCGCCAGCGACGGGTCGGCCAACAGCGGCTGCATCAACGGCCAGGCGTCCTTGTTCTTCTCCTCGTTGGGCAGGCCGCGGCCCCAGCCACTGTTGGCCAGACTCCAGTCGATGGCATTGAACCAGTCTCCGGAGTTGAAGCTGTCGCGATCCATGCCCTTGGAGCGCAGGATTTCCTGCCCGGCATGGAAGAACGGCACGCCTTGCCCGAGCGCGATCAGGCTGCTGCTCACCACCTGCATGCGCACGCGCTCGGCGAGGGTGGCGCTGTGCGCGGCCTTGAGCTGAATCACGTCGAACAGGGTTTCATTGTCGTGCGCGGCGGCGTAATTGATTGCTTCCTGCGGGTCGGCGGTGTAGCCGGCGCGCTGGCCGAAATAGTCGATCTGATCGGCGCGTACGCTGGCGCCGGTGGCATCGACGAGTTGGTAGTCGGCGAGGGTGCCGGCCAGGCCAATGCGCACCCAGTCCGACACGCGCAACAACGTGGCCTTGGCGTCGCCCTGATCGCTGCCGTTGGGGAAGGTGTACAGGCCGGTGGCAAAGCCCTGTTCACGCAGGTCGCCGAATGGATTGCCGCCACGCAAACCATCGCGCAGGCGGTCGTTGAAGCTGCCGATGCCGGTGCCGGCCATGTTGCGCTGGATCGCGTTTTCGCCGCGCGCGTTGTCGGCCACTTCGCCGAAGTTCCAGCCCTCGCCGTAGAGATAGATGGCGCGGCCATCAACACCATCCCGACGTGGGCTCAGCGCGTCCAGCGCCTGCCGCAGTTTCACCATGTTGGATTTCATGTGGTGGCCCATCAGGTCGAAGCGGAAACCATCGACCTGATATTGCTTCGCCCAGGTCAGCACCGAGTCGATCAGCAGTTTTTCCATCATCCGGTGTTCGGAGGCCGTGTTAGGGCAACACGAACTCATCTCGACGCCGCCGTCGAGATTGAGCCGGTGGTAATAGCCGGGCACTACCTTGTCGAGCACCGAGCGATCATTCTGGCCGGCCGCTGTGGTGTGGTTGTAGACCACGTCCATCACCACGCGCAGGCCGGCGCGGTTGAGCGCCTGCACCATCTCGCGGAACTCGACGATACGCGCGCTGCCATCGGGGTCGCTGGCGTAGCTGCCCTCAGGCACGGTGTAATGGAACGGATCGTAGCCCCAATTGAAACCGTCGCGATCCTTCACCGCCGTGATCGCCGCCTGTTGTTGCTCACCATCGGCGGCATAGCTGGCGAGGTCGCCGGCCGGCTGCGCCTGATCGGTGCGCTTTTCCGGCACGGTGGCGAAATCAAAGCTCGGCAGCAGGTGGATATGACTGATGCCGGCGCGCGCCAGCCGTGCCAAGTGGCGCATGCCATTGCTGTCGCGACGGGTGAATGCGCGGAATGTGCCGCGCTCGGCTGCCGGTACGCTGGCGTCGGTAATCGAGAAGTCGCGTACATGCAGCTCATACAGCGCCATGTCCTCGGGCGCGGTAAAGGCCGGCTTGTGCAGGTGATCCCAACCACGCGGCTTGAGATCCTCGGCATCCAGATCGACGAACTGGCTGCGCACGCTATCCGCAGCGAGGCTCAGCGAATACGGATCGGTGACGCGATTGACTTCGATCTTGCCGGTCGATGGCGCGAACACGCTGACTTCGAACAGGTAATAGCGCCGATCCCAGGCCCGCGGCCCGTTGACCTGCCACACGCCGCTGGCGATGTCTTCTTGCAAGTCGCGGGTTTCCACCGGTTCGCTGGACGGGTCGCTGCTGTCGAACAACAGCAGCCGCACCGACTGCGCGGTCGGCGCCCACAGCCGCAGGTTGATGCCGTCGTCGCTGTACACCGCACCGAGCTCGCCAGCAAACGCGAAGCGATCATCGAGTACGCCGGGAATCTGCACGCCGCTGGCATCGAGCAGGTGGCCATCGGCATCGAGTACCGACAGCGCAAGTTCGGTCTTGAGCAGAGTGCTCAGGGTTGCCTGATCCAGTGTTGGCAGACGGAATGCGGACAGGCCTTGCAGGTGCGGAAAAGCGCTGCGCAGTGCAGCCGGAAGTCCGGCGTCGTCGCGCGTGAGTTCGATGGTTTCACCGCCTTCCACGCCATTGGGCATCAAGCGCAGGCCGGCATCGGCATCGGCATGCAGAAAAACCCGCGCCCCAGCCGGCAAGCTCGCCGGATTCCATGCCAGCACATCCGCGCTCAGCCAATGCGCACGGGCTTTGCGCAGGTCGCCCTGTGCATCGACCAGACTCACCTGCAACACATGCGTCTGCGCGTCCCATGCAAAAAACACCTCGTTATCGCGCGGGCCATCGGACGCCGGCACCGAGAATGGGATGTTGGCGCCGCTCTGCGCGCCGCCCTGGCCAAAGTTCACGTCCCAGTTTTCGTTGAGCGCAACCTTGGCTTCGTAATTGCCGGCAGGCAGGCGGGCGCTGAACTTGAACACGCCATCGCCATCGGCGTCCTGCAACCATGAGCGCAGGCACGATGGGTCCCAATCGCCGTTGCAGCCCAGCGCGCTCTGGAAGCTGCCAGCAACCACTGCGATGGGGCTGTTGCGGTTGTCGGTGACCCAGTGACTGGCGTTGCTGTAGTAAAACTTCACCGACGCCGCCGAACCCAGCGCCAGCGGGATGTTGGTGCCGCCCTGCACGCCGTTGGCACCGAAATTCACATCCCAGTTGCCGTTCAGCGGTGCCTTGTATTCCCAGTCGCCGGCCGGCAGGTCGAACGCCCGCTGCCAGACGCGATCTTCATCATCGAAAGCCAAACCGGTGGCGGCGCAATCGGGCTGCCAGTCGCCGGGGCAACCGAGCTCACTTTGCAGGCTGCCGGCGATGGTCACCGATTGCGGCTGCGGCGGCTCGGGGTCGAGCGCACCATCCAGGCTGATCGTCAGTTCGTGGCTGGCGTTGTCGTAAAAGAACGTGACATCGCTGCCGCCGTTGTCCACATCGGGCACGTTGAACGCGATGTTGGCGCCGTTTTGCGCACCGCCGACACCGAAGTTCACATCCCAGGATTCGTTGAGCGCGACCTTGGTTTCATAGTCGCCGGCCGGCAACCATGCCGTGAATGAAAACAAGCCATCGCCATCGACATCGAGCAACCACGAGCGCAGGCACGACGGGTCCCAGTCGCCGTTGCAACCCAGCTCACTCTGGAAATCGCCGGGTGCCACCGCGATGGTGCTGTTGACCGCGTCGGTGATCCAATGGCTGGCGTGGCTGTAATAGAACTTCACGTCGCGTGCAGCGGCCAGCGCCAGCGGGATATTGGCGCCGCCCTGCACGCCGTTGGCGCCAAAGTTCACATCCCAGGTGCCGTTCAGTGGCGCCTTGTATTCCCAGTCGCCGGCCGGTATCGCCAGCACCCGCTGCCAGACCCCGTCTTCGGCATCGAACACCAGGCCCGATGCCGCGCAGTCGGGTTGCCAGTCGCCCGCGCAGCCCAGTTCGCTTTGCAGACTGCCGGCGACGGTGACCGCCTGCGGCTCCGGTTCGGTCGGTGCCTGCGCCGCCAGCGCCGGCAATGCCCACAGCGCAGCAGCAAGACACAGTGACAGAGCCGAAGCCCGATTGGTGCGTATCGACATGGCTACCCCTCCCAGGGTCATTGCATCTGAGCCCGGCTGCTGCGCCCATGGCGACAGCAACCAGCGTGATCTGGATCACGGTTTCGATGCTAGGCGCATGTGCTGCGCGCGACTACCGTTTGCATACGTATTCAGCGCATGGGACTCGGGACCTCGGGACCTCGGGACCTCGGGACCTCGGGACCTCGGGACCTCGGGACCTCGGGACCTCGGGAACAGCAAGGGTCCGCAAAGGACGCAAAGAACGCAAAGAACGCAAAGACAGGGCGAAGCTTGCGTCACGGCGCGCACCGCCGTGTTTGTCATCGAGCAATCGCAACGATGACGCGGTCCCGGGTTACGGCCCTGCGGGCCTCCAACCCGGGCTACAAGGTGCGATGGGAAACAAATGAGTGCAGCGGGATGGAACGGAAAAGCCGATGTGCAGCACAGGGCGACGGCATGGATGCCGGACGACTGCATGGATGCAGGAGGTAGAGCAACGCAGGAGCAGTTGCCGAGGTAGAGCAACGCAGGAGCAGTTGCCGAATGTGCGGGCCGATTGCGACAACGCGCCGTAAAGCACGGCGAGCATCGCAGGCAAGCGCAGGGAATAGGCGCCGGTGTTTAAAGCACATGGCTGCGAGTTCGGCGCCGGCCTGCGGTTGCCCAGATGCGCAGCGGATCGGTGCGGCAGGAGCCGCACCGACGTGCGCCCGGCGCAAGGCGTCGGGCCTTTTCCGCCGTGTGAGGGCCTCGCCGGCCGCAGGCCGGTGAAACGCTTTGCTTTGCTTCGAAGATAGCCGGTCGCCGGCCGGTGAGATGCTTTGCTTTTGAGCACGCTGGCCGCAGGTTGGTGGAAACCGTAAGTATGGGTAGAGCATAGCGGCCGAGTTCAACGAAAGCATGGTTCGCGCAGCGAACGCTGTCGCGAAGCTACCGAATCCCATCAATCACGAAGCCCCGAGTCCCGGAAACTCCGTATCAACTCGCAGCCACGCCGCCAAGCCGGTAGAATGACGTTTTCCGGAACCGCTTATTTCATGACTGCTCTGATCTTCGTTACCGGCGGCGTGGTGTCCTCGCTTGGCAAGGGCATCGCCGCTGCATCGCTGGCAGCCATCCTCGAAGCGCGCGGTCTGCGCGTGACGATGATGAAGCTTGACCCCTACATCAACGTCGATCCGGGCACCATGAGCCCGTTCCAGCACGGCGAGGTCTACGTCACCGACGATGGTGCCGAGACCGACCTCGACCTGGGCCATTACGAGCGTTTTGTGCGCACCCGCCTGAGCCGCAAGAACTCGGTCACCACCGGGCGCATCTACGAAGAGGTCATCCGCAAGGAACGTCGCGGCGATTACCTTGGCGCCACGGTGCAGGTGATCCCGCACATCACCGACGAGATCAAGCGCTGCATCGACGAGGCCACCGACGGTTTTGATGTCGGGCTGGTTGAAATTGGCGGTACCGTGGGTGATATCGAATCGCTGCCGTTTCTGGAGGCGATCCGCCAACTCCGGGTTGAGCGCGGGCCGGGCAAGGCCATCTTCATGCACCTCACTCTGGTGCCGTACATCGCGGCGGCGGGCGAGCTGAAAACCAAGCCGACCCAGCATTCGGTGAAAGAACTGCGCTCGATCGGCATTCAGCCCGATATCCTGGTCTGCCGCAGTGAGCGGCCGTTACCCGACAGCGAGCGGCGCAAGATTGCGCTGTTCACCAATGTGGCCGAGGAGGCGGTGATTTCCGCGTTGGATCTCGACAACATCTACAAGATCCCGTTATGGCTGCACCAGCAGGGTCTCGATCAGATCGTGGTCGAGCGTCTGAATCTGGGCGGCAAGATCAAGCCGGCCGACCTGTCCGAGTGGGAAGCAACCGTGGACGCCGCCGAGAATCCGGTCGATGAAGTGACGGTGGCGGTGGTCGGCAAGTACGTCGATCACGCCGACGCCTACAAGTCGCTGGCCGAGGCGCTCAAGCACGGCGGCCTGCGCCAGCGTACCCGGGTAACGCTGAAGTGGGTCGAGTCCGAGCAGCTTGAACGTCAGGGTGATTCGGTGCTGGCCGGTGTTGACGCCATTCTGGTGCCTGGTGGTTTTGGTGATCGCGGATTCGAGGGCAAGGTGCGCGCGGTGCGTTATGCCCGCGAGCGCCGCATTCCCTACTTCGGCATTTGCTACGGCATGCAGGCGGCGGTGGTGGAATACGCGCGCAACGTGCTGGGGCTGGCCGATGCCAACAGTACCGAGAACGACCGCAATGCCGCCGACCCGGTGATCGGCCTGATTACCGAATGGCGTACCGCCTCGGGCGAGGTGCAGCGCCGCGACGAGCATTCCGATCTGGGCGGCACCATGCGCCTTGGCGCGCAGGAATGTCGGCTCAAGCCGGGCACGTTGGCGCACCAGTTGTATGGCGCCGACGTGATCCGCGAACGCCATCGCCACCGCTTCGAGTTCAACAACCACTACCGCGAGCCGTTGCAGGCGGCGGGCATGGTGCTGGCGGGCACCTCGATGGACGATTCATTGGTCGAAATGATCGAGTTGCCGGCGCATCCGTGGTTCCTCGCCTGCCAGTTCCATCCCGAGTTCACCTCTACCCCGCGCGACGGCCACCCGCTGTTCATCGGCTTTATCCACGCCGCGCGCGAATACAAGGCTGGCGGCGTGCGTGTCGTGCGTGCGGTCGGCGCCTGATGATGGCGGGCCAACACCGATGAAACTGTGCGGCTTCGACATCGGTCTGGATCAGCCGCTGTTCCTGATCGCCGGGCCGTGCGTGATCGAGTCGATGCAATTGCAGCTCGATGTCGCCGGCCAGCTCAAGGAAATCACCGCCAGGCTCGGCATCCCCTTCATCTTCAAGTCGAGCTTCGACAAGGCCAATCGCAGTTCGGCCAGCAGCTTTCGCGGCCCAGGCCTGGAGCAGGGGCTGCATATTCTGGCCGAAGTGAAGCGCCAGATCGGGGTGCCGGTGCTCACCGATGTCCACGAATACACCCCGCTCGATGAAGTGGCGGCGGTGGTGGACGTATTGCAAACGCCGGCATTCCTGTGCCGGCAGACCGACTTCATCCAGAACGTCGCCCGCGCCGGCCTGCCGATGAACATCAAGAAAGGCCAGTTTCTGGCGCCGTGGGACATGCACCATGTGGTCGCCAAGGCACAGGCAGCCGGCAACAGCCGGATCATGGTCTGCGAGCGCGGCGCCAGTTTTGGCTACAACAATCTGGTGTCGGACATGCGCAGCCTCGCGGTGATGCGCGATACCGGTTGCCCGGTGGTGTTCGATGCCACCCATTCGGTGCAATTGCCCGGTGGCCTTGGCGAGCGCTCCGGCGGCCAGCGCGAGTTCATTCCGGTGCTGGCGCGTGCGGCGGTGGCTGCTGGCGTATCCGGCCTGTTCATGGAAACCCACCCCGACCCCGACAACGCCCTTTCCGATGGCCCCAATGCCTGGCCGCTGGCGAAAATGGCGGCCTTGCTGGAAACGCTGATGGCGCTGGATGGTGTGGTAAAAAGCGCGCCACTGATCGAGTGTGGATGAATCCGCGTCCGTTCAGCCGCATACTTCCCTCATCAATCGACGACCCACAAATCCAATCATGACAACCATTACCAAAATCCACGCCCGCGAAATTCTCGATTCACGCGGCAATCCCACTCTCGAAGCTGAGGTCACCCTGGCTTCCGGCCAGATGGGCCGTGCCGCAGTGCCCTCTGGCGCGTCTACCGGCACCCGCGAGGCAGTCGAACTGCGCGATGGCGACAAGACCCGCTATCTGGGCAAAGGCGTGCGCAAGGCGGTGGCCAATGTCAACCAAACCATTGCCGAGGCCTTGCTCGGTTTTGACGCCGCCGACCAGAAGGGTCTGGACGCGCGCCTGATCGAACTCGATGGCACCGACAACAAGGGCCGGCTCGGCGCCAATGCCCTGCTCGCGGTGTCGATGGCCAACGCCCATGCCATGGCGGCTTCGAAGCAGGTGCCGCTGTGGGCGCATCTGGCCAATGGTGGGCCGGTGTCGTTGCCGGTACCGATGATGAACATCATCAACGGCGGTGCCCATGCCGACAACAATATCGATCTGCAGGAGTTCATGATCCTGCCGGTGGGTGCGTCGAGTTTTTCCGAGGCGCTGCGCGCCGGCACCGAAATCTTCCATGCGCTCAAAAGTGTGCTCAAGGGCCATGGCCTGAGCACGGCGGTGGGCGACGAGGGCGGTTTTGCGCCGGACCTGCGTTCCAACGCCGAAGCGCTGGAGACAATCCTGGAAGCGATCGTCAAGGCTGGCTACAGTCCGGGCGAGGACATCATGTTGGGTCTGGATGCCGCCGCCTCGGAGTTTTACGAAAACGGCAAATACAATCTGCTTGGCGAAGGCAAGCGCCTGAGCTCGGAGCAGTTCACTGAGTTCCTCGCCGACTGGTCACGGCAGTACCCGATCATCAGCATCGAAGACGGCATGGCCGAAGATGACTGGGATGGTTGGGCGCAGCTCACCCGTGCGATCGGCGACAAGGTGCAGATTGTCGGTGACGATTTGTTCGTCACCAATCCGCGCATTTTCCGCGAGGGCATCTCACGCGGCATTGCCAACGCCATCCTGATCAAGGTCAACCAGATCGGCACCCTGTCGGAAACACTGGAAGCGATCGCCATGGCGGCGGCGGCGAATTACGCAGCGGTGGTATCGCATCGCTCCGGCGAAACCGAGGACACCACCATCGCCGATATCGCGGTGGCGACCACCGCCAGCCAGATCAAGACCGGCTCGCTGTGCCGCACCGACCGGGTTGCCAAATACAACCAGTTGCTGCGTATCGAAGAAGCGCTCGGCGCGCAGGCTCGTTATGAAGGCCGTGCTGCGTTTGCCCATCTCAAGGTGCGCTGACCGGCGCCATGCTGCGCGTGCTCGCCATCGTGCTGGTCGTGCTGCTGCTGATGCTGGGCTGGCAGTTGTTCAACGGCGCGGGCGGCATCCGCGATGTCCGTGAGCTGGCGGTGAGCGTGCGCGTGCAACAGCGCGAAAATGCGCAGTTGACCGCGCGCAACGACGCTTTGGCGGCGGAAGTGACCGATCTCAAACAGGGCGAAGCGGCGCTGGAAGAACGCGCGCGAACCGAACTGGGCATGATCAAGCCGGGCGAGGTGTTTTACCGTGTAGTCGATGCCGGCGATCTGCCGCCCGCTGCCGCCGATAAGGGTGGGCAGTGACCTGGCTGGTGATGCCGGCGGCGGGCCAGGGCGCGCGCGTGGGCGGGCCGTTGCCGAAACAATACCTGCCGCTGTTGGGCCAGCCGTTGATCATGCATACGCTGCAAGCAGTGCTGGCGCATCCGGACATCGATGGCGTGATGGTGGTGCTTGCAGCAGACGATACGCACTGGCCGGGCATCGGGCGCATCCATGACAAGCCGGTGCTGACCTGCATCGGCGGTGCGCAGCGCGCCGAATCGGTGCGCGCCGGGCTGCTCGCGCTGCCCGACAACGTCAGCGCTGCCGACCCGGTGCTGGTACACGATGCGGCGCGGCCATGCATCACCCGCAACGACATCACCCGCCTGCTCGCCGCCGCCGCCGGGCATCCGGTGGGTGCGCTGCTGGGGGCGCCGCTGCGTGACACCCTGAAACACGCCAACACCGCCCGCGAGGACATCGGCACCGCACCGCGCGATGGATTGTGGCGGGTGTTCACTCCGCAACTGTTCGCGCGTGGCCTGCTCACCCGCGCGCTGGATGCGGCGCTGGCGGCAGGCATCGAGGTCAGTGACGAGGCGATGGCGATCGAGCAGCTTGGGCTGCGGCCGCTGCTGGTCGAGGGCCGAGAAGACAATATCAAGGTCACCACCCAGGCCGACTTTGCGCTGGCCGAGTTCGTGTTGGGGCAGCGCGCGTGAGTGGGTGTACGTCTTCGCTGCGCTCGGTTGGTCGCTGCCCGGGTAATCGTAGGATGGGTAGAGCGCAGCGAAACCCATCGTTGCCAGATAGCGATGGGTTTCGCTGCGCTCTACCCATCCTACTTTTTGCCGCAGTGTCGCCGTGCATTGTCCTCAGCTTCTTTTCAGGATATCCCGCATGACCAGCACATTCCGCATTGGCCAGGGCTACGACGTGCATGCGTTCGCGCCGGGTGACCACCTGATGCTGGGCGGCGTGCGCGTTGCCCACGATGCGGGCGTGATCGCGCATTCCGATGGCGACGTGGTGATCCATGCCCTGTGCGATGCCATGCTGGGTGCGTTGGCGTTGGGCGATATCGGCCAGCATTTTCCGCCCAGTGATCCGCGCTGGAAGGGCAGCGACAGCCGCCATTTCTTGCGCCACTGTGGCGGGTTGATTCTCGATGCCGGCTGGCGCCTCGGCAATGCCGATATCACCGTGATCTGCGAGCGGCCAAAAATCGGCCCACACCGCGAAGTCATCCGTAGCGCACTGGCCGATGTACTCGGGGTGGCGCTGGCACAGGTAAGCGTCAAGGCCACCACTACCGAAGGCCTGGGGTTTGAAGGCCGGCGCGAAGGGATTGCTGCCATGGCAATCGTGTTGCTGGTAGCGGCATGAGCGAAGCCGCAGATCGTTCGCAGTGGGCACCGCCGGCGCCATTGGCGCGCTGTCATGGCGAAGCGGTACTCGCTGCCCGGTTCCGGGTCGAGCCGGCTGATTTCCGGGTTGAGGAATTGCCCGCGTTCGCGCCATCCGGCGAAGGCGAACACCTGCTGCTGGAAATCGAAAAGACCGGCATGAACACCGCCTTTGTCGCCGGGTTGCTGGCGCGTTGGGCCGGGGTGGCGCCGATGGCGGTGAGCTACGCCGGGATGAAGGATCGCCACGCCATCACCCGGCAGCGGTTCAGTGTGCATTTGCCCAAGCGGCAGGCGCCTGCGCTCGACACCTTGCCGAGCGAGGGATTATGCGTGCTGGCCAGCGATTGGCATGCACGCAAGCTGCAACGCGGCGCGCTGGCCGGCAATCGCTTTGCACTAGTGCTGCGTGAGATCAGTGGGGATCGCATCGCCATCGAAGAACGGCTGCGGCAGATTCAGTGCAGCGGGGTGGCCAACTATTTTGGCGAACAGCGCTTCGGCCATGACGGTGGCAACCTCGATGCAGCGCGCGCGATGTTCGCCGGTCGTCGGGCCGGCCGCGAGCAACGCAGCATCCTGCTTTCGGCAGCGCGCTCGGCCTTGTTCAACGCGGTTTTGCATGTACGGGTACAGGCGGGAACCTGGAATACCGGCGTCGACGGCGACGTGTGGATGCTGGACGGCAGTCGCAGCGTGTTCGGCCCTGAGCCGTTCAGCGCGCAGTTGCGCGAGCGGGTCCATAACCACGATATCCATCCGGCCGGACCGCTGTGGGGCCGAGGCGGCTTGCGCCAAGGCGAACCGGCAGCCGCGCAATTGCTCGCGGCGCTGGCGGGGAGCGAGGCGATCCGCGACGGCCTGGAGCGCGCCGGACTCACCATGGAATCGCGCGCCCTGCGTCTGCTGCCGGCGGCCATGGACTGGCAATGGCTGGATGCCAGCACCCTGCGGCTGGGCTTCGAGTTGCCACCGGGCGCCTACGCGACTGCGGTGCTGTTTGCGCTGGGAATCTGTCGGTAACTCAGTCCTGCTTCGCTCAGCCTGCCTACCGGCAGGCAGGTCGCCCACAGGGTGGGCTCCTACAGTCAGCGCAACCGCAATTTGTAGGAGCCCACCCTGTGGGCGACCGAACGCGCATCGGCCGGCGCAAGCGCGGCCGAGCAGATGAAGCCGAGAAATGCCACTCGGGCGCTGTCGGGTTCGTCGCTGCCTGCTGATCCGTGGCTTGCCGATCACAACGCGCTAGTGCTTAACCCGCGCGGCGCGGGCGGCTTTGCAACAACACCAGCGTAGCGCCACCGCCACCCTGATTTTGCGGTGCCGAGGCGAACGCGAGCACGTCGCCGCGCAGGCTGAGCAGGTGTGCGACCAATGGCCGCAATACCGATTCGCCGCGTTCCGAGCTCAGGCCTTTGCCGTGGATGATGCGCAGGCAATGCCAGCGTTCGCGGCGGGCGTTGGTGAGGAAAGCTTGCAGCAGCTTGCGCGCAGCGACATCCCGACGCTGCAGCGGTGTTGGTGGTCGCTGTCGGTATCGGTCGCGGATGCTGTGTTGCCGCATGAAATTTACCGAAGCACAGGAATTATGGGGACAAGAGCAATGCTGCGGCGCAAGATGACGCGTGCAATGAAAACGTTTACATTTTGACGCAAGCGAAGTCGACCCGGTCGACAGGGCTGTGTTGAGGGGTATGACGCGTGTCCATTACCATCAAAGAGGTTGCGCTCGCCGCTGGCGTATCGGTGGCAACGGTGTCGCGGGCCATGAACGGTCATGCCAACGTGACCCCGGCGACCAGTGCGCGCATCCTGGAAGTGATGCGCGAGTTGCGCTACACGCCGCATGGTGCGGCCCAAAGCTTGGTTACCCGGCGTACCCAGACCATCGGGGTGTTGCTGCCGGACATGCATGGCGAGTTCTTTTCCGAACTGATCCGCGGGATTGACGCCGCTGCGCGTATTCAGGGCTTGCACCTGTTGCTGTCAAGCTCGCATGGTGATTTGTCCGATACGACTGCTGCATTGAAGATGATGCGCGGCCGCGTCGATGGTTTGCTGATCATGTCGCCCACTGCGACCGCCCAGTTTTATGCCGAGCAATTGCACGAGTCGCTGCCGGCGGTGTTGATCAATGCGCCGGCAGGCGCAGCCCCGCATGCCTGCGTCGCGGTGGACAACTACGGCGGTGCGGTACAGATGGTGCGCCATCTACATCGCAGCGGCCGCAAGCGGATTGCGTTCGTCTCGGGCCCCAACAATAACCACGATGCGGTCGAGCGTTTGCGGGGGTTTCGCGAGGCATTGAGCGCCTTGGAACCGGACTACCAGCCACTGGTGATGCATGGCGACTTCAACGAACCATCCGGGTTTCGTGCCGGCCAGCAGGTCGTGGCGCTCGCCGAGCGGCCCGATGCGGTGTTCGCCGCCAACGACATGATGGCGATAGGGTGCTTGCTCGCGCTCGCCGAGGCCGGGGTCCGAGTGCCAGAGGACGTGGCGGTGGTTGGCTACGACAACATTCCAACGGCGCGTTTTGTGCGCCCGGCGTTGACGACGGTGTCGGTGCCGATCGCCGATCTCGGCACAGTCGCATTGGAGCGCCTGGTCAGCGTCATTGAAGATCCAGCGAAAGTTCAAGGTCAGGAAACGCTATTGCGAACCCAGTTGGTGGTTCGCGGCTCGTGTGGTGCGTCACGGGTGTCAAACAGCAATCTACGGGTGCTGGGTTCAGGCGGTCGTCCTGCCTGAAGGGGCGGTCAGCCGGTGCGCAGGCCGTGAACACGGCTGCGGCGGCAGTAATGTCGGTGCAAGTATTGGTCGGTCGGGGATCGGCAACTCATAATCACAACTGGGGTGAGGGGATATGAACAAGTTCTTGAGCATGACTGGTGGGACTTGCCAGGTAATGGTGGTGGCGTTGTTGCTGATGATGGGGTCGCCGGCGCAAGCGCAGCTCTCTACTGGCACCGTACGTGGCACGATTGCAGATGCGCCCGCGGGCGTGTTGGTCGAAGCGCTAAATCCGGAGACCGGCGTGTCGCGCAGTGTCGAAACGCGGGCCGATGGCAGCTATGTCATCTCCGGGCTCAGGCCAGCCACATACGCCATCAAGGCCATCTCCCATGAGCGCGCATTTGAAAGAGTGATCCGCCTGCAGGTCGCGCAAACCCTGACCGTCGATCTGGGTGAGGCCGAAGGGGTAACGCTGGAAACGGTCAAGGTGGTTGGCTCGGCGCTCGCGGTGGAAATGCGCACGTCCGAAATCGGCACCAACGTCACTACTGAACAGATCGAGAGTCTGCCGCAGGGTAGCCGCAATTTCCTCAACTTTGCGCAGCTCGCGCCGGGCGTACGCATTTCGCGCGACGAGTTCCGCCAGCAGTTTTCCGGTGGTGCGTCCAATGCCCAGGGCGATTCGCTGTCGTCCGGCCAGACCAACGTGTTCATCGATGGCGTATCGCTCAAGAGCAACATTCAGCAGGGCGGCGTGGCGGGCCAGGACAGCAGTCGCGGCAACCCGTTCAGCCAGCTGGCGGTGCAGGAGTTCAAGGTACTGACCCAGAACTTCAAGGCGGAATACGAGCAGGCGGGATCCTCGGTGATCACCGCGGTGACCAAGTCCGGTACCAACGAGTTGCATGGCGAAGCGTTCGGATTGTTTGCGCGCAAATCGCTGGTCGAGAAGGACTTCTTCCAGAAGCGCAACAACCAATCCAAGCCCGCTTTCTCGCGCGACCAGTACGGCGCCGCGCTGGGCGGGCCGCTGATCAAGGACAAGCTGTTCTTCTTCGTGTCCTACGAGGGCAACGACCAGACCCGCAACAACACGGTGACGCCGGGTTTCGTGACGCCGGAGCAGCAGGCGCAGCTCGGCTTTGATCCGCAACAATTTGCCGGCACCAAGAGCAGCAACTTTCGCGAGGATCTGTATTTCGGCAAGCTCAACTGGGACATCAGCGATCGTCAGGCGGTCGAACTGTCGGTCAATGTGCGTCGCGAAAACGATATTCGCGACTTTGGCGGACAAACCAGTCTTGAGCGCGCCAACGAGATCCACAACCCGGTAACCACCGTGCGTGCGCGGCACCAGTATTTCGGCGACGCGTTCACCAACGAATTCAGCTTCGATTATCGTGACGCCACGTTCAACCCAAGGCCCGTCAACTCAGGCGGCGTTGCCCTCGATTTTCGCAACGTCATCGCCTTGGGCGGCCAGCCGTTCGAGCAGGACATCAACGACACCGTCTACACGTTTCGCGACAACATCACTTTTGCCGATCTGAACTGGCACGGCAATCACGTGATCAAGGCCGGCGTGCGGGTGGCGGCGGCGGAGGCGGACGTCAAGTTCGGCGCATTCGTCGATCCCCTGTTCACGTTCATCAATGAGCCGTCGCTGGGGTTGGATTTCAGCTTCCCGGCGGAAGCGCGGATCGGCATCGGCGATCCCAATGTCAACGTCAACAATACCCAGTACGGCATCTTCCTGCAGGACGACTGGGAAGTCACCGACAAACTCACGCTCAATCTCGGCATACGCTGGGATTACGAGAGCAACGCCAACAACAAGAATTTCGAGACACCCGACGACATCGCCGCCACCTTGCGCTTGCTGGAGCAATCCATTGCAGCTGATGCGGCCGCTGGAGCCGCAGAGGGCCGACAGCCCGCGCCCGATGCGGTCAATTTCCGCGCCGATGATTTCATCTCGACCGGCAGCAACCGCAATCCCTACAAGAAGGCTTTCCAGCCGCGTCTCGGGTTCTCGTACGACTTCAACGGCGATGAGAGTACCGTGCTGTTCGGCGGCTGGGGCCGTTCGTTTGATCGCACGTTGTTTCGCGTCGCCGCCGAGGAGGCGGTGCTGAGCAACTTCGCGCAGCGCGTGTTCTTCTTCTCGCAAGACGGCTTGCCGCGCTTCGGCCAGCCGACCATCCAGATCGACCAACTCGCCGGTGTCAACCGTGAAGCGCTGCTGGCGCTGTTCGGCACCGGCTTCGATCCTGGTCGTGAGATCCGCGTGGTCAACAACAACCTCAAGCCTCCGCATTCGGACCAGTTCAGCCTCGGCGTGCGTCAGCGCTTTACGATGTTCGATACCAACTTCAACTCGTCGTTGACCCTGAGCCACATTCGCGGCAAGGACGATATCGCGTTCTTCCCGGCCAACCGATCGCGGTTCGATCGCGACAACAATGGCGTGCTGGACTTCATTCCGACCCCGCGTGACGAGGGCAACTTCGGCACCGTCGTCGCTGGCGTCAACGCACAGGAAACGCGGTTCAGCGCCGTGTACTTCACATTCGATAAACCCTACACCCAGGCATCGGGCTGGGGCGTGGGTATTGCCTACACGCTGGCTTATGCAAAGCAGCGCGCCAAGACCTTCAACTTCGATTTCATCAACCCTCAAGAAGAACCGTTCCACCCCAACGCGGCTGATGAGCGCCATCGCATCGTCATCAACGGTATCGTCGATCTGCCATGGGGATTCAAGTTCTCGACTCTAACCCAACTGTCCTCAGGCCAGCCGTTCCAGGTAATTGATCTGTCCAATGGCTTCGGTCGCAACGTGGTGGTCGATAACTCTGGCAATCAACCAGGCTTTTTTGGCTTCAAACAGATTGATGTGCGTCTGCAGAAGGATTTCAAGTTGAGCATGTTCCAGGGTGGACAGACGCTGAGCGTGTTTGTGGAAGCGATCAACGTGTTCGACACCACCAATATCGGCGGCCGCGATGGATTCATTCCGTTCGAGGGCATCCAGAACAATCCGAACTTTGGTTCACCGCAGGGCCTTGCAGGTCCACCGCGGACGATCCAGTTCGGTACCAAGATCAGTTTCTAAGTGTGACGTGATCGCCCCGAGTTATCGGCCAGGAAGGCCAATCGCCGGACCAGGCACAGTGTGTCTGGTCCAGCGAGTCCGGTGCTCGGGTGTTAGTGGCCGCCGCACGTGAATGCACCAGATGCGCGTGCATTGGCCGGGTACAGCTTTGCACGTACACGGCAATGCCGTCGTGCGACGACGATTGGAAGAGGTTCGGGAGGGTATGCTGGATGTGTTGTTTACTGAAGCAAAGGCTGGGTTGTTTTCCCGCATGAGTTTCCTGCCGCTACTGCGTAGATTGCCGGTGCGCCCATTATTCGTTGCCGCGCTGCTGGTTGCCGGTATTACGGGCTGTGGGTCGTTCGGCGCGCAACAGCAACCGGTTCTGGTCGCACCCGTAACCGCCACCACGCCCACAGCGCAGCTCGAAGAACTTGAACGACGGACCTTCGACTACTTCTGGGATACCACACGCGCCGACAACGGGCTCGCAACTGATCGCTGGCCGTCGGCACCATTCTCCAGTGTGGCGGCGGTGGGCTTCGCTTTGACGGCGTACCCGATCGGGGTAGAGCGTGGCTGGATTCACCGTGAGCAGGCGGTAGCGCGCACGCTGACCACCCTGCGCTTTTTGTATGATGCGCAGCAAGGGCCGCAGGCAACTGGCACTGCCGGCTACAAGGGGTTCTTCTATCACTTTCTCGATCTCGACAGCGGCGCTCGCTATGCCGACTGGGTTGAGTTGTCGTCGGTGGACACCGCACTGTTGCTGGGTGGCGTGCTGTTCGCGCAGTCTTACTTCGATGGTGCAAGCCGCGATGAGGCCGAGATTCGCCGCCTCGCCGATGCGATCTACGCGCGCGTCGACTGGCCCTGGATGCAGGCGCGCGCGCCATTGATCTCGATGGGCTGGTTTCCGGAACACGGTTTCATAGAACACGACTGGCAGGGCTACAACGAGGCGATGCTGGTCTATCTGCTGGCGCTGGGTTCGCCGAGCCATCCGGTCGAACCCGATGCGTGGTTCGCCTGGACGCAGACGTATGACCGCTCCTGGGGGATTTTTCATGGACAGAAGCACCTCGCTTTTGCGCCACAGTTCGGTCACCAGTACAGTCACGTTTGGGCGGACTTTCGCGGCATTCGCGACGACTACATGCGCCAGCGCGGCATCGATTACTTCGAGAACAGTCGTCGTGCTACCTACGCGCAGCGCGCGTATGCGATCGAAAATCCCATGGGGTGGAAGGGCTATGGCGAGAATATCTGGGGGCTTAGCGCCAGTGACGGACCACAGTCGGTCAAGTTGCCGGTAGACGGAGAGTTGCGTCAATTTCGTCATTATTCGGCACGCGGGCCAGTATTCGCCGAGGGTGTCGCCGGTGGTTTCGACGATGGCACGATCACACCCACCGCAGCAGTGGCGTCACTGCCGTTTGCGCCAGAGATCGTTAATCCGGCGATTACGGCGCTGCGCAGTCGCTATGGCGCGCAGATCTACGCACGCTATGGTTTTCTGGATGCCTTCAATCCCAGCTTCCGTTATCCGGTGCCATTGAAGACTGGGCGCGTGGTGGCTGGCGTGGGTTGGGTCGCAGAAGATTACCTCGGTATCGATCAGGGCCCGATACTGGCCATGATCGAGAACCATCGCAGTGGCCTGATCTGGCGTGTCATGCGCAACAACCCGCACCTGCGCCGTGGACTGCAGCGTGCAGGCTTCGAAGGCGGTTGGCTGGATGAATCGGTTACGCCAGCGCGGAGTCGATGAGCGTGGCCAGTCGCTGCAGCATGCTGGTATTGCTGGGTTGTCTTGCATTGAGTGCTTGCAATCGAAGCGTGGACGACGCGCAGACTGTCCGCTTCTGGGCGATGGGCAGCGAAGGCGAGGTGGCGGACGAACTGCTGCGCGAGTTCGAACGGCGCAATCCCGACATCCACGTCCAACTGCAGCAACTGCCTTGGAAGGGCGCGCATGCCAAACTGCTGACCGCAGTTGCCGGCGGCAGTACGCCCGACCTCGCGCAACTCGGCAACACCTGGATCCCCGAGATGGTCGCGCTGCATGCGCTGGCCCCGCTTGACCGCAAACTTGTCGATTCTACCGTGGTGCGCGCCGACGACTACTTCGCCGGCATCTTCGCCACAAATCGTATCGGAGATGCGGTCTATGGCGTTCCGTGGTACGTCGATACGCGCCTGCTGTTCTATCGGCGCGACTTGCTGGCCGCTGCCGGTTTCGACGTTCCGCCGCAGACTTGGGCGGATTGGCGCCAGGCGCTGGACGCGCTCAAGGCGCGGACCGGACCCGACCAGTTCTCGATCTTGCTGCCGCTCAACGAGTTCGAGCCGTTGCTGGTGTTGGCGCTGCAACAGGAGGATCCGTTGCTGCGCGATGGCGGTCGCTACGGCAACTTTCGCAGCGCCGGATTTCGGCGTGCATTGGCGTTCTACCTCGAAATGTTTGCTGCCGGCCTGGCGCCACCGGTGAGCAATACCCAGATCGCCAATGTCTGGACCGAGTTCGGCCGCGGCACATTTGCCTTCTATCCGTCCGGGCCGTGGAATATCGCCGAGTTCAAACGGCGCTTGCCGGCCGCGCAGCAAGGGGATTGGGCAGCGATGCCGATGCCCGGTCCGCAGGGGCCGGGAGCGTCGAATGCGGGCGGTGCGAGTCTGGTGGTGTTTGCCGCGTCCAAGGCCAAGCCGGCAGCGTGGCGGCTGATCGAATTTCTGTCCGAGCCAGCGGTGCAGAGTCGCTTCTATGCGCTAACCGGCAATCTGCCGCCGCGACGCAGCGCCTGGAGCGATTCGGCGCTGGCCGGCGATGAGCATGTCCAGGCATTTCGCGATCAGCTTGAACGCGCCAAGCCGACGCCGGCGATTCCCGAATGGGAGCAGATCGCCACTGAAATGCAATTGGTCGCCGAGCAGGCGGTGCTGACCGGACAGAGCGTCGATGCGGCGGTTACCGAAATCGATCGTCGCGTGGATGCGATTCTGAGCAAGCGACGTTGGATGCTCGACCGGGAGCGGCCGTGAGCGCGCGGCTCGCCGGCTGGGTGTTTGCCGGACCGGCGGTGCTGGTCATCGCGCTGTTCTTTGGCCTGCCGGTGCTGGCGGCACTCGCATTGAGCCTGACAGATTTCGACCTGTATGCGCTGGCCGATCTGCGTAACTTGCGCTTCGTCGCGTTCGACAACTACCTGAGTGTGCTGAGCACACCATTGTTCTGGCGCGCGCTGGGCAATACCCTGTACTTCGTACTGGTTGGGGTGCCGCTGTCGATCGCGGTGTCGCTATTGGCGGCATTGTTGCTCAACTCGCGTCGGGCCCGCTTTCGTGGCTTCTTTCGCACCGCCCTGTTCGCGCCGGTGGTGACCACGGTAGTTGCGGTCGCAGTCATCTGGCGCTATCTGCTGCATACCCGTTATGGCCTGATCAACCATGCGCTAGGCGCATTGGGGCTCGAGCCCGTCGACTGGCTGGGTGATCCAAACCTGGCAATGCCGGCAATCATCGTGTTTGCGGTATGGAAGAACTTTGGCTACAACATGGTGATCTTGCTGGCGGCGCTACAGAGTATTCCAGAGGACTTGTATGAAGCCGCGCGTATCGATGGCGCGTCGGCGTTGCAGCAGCTGCGTCACATCACCTTGCCGTTGCTGATGCCGGCCTTGTCGCTGGTGGGCATCATCACCGTGGCAGGCTATTTCCAGTTGTTTGCCGAGCCTTATGTGATGACCCAGGGTGGGCCGATGCAGAGCACGGTAAGCGTGATGTACCTGATGTATGAAGAGGGCTTCAAATGGTGGCGGCTGGGCCAGGCATCGGCAGTCGCATTTTTGCTGTTTGTGCTGATGGCATTGGTGACGTTTGTGCTGATGCAGTTGGCACGCCGGAGCCAACCATGAGGCCGACCCTGGCGGCCGTGCTGATCAATGGCGCGTTGGCAGTGCTGGCGGCAGCCAGCTTGTTTCCACTGCTGTGGATGCTGTCTGTGTCACTGATGGCGCCGGGTGCGGCGAGTACGCTTCCACCGCCGCTGTTACCGCTTGATCTCACCTTGGACAATTACCGCGAGTTGTTCTTGCGCGTCGGTATCGGCCGTTATCTGTTCAACAGCGCAGCGATAGCGAGCGCAACCACGGTGCTTGCGCTGGCATTCAATCTGAGTGCCGGCTACGCATTCGCCAAGCTGAGTTTTGCGGGTCGGGAGCGGGTGTTCCAAACCCTGCTGGCGGCGCTGGTGGTGCCGGCGCAGGTGGCGATGATTCCCTTGTTCCTGATGCTCAAGCAGCTGGGTCTGGTCAACAGCTATGCCGGCGTGGTGGTGCCAGCGATGGCGAGCGTGTTTGGCATCTTTCTGGTCCGGCAGTATGCACGCTCGATTCCGGACGAGTTGCTGGAGGCCGCACGCATTGATGGTGCCGGCGAACTGCGCATCTTTTTCAGCATCGTGCTGCCGCTGTTGCGGCCGATCGTGGTCACGCTGGGAGTGTTTACCTTTCTGGCCAGCTGGAACGATTTCATGTGGCCGTTGATTGTGCTCAGCGACGAGCACTTGCAGACATTGCCGGTGGCGCTCGCCGCACTCTCACTCGAACACGTGCCGGACAACGAGTTGATGATGGCCGGTTCGGTGGTGACCGTGTTGCCGGTACTGGTGTTGTTTCTGGTCCTGCAACGGCATTATCTTCAGGGCCTGTTGCTGGGCAGCGTAAAGGGGTGATGAGCGTGCATACAGGCCGCCGCGTGGTGCGTGGTGGCGCATTGGCGCTGTGGCTGGTGTCGGTGGTGGCTGGCGCGCACGGCGTGGATGGCACGCGATTGCTGGACGGCTTTGATGACGCGTCGTCATGGCAGGTGAACGCTTCGGACGCGGTTGTCGCGAGTGCCCGCCAAATCCCCGGACATGCTGACCGAGCACTATGCTTGACCTTCGATTTCGGCAAGGTGTCCGGCTACGCGCAGTTGCATCGTGCGCTGGAGTTGGAGATTCCCGACAATTACGAGTTCAGCTTCTGGGTGCGTGGCGCGGCGCCGGTAAACGCCCTGCAATTCAAGCTGGTCGATGCCAGCGGCGAGAACGTGTGGTGGATGCAGCGTCCGCGCTTTGCGGTGAGCGACGACTGGCAGCAGATCCGCATCCGGTCACGGCATGTGACATTCGCCTGGGGACCGATAGCTGATCATCGCTTGCGACGCACTGCGGCGCTGGAACTGACAGTAGCAGCGGTGGATGGCGGACAGGGCGAGGTCTGTTTCGATCAGTTGGAGCTGCAGCAGTTGTCACCCGTGCCCGCAGTGATGCCAGCGCCGCTGTTCAGCGCTTCTTCCACTCGCGCCGGTTCGCCGCCAGCGCTGACGCTGGATGGTGACCTCACGACGGCGTGGCACAGCCGCGGCACTGGCGTGCAGCACCTGACCGTCGACTTCGGCGCGATGCGTGAAGTTGGCGGCGTGATCCTGTATTGGCTGGATGGTGCGCAGGCAAGTCGCTACGAGCTCCAGGTGTCCAACGACGGCACGCATTGGCGCCGCGTGCGTGGTGTCAGCGCGGGCAACGGCGGCCGCGACCCGCTGTGGCTGGGCGAGATCGACACGCGCTGGCTGCGCCTGCGTCTGCTCGATGGCCCTGGCACGGACTACGGTGTGGCCGAGTTGGAGCTCATGCCACTGGCAGCGGCCGGCAGCGCCAATGCCTTCTTTGAAGCACTGGCGGCACGTGCGCCGCGCGGTCAATACCCGCGCGGATTCACGGGCGAGCAAGTGTACTGGACGGTGGTTGGCGTCGACGGTGGCCCGATGCCGGCGTTGCTGTCCGAGGACGGTGCGGTCGAGCCGGCGGCTGGCGGGTTCTCGCTCGAGCCGTTCCTGCTGATCGACGGTGAGATGGTGACTTGGGCCGACGTTGAGACGAGGCACAGCCTGCTCGATGGTTACCTGCCAATTCCGCGCGCGCAGTGGCGTCGTGGCGAAGTGTCGTTGCAGGTGACCGCAATGGCCAACGGTGATCCCGAGCGTTCGCAGTTGCTGCTGCGCTACACCGTGAGCCAAACCGGCGCGCAGCCACGACAAATATCGCTGGTGCTGGCGGCTCGTCCGTTTCAGGTCAATCCGCCGGTACAGTTCCTGAATACGCCCGGTGGCGTCAGCGCGATCCACACGATTGCTTGGCAGGACGATGCGCTGATACTGGACGGTGTGCGCAGAGTGTTTGCTCTGCAACCCCCCGATGCAGTCATCGCCAGCACATTTGATGCCGGGAGCGTGCCGGAGTTGCTGTACATGCCACAGCCGTGGTCGGCAGCGGCGGTGCGCGACGACAGCGGCTTCGCGTCGGGTGCGCTGCGTTATGACCTGGATTTGCCAGCGGGCGGCAGCGCCGAGGTGGTTGTCGCGATTCCGCTGTCGGGGCCGTTCACGCCACCCGATCTCGATGGTCGCTCGGCCAGTGAATGGGTCGCGGGTGAACAGGCACGTGTGGCCGATGGCTGGCGAGCCAAACTCAATCGCGTCGAATTGCGCGTGCCGGCGCATGCACAGCCGTTGGCGGACACCGTGCGCACCGCGCTGGCGCATATCCTGATCAATCGCGATGGCCCGGCGATCCGGCCGGGAACGCGTTCGTATGCGCGTTCGTGGATACGCGATGGCGCAATGACCTCGGGGGCGCTGTTGCGGCTTGGTCATCACGAGGCCGTGCGCGACTACGTGCAATGGTATGCGCCACATCAATTCGCGAACGGCAAGGTGCCGTGCTGTGTCGATGCGCGCGGCGCCGACCCGGTGCCCGAGAACGACAGTCAGGGCGAGCTGATTCACGCCATCGCCGAGTTGTATCGCTACAGCGGCGATCACGATGTGCTGGCCGCGCTGTGGCCGCACGTCGCCGCAGCGGTCGATTACATGGACAGCCTGCGGGCGAGCGAGCGCACGTGGCGTAATCGCTCGCCGCAACGTGCGGCGTACTTCGGCCTGATGCCACCCTCGATCAGTCACGAGGGCTATTCGGACAAGCCGGCCTATTCGTACTGGGACGATTTTTGGGCGTTGACCGGCTACAAGGACGCGGTGGAGATGGCATCAGCGCTGGGGCACGCGGATGAGGCGGCGCGATTGACGCGCTCACGCGACGCGTTTGCGGCCGATCTCTACGCATCGATCCAGGCCAGCGTCGAACGCCACGGCATCGATTTTCTGCCGGGGGCCGCTGACCGTGGCGATTTCGATGCTACCTCCACCACCATCGCGCTGGCGCCGGCCGGTGAACTCGCGAACTTGCCGCCCAAGCTGCTGCGCAACACGTTTGAGCGCTACTGGCGCGAGTTTGTCGCGCGTCGCGATGGGCGGCTGGATTGGGAGGTGTATACGCCGTACGAGTTGCGCACGATCAGTGCCTTCGTGCGGCTGGGCTGGCGCGAACGCGCCGGCGAATTGCTGGATTATTTCCTTGCAGATCGCCGCCCGGCCGGCTGGAATCAGTGGGCGGAAGTGGTTGGCCGCGATCCGCGCCAGCCGCATTTCATCGGTGACATGCCGCACGGCTGGGTGGGTTCCGACTTCGTTCGCGCGGCGTTGGACCTGCTTGCCTACGAGCGCCCCGCTGATCGTGCACTGGTGCTTGCGGCGGGCATGCCAACGCGGTGGTTAGTCGGCGACGGGATCGCTGTGCAGCACCTGGCAACACCCTATGGTGAGCTGAGCTACGCCGTACGCAAGCAAGGCCACGGGCTGCATCTGGTGATCGACAGCGGCCTGCACGTGCCGCCCGGCGGGTTGGTGTTTGCGTGGCCTTATGCCGGAGTGCCCGGCACGGCGCGCAGCGGCAAACGCGTGCTGGAGTGGCACGATCGCGAATTGCGGATTCGCGAGCTGCCGGCCGAAATCGTGATCGCGATGCCCGGAACTTGAGCGCCATGCGAATAGTGGTGTTCAAGCAGGCGGCAGCGCCGTTGTACCGGTCGGTCAGACGGCGACGGAAGTCGGTGCCGCGCCCGCAATGAGGTTTTCGTCGAGCGCGGCGCCATTGCTGGCGATCACCCGCGCGTAGAACTCGGCGCTGGCCTTGAGCGTGCGCTTTTGCGTTGCATAGTCGACATGGATCAGCCCGAAGCGCTTGGAAAAACCAAGCGACCATTCGAAGTTGTCCAGCAGTGACCATGCGAAGTAGCCGCGGACATCGCAGCCCTGGTCGATCGCCGTGCGCACTGCCTGGATGTGCTGGTGCAGGTAGTCCACGCGCAGCGGATCGGCCAGCGGCTCGCTGCCTGCCACCGGCGGATCGTAGAACGCCGCGCCATTTTCGGTGATGTAAACCGGCGGGTTGCCGTAGCGCTCGCGGACCCAGTTCAAGGTGTCGAGCAGGCCCTGCGGATAGACCTCCCAGCCGGTTTCGCTGTAGGTCGATTGCTTCTGCTTTACCGCGGCAGCGCGCACCGGCCAGGCACCGGGTTCATCGCGCACCACACTGCGCGTGTAGTAGTTGACGCCGAGAAAATCGATCGGCTGGCAGATGTCCGCCATGTCGCTGTCCGGCCACTGCGGCCAAGCCTCGCCGAACACCTCGCCCATCTGCTCGGGATATTGGCCGAGCAGGGCCGGATCGAGATATTGCCGGTTCATGTAAGCATCGGCGCGCACGGTCGCCGCGAGATCATCTGCGGACTGCGATGCCGGGTATTTGGGTTCCAGATTCACCACCAGGCCGATGCGATTGCGACCGACAGATCGATAGGTTTGCACCGCTTTACCATGTGCTCTCATCAGATTGTGCGATGCTAGAGGGGCCTCATACAGATTGCTGTGGCCTGGCGCCAGCGCGCCATGCAGGTAGCCGCCATCGGTGACTACCCATGGCTCGTTGAGCGTCGCCCACATCGGCACGCGATCATCAAGGCGCTCAAACACCACGCGTGCGTAGTCGGCGAACCAGTGCGCAATGTCCCGATTCAACCAGCCGCCGCGGTCATCCAGCGCGGCTGGCAGATCCCAATGGAACAGCGTGGCCGTCGGTTGGATACCGTTTTCCAGCAATGTATCGACCAGACGCTCGTAGAAATCCAGACCTGCGGCATTTACCCGTCCTGTCCCTTCAGGCATCACGCGGCCCCAGGCGATGCTCAGGCGATAGGCGTTCAGGCCCATTCGGCGCATCAACGCGATATCTTCGGGGAAGCGTCGATAGTGATCACAGGCGACATCACCGCTGTCGCCATCGCGGACCTTGCCGGGCGTCCGGCAGAAACGATGCCAGATGCTTGGACCAGCCCCGTCGGCCAATGGCGACCCTTCGATCTGATACGCCGAGGTCGCACAGCCCCAAAGAAAATTGCGAGAAAATGCCGGTCGGTCATTCATACAAAGGGTCTTCGACGATGAGGTGTGAATGGCGAATGTAAACGATTACATGGTAATGTGCCAGCCATCTGTCCGCGCGGTTTGCGCAGGTAGATAAAACATTGACGGACGCTGCGCGAGATAGCGCGAAAAAGTGCCGGTTGGGATGATCGCATTGCCGCTGACACCACGCGCGATCACGGCGCAGCACGGCTGATCGGCGGCGCTTGGGCAGGACAGGATATGGGAGGATTAATGGCTGGTGTTTATCTCGATCGAGTGCGCAAGGTCTACGACAACGGTCACGTCGCGGTCGCGGACGCCAGTTTCGAGGTCGCCGACGGTGAGTTGCTGGTGCTGGTAGGGCCGTCCGGGTGCGGGAAGTCGACCCTGTTGCGCATGATCGCCGGGTTGGAAGAGATTTCCTCGGGCCGATTGTCGATCGGCGATCGCGTTGTCAACGCATTGGCACCGAAGGATCGTGATATCGCGATGGTGTTTCAGTCATACGCTCTGTACCCGCACCTGAGCGTCTACGAGAATCTGGCTTTCGGCCTGCGCCTGCGCGGAATGTCGCGGCAAGAGGTCGCGCCGCGCGTGGCTGCCGCTGCGCAGATGCTCGGGTTGCAAGACATGCTCGAATCGCGACCTCGTCAGCTCTCGGGTGGCCAGCGACAGCGGGTGGCATTGGGTCGGGCGTTGGTGCGGCAGCCCAAAGTGTTTCTGCTCGACGAGCCGCTTTCGAACCTCGATGCCAAGCTGCGCCAGACCATGCGGGTAGAGATTGCGCGCCTGCATCGCAGGCTGGGCACGACCATGATTTACGTCACCCACGATCAGATCGAAGCGCTGACCCTGGGCCAGCGGGTTGTGGTGATGTGCGACGGCCAGGTAAAGCAGATCGGCACGCCTGACGCGGTTTACCGATATCCCGCCAACCTGTTTGTCGCCACGTTCATCGGCTCTCCCGCGATGAATCTGTTTCGTGGGCGTCTGGTCGTGAATTGCGGGCCGCGTCTCGACCTCGGTAGCGCCGAGTTGCCGCTGTCCGGCTTGTCAGTAAAGGAGCGTGGGCTGACGGCCTACGTCGGCCGTGATGTGGTGGTAGGCGTGCGCCCGGAGCACCTGCGGCTTGACGATGCGGCATGTCAGAACGGCCTGACGGGCACCCTTGAGCTCGTTGAATCGGTCGGCAACGAGGTATTCCTGAACGTCACCCATGCAACGACACCGCTGATCACCCGGATGTCACCACAACCGCTGCCGGCGCCGGGCGAGGTTGTGCGTCTGAGCTATGCGCTCGAACAATTGCATTTTTTTGATCCGGGCAGCGAGCAGCGCATCGTCTAGGGATACGCTGAATAATTCCCGCACGGCGTCATTGCGAGCGTAGCGAAGCAATCCAGCGTCTTGATTTTATGTTTGTTTCTGGATTGCCACGTCGCTTCGCTCCTCGCAATGACGGCTTGTTCAGCGCTTCCCTAAGGTTTGGTGGCGATCAGCACCAGCGTAGCGCCACTGCCACCCTGATTTTGCGGTGCCGAGGCGAACGCGAGCACGTCGCCGTGCAGGCTGAGCAGGTGTGCGACCAATGGCCGCAATACCGATTCGCCGCGTTCCGAGCTCAGGCCTTTGCCGTGGATAACGCGCAGGCAATGCCAGCGTTCGCGGCTGGCGTTGGTCAGGAAAGCTTGCAGCAGCTTTCGCGCGGCGGCTTCGCTGAGGCCATGCAAGTCGAGCTCATCCTGGATCGCGTACTCGCCGCGCTTGAGGCGGGCAAGCACGCGGGCGCTGACGTGCGGCCGACGCCAGGCGAGCATGCCTTCAGACAGCATCTGAGCGATGGCCGGGTCGGTTGCATGCGAGGCAGCAACGGCTTCGGCTTCATCGCGCTGGCGCATGCGTGGGAGCGGTTTTGGCGGCGGTTGTCGCGGTAATGGCGAGGATTCCGGCAGTGGTCGCACCGCGCCAATCGCCGAACGAAACAGCTCGGCATCATCGTTGGCGACAGGGGGTTTGCGTTTCATCGGTAGAGGGTAGCCTGAGCCGTGTGCGGAACAGGTAATTGGGTGCAGCGTACGGCGAAGATCAGCTTTCCGCTGGTTTTTTTGTCGCCAGAATCACGCTCAACGGTTGCGGGCGGGCGAACAGATAACCCTGCCCGAGCAGACAGCCAAGGCCGCTGAGCGCCTCGTGTTGAGCGCTGGTTTCAATGCCTTCGGCGACCACATCCAGGCCGACCGATTGCGCCAGTGCCAGAATTGCGCGTACCACCGGTTCACCGCTGCCGCGCACGCCGGGTGCGAGATCAATGATGAACGAGCGATCGATTTTCACTGTAGCCAGTGCGAAACGGTGCAGATAACTCAGTGACGAATAGCCGGTGCCAAAATCGTCCAATGCCGTGACCACCCCAGCCTGACGCAATCGCTCGATGATCGCAATCGCCTGCTCGGGATCGTCCATCAGCGCACCCTCGGTGATTTCGATGTGTACCTGACTGGGTTCCACTGCGTTGTTGCGCAGCAGGGCGAGCAGCTTGATATCGAGATGGGCCGAGCGGAAATGCTGCGGCGAGACATTCAGGTTGACGTATTGGCTTTGCGTCAACAGTTGCGGAATGGCGGCAACGGTCAATTCAAACATCTGCCAGTCGATGGCTTCCAGAATGCCGCTGGCTTCGGCGACCGCCAGGAATGCACCGGGTGCCAACACCCCACGTATTGGGTGGTGCCAGCGCAACAACGCCTCGTAGCCGACCACCGAGCTGTCCTCAAGGCGTACGATCGGCTGGAAATACGGTTCGAACTCGCGACGGGCAAGGGCGACGCGCAGTTCGTTTTCAAGGTCGAGCAGGTGTAGCGCTTCGCGATTGAGTTGTTCGTCGAACAATTCGTAGCGTTGGCGTGGGTTGGCCTTGGCACGGTACAGCGCGATGTCGGCATCGCGCAGCAGTTGCTCGGGTTGCTGGTAGTCCGGGCCGCCAATGGCGATGCCGATGCTGGTGGCGGTAAACAGTTCCTTGTCGTTGATCCGAACCGGCTCGGCCAGTGCCGAAACGATGCGACGCGCCAGGCGGATGGTATCGCCGCTGCCGCGAATGCCTTCCATGACGATGGCAAACTCGTCACCGCCCAGCCGCGCCACCACGTCATCGCCGCGCACGCAGGCACTGAAGCGTTGTGCCACTTCCTTGAGCAAGGCATCGCCAACCAGATGCCCGGCACTATCGTTGATCACCTTGAAGCGGTCCAGATCGAGAAACAGCACCGCAAACTGATAGTTCGGATCACGATGCTGGCGGCTGATCACCCGGGTAAGGTGGTCGCGCAAATAGGTGCGGTTAGGCAGGCCGGTTAGCGCATCGTGGAGCACTTCGTGCTTGAGTTGCTGTTCGATTTTTTCGCGCACCGCGATTTGTTCGCGCAACTCGACGGTGCGATCGGCGACGCGAAGCTCGAGTTCGGCGTAGGCGGTTTGCAGCGATTGCGCGGCGCGGGCGCGCTCCAGGCCATTGGCGATCTGGTAGGAAATAAAGGTCAGCAATTCCTGGTCGCGTGCGGTGTATTTGGCACCACCGGCATAGCTTTGCACCGTCAACACGCCCAGTGTCCGGTCGGCGCAGATCAGCGGCACGCCAAGCCAGCAGGAGGTGTCGTCCGGAAATATCTCCAATTCACCGCGCAAATGCATTTGCCTGAGCTGGGCGGCCGACTCGGGATTGCTCAGGTCAGCCAACAGCGGCTTGCCGGTGCGCAGCACGTACTCGGTGGCATTGCGGCCGAGTTTGCGTGGCGCCGGTGTGGCTTCATGCTCATCGACAAAGTAGGCGAATTGCAGGTATTCGCCATCGTTCGAAATCAGCGCGATATAAAAGTTGCGGCAATCGATCCACTCGCCGATGATGCGGTGTACATCGCCGTAGAAATCGTCGGTGCTGGCGGCAGTGCTCGACAGCTCGGCGATGCGGAACAGGGTGCCTTGCAGGCGCTCGCTGCGCTCACGTTCATGGATTTCCTGGGTCAGCGCCTGGGTGCGCTCGGCAACCCGGCGTTCGAGTTCCTGATGGGCCTGCTTGCGATCAAGTGCGGTCAGCACATGGCTGCTGACAAAGGCGAGCAGATTCTTGTCGGCTTCGGTGTAACGCGGTCGCTCGCTGTAACTTTGCACCACGATCACCCCGCGTACGGAGTTGCCGGCGATCATCGGTACGCCGAGCAGGTCATGGCAGTCCGAACCCAGTGCAGTGAGTTTGCCTGAAACCTGGCTCGCGATTTGCGGTGTCGAGCCCATTAGTGCCTTGCCGCCATGGATCAGGTGCCAGGTGATGCCGCCCTCGATGCGCTGCATCGGGATGCGAGCCTGATCCGCGTCGGTGATGACACCGCTGACGTTTTCCAGCGCCACATCCTGAGTATCGACGAACAGCAGGAAGCGGATTTCATCGGCAGCCTTGTCGTACAGCGCGATGTAGATGTTTTCGGCATACATCAGGCCGGCAATGATCTGGTGCATCCGGCGCAGCATCTCGCCCATGTCCATGCCCGAGCTGGCCATGTCGGCGATGGCGAACAATGCATGTTGCAAACGCTCGGATTGATCGAGCCGTGATACCAGTGCGCGCAGGTTGCTTTTGTCGAGCGCGCTGCTGACACAAGAGCGTAGCCAGGCCGGAAACGCACTCTCGATTGTTTTGTCATCAATGTCCGGGTCAATACCGGCAACAACGTAGGCGCCAAGGCCCTGTGCGGCGAGATCGCCGTCGGCTATACATAGCGCAAACCCGGCCCGGTCCGCGCTGCGGACGAGGTGGCCGGGCAGCGCTTCGGCTTGGGCAAGCAGATCGTCGTCAACGGGCTCCACTGGCGACGGCGCGCTGTGCTCGGTGCCGTGCGGCAAGCGCCACGTGATAACCACATCGTGGGCGTCCATCGTGCGCGCAACGTAGGCCTTCAGGCTGCCGGTAACCGCCAGCAGGTTGGGCGCGTTGAGGATGGTGGCGATGGTTTGTATGTCATCGTCATCAAGCACGCGCTCTGCGGCAGGCGCAAGGCACTGATTCATCTGGATTCCGCTCCGCCTTGCGTTTTGTGACATATCCAGGATTATCGGCCTGATTTCGTCAAACTGTAACCTGTTGTAACAAAACCATGATCCAGTGCGCGGTTTGCCCATGATTGAGGTGGCGTTGCGTTCAGTAACGCCGATGTTGCCAGCTGATGGTCAACGACCGGCGTTGATCCGATATCATTCATGTCTTTGCTTCTGAAAGTGGCAACACGCACGAAACACGGCATGAGGAGTGGTATGCGGGTTCTGGTCAGCAACGATGATGGGGTGGAGGCGCCTGGGATTGGCGTGCTTGCCCAGGCCTTGCGTGATGCTGGCCATCAGGTGTTCGTCATCGCCCCGGATCGCGACCGCAGCGGTGCCAGCAACTCGTTGACGCTCGATCAGCCGATCCGGGTGGTGCAGCTTGATGCGCGGACCTGGCGGGTAGCGGGCACCCCAACCGATTGCGTGCATCTGGCCCTGGCTGGGATGCTGGATGTGGAGCCGGATATCGTGATTTCCGGTATCAACAATTCGGCCAATCTGGGCGATGACGTGATCTACTCAGGTACCGTTGCTGCTGCGATGGAAGGCCGGTTTCTCGGCCTGCCCGCGATTGCGGTGTCGCTGGCGGTGGGTGAAGGTGAGCACCGGCATTTCGACACCGCTGCGCGCGCTGCGCTGGCAATCATGCAGCGGCTTGGCACCGACCCGCTGCCGGCCGACACCATCCTCAATCTCAATGTGCCTGATTTGCCGTGGGCGCAGGTGCGCGGCTATGAGGTCACGCGTCTGGGTCATCGCCATCGTGCCGAGCCGTGTATCGCGCAGAGCGATCCGCGCGGCCGCCCGATCTGGTGGATTGGCCCGCCGGGGCCGGCACAGGATGCCGGGCCAGGTACCGACTTTCATGCGCTGCGTGCCGGCTACATTTCGATCACACCCATCCATGTCGATCTCACCCGCTATCAGGCGCTGGAAAAAGTCGCGGGCTGGGTACAGGCGATGGCACCGCCCGCAGAGGATCAGCCATGAGCCCGGGCAACGCACTGAGCCCCGAAGCGCTGGGTCTTGGCATGACCTCGCAGCGCGCACGAGACCGGATGATCGAAAATCTGCGCGCGCAAGGCGGTATCAGCGATGAACGTGTGCTCAACGCGATGCGCCAGTTGCCACGACATTTGTTTATCGATGAGGCACTGGCCAGTCGCGCCTACGAAAACACCGCGTTGCCGATCGGACACAGCCAGACCATCTCGCAGCCGTGGGTGGTGGCGCGCATGACCCAGGCATTGCTGGAGTTCGGCCAACCACAGCGGGTGCTCGAAATCGGTACCGGTTCGGGCTATCAGGCGGCATTGCTGGCATTGCTGGTGGATGAGGTGTGCAGCATCGAGCGTATCGATGAACTGTTGCGTCAGGCGCGGCGTCGGCTGCGCCGGCTGGGGTTTGCCAAGGTGCGTTGTCGGCACGACGATGGCAGTGCCGGCTGGCCGGAGTTGGCGCCGTTCGACGCGATCATCGTTACCGCCGGTGCGCAGGCGCTGGACCCGGCGCTGTTCGAGCAGCTCGCGCCCGGCGGCGTGCTGGTAGCGCCGGTGGGTGGTCGCAACGGCCAGCAGTTGCTACGCTTTCGCCGCGATGCCGATGGTATCAGCGAGGAAGTGTTGGCGCCGGTGGTGTTTGTGCCGCTGTTGCCGGGGCTGGCTTGATGGCTCTGTTTGCGCCAATTTACGCGCGTTGCCTGCGCTGGGCCAGCCATCATCGGGCGCCGGGTTTTCTGGCTGCAATGAGCGCTGCCGAGTCGGTGATTTTTCCGGTACCACCGGATGTGATGCTGATCCCGATGACACTGGCGCAACCGCAGCGCTGGGCGCGCTTTGCGTTGATCTGCACGGTGGCCTCGCTGCTTGGCGGATTGCTTGGCTACGTGCTTGGCAGTTACCTGCTGGACGCGCTGTGGCCGTGGATCGAGCGTCTGGGCTGGGCTGGAACGTTTGTGCGGGTGCAGGGTCTGTTTTCCGAGTATGGATTCTGGATCGTGTTCGTGGCCGGATTCACGCCGATTCCCTACAAGATATTCACCCTTGCCTCCGGTGCCACCGGCATCGGCCTGCTGCCATTCATCGTTGGTTCGTTTGTTGGTCGCGGTGCTCGTTTCTTTCTAGTCGCGGGTTTGGTCGCCTGGGGAGGTGAACGATTGCAGCGCAGTTTGCAGCGTTACATTGAATGGCTGGGCTGGATTGTGGCAATTGTGCTGGTCGCGCTCGCATTGTGGTTGGAGTTGCGCGGATGAATGCACTCGTCCGCCTGCTGTGCCTGTTGCTCGCACTCGTCGTACTGGCTGGTTGTGGCCGCAGCACCGTGGTGCGTCGTGATCGTGACGGCCGGCCCGTCTCGACGCAGCCGATCAGCGCCGGTTCGGTGCTGGTGCAGCGTGGCGACACGCTGTATGGCATCGCTTTTCGCGCCGGTCAGGATTACCGCGACGTGGCGCGCTGGAACGACATTCGCCCGCCCTACACGATCTACCCCGGACAGCGTCTGCAATTGCGTGGCCAAGTGGTGGTTTCGCGTCCAAGCACACGCCAGCCAGCGGCGGTTGCGAGCAATCGCAAGCCGGCACCGGTCCAGACTCCGCGCCCACCACCCGCACGCAAGCCGCCACCGCCGTCAGCGCAAACTTCGCCGCCGCTACCGCCGTCAACCGTATCGAAAATTCCCTGGCGTTGGCCCACCCAGGGTGCGTTGATTGGTCGTTTTGTTGCTGGCGACAATACCCGGCAGGGTATCGATATCGCCGGTAGTGGCGGACAGGCCGTGGCCGCCGCCGCCGCCGGTACCGTGGTCTATTCCGGTTCCGGTCTGGTCGGCTATGGCGAGTTGGTGATCATCAAGCACTCGGATGAGTGGTTGTCGGCCTACGGCCACAATCGTCGGCGTCTGGTTGCCGAGGGCGCCGTGGTGAGTGCCGGCCAGAGCATTGCAGAAATGGGGCGCACCGGCGCCAGCCGCGACATGCTGCATTTCGAGATTCGCCGCAACGGCAAGCCGATCGATCCGTTGCCGTTGTTGCCGGCGCAGTAGGTGTAGTGCTGCATCCTGTTTGGGGTTTGTCTTGTCAGGCGACAATAGCAAGATCGTCCTGCTGATGGCGGCGTGCCGCGAAGGCTGTCACGGGTGTTCGCATCCGCAGTCACGTTGCTGGTCGCCCACAGGGTGGGCTCCTACAAAAAAGCTGCGACATGTGCCTGTAGGAGCCCACCCTGTGGGCGACTTGCTACCAGGCGCGGGATCAACCGGGATCGAGCGTGATGCCATAAGTGCGGCGCAATTGGTGCCGCTGCTTGCGCAATAGCCAGCGCAGCAGCAGCCGGGTCGGGCTGAACTGGCCCGGGCGCTGGTAGTTGCCACGGAATACCGGCGCAAAATCGGGCGGGTTTGTGGGGGCATCGACACCCAGAAATGCGTAGATTCTGGCCATGCAGGTGCCCGGCTGGGTACGCAGGGCCTCGCTGTGCAACAGCAGCACCTGTGCCGTTGGGAAGTGCCGAAACAGGGCCTCCAATTGCGCCGCATAATCGCCGCGTGCGCGGTAACTGAAATGGCGCAGCGGCGAGCCGTCGGCAAAATCATCGTGGTGGCCGCGCAGCCGCCAGCGCTCCAGAACCATCGCCGGCCATAGCGGCCAATGCTCCGCGCCGCGTGCGCGCTCCATGTGATAGTGCGACAGCGCGCGATCCACCGGGTCGCGCAGCAGGATGATCCAGCGCAGCGCCGGGTTGTAGCGCGCAATCCGTTGCACGAAGCGTTCGTGGAACAGGTAGATCGGAGTGGCGTCGCCGTAGCGCAGCGTATGTGCTTGATCGGTGGCGTCGAAGTGCGCTGCGAAGAGCGCATCGATCTGCGCCGCAGTGCTGGCCTCATCGAATGCCGGTGCGTCAAACACATGCGCCTCCTTGTCGCGTGGCAGTCGTATCGCGGGATGCGCCGCGAGATAGCGCGCCAGCGCGCTGGTGCCGGCTTTTTGCGCGCCGCCGATGACGAAGCTCAGTAGCGGCGGTGCATCGCGGTTTTCCGTGCTCACCCGGTCGCTCCCGGTTGCGGGGCAAAAGCAGCATCAATCGCGGTGGGTTCATACCAGTGTCGCCATGCACCGGGGAATTCGCGCAGCGCACAGCGTACGGTTTCGATGGCGGCCGTATCGCGGCGTGACACCGGGTTGTGTGCCCGCAGCGAGGCGTCTGTCGAGCCATCCACGCCAACACGTGCATGCAGCAGCACGCCATGGCTGGCGACAATGTCCTCGTAACGCAGCACCCGTTGCACTGGCAGATGGGTATGAAACTGCTGGAAAAACCAATCCAGCACCCGCAGTTGTCGCTCCAGCACGTCGTTGCAGGCGTTCAACCGTGCCGCGAGTTGCGGGTCGAGTCGTTCACCTGCCGGCACGCGGCCTTGCTGCACCGGCACATCTACCGACTGCCAGGAGGCGATCACCGCCAGCGGATTGCGGACGATGGCGAAAGTGTCGAGTTGCATCGCCAGTTTCGGCAACAACGCGGTAAACGCCGCGTTGTGTTTGATCACCAGGCTGAAGTCGTCGGGCAGGTCCGCAGGCACCTGCAGCAGACCCGGGTGCGCTTGCAATTGCCGCGTGCCGTCGCTGCCGGCTTCAGCGTACAGGTTGTCGGGCACGGCGCCGCCACGCACCTTGCTTGGCGCGCTATGCTCGCGCGCGATCCGGGTACGCACATCGCGGTAGAAATCGAGCACTTGCGCCAACGCCAGGTCATGTTCCTGGGGTAGGGTCAGTACCGGCATCGGTTCGAACAGCGCGACCGTATTTCGACATTGGCCCAACAGCCGGCAGGCGAGCGTGGTGCCGGAACGCGGCACACCGGTGAGTGCAATGTCGCGCCCGCTCACGACGCGATTCCCCGGCCCGGCACAGCCAGGCGCTGAAAGGCGGCGCGCTCGCGCGCCAGGGTGAAGCGTGCGGCGGTGGCGGTTCCGGCACGCAGCAGTTGCGCTTGAAGCATTGGGTCATCGAGCTGGCGCACCGCGTTGGCAAGCGCGATGCATTGCAACGCCGGTGCCAGGGCGTTGTTGCCCGGTTCAAGATAGGCGCGATTACCCACGCAATCGGGCACCACGGTTGCGCAGCCCAAAGCCATCGCCTCCAAGCCGGGCAAATAAAAACCCTCGGTCGGGTGCGGCAAGGTGACTGCGACCCGTGCTTGTGCCATCGCAGCAAGGTATTGCGTGCGTGGCATCGGGTGATCGCAAAGCACCACCTTGCGGCCTTCGGCGCGCAGCACAGCGGTCAGTTCGCGGGCCAGTTCGGGTTGCTTGATGCCATCGATGAACACGCTTTCGCGCGCCCCGGCAAACGCCGTCTGCGACAGGTTGAGTGCGGCCTCGATCACCGTTATCGGGCCATTGACGCGGCCGCTGGCGCTGATCGCGCTCGCCACTTGTGGCGACACGCAGATGCGGTGCGCCGGCCGCATCAGGAATGCGTAAAGCGGGTGCTGCGGATCGCCGTGGCGGACATGCTGGATCAGATTGAATACCGGCTTGCCACTCAGCGCGCCATCATCGCTCAGTGCCGACCAATCCATGCCGCCAATGAACAACGCATCGGCGGTTTGCGGTGCGTAGCGGTCAACCACGCGCTCGCGCATGGCCAGCCAAGGGTTGCTCGCGTCGTGCAGCGATTGTGGCGTGAAGTAAACCCGCGCATCCCAGCCGGCCGCAATGGCGTGGTTGAAATAATCCCAGACCTTGCCATGGCCGCCGCTGTAGCCGCGAAAATCACGATGAAAAAGCATGATGGGCGGCGTGGTCATGACCGGGCCTGGGTGGGTGACGAGGAGGTGTTTGGCATGCGCTCAGGGCAGGATGTCCACCTGCATTGGCAACTCGAACAGGCCGGTAAAGCGATGGCGGCTGTCGTCGATCACCTCGAATGACAGGCCACCATCGTGACGTGCCAGCACCACGGTCTGCTCCAGGCTGGGAGCATCGACGATGCGGGTGCGGATCCGGTAGACCCCTTTTTGCAGTGCTGCAGAAATTTGCAGGCGCAGATTCAGCATGCCGCCGTGCGGTGAGGCCGGCAGCGCGATGCGTCGGCCACTGACTTGCAGCCCCTTGAGGTCGAGCACGTCGACGATGATGCCGGGTACACCGATGCCCGCATCCAGGCTCAGCGCCAGATGTACGCTCACCGGCTCGGCAAAACGCAGGGTGCAGTGGTTGCCGCCGTTTTCGAAGTGGGCCTCCAGCACCCGGGTCTTGCCGTGGGCAAACCCGTCAGCGACCGAAACCAGTGCGCTGGCATCGCGCCCACGTGCGCGCAACACGCCGCGCTGGATATCCTGCAAATAGGCGGTAATCACATCTTCGGGCAGGCCCTGCAGCACCACGCGGCCCTTTTCCAGCAGCATCGCATGCTGACAAAACGCGCGCAGCGCATTGAGATCGTGGCCGACAAACAACAACGTAGTGCCGTTGGCCAGAATCTCTTCGATCCGGGTCATCGCCTTGGCCTGGAACTGGGCATCACCGACCGACAGCGCCTCGTCAACGATCAGCACGTCGGGCTCGACATGCACCTGCACCGCGAACGCCAGACGCAGCACCATGCCCGAGCTGTAAGTGCGCACCGGTTCATCGATGTAGTCGCCAATTTCGGCGAACGCGATGATCTGGTCGATCAAGGTATCCACCCGGCGCCGCTCGAAGCCGAGAATGGCGGCATTGATATAGACATTTTCGCGGCCGGTCATGTCCGGGTTGAAACCCGAACCCAGTTCCAGCAACGCCGCCACCCGGCCATGCACGCGCACGGTTCCCGACGATGGCGGCAGCACCCCGGCGATGATCTGCAACAGCGTGCTCTTGCCGCTGCCGTTGAGGCCGATGATGCCCAACGACTCGCCGGGCATCAGCGTCAGATCGATGTCGCTGAGCGCCTGGTGGGTGTGCAGGCGGCGCATCGCTGCTGCGTTCAGGCGCCGTGCCAGTGCCGGAAACACGCTTTGACATGCACGCGCGGCGCGATACAGCAACGGCACCCACAGCCGGGCGGCCGGCGTTGCCCACATGCGATAGGTCTTGCTGACGCCGCGTACTTCGATAGCGGGCTTGATGGGGCTGGATGCGGGTATGGACATGGCGCACATGATCGCCGATCAGGCGGGTTCTGTCTGTGTCGATCAGCCGTCGAGTGCGCTGCCATCGGGGTTGCGCGCAATCATCCACAGCCCGGCCCACAGTTTGGGATCCATCGAATAGCCTTCAGCCATTTTGCTGGCGAGCCAGCGCGGGGCATCGGCCAGCGCCACCTCGTGTACGGTGATGTCCTCGCTTTCATCGCCGCCACCGGCATCGATGCGGGTGAGGCCACGGGCGCGCACAAAGGCGATCATCTCGTTGCTCATGCCCGACGAGGTGGGGCCGATCATCAGCAGGTCGATGTGCTCGGCCTGCCAGCCGGTTTCTTCCAGTAGTTCACGCCGTGCCGCGCTATCGATGGTGTCGCTATCGCTGAGATCGCCGACCAGCCCGGCCGGCATCTCGATGCTGCGCGCGGCAATCGGAATGCGGTACTGCTCGACAAACAGCAGCTTGTTCTCGGGGGTGAGCGCCACCACGATCACCGCGCAGCCGGCATTGCAGCGCTCGGCGTATTCCCAGTGGCCCTGTCGCTTCAGACGCAGGTATTCGCCTTCGTAGAGTGTCTCGATAGCATTCGGGTTCGGCATAGTGGCTCCGCATGGATTGACAGGTGTAGTTTACGACCGCTCGCGGTGCAGCAGGCGGTACAACGCCGGCAGTACCAGCAGGGTAAGCAGCGTTGACGATACGATGCCGCCGATCACTACCGTCGCCAACGGCCGTTGCACTTCGGCGCCGGCACCGACGTTGACCGCCATCGGCACGAAACCGAGCGATGCCACCAATGCCGTCATCAGCACTGGCCGCAGGCGGCCCAGCGCGCCATCGCGAATGGCATCGTCGAGGCGGTCGCCGTCCTGCCACAGCTTGCGGATGAAGGTGATCAACACCACGCCATTGAGTACCGCCACACCCGACAGTGCGATAAAGCCGACGCCGGCCGAGATCGACAGCGGAATATCGCGCAGCCACAACGCCAGCACGCCACCGGTCAGCGCCAGCGGGACCCCGCTGAACACCGCCAGTGCATCGCGGCCCGAGCCGAACGCCATGAACAACAGGCCGAAGATCAGCGCCAGCGTGACCGGCACCACCACACTCAGGCGCTGACCGGCCGCAATCAGTTGCTCGAATGTGCCGCCGTAGCCAACCCAATAGCCGGCGGGCACCTCCACTTCAGTCTCGATCCGCTCGCGCAGTTCGGTAACGAAGCTGCCGAGGTCGCGGCCACGCACATTGGCCGTCACCACCACCCGGCGTTTGCCGTTCTCCCGGTTGATCTGGTTTGGCCCAAGGGTTTGTTCGATTGTTGCCACTTCGCGCAACGGCACCACGCCGGGGCTGCCACTGGCCCAGTTGGCGCCGCGTCCGGCTTCATCGCCAGCGCGTTGCTGCGCGGCGAGCGGAATTGGCAGGTCGGCCAGGCGTGCCGGATCGCTGCGGATCGCTTCGGGCAAGCGCACCACCAGATCGAAACGGCGGTCGCCCTCGAACAGTTGCCCGGCCACGGTGCCGCCGATCGCGGTGCCAACCGCATCTTGCACCGCAACTTGGTTGAGCCCGTAACGGACCAACGCCGCTGGGTCCGGGGTGATCGTCAACAACGGCAGGCCGGTGGCTTGTTCGAGCTTGACGTCGGCGGCGCCGGGCACGGTTTTGGTGACCGCCTCGATCCGCTCGCCCACGGCGACCAAGGTATCGAGATCATCGCCAAACAGTTTGACCGCCACATCGGCGCGCACGCCTGAGATCAACTCGTTCATGCGCATCTGGATCGGCTGGGTGAACTCGTAGTTGTTGCCCGGAATCTCGCGCACGGCAACTTCCAGCTCGGCGATCAGTACCGCCTTTGGCTTGCGTGGGTCGGGCCATTGCGCACGCGGTTTCATGATGATGAAAGTATCGGCAACCGAGGGTGGCATCGGGTCGGTAGCGACCTCTGCGGTACCGAGTTTTCCGAACACCCGTTCCACTTCCGGGAATTGCTTGATCCGCGCTTCCAGTGTCGATTGCATCTGCACCGCTTGGCTCAGGCTGGTGCCGGGAATGCGCAGTGCATGCAGTGCGATGTCGCCTTCATCCAGGCTCGGGATGAACTCGGTGCCAAGGCGGGTGGCGAGCATGCCTGAGAGCACCACCAGCACGACCGATGCCGCGACCACCGGCGCACGCAGACGCATCGCCCAGTCCAGCGCCGGTGCATACCAGCGTCGCGCCGCTTGCAGCGCCCAGCCTTCGGTTTCCTGCACGTTGCCGCCCAGGAACACCGCCACGGCGGCGGGCACGAACGTCAGCGACAGCAACATGGCTGCACTCAATGCCAGCACCACGGTAAATGCCATCGGATGAAACATCTTGCCCTCGATGCCGGTAAGCGCAAACACCGGCAGGTACACCGCGGCAATGATGGCAATGCCAAACAGGCTGGGCCGGATCACTTCGGTGGTGGCCGATGCCGTGGCATCGAAGCGTTCCTCGCGGCTCAGCGTTCGCCCCAACGCACGCTGGCGCTCGCCAAACCGGCGCAGGCAGTTTTCGATGATGATTACCGCACCATCGACGATCAAGCCAAAGTCCAGTGCGCCAAGGCTCATCAGATTGCCCGATACGCCGCCGCGCACCATGCCGGTAATGGTCATCAACATGGCGATGGGGATCACTGCCGCCGTAATCAGCGCGGCGCGAATGTTGCCAAGCAACAAAAACAGCACCACGATCACCAGCAACGCGCCTTCAACCAGATTTTTGGTGACCGTGGCGATGGTGCGGTCAACCAATGCGGTGCGGTCGTATACCGGCGTGGCGACGACGCCCTTGGGCAAGCTGCGCGATACTTCACGCAGGCGTTGCGCGGTCGCTTGCGCGACTTCACGGCTGTTTTCGCCGACCAGCATGAACACCGTGCCGAGCACGATTTCCTCGCCATTCTGGGTGGCAGCGCCAGTGCGCAATTCCGGGCCTTCGCCGACTTCGGCGACATCCGTCACCCGGATCGGCACGCCATCGCGGCGATCAAGCACGATGCGGCGCAGCGCGTCCAGGTCGGCGACCTGCCCGGGTACGCGCACCAGATATTGCTGGCCATTGCGCTCGATGTAACCGGCACCGATGTTCTGATTGTTGCGCGCCACCGCATCAACCACGTCCTGCAAGGTAAAGCCGAACGCGACCAGCTTTGCCGGATTGGGGGTTATGTGGATCTGTCGCGCGAAGCCGCCGATGGTGTTGACCTCGGTGACGCCGGGCGTGTTGCGCAGTTGCGGGCGCACCACCCAATCTTGCACGGTGCGCAGATCGGTTGGTGTCCATGACGAGCCATCGGGCTTGCGTGCGCCGGGCGCGGCTTCCACCGTGTACATGTAGATTTCGCCGAGACCCGTGGCAACCGGCCCGAGTTGCGGTTCCAGCCCCGCAGGCAGTTGCGAGCGGGCCTGTTGCAGGCGTTCGGCGACCTGTTGCCGTGCAAAATAGATGTCGGTGCCATCCTTGAACGCCACGGTCACTTGCGACAGGCCATAACGCGACAGCGAGCGGGTGTATTCCAACCGTGCCAATCCGGCCAGCGCGGTCTCGATGGGGAAGGTGACGCGTTGCTCGGATTCCAGCGGTGAGTAGCCGGGCGCCTCGGTGTTGATCTGCACTTGCACGTTGGTGATGTCGGGGGTGGCATCGATCGGCAGCTTGCCAAAGCTCCATGCACCAAGGGCAATCAGGCCGAGCGTCAGCGCCAGCATCAGCCAGCGCTGGATGATGGCAAATCGTATGATGCGTTCAAGCATGGTGATGGCCTCAGTGGTCGTGGGATGCGCCGGACTTTTCGATGTCCGCTTTCACCAGATAACTCTGTTCAACCACGACCGGATCACCGGGCTTGAGGCCATCCAACACCTCGACATTGACACCATCGCGGCGGCCCAATTGCAGCGGCCGGATTTCGTAATCGTCACCATCGCGAACAAACACCACGTCCCAATCGCGAAAGCGTTGCAGTGCGGCCAGTGGCACCGCCAGCGCGACACGCTCTTCGGCCACGGTGACAAGCGCACGCACTGCAGTGCCTGGTCGCCAGTGGCCGTCATCGTTGTTGAGCGTTGCGCGCGCCACGGTGCTCTGGCTGGCGGTGGCGGTGGACGGCAATACGCGATCGATGGTGGTGCGAATGTTCAGATCGTCGCTCAGGCGAGTGACCACCACGGCCGCCCCGGCCGCGATGTGGGTGGCATCGCTGCCGAACACATGCAGGTCTACCCACAACGTGGACAGATCGGCAATCTCGAACAACGCTTGGTCGCCGGCGAGTTCACCGATGTTGGCATTGCGCGCCAGCACGGTGCCGCTCAAGGGTGATGCCACCACATAATTCGACAGGCTGACGTTGCTTTCCACTGTGGCCAGTGGCTGGCCCGCTTTCACGGTATCGCCGACCGCCACGCTGACCGCGCGGATCGGGCCCGGAAAGCGCGCCATCACCCGCGCGTAGCGGCCTTCAACGAGCGTCAGCAGGCCCTGCACCTCGTGTTCATCGCGGATGATACCGGGGCTCGCCGGCAGCACCCGGATACCCGATTGGGTGGCGATGGCAGCGGCAATGGTGGTGCGCCCCTCGTAGCTGTCGAAGCGCCAGTGCAGGGTTTTGCCGTCGATTTGCGCGGTCACCTCGACATCAAACGAATGCGGCTCGTAGACTTCGGCATTGCCCCGCAGAAAATCATCCTGCGCGGTGAATGCATGGGTATCGGTAACCTTGCCCAGCCGCTGCAACACCACCTGCAATTGTCCGGCAGCCGGCGGCAGCGCCTTGCCATCGCGATACAGCCAGGCGCGGTACTCGGGGGGGATGCCGTCCTCGAAAATCGCCAGTTCCACCGCCAGATTGCCAGCACGCAGCAGGCGGCCGTTGTGTGGGCCTTTTTCGATTTTTGCTGCGATGGCACCATGCTCGCCCGATGGGGATTCGTTGACGTCGCGGTTGCCGCAGCCGGAGATCGTCAGGGCCGTCGCGACAAGTGCAGTGAAAAGTGACAGCTTCATGGTTGCGATTCCTTGCTTTGGGTGCTGGCCGGCAGTAACGATTCGCCGGTCAAGCGTTGCAGGTCGATCAGGCCGCGATGCGCGGCGATGCTGGCGTGCAGCCGATCACGTTGGCTGGCGGTGATCTCGGATTGCAGTTGCGCCCATTCCAGATGGCTCAAGGCACCCGTGCGATAGGCGCGCTCTGCGGCCTGCTCGGCTTGCTGCAGGAGCGGCAACAATGCGTCATCAATATGACGCGCCTCGGCAACCGCCATTTCGATCTGTGCCGCCACGTCGAGCAGCGTGGTTTCCAGCGTGCGCGTTTGCCCTTCACGTTCCAGGTCGAGCGCGGAGAGGTCTGCTTCGGCGGCGCGAATCCCCGGCCGTGCGCGCTCGGCGTTGCCGAACGGAATCGACAGGCTGCCGACCAGGCCCCAGTCGTTATCGAGTTCCAGCCGACGCACCCCCAGTTGCCATTGGATATCGCTTGAACGCGCGCTGCGTGCCAGTTGCAGGCGTGCTTCACGCAGCCGTGCTTCGCTGGCAAAACGGCGTAGTTCGGGGCTGGTTGCCAGGCGCGCAATCAAGCTGGTGTAGTCGCGCACTGGCGGCAATGCAGTCAGCTCACCGCTGACAATCGCGTAGTGCGGATCGTGCTCGCCCCAGAGCAGGGCAAGCCGGCGGATGGCGGCGGCCTGTGCCAGTTCTGCACGCGACAGCGCGCCTTGCGCACGCGTCACTGCCGCTTGCGCGGCCAGGCGCACCGATTCAGGCGCACCACCTGCCGCTACCCGCTTGCTGGTGGCTGCTGCTGCCCGCTGGCGCTGGGCCATGTCCTGCTGTGCCAGCACGGACAACGCACGGGCGGCCGCGACATCCAGGTAGCGCCGTGCCACTTCGGCCAGCAGGTCGAGCTGTTTTGCCTCGCGCTGCAGATCGATGCCGCGATAGTGCTGTTCGGCGAGCACCACGCGTGCGGCGCGCTTGCCACCGCGCTCCAGCACCGAGGCCAGCGATACCGTGAGTTCGGCGCCATCCACGCCCGAGGCGGTGCCGCTGCCGAGGACATTTTCGGCGCTGGCACCTAGTTGCAGCGGTGCGCTCTGCGCTGCCTGCTCCACCTGCGCACGCAGGCTGGCTTCGCGGTAACGCAATATGGCAAGTTCGGGATGGGATTGGATGACGCGCTGGAACGCATCGTCCAGGCGCAGGGTTTCGGTCGCTCGCGTGGGTGCTGCTGCACCAAGCACGATAACCGCTGCGGCAATGGCCGCACGGAACGTTGACATGGGTTGACTCCGGGATGGGGAACGGGACGCCGGCGAGGCGTAGCGCGTGCGTTACCCGGTGATCGGAGGTCGCAACAGCCGGGGCTGAGCGGTGCTCAGCCGTGGTGAGGGTTCACGGCCTGCAACAAACGCGATCTGCCGCAGGTCGTCAATCAGCAGCGTGGCGGGCAACAACGCCGCCGGCTGGCCGCAGCAATGCGCCAGGTGAATCAACAGGTGCCACTGCCCCGGGTTTTCTGACGGCGGCGGCAGTTCGCCTGGCCCGCCGTGGTCATCACTGTGCGCGGCGGGTGGATGCCCAGCCTGAGAATGGTGATCCAGTTCGTGCAACTCACCCGCAGCCAGCAGCACCGGCATTGCCACCACGGCCAGCAGCAACGCCACGCACAAGGCGCGCAGGGCAATGCGGTGGTTGCGATACGGTTTCATTGTTGCGAGTGTATCGCATTCGTTATTGTGATGGCGGCTGCGCGTGGCGCATGGTCAATCGGCGAGCGCATGAATGCGCCGCCGCGTCATCGGCCCGAAGCGCAGCTGATCGAGCAGCGCACCGAGTTCGGGTATATGGGAGCCACGCTGCGCCATGCCGAACGCGTCTGGCAATGGCGCGTCACAGGCAATGGTGGCCAGCCGCCGCGACAGCAGCGCCTGTTCACCGTGATCGCGCAGGCGCTGCGCCATCTGGCTGGCACCGCGCAGGCGCAGGTATGGCACTTCCTCCACCCGTTGCAGCAGTGCGTCGAGGCTGTCGAAATGCGCCAGCAGAGCGGCCGCGGTTTTGCTGCCGATGCCGGGCACGCCGGGTATATTGTCGGTGGCATCGCCGGCCAGGCCAAGGAAGTCGGCCATCTGGTGGGCGTGTACACCGTATCGCGCCTTGACCTCGCCGTGGCCCCAGCGCTGGTTGCGGGCGTAGTCCCATTGCTCGTCGTCGCTGCCGAGCAATTGCGACAAATCCTTGTCGGCGGAAATGATGACGCTGCGCAGCCCGTGTTCGCGCAGGCGATGTACGCTGGCGCCGATCAGATCGTCCGCTTCGTAGCGCGGGTCGGCGAGGGTGGTCAGCCCCAGTGCGCGGCTAAAGGCGATGCAATGAGCAAACTGCCGTTTCAGCGAATCGGGTGCGGGATCGCGGTTGGCTTTGTAGGCGGGGTAGATGTCGTTGCGGAACGAACTGTCCAGCGCCACATCGAATGCGACGGCAATGTGGGCAGGACGTTGGCGTTCCAGCAATTCCAGCAAAAACCGGGCAAAGCCGTGTACCGCATTGACCGGATGTCCGTCGGCATCGGAAAAATCGTCGGGCAGGCTGTGCCAGGCACGGAAGATATAGACGCTGGCATCGACCAGCCACGCGCTGGGTGTGACGATGCTCATGGTGCCCACTGGCTCAGGCGATCATTCAGTGCAGGGCGGGGACGTTCGCTCGGCGGCTCGGTGGCGCTACCGATATGGATGAAGCCGAGCACGTGCTCATCGTTGCCGAGGCCTAGTCGAGCCTTGACCACCGGATCATAGGCAACCCAACTGGTCAGCCATTGCGCGGCAAAACCCAGCGCGTGCGCGGCGTGCAGCAGGCTGTGGCAGACTGCGCCACCGGATAGCAATTGTTCGATTTCCGGCACTTTGTGGCCGCGTACGGGCTGGCCGACCACGGTAATGATGCAGGGTGCGCAGGCAAAGCGCAGACGTTCCTTTTCCAGTGCGGCAGTGCTCGCGCCGGGCTCGCGCTCACGCAGGCGGGCAACCAGGATTTCGCCGAGTGCCAGCCGTGCCTCGCCGCTGATCTGGACAAAGCGCCACGGCGCCAGCCGGCCATGGTCGGGTACGTGCATCGCTGCTTCCAGCATCTGCACCAGTTGCGCCGCAGTGGGGCCAGGTGCCTGCAACAGCCGGCTGGGCGTCGAGATTCGGGCGTTAAGGTCAGCGAGTGAGGGCATGGGTGCGTCGTCTGGTGGGTGTCCGCCATCATTACCGGGGCGTGGCAATGACGCAAACTGAGGAGCCAATCACAATAAAGTGACCCATTGCGTCATATTCTGCCCACAAGCGTCGATTGGGGGTCGATGCCTTACCCACGCAATAAAAAAACAAGGTCGCGCCATGAGCCAGACTGATCCTCGTCCACATTCATCGCCTGCGCCAACCACTGCTGTCGAAATGACTACGGTGCTTGAACGCACTCGTGAACTTGCCATTGCCCGGCTCACCGAGGCAGTGCGCACGGTGTTGGCGGTCGCTGATGATGCCCTGTTTGATTTCATGCAGAAATCAGGCGGCAACAGCAATCAACCGCATTTTCTGGATGCCATGCGCGAGTTGCGCCGCCGTCGCGGCGAGATCGAGGATGGCTTTGCCGCCCAGTTGCAGGATGTGTGGCAGCGCTTCGTTGCCAGAGAGCCGATAACTTCAGAAGCCGCCATGGGTGCCAGTTCATCGGGTGATCTGAGCCTGCTGAGCGAAGACGATATGGAGTCGCAGATCGCCGCCCGGATGCTGGGTCAGGCGATGCAGAGGGATTGTTCAGCGGTGTCGTTGCAACTGATGCAGCGGCTGTCGTGGGTCGGCGGCCGGCAGGAGTTGGATGCCGATAGCAGCCCCCTTGGTGCAGCGCACATAGCAGTAGCACTGCGGGCAGGGCTTGCGCCGTGTGAAATGCCTGGGGATATCAAGCTCATTCTGTTCAAGCTGTGCGAGCGCGAATTGCCCAAGCCCGTTGCCGCTGCACTTGAAGAAGTCAATGAATGCTTGTTGAGAGCGGGTGTGCTGCCACATCTGCGCGTGTTGCCGAATCGTGTTGTACCGCGCGCATCGGCGCCGCCGCAGCCGGCGACCAACGACTATCGCGAACCTGCACTGGCTGCAAATGAGAGTGCGCGCCCCGGTGAGCAGTACGCACCCAACGAACGCGCTTTGTTCGCCACCTTGCACGAGTTGCTGCGTGGCTGGCGGCAAAGCGACAATGCGCCGGCGCCGATGCCGTCGGCGGCACACCTGCGTCCGATCAGTTCCAACGAAATGATTTCGGTGCTTTCTTTGTTGCAGTCGGAGATTCCCGATGGCGTGCGTGCAGCCATTCAGGACCCGTCGCAGTCGGTCGTGCAACGCATCAAGGGTGAGGTGCTGGCCAACGCCCGCCAATTGGGCATCGATCCGGAAATGGCCTGCCTCAGCCCGGTGGACGAAGACGCCATCGATCTGGTTGGCATGCTGTTTGATGTGTTGCTCGATGAGCGCCAGCTCAAGGGTTCGGCGCGCGAGCTGATTGGCCGCATGGTGGTTCCCTTCATCAAGGTGGCTTTGCTGGATCGCCGCATGTTCCTGCGCAAGGAGCATCCGGCACGCCGCCTGCTCAACTCGGTTGCCGAGGCCTGTGAGGGCAACGACGGCGAGACCCCCGCCGAGCGCACGCTGCTGGCCAAGGCCGAAGAAGTGGTGCAGCGGCTGTCGATGGAGTTCAACGAAAACGTGGCGATCTTCCAGACCCTGGAAGAAGAGTTCCGCTGCTTCATGGATCAGCATCGCAAGCGCGTGGACCTGGCCGAGCGTCGCGCCTCCGAGGCACAGCAGGGCAAGGAACGACTGGAAGCTGCGCGTGCTTATGCGCAGGCAGAACTCGACAAACGCCTTGCCGATACGGCGTTGCCGCCAGCACTGGATGTGGTGATGCGCCGCTACTGGACGCATCATCTGGTGGTGCTGCAACTGCGTGAGGGTATGGATTCCGACGCTACCCGCGCGGCATTGGCTTGTGGCGATGGCTTGCTGGCGATGGCACAGGCAGCGCATGGTGGCGAAGCCGCGCTTGCTGCATTGCTGCCGCAGTTGAGTGCCGGCATGCTGCCGATTCTGTCGTCCTCGGGTTGTGTTGGCGAAGCGGCCGATACGCTGGTTGATGCGGTTGCCGACGAATTGCGTGGCATGGCGGCGGGCAAAGTGCAGCCGATTGCTGCGGTACCCGAGTTGTTCAACGATGGCAGTACGGATGATCTGCATGAGCGCCGCGCATCAGCCGCACGCGACGCTTCGCCAGTGCGTCTGGTTTCTGATCGCAGCAAACTTGAGTTCAGCCCGGAAGACGTTGAAGCGCTGCAAAAGCTGCCAGTTGGCAGTTGGGTCGAGTTCATCGACGACCAAGGTGAGGCGCAGCCTGCCAAGTTGTCATGGATCAGCCCGATTTCATCGCGCCTGTTGTTCGTCAACCGCCGTGGCTTGCGCGTATGCGTGGCTTCGGTAGAAGAATTGGCAGTGATGATGCACGAGCAGCGCTTCAGCATTCGTGGCACCAATGCCGCCTTCGAGCGCGCGATGCATCAGGTGCTGGGTCAACTTCGCGCGTCGCATGAGCGCACTGAAACAAGTACCGATGTGAATCGCGCTTCGGCCTGAATGGGTTTCCATGGGCCCAATGCACGTGGGGCCTTGGCTATGCCGAGGCCCCTTTTTTTGGCTCTTCGTGGAAACGTGTGGGTGGCTGGCACCCGGTGATGGTGCCGCAGCCCATACAGCATAAGGCTTTGCTGGCTTCAGCGTTGGCTTGAAATCTGTCACGCTTTGCTGATGGCTACTTCAACCAAGCGTC
>JAUXUI010000098.1 GCA_030681035.1 Lysobacteraceae bacterium | reverse complement strand
CTCGCACCGAACCCTCACCCCCAACCCCTCTGATACGGCTACCAAGCAACCGACTAGGCAGGCAAGAAACGCCTGCCAAGTCTCTGCTTGTCCCGGCGGGAGAGGGGCTTCTACCGCTGAGATATAGCGCTAATCAGGTCTTGTTTTGCGCCTTGAAGAAAATAGCGCCCAACATGCCCGGCTCTTGGCCCAGCTCATGCAGCGTGGCCAGATAATGGGCCTCTAACGGCTCGCCGATCTTGCTGCGCAAGTTCGACCAGCCATAACCCACCGGAATGCGGGTGTCACGGTTGTACGGCTCCTGTGCATATTCATGCGCCAGCTTCAGAAACAGCAGGTAGGTCAGCTGCTCCAGATAGTCGCCATAGCCACACCGTCGTCGCGCAGGGTGTGGCAGAAATCCCAGACTTTATGGACCAGGGTGGGGGTGTTCAATGTTGTTCTTTTTCGGTGTTGGGGCTGGTGATGTACGCCTGTCGTGGGTCATTGGTTTTGGGATAAGCCCGCAGCAATACGCCACGCCCGTCTCGCCCTTGCGCCGACTTGCATTCCAAATCGCAGGACTCCGCGAGGCTGCCCAGATCAAGGCTGTTCAACTGCTCACTCATATCGCTACCTTTGTTTGTCGTCCGCGCGGCTTTTTCACCGCATCACGCTCGGCCCGCTCGGCGCGGATGCGCGCCAGCAACACACTGGCCGGTTCGTCGTTGGGGTCTTGCAGCACCAATTGACCGGCGAAGGCAGTGCGCAGGATGTTTTGGCGTTGGGCGGTGGATTGCTTGAGGCCAAGCGCGACCGCCTGCTCCTGTGAGTCCAACGCTGAAAGGCTCTCGACAAGTATCCGCATGGATTCCGCTTGTTCGGAACAGGGCGCAATTGGCACTGGATTCTTGGATATCTTGCCCACGCTGAGCGTGTACAAGCCGCTCGTGGTTGCAGCGAGCTTTGTCAGTTTTTCAATTCCTCCGAGCGAATTGAGCCAAGTCTCGACAAACTGGCTGACAACGCCAATAGGGCGCACGCGAATCAGATGGTTCTGGTGAACTGCGTTTGCGATGGAGCCATCCCACAGAGCACAGCGACCTATCTCGGTCAGGCTTCCATTACCTTCAACGATAAGCACGTCACCGGCGACCAATGCGAGACGCTCTAGCTCACCTTGAAAAAGCTCGATCTCATGCACGTCATCGAGCTTGAGCTTTCCTCGTGCGACATTGGCTACTCGCAGAAACGGGTACTTGTTCTCGGTTGGTATCCGGGACGGCTGCTTTTGGATACCCCCCTGAATCTCAGATATTTGCTCAACGCTCGCCCACGCCCATCCCTCCGGCAGTGCGGGCAAATCGTCGGTATCCGGCTGCACTGGCTCGGGGTATTTCTTCTGCCACTCCTTGGGCGGGGTTTTGCCTTGTTCCTTGAACTTGGCGAGTTGCTTGGCTTCCCAGCGGGCGCGGCGTTCGGTGAGGATGCGCTCCAGCAACTGTGCGCCGGTCTCATGCTCAAGCCCCTCCCCCCTCGCGGGGGAGGGGTTGGGGAGAGGGGGGGGAATGCAGCGCCGTCCAAATGGCTTCCAGCACCGCTTCGCGCTGCGCCGACCACTGGTTGTTCCAGAACCTGCGCACGCGGAAACCCTGCTGCTGCAACCAGGCATCGCGGATCGTATCGTAGTCCGCAGCGTCGGCATGCTGGCCGCCGTCCAGCTCCAGGATCAAGCGCTGCGCCAGGCAGACAAAATCGACGATGTACCGCCCCAGCGGCTGTTGCCTGCGGAACTTGAAACCGTCGAACCGCTTGGCGCGCAATTGCTGCCACAACTCGCGCTCTGCCGGGGCTTGTTCGCGGCGCAGTGCGCGCGCGTGTCGATGCTGGATGGGTGTCCAACACCATGCCGGTGGTAGATCCCACAATTCACTCACGCCACCAACTCCCCATTCATCTCATCCATCAGCCCATCCCCTCGCTCACCCGACGGCATCTTTGACGCATTTTCGCACCAATAGTATGATTTATTACCCTCTACCTGGAGCCCATCATGCCCACCGTGCGCAAAACGATCACCCTCACCGACCAGCAAGATAGCTGGGTCAAGGCCCAGATTCAGGCGGGGCATTACACCAATGACAGCGAATACATCCGCGACCTCATCCGCCGTGAACAGGAGCGTTCGGCCCAGTTGGACGCAATGCGTGCGGCGCTCATTGAGGGCGAAAACAGCGGCGCAGCGCAGCCCTTTGATGTACAGGCGTTCAAGGCGCGGATGGCCGCATCGCATGGCTGATTTCCGGCTCACGCCCGCCGCCTTGCGTGATTTGGAAGGCATTTGGCGCTACACGGTGCAGCAGCGGGGCGTAACCCAAGCCGAACGTTACCTGGATGCGCTGAACGCCAGTTTTGAAGCCTTGGCCCTCGCTCCGTTTTCGGCCTCGGCATGCGACCACATCCGGCCAGGTTACCGACGACACGGGGTGGAGCGCCACGCCGTGTACTACCGGGTTGAAGCGGACACGGTAATCGTGGTGCGGGTGCTGCACGAACGCATGGATGCCCCCCGGCATCTGTAGGCCTGGCAGGTTGGCACCGCATTAAGCCACTAGCTCCACGTTCATTTCGTCCATCAACCCATCGAGCTGATTCCCAAACACCGACCACACTTTCTGCAAGCCGCCTTTGTCGGCGAGTTCGGCGTAATCGAAGTCGTCGCGGCTGATGCTGCATGAGCTGGCGATGTGGTCTTTCATCAGCCGCAGCCAGTCGGTTTGTTCCGGCGTGAAGGCGGTGGCACGTTGGGCATTGTGGCGGAAGATCCAGGCCTGGAAACGCTTGTCCACTTCGTCGGCGAAGGGTTTGAGCTCGCCGTCCAGCCCCAGCGCAAAGCGCAGCAGCGACACCAGGTCGGTGAGCTGGCGTTTGCGGTCGGCGCCTTTCACAGCGCTGGCCTGCACGCGGGCATAGGCGCTCCACAGGCGCTCGGTGGTGAGCATCAGCGGCGGCTTGGCCAATCGTTCGTGCAGGTCTTCGATCATGTCGAAGGTCAGCGTGCGGCGCTGGTAGGGCTGCTGGTAGAAAAAGTCCAGCGCGGCGATTTCGTCTTTGTGCTGCTGGATGTAATCAGCAAAGGTTTGGATCACCGCTTTGGCTTGCGCTTCAGCTTGCTCGCTGAAACCGGAGAAGGTGACCTGATCGAGATTGATGTGGTCAATGAGTTGCTCGCGCTCGCGGCGGGCGTTTTCGATCTCCTCGCGCAGTTCGGGTTTGTCAAAGGGTGCGCAGGCAGCGGCCACGCGCTCGGAGGTGTTCTTGGGCATGGGCCTCTCAGCGGATGAACTGGATGTCCAGACCCAAACTCAGCCCGGACCAGGCCCGGTCCGCAGTAAGAATCGGCAATTGCCGTTCCATGGCCAGTGCCAGACAGGCGCGATCGGCCAGCGACAACCCGAAGGCGCGGGTCTTGTCCCACAACAGGGCGGCGATTTCAGCGTGTTCCGCCGTAAACGGCACGAACACGACACCTGCCTCCGTAAACTCCTGCCGCATGCCCGTGATGTTGGCCTGGCGTTGCAGGGATTTTTGCACCACCTCCGACCAGTTCACGGCGCAAACCATGGCACCCGACAATGCCGACCATACCCTGTCGGCCCCGGGCTCATCGTGCAGGAAAGACAGCAAGCTCGATGCGTCGAGGACCAGCGCCACTACGCCGCGCCCTCTTTCGCCGCCTCAGCGCGCCGCTCAGCGATCAGTTCATCCACCAGGCTGACCTTTTGCGGAATGTGGCGAAACCGGTCCTGGAGCCGTTTCGCTATCGCTCCGCGTCGCTCCAGCACCAAGGTGTCTCCCTCCTGCCGAGCGATCAGCCGATCCCCCGGTTGCAGGCGCAGGGCCTTGCGCAGTGCGGCAGGAATCACCAGCCGACCTTGTGCGCCAACCTGAACCTCGTTGTTTAAAGGATTGCTTGCCATGTCGCCCACCGATGTGCCAACTGAAGTTCAGTGTGGCACACGACAGTATGCCGTGCCAGTTGCGGTTGCTTCCATGCTGCTAACCCGCCAGCCGGTCGCCTTGAACGTACCGTGCTTTGGGGCAAAACGAGCTTGCCATCGTCCAGCAAGCGGTAGATCAATACGGTCTCGCTTGGCCCATCAAGAAGCCGCGTAGCCACGTAGGTCGGGTTAGCGCAGCGTAACCCGACATTCCGAATTGGGCATCACTGCGTGACCTCGCTGGATGCGCAGCTCCACGCCAGCCGCGTAGACCGGGTTAGCCGCGTAGGCCGGGTTAGCGCAGCGTAACTCGACATTCCGGATACTGCGCAAACAGCATTCCCGCTCGATCAAGATTGAGCCACAAGAAGCCGCGTAGGTCGGGTTAGCGCAGCGTAACCCGACATTCCGGATACTGCCAACGCTCGCCGGGTTGCGCCATTCGGGCCGACCAGACCCACATTTTCTCCGTCGCTTTCACTCATGACCGATGCCTTCGATATCCATGATTCCACACCCCCAATCCGAAGGGTAAATGCCTGCCGCTACGTAATGATGAAAACTGCTGTACGGCCACTCTCCGGGCGTGGATGAATACCGGTGCTTGACGGGGTTGTAATGGATGTAATCAACGTGACGTTCAAAATCCGCTTCATCACGAAGAGCATGCTCCCAGTAGCGATGCTGCCAGATAGCCTGTTCACGTTTGTTCTGCCTTGCCTGATTCGGACGGACACGGAGACTGGCGTCGCAATGCTTGGTAAACCACGTTTTGATGAGCCGCCAGCGGGTTGCAAAATCCTGATCGCCGGGCGGCAACGTCCAGATGCAGTGGAGATGATCCGGCATCATGACGATGGCATCGATATGGAAAGGCCGCCGGGCTCTGATGGCTTTGAACGCACAACGCAGGGTGTCGACATTATTTTTGTCAGTGAAAAGTGCCCTCCGATTTTCCGTCACCACAGTGAAGAAAAATGAACCTCCAGGGATGAATGCGCGGCGGTATTTCATCGGTTGACCTCGTCGGGTTACGCTACGCTAACCCGACCTACGGCGGGATGTTCTGGCCGGTGTGCCAGCAGCACGCAACGGCCCAGTTGCCAGGGGATGTGCGGCGACGGCAACAACACTGCGGCGTTGAAGCCGGCCACCGCCAATCGATCCGGCAGCCGCGTAGGTCGGGTTAGCGCAGCGTAACCCGACATTCCGAATTGGGCATCACTGCGTGACCTCACTGGATGCGCAGCTCCACGCCAGCCACGTAGGTCGGGTTAGCGCAGCGTAACCCGACATTCCGGATTGGGCATCGCTGCGTGACCTCGCTGGATGCGTTGCTCCACGCCAGCCACGTAGGTCGATCTCCTTGCGCTGTAGCCGCGGCGACACGGTCGGCCCGCAGAACGGGCAGCGGCCCACTCGCGCCAACGCAGCAAGCTCAGAGCCACCTGCGCACTCATGCGCCGGCAAAGCGTTCGGCGCTGCCCACCCAGCGCGCCACCAGGCGATCCGCCAGCGCCGGTGAATCGGCGAGCATGGCGTCGGCCAGGCGATGCACTTCCGGCAGCAGGTCGGCATCGCGGGCGAGGTCGGCGAGGCGAAACTGGGCGAGGCCGGTTTGCCGGGTGCCGAGCAATTCGCCGGGGCCGCGCAATTGCAGATCTTTTTCGGCGATGGCAAAACCATCGGTGGTGGCGCGCATCACTGCGATGCGCTCGCGCGCCAGTGCCGACAGCGGCGGCTGATACAGCAGCACGCAACTTGACGCCGCCGCGCCGCGCCCTACCCGCCCGCGCAACTGGTGCAACTGCGCCAGCCCCAGGCGTTCGGCATTGTCGATCAGCATCAACGAGGCATTGGGCACATCGACGCCAACCTCGATCACCGTGGTCGCTACCAGCAGATGCAGTTCACCGGCCTTGAATGCCGCCATCAGCGCCTGCTTCTGGCTCGCCTTCAAGCGCCCGTGTACCAGCCCTATGCGTAGCTCGGGCAATTGCAGGCATAACTGCTCGTAGGTGCTCTGCGCCGCCTGTGCGATCACCTCGTCGCTGTCATCGATCAGGGTACAAACCCAATACGCCTGCCGGCCATGGGCGCAGGCCACGCGGATGCGTTCGATCACCTCGGCGCGACGTTCGCCGCTGATCGCCACGGTCTGCACCGGGCTGCGCCCGGGCGGCAATTCGTCGATCACCGAAATATCCAGATCGGCATAGGCGGTCATCGCCAGCGTGCGCGGAATCGGCGTTGCGGTCATCACCAGTTGATGCGGCACGCGGCTGCCCTCGCGGCCTTTGTCGCGCAATGCCAGGCGTTGATGCACGCCAAAGCGGTGTTGCTCATCGATGATGCACAGCGCCAGATCAGCAAACACGACGTGTTCCTGCATCAGCGCATGGGTGCCGACCACCAGTTGCGCGCTGCCATCGGCAATGCTCGCCACCACCTGCTGCCGCGCCTTGCCGGTTACCTTGCCGGCCAGCCAGGCTACATGCACACCCAGCGGCTGCAACCAGTCGCGCAGGGTATTCAGATGCTGCTCGGCCAGCAGTTCGGTCGGTGCCATCAGTGCCACCTGCCGACCGGCTTCCAGCGCGTGCAATGCCGCGAGTGCAGCGACTACGGTTTTACCACTGCCGACATCGCCCTGTACCAGCCGCAACATCGGCTGCGGCCGCGCAAGATCAGCTACCACCTCGCTCAGCACTCGTTGCTGGGCGCCGGTCAACGCGAACGGCAGGGATTCACGCAAGGCTTGCGGCAGCCGCTTGGCCGGCATCACCGGCTGCGCACCAAGCCGCTGCAAGGCCACACGCTGACGGCGCAGGCTCAGGTGATGGGCCAGCAATTCTTCCAGCGCCAGCCGCCGCTGCGCCGGATGGACACCCTGCGCCAGCGCTGCGGTATCGGCATCGGGCGGTGGCCGATGTACCAGCAGCAAGGCATCGCGCAGGCTGGGCAGGCGCAGCCGGGTCAACACCTCCGCCGGCAGCAATTCAAGTTTTTCGGCGGGTGGCAGCAGCCGCAATGCCTCGGCAATCCAGCGCGCCAGCGCGGTGGCGCCAATGCCATCGATCACCGAATACACCGGGTCGAGCTGATCCGACAAGGTCGGTTCGGCTTGCGCGGCCAGCACCCGGTAGCTCGGGTGCACCATTTCCGGCCCATTGTTGCCAAAGCGCACCTGCCCGAACGCGCGCACCCGCGTACCGGGCTGGAATTGCGCGACCTGGGTGTTGCGAAAATGAATGAAACGCAGCACCAGTGTTTGCTGCGAATCGTCAGCGATGGCCACGCGCAGCATCGGCCGGTAACGAAAGCCACGCTCGACTGCTTCCACCACACCCTCGACTTGCGCGCTCTGGCCGGCAACCAACTCGCGGATCGGGGTCAGCCGGGTGCGATCCTCGTAGCGCAATGGCAGATGCAGCCACAGATCGGGCACACTCAACAAACCGCGCGCCGCCAGTTTTTCCGCCACCCGCGGGCCAATGCCGGGCAAGCTGGACAACGCCGTCGGCGTGCCAGCAGCCAACACCGGTGATTTGGCCGCGAGCCGGCTCATCGATCAGGCAAGCACAAGGATTGCATCCACTTCCACCTTCGCCGCGCGCGGCAGCGCCGACACCTCGATGGTGGAGCGTGCCGGATACGGTGCAGTGAAATACTCGGCCATCACCGCGTTGACGGCGGCAAAATCGCCCAGGTCGGTGACGTAGATACCGACCCGCGCAACATCGTCAAAACTGCCGCCGGCCGCAGTTATCACCGCGCGCAGGTTTTCAAACACGCGCCGGGTCTGGGTGCTGATGTCGCCCTGCACCAACTCGCCGGTGGCCGGGTCCAGTGGAATCTGACCGGACAGATACACGGTATCGCCGCAGCGCACTGCCTGCGAATACGGGCCGATGGCGGCAGGTGCGAGTGCGGTGGCAATGGCTTGGCGAGGCATGGCGGTTCCGAAGTTGGGCAGAGCGCCTAGTGTAGCGCTGCGCTCTTGCACAACCCTATATCGACTCGTGCGCGGTGTTGGATTGAGCACAAGCCAGAGGGGTCCGCAAATAACGCAAAGGTCGCAAAGGAACTTCGGTCATGATGAAATCGCACCGCTCCAGCCGGAATGCCATCAGTTGGTCGTGGCGTACCAAACGAACCCAACGTCACCACAAACATCATTTGCGTCCTTTGCCTCTTTGCGTCCTTTGCGGACTCTGGGTTTCTTCGCGAACACCGGGTCCGCACGCGGGGTTGGACTGGCCAGAGTGGGTGCAGCGATACGGTTGTATCGAAAGACAAGTTCCAGAGCACGCAGTCTTGCATTAAGGTTATGGCGCAATCAGACGCGCTGCACACCATTGACCACACTCAGCCGTCGCACCCGGCGGATCACGTCGGCCAGATGGCGGCGATCACGCACTTCGATCACGAAATCCATCACCGATGCGTTGTCGTCGCGTTCGCGGTACTCGACGCTGTCGATATTGGCATTGCGCTCGGCAATTGCGGCAGCCACCCGCGCCAGCACGCCGGGTTTGTTGTCGACATCGCAACGCAGCGCGGTGTGGTAATCACCCGCAACCTGACGATCCCAGTCGATCGCAATCAGCCGATCCGGGGTCTTGCGGAACTCGGCGACGTTGCGGCATTCCTCGCGATGCACCACCACACCCTTGCCCGATGACAGATAGCCCATGATCGCGTCGCCGGGAATCGGCCGGCAGCAGGCGGCGAAGGTGATGACACCGCGCTCGTTGCCACTGACCAGTATCTTGTCGCTGTAGCGCTCGCTGAGCGCTGATGCCGGCAACGCGCCATCGTCCTTGTCGCGCAGCAAGGTTTGCGCCACCTGTGCCGGCATCTTGTTGCCGAGCGCGATATCAGCCAGCAATTCTTCCAGCCGGCGATAACGTTGTTCAGCCAGGTACTGGTCGAGCCTGACTTGTCCAACTCGCTCAAGCGAGCTGGCGAAGGTTTCCAGCGCACGATCGAGCATGCGATGCCCCAGCTCCACCGCGTCCTCGTGTTCGAGGCGTTTGAGGAAATGCCGGATCGCGGTGCGTGCCTTGCTCGACACCACAAACTCCAGCCACTGCGGGCTGGGTGTAGCCGATGGTGCGGTGATGATTTCGACGGTTTGCCCGGATGAAAGCCGCGTATGCAGCGGCTTGAGCTTGCGATCCACGCGCGCGGCAACCGCATGCGCGCCAACATCGGTGTGTACGGTGAAGGCAAAATCCAGGGCGGTGGCATTGCGCGGCAGCGACAGGATATCGCCACGCGGCGAAAACAAATAGACCTCGTCGGGAAACAGATCGACCTTGACGTTTTCGAGAAACTCCAGCGACGAGCCGGCGTATTTCTGCGATTCCAGCAGATTGCGCACCCAGTCATGGGCGCGCGATTGCGCACTGTTGCCGGCACTCTCACCGGTCTTGTACGACCAGTGCGCGGCAATGCCGCGCTCGGCAATCATATCCATTTCCTCGGTACGTATCTGCACCTCGATCGGCGAGCCGTACGGCCCGAACAACACCGTATGCAGCGACTCATACCCGTTGGCTTTGGGTATCGCAATGAAATCGCGGAAACGGCCATCGACCGGCTTGTACACCGAATGCACCGCGCCGAGCGCGTGGTAACACTGCGCCACGTTCTGCACCACCACCCGGAAGCCGAACACATCCATCACCTGATCGAAGCTTTTCTGCTCCTGGCGCATCTTGTTGTAAACGCTCCACGGGCCTTTGATCCGCCCGACCAGACGATGTTCAAGACCCTCGCTGACGAGCTTTTGCGCCAGCCGCGCTTCGATCAATGCCAATGCCTCGCGCCGCACGACCGGCTCGGAGCGGATACGCTTGAGGATCACTGCATGGCGACGCGGATACAGGCTGCGAAAACCCAGATCCTGCAACTCGCTCTTGATCCGGTTCATGCCCAGACGCTGCGCCACCGGCGCGTAAATTCCGAGCGTTTCACGCGCAATCCGCCAGCGCGCCTCGGTGCTCATCGCATCGAGCGTGCGCATATTGTGCAGCCGGTCAGCGAGCTTGATCAGGATCACCCGCAGATCGCGCGCCATCGCCAGCAGCATTTTGCGGAAGCTCTCCGCCGCAGCTTCCTGGCGACTGGAAAAGCGCAATTGATCGAGCTTGGTTACCCCATCAACCAGCTCGGCCACGCTTTCGCCAAAGGCATCGGCAATCTCGACACGCGACAGCGGCGTGTCTTCCAACGCATCGTGCAAAATCGCGGCGCACAGGGTTTCGTCATCCAGACGCAGCTCGGCCAAAATGCTGGCAACGGCAACCGGATGGGTGATGTAATCCTCGCCACTTTTGCGGGTTTGTCCGCTGTGCGCGCCAGCAGCAATTGCGTAGGCGCGGGCGACCTTGTCGATCTGCTCCGCGCTCAGGTACTCGGAAAGACGCGCAGCCAAGGCATCAAAGCCGTGGACGGCTGAGCGATTTTCGACGATACAGGCAGGCTCGGTTGCAGGCATAAGCGCAGACTACGCGGCCTGAAACATTGTAGCAACGGGTCTGATGTCAGCAAACGCAGAAGGCAAGGTGTGGCAAAGCCGGTGTGCATTTACCGGCAGGCCACGCAACACAACACTTCTTACAGATCGTCGCCCGACTTGAAATCGTCATCAATCACTTCCGCAGCCGCCCACTCCAGCGCTTCGCGCTCGGCGCGCTCACGCTCGGCCTTCTCGACGGTTTCGATCAGCGTGGAATCAACCTTGCGCGCTGCAATCTCGCGCAGCGCAAGCACGGTGGGCTTGTCGTCATCGCCGGAATTGTCTACCTGTGGCTCAGCACCACCCGCCAACTGGCGGGCACGCTTGGATGCCATCAGCACCAGGTCAAAACGGTTATCAACAACGGCGAGGCAATCTTCAACGGTGATGCGGGCCATGGGATCTCCCGTGCGACCCCGGCAAGGATCGCAACGTACGTCAGATTGGGGACTGCTGATTATAGCCTGTCCCGAGTTTTGGGTACAAGGTCAGGCCAGCCGGCCGGTCGCCCACAGGGTGGGCTCCTACAAAAACGCGGTTACGCTCAACTGTAGGAGCCCACCCTGTGGGCGACCGAGCGAGCACAGCAGCAGATTGAAGTATCGACTCCGAAGGTATCAATCATGCAGTTGGATTGGCACATGTCGAATCGGTTTCCGATATCTGCGGCAAGCGGCCGCGCGTGAAAGGAGCCCGTCTGCTTGTCGTCACAACGAGCGCTTGCGCGAAACAATCCAGTAGCGAAGCGCGGCATGGCGCTCACGCAACTCCATTTACTTGGCCTGCACTGCGCAGTGCGGGATGCGCGAATTGGCGTCGCAACGGTTCCGACGCGGCGGCCTAATGGTTGACGCACCGGCATAAACCCGGGCATCCCCGCGTGCTACATTCTGAACATCAAGTAAATATATTTCAGCGGCACACGCAAACATCGCCACCGTCTCAGCTAATGAGACAACGATGCGTTATCTGTAGACCTCTGCCCGCACGGCACAGATCGCGAGGAAATTGCAAGCAATGCGTCAGCCTCCCGCCACTGAAACTCTCACGCACAACGCGCAGCCGTGGCTGCCCCACCGTTACTGGGGCAAGGCGCGCCCGGGCATCGCAGGCAATGCCAACTATCACCCATTGCCGTATCACTCGCTGGATGTGGCGGCGGTGGGTTATGCCTATCTGAAAGTCCATCCACAGTTGCTTTCCTTTTTCGCACAGCATCTCGGTATGTCCAGCACTGCGACGCGCGACTGGCTGTGCTTCTGGCTGGCACTGCACGACCTGGGCAAGTTCGCATCCGCCTTTCAGGGGTTGCGCGAAGACCTCGTGCGCTCGCTGCAACAACGCGACGCCACGCGGGCGTACACGCTCCGCCACGACTCGCTGGGTGCGCTGGTGTGGAAGGATCGCCTGTTGGCGCAATGCGATGTACTCGGTCTGGGCGCGAGCGCCGGTAAGCGGCTCAAGCAACTGATGCCATGGGTGCTCGCAGTGACCGGTCATCACGGCGAGCCGCCACGGCTGGATATCGGTACGGTCGATCTGAACTTCGATGCAACCGACATCAAGGCCGCCGCACAGTTCGTTGCAGCGGCACGGAGGTTGTTGCTGCCGCAAGACGCACTCGATGCCGCGCTCGCGCTGGACAAGGGGCTCGAACGCGCCGGCAAGCACCTCTCCTGGTGGCTGGCCGGGTTGACGGTGCTGTCCGATTGGATTGGTTCCAACACCGAATTCTTCCGGTACCGTGAGGAGGAAATCCCGCTGGAGCGTTACTGGCCTGATGCGCTCGATGCTGCAGGACATGCGCTGCGCGCCAGCGGTGTGCTGCCGCAGCCCCGTGGTGTGGCGCATACGCTGCCGCAACTGTTCGGTTGGGCTGCCACGGGGGCGACGCGCACTCCCACTCCGTTGCAGTCGTGGGCCACCAAAGTGCCATTGCTCGACACACCGCAACTGTACCTGCTCGAAGATGTCACCGGCGCCCGCCACACGCATTCCGGTCGACAAAAAGATCGGCGCCGACATGACGCGGTTCCTTGTTGCCGTCGCGTCCGACACGTCCATCGACCCGAAAACGCTGCAGCTTGGCAACGTTCCCGTCGCCGAGTTGGTGACCCGCATCGCCCAGGCATATGAAATTGAACTGCCTGCGCAAGCGCCGGGATTACGGGCGAGGAAGTCAACTGGAGTGAGTCCATGGGCAGCCATGCCAATCCCTGACGGGAACCCACAAAAAAACGGAGCAGGAGCAGACATGGCATTGTTCAAGGCTTGGTGCGCTGGCACCCAGATCCTGCCCGGGACAAATCGGTGACCCGGGTGGCCGGCTGCATATGCCGGCTGCATATGGATGCCATTCAGAGCGCCATGATCGACGAAGGTACAGACGTGTGCTTGATTGCCCGGGACTGGCCCACGCGAAGACCGCTCGCCCAGCGTGATACATTCTGAACGCAAGCCGAACGATTCTCCGGCTCCATCGAGCGTATCCGCCAGCGTCTCACTTGGTGAGACAACCTTGAGTTATCTGTAGACACCAGGCCCAAGCACGGGCGCGATGCACAGGGGGATCGGAAGCGATGGGCGAACATCCAACAGAAAACCCTCCGCATCGCGATCCGAACTGGCCGGCCTGCAGCTACTGGGGCAAGGCCGACCCCAAGTACCTTGGTACGCCAAAGTGGCATCCGCTGCCGTATCACGCGCTGGATGTGGCGGCCGTCGCTGCGTCATGGTGGGATAGTTGTCCGGCATTGCGTGGCAGGTTCCTGGCAGCCATGGTCAGCGCGCCAGAGCAAGCAGCCCAACTACGCGCTTGGATACTGTTCTTCGTTGCTTTACACGACTTGGGCAAACTTGATCTTCGATTCCAGCTCAAAGCGCCAGAAGCATTGGCTGCGGCGTGGCGCGAGATCGTGAAAGACAGAGACCACGCGATCCCACAGCAGGAAATCAGCACATTTGACCACGGCCATGCCGGGATCGCGTGGGCTGCGCTTGAGTACAAGACCTGGCTGGCAGCGAGCGACGCCGATCACTCCATCTGGTCGCGCTGGGATAACTGGCTCGCTGCCGTAACCGGCCACCACGGCGATTTCCCCAAGCCGTGTTATGAGGGACTAGACGGGATCGAAGCCGACGTCGAGCTGATTGAGCACGACCGCGCCGCCCGGCACGCCTTCGTCACCGCGCTTGAAGACCTGTTCCTCAAGCCCGCCGGGCTGAGCCTGCAAGAACTCCCGCCCGCCTGTTCACTGCCCGCGCGCGCTCTGCTGGCAGGATTTTGCGCGAGCTGCGACTGGCTGGGATCGAACACGGACGAATTCAAATACCGCGCGCCCGAGGCAGAACTGGGTGATTACCTGCATGAGCGACTCACGCGAATTGAATCGAACCAGATGCTGGTTCGCTACGGCCTGCTCGCCTCCGCACAAGCCTACGCCGGCTTGCCAGCATTGCTCGCCAGCGATGAAGCCCCGCGCGGCGTACAGACCCAGATCGACGCCTTGCCCGCCGCGCCCGGCCTGACCCTGATCGAAGCGCCAACCGGCAGCGGCAAGACCGAAGCCGCACTGGCTTACGCCTGGCGCCTGCTCGCGGCGGGTGTGGCCGACAGCATCGTCTTCGCTTTGCCGACGCAGGCCACGGCCAACGCCATGCTCGAGCGCGTGGAAGCCTTCGCCGCCAAGGTCTACGGTCATGCCAACATCGTGCTCGCGCACGGCAAGCGGGATTTCAACGCGGGATTCCAGCAGCTTGTCGAGCGCGGCCAGCGCCGCACCCGGCAAGGCGACGAAGAAGCCAGCGTGCAATGCGCCGCCTGGCTCGCCAACAGCCGCAAGCGTGTGTTTCTCGGCCAAATCGGCGTCTGCACCGTCGATCAGGTTTTGCTCTCGGTACTGCCGGTGCGGCACAAATTCGTGCGCGGTTTCGGCCTCAACAAATCGGTGTTGATCGTCGACGAAGTCCACGCCTACGACGCTTACATGTACGGCCTGCTCGGCGAAGTACTGAAAAACCAGCACGCCTGTGGTGGCAGCGCGGTGTTACTTTCGGCCACGTTGTCTGCGGAGCTGCGCGGCAAGCTGCTGGCGGCCTGGGGGGCGCACGCAGCCGACGAGGCCGATGCACCTTATCCCGCGCTCTGGCACGCCACCGGTGGCGAAACCTCGCCGGCCACAGTGGCCGACGAGCAAAAACCGCCCCGCCGCGAAGTCGGCGTCGAATGCCTGCGCTTGCCCAATGCGGTCCCCGACGACACCTTGCTGACACGCATCGTCGCTGCGGCCGAGAACGGCGCGCTCGTCGCCGTCGTCGTCAATCTGGTCGACGACGCCCAGCGGCTGGCGCGTGCCTTGCGCGATCTCACATCCATCGAGGTGGATATTTTCCACGCTCGCTACCGATTCACCGACCGTCAGGAAAAAGAAGATGCTGTGCGCGATCACTACGGACGCAAAGCACCGCGCACAACGGGCCGCATTCTGGTTGCCACCCAGGTCGTCGAACAAAGCCTCGATCTCGATTTCGACTGGCTGATAACCCAGATTTGCCCGGTCGATCTGCTCTTCCAGCGTCTGGGTCGGCTACATCGTCATCAACGCGCACAACGCCCGCCGGGCTTCGAAACGCCGCGCTGCACCGTGCTGACGGTAGAGGGCGACGACTACGGCGTATTCGAACTGATCTACGGCAACGCGCGCGTGCTGTGGCGCACCGATGCGCTGCTGAATCGGCACAACACACTGGTTTTCCCCGAGGCATACCGCGTCTGGATCGAGCAGGTGTACCAACGCGACGACTGGGACGACGAGCCGAAAAAAATTGCGCTGGACTACGACGCTTACCGATGCCTGCAAATCAGCCGCGACAAAGACGCGCAGCAACTGACTACCATGACGACGCGCACCTTCCGCGACGAGGACGACCGCATTACCGGCCTCACCCGCGATGGTGAGATGAGCCTGAGCGTGCTGCCGCTGACCGCGGACGGAAGCCTGATCGACGGGCGACGCATCGAAGCCATTCCCGAGCGCGAGTGCGCCGAATCGCTCAACCTAAATGCAGTGCCCGCGCCGGCCAGTTGGGCAAAGCGTCTCCGCGACTGTCGAATGGACACCGAAGGCATGCTCGCAGGCGCACTGCAACTCGTCGTATCGGAAGACTCCCCCGGCGTCTGGCACAGTCACGTCAACAACTTTACATACACACGAGATTTCGGTCTGGAGAAAGCCTGCCATGAATCTGCTTGAAGACCCCTGGATTCCCGTCCGCGCCGACAATGGCGCAGGCGCATTCCGTCTGCTGAGCTACCGCGACTTGCTCTGCGAGCCCTGCCAGCACTGGCAAATCAGCCTGCCGCGCGACGATCTGGAGCTGGCTTGCCTGCAATTGCTGGTATGCATGACGCAGGTGATGTTCCTGCCGGACGACGACACGGCCTTGCGCCAACGACGCGATGCGCCGCTGTCGCAAGCGGAGTTCGACGCAGGGATTGCGCCCTTCCTCGATTGGTTTGACCTCGACCACCCCACCCAGCCGTTCATGCAGACGCGCGGCGTCGAAGCGGCGGAGCCGACGCCCATCCAGAAGCTGCTGATCGGCCTACCGGAAGGCAACAACCACGCCTTTTTCAACGAAGCTGGCGAAGTCGGACAGGTCAGCGGTCCGATCGCGGCAATTGCCTTGTTCAATCAGGCGAACAACTGCCCCAGCTTTGGTGGCGGTTTCAAGGGCAGTCTGCGCGGTCGCGCGCCGATTACCACGCTGGTGTTCGACCACGATTTACGCCGCATGGTCTGGCGCAATGTGCTGACCCGCCCGCGTGTGGAAGAACGGCAGATCGCCGCGGCCGGCCCGGCGCAGGATCAACCGTGCTGGGTGTCGCCCATCGCCGAAAAATCGACGATCCACTGGAACCAGATCGGGCTGATGCGCGGCCTGTTCTGGCAGCCCGCGCACGTCGAATTGGTCAAGGCCGAAGCACCCAGCGCCTGCGATGTTCTGGGCGGCGAGGCAACGGCGTGCTACAGCGGTTTCCTCAAGGAGAAGTTCAACTTCACGGTTGAAGGTGTGTGGCCGCACCCGCACGGCGCGATGACCATGAACCTGAAGAAAGGTGTGCTGGAGCAGCGCTTCGCCAGCTTCACCACCACAGCGCCGGCCTGGACGCAGTTGAGCGAGTTTGTCATTCCGCGCGGCATGAACGGCAAGGATGCGAAAGAGGGTTCCAGCCCTGCCGCGCCGATCAGCCAGTTCGCGGCGATGCCGGACGGTTCGAAACTAAGCATCCTGATCGGCGGCTATCAAACCAAACAGGCTTCCGTACTGGAACGTCGTCACGAGATTGTCGGCATCGCAAGTGGCTGGCAAGACGACAAATCGCGCTTGCACGCATTGGTAAATCTCGGCAAGGAAGTGAAGAAAGCGCTCTACGACAAGCTGATGGTCGCGTCTGGCGGGTACGTGAACAAAAAACATAAAACCAAACTGAAAGGACTCGGGGTGGACTTGCAAAAGACCGCCGAAAAGCTCTTTTACGCGCGCACCGAAGACTTGATTCATCAGACTTTTTCCAATGATCTCACCTGGAAAGAATGGCCGGTTGCCAGAGCGAATTTCATCGAACAGGTTTTCAGACATGGCCGTGCGATTTTTAGCGAGCTGACCGAACCCTACATGGCTAAGCCGGACTTGATCCCCATCATCGCCTGGGCCGAGCGATGCCTGAACATTGATCTCAAAAAGTTGAAGGAGGATAACCAATGAGTACGGACATGCCATTTGATTGTGGCTGGGTGCGCGCCCGATTTGACTCAGACGCCTTGACCAACGGCGACCGGGCGGCATTGCGCCATGCCGCCAAACCCAGCGACATGGAGTTGCTGCCTGGGCTGTACCGATTGTTCCCCGGCTTGGATACCGTAGGACCCCATCATCGCATCGCCTATTTGCTGCCTTACGCACGTCATGCCACCAACGCAAAGTCCTTGGGTGTGCAGCTTGCCGCGGCCAGGATTTCCGAAACACGGCTCTTGCAAGTTGCACGCAGCGATTCGCCAACCGACATCGAGCTACTGCGACGTTTGCTGCGTCAACTCGATACGGCTCTCGACTGGAAAACGTTTGGAGGCATGCTCTGGCATTGGAATGAGCATTCAAAACGACAACTCGTCAAAGCCTACTACCTCGCAAAATTCACCCCCGCCAAAGGAGCTTGATAATGACTGCCAAAAATTTCATCAATTTTCACGTCCTGATTTCGCACAGCCCATCCTGCCTGAACCGTGACGATCAAAACATGCAGAAAACGGCGATATTCGGCGGCGTCAACCGCGTGCGGGTTTCCAGTCAGTCTCTGAAACGCACGATGCGCACCAGTACGTACTACACCAAAGCGCTCGGCACGTCATCAACACGTACGCGGAATTTGGAAAACCTGATTCCGATTTTTACCGAACAACTACAAAACGAGTTTGAACCTGCGCTCATCGCCAAGACGATGGAATTGTTCGTTCGCGCGAAATCATCGGACGAAGAGGTTAAAGAGTACGATGAAACGAACGAAGCAGCTGAAAGCGACGCCGCACCAAAAAAACTTGCCGTCGCCCCCTGGTCTGTTGAAGAGATTCGCGTCTTGTGCAGCATCGTCAGAGAAGTCACTTTGACTGAGGAGGAAGTCACCAAGGCAAAGGCCGCCGTGGCAAAACAAAAAGGCAGGAAGAAAAAAACCGAGCAGGAATTGCTCGACGAGGCATTGACCAAAAAGCGCGTCAAGGCTGTCAAGGACAAGATCGAGTTGGTTCGTACGGCTATCGGCAAGTCGGTAGATATTGCGTTGTCCGGGCGTATGGCCACTTCGGGCCTCATGACCTCGGTCGACGGAGCGATGGCCATTGCCCACGCCATTACCACCCACGCGGTCGAGCCGCAGGACGTGGACTGGTTCACCGCCGTGGACGACCTGACCAGCGACGCGGGTGAAACCGGCGCCGGCCACCTCGATACCCAGCAGTTTTCGTCCGGGGTGTTCTACCGCTATGCCAGCCTCAACCTCAGGCAATTGCAGGTCAATCTGGGTTTGATCGAGAACATGAAGAGCGCGGAAACGGCCGAGTCGCGCGCGCAGGCGCTGGCGATTGCCCGCCATGTCCTGCACCTGCTGGCGACCGTGGTGCCGTCGGCCAAGCAGCAGTCGTTTGCCGCGCACAATCTGGCCGACTTTGCCGTGGCGAGTTTTGCTGATCAACCGATTTCGCTCGCCAACGCGTTTGAAGAGCCGATCAAGCGCGACCGCAACGGCGGTTTCCTCAAGCCCTCGATCACCGCGCTGGCAGAATATTGGGCGCGCATCCATGCGGCCTACGGACTCGACGAAACCGCGCGCGCGTTTGCCGTGCAGGGCGACGTGGCGCTGAACGGCAAGCCCGTCGCGACGCTGGCGGAACTGGAAAGCTGGGTCGTCAGCGACGGGCAGGCTTAAGGCTATGCCGCGCTTTTTGATCCTGCGGCTCGACGGCCCGATGCAGGCTTGGGGCACGCATACCTTCGAGGACTTCCGACCTTCCAACCTCTACCCCACGCGTAGTGGGCTGCTGGGTATGCTCGCAGCCTGCCTCGGTATCGAACGCAGCGACCACGCCGGCCAAGCGGCGCTGGCGGCCAGCGTGGAATTCAGCGTGCGCGTCGATACCGCCGTCGAGCGGCTTGGACGCAAGCAGCCCATGAAAAAACCGGGGGTAAAACTACCGGATTTCCACACTGTGATGGACGCGCGCAAGGTGGACGGCAAGGTCAACAAATTCCCCGTGGTGTCGCGCCGCGAGTACCTGTTCGACGCCGCGTTTACCGTGTCCGTCGGTTCAAAGGCCAATGCTCTGGTTGCGCTCGAATCCATCGCCGACGCGCTGCGCCGCCCGCTTTACACGCCCAGTCTGGGCCGCCGCGCCTGCCCTCCAAGCCGGCCTCTGCTGGATGGAGAAGTCGAAGCCGCCAATGGAGTCGAGGCGCTGCTGGCAGCCAGCGGCAGCGGGCAATTGATCTACAGCGAAAGCCTGGAATCCGGCCAGCCCGTGCGCCTGCGCGATGTGCCCTTACATGGCAACAATCGCCAGTTCGGTACGCGGCTCGTCTATCTGCACAAGGAACCGAAATGTTCATAAGCCGTGTTGAAATTCCCTGGGAGGCCGCACGCAATCCCTACGACATCCACCGGCAGCTTTGGCGCTTGTTCCCCGGCGAGGAACGCGAAATACGACCAAGCGGTGAACAAGTCCGTCAGGGCTTTCTGTTCCGTGTCGAGGAACACGGCACAGGACGCCCCGCCACTCTATTGGTGCAGTCGCGCCGGGCACCAGTACCCGCCGATGGCCCGCTGTTAATCGGCAGCCGCGAAATCCAGCCCGCGCCCCGCACCGGACAACGCTTGGCTTTTGTGCTCACCGCCAACCCGGTAAAGACCGTGGTCGATGCGCAAAGTGTGGACAAGCCTGACAAACTGGATCGCCATGCGAAAAAACTTGCCAAACGTCCGGAAAAAAAACCGCACTTGCCAAAATGTCGTGTCCCGCTCATCAAGGAAGACGAGCAGCGTATCTGGCTGGCGCGCAAGCTGACCGGTGCGGCTACGCTGGAAAGCGCAGAAATTCTGCCGCACTCGCCGCTGTATTTCCGCAAAGGCAAGCGCGGCGGCAAGCTAGTGGCATGCACATTCGAGGGAGTATTACGCGTTGACGACTGTGAACGGCTGACTGGCTTGCTTGAGAATGGCGTCGGCCCCGCCAAAGCCTTCGGCTGTGGCCTGCTGCTGGTGCGGCGCGCGTGACACCATGGCCTGTTGGCGCCACTCACGGTCAGAAGCAATGCACGCCATGTGACTGTCCTCGAACTGGCGTCGTCGCGCCCGCCGCGGTAGATTGAAATGTCGATTTTGGAGGCAGTCATCATGAACTGGAAGGCCCGCATTGAATCGGATCCTGCCATTTGCGGCGGGCGACCGCGCGTGAAGGGCACGCGCCTGACCGTTGAATTCCTGCTCGGCTTGCTGGCTGCGGGATGGAGCGAAGCGCAGGTACTGGATAACTATCCGCACCTTTGCGACGAAGATCTTCGAGCCGTTTTCGCCTTCGCCCAGGCGATGATCGAAGAGGAGAAATACCGACCGATCCCGCACGTCGCCTGATGCGCTGGCTCACGGACGAAAACATTCCGCACACGCTGACATCCGCCCTTCGCGCATTGGGGCATGATGTGCTCGACGTGGGCGAGCAGACACTGGACGGCTACTTCACGGTCGTTTCGTTGCAAGGCCTGCGTCAACGCCCGTTACCCGAGACCGCATGAGCGATCCCCTGCCGCCACTGAAGCCCTTGCCGATCAAGCAGCGCCTCTCGATTCTGTTCGTCGAGAAGGGTCAGCTCGACGTACTCGATGGCGCGTTCGTGGTGGTCGACAAGACGGGTGTGCGCACACACATCCCGGTGGGTGGCGTGGCCTGCCTGATGCTCGAAATCGGCACCCGCATCTCGCACGCCGCAGTACGATTGGCCGCACAGGTTGGCACCTTGCTGGTATGGGTCGGCGAGGCTGGCGTGCGTTTCTACTCGGCCGGCCAACCCGGCGGTGCGCGCGCCGACCGCCTGCTGTATCAGGCATCGCTGGCATTGGATGACGAAGCGCGGCTGAAGGTAGTACGTGAAATGTATCGGCGGCGCTTCGGTGACGAGCCGCCGGTACGCCGCAGCGTGGAGCAGTTGCGCGGCATCGAGGGCGCGCGCGTGCGCGAAACCTACAAGCTGCTGGCACGCAAGTACGGCGTGCAATGGAAGCAACGCAACTACGATGTCCAGGATTGGGATGCAGCGGATCGCCCGAACCGGTGCCTATCCGCAGCTACGTCGTGTCTGTATGGAATCACCGAAGCCGCCGTGCTTGCAGCGGGCTATGCCCCTGCCATCGGCTTCATTCATACCGGCAAGCCATTATCGTTCGTGTACGACATCGCCGACATCTACAAATTCGAGACTGTCGTGCCAGTGGCTTTTGCAATCGCCGCGCGCGAATCGGCCAACCACGAGCGCGAAATCCGCTTGCAATGCCGCGACATGTTTCGCAAGTCGCGACTGCTTGAACGCATCATTCCCGATATCGAAGGCATCCTTGCTGCCGGTGGCAAGACGCCACCCATCGCAGCCGAAGAACAGATCGGCCCCGCCATTCCAAATCCCGACTCGCTGGGTGACCCCGGGCATCGGGCGTAGCCGACGCATGATCGTCATCGTGCTCGAAAATGCGCCACCACGCCTGCGCGGACGCATGGCCATCTGGCTGCTCGAAGTGCGTGCCGGTGTGTACCTTGGCGAGTACAACCGCAAGATTCGCGAATACCTCTGGGCGCAAGTGCTCGCCGGCATCGATGACGGCAACGCCGTTATCGCCTGGCGCGACGCTGCCAACGAAGCCGGATTCCAGTTTGAAACCGTGGGCAAGAATCGCCGCGTCCCGATTGAATTTGATGGCGTAACGCTGGTTGAATTTTTGCCCGAAGCGGCATTGCCCGGATCGAACAATTAGACAACTGAGCCGCTCTTTGACAACTGAGAATCACCGCATGGCGCAGCCTTCGCCAAGGCCTAGTAATGCTGGTAAACTTATCCACAGCACAAATTGCTTTGTTGTTCAGCTATTTGTGCCAAGTGTGTTCCCCGCACACGCGGGGATGAACCGCCCAACATTGGCAGCGTTGGACGAAAGCCGCCGTGTTCCCCGCACACGCGGGGATGAACCGCTCGATACGCAGGGCAAACCGGTACGCGACGCGTGTTCCCCGCACACGCGGGGATGAACCGTTCGGCGCGGGCCTTTTCCAGCCCTTCACGCTGTGTTCCCCGCACACGCGGGGATGAACCGTGCTCAAGGGCGAGACGGGTACACCGGTGCAAGTGTTCCCCGCACACGCGGGGATGAACCGACCGGAACGGATATTACTTGGAAAAGCAAGGGGTGTTCCCCGCACACGCGGGGATGAACCGATGACAACGACATACACCATCGACTTTTCACCGTGTTCCCCGCACACGCGGGGATGAACCGTAGTTTATCGCGAGGTCCGATGTCCAGCGCGAGTGTTCCCCGCACACGCGGGGATGAACCGCGCCTCACTCAATGCACCGCTCGCCGTTTGCTGTGTTCCCCGCACACGCGGGGATGAACCGGTGGCCACGGCCATCGGTGCCGCCGGCGGCTAGTGTTCCCCGCACACGCGGGGATGAACCGTTTGACGCCACGGGTAGCGTGGATCGGTGGGCGTGTTCCCCGCACACGCGGGGATGAACCGTAATGCCTCGACGGTGTTGATCGTCTCGACCCGTGTTCCCCGCACACGCGGGGATGAACCGATCGCCGGACGGCTACAGCCGCCAGGCGAACCGTGTTCCCCGCACACGCGGGGATGAACCGCCAGGAGGTATCGGTGATTACCGCGATAACGAGTGTTCCCCGCACACGCGGGGATGAACCGTCCTTTTTGTTGGGTTTTGCATCGTATTTAAAGTGTTCCCCGCACACGCGGGGATGAACCGGTGCTCATGCTGCGCCCCCTGTGACCACGTCGGTGTTCCCCGCACACGCGGGGATGAACCGCCGGTTCGCCACGGAACGTGCTGGCGAAGTTTGTGTTCCCCGCACACGCGGGGATGAACCGGACATCTGGGACACGTTGCACGCGGAGGGCAAGTGTTCCCCGCACACGCGGGGATGAACCAACCCCACATGGCTCAGGTAATAGTCACGATCCGTGTTCCCCGCACACGCGGGGATGAACCGTACGACAGTGGAGGTTCCATTCGGCGATTTGGCTGTGCTGCTCATCGTATCGCTGGTGCTGTTGGCTCTGGTCAAGTCGGTACCGCCGCTCATTAGCGGAATAATCACAGGCTCGAGCGTAGGTTCCATTGGCGGCGTTGGTGGATTAGGAGCTGGTGCCGCTCTGGGCGCAGCCGGTGGGGTTGCCGCTGCAATGGCAACAGGCGGAGCTGCTTTGGCGGCCGGCACTGCAAATATTGGCGGTGGTGTATCCGCAGTAATGGCGGCCATTCAAGCGGCCGGCGCTGCCAGCGGCGGCGGCGGGGCCGGTGCAGATAGCGGTGCCGCAGGCGGCGATAGCGGCGATAGCGGTGGCGACGGGGGCGGTGGGCTGGCGGCCGCGATGGGCGACGCCGGCGACGGCGACGGCGGGGTCGGTGCAGATAGCGGTGCCGAAGGCGGAACTGGTGCAGATAGCGGTGCCGAAGGTGGTGGTGGTGATAGCGCTGGCTCTGGCGATCAGGGAGCAGCGGAATCGGGCGCTTCGGCTGGTGAGAGCGGCGGCGCAGCAGATGCCGGCGGTGCCGAAGGCGGGGCCACGAGCGAATCAGGTGAAAGCGCGCAAGGGGGCAAGACCGACACCGCAACTGGATCGGACAAGACAGCGAGTAGCGGATCAGCAAAGCGGGTTGGTGTTGCGGGAGCGTTAGCACAAGGCGTGATGGCTGTGGCCAAAGTGGCCGGCGCCAACATGGTTGACAAAGCGCGGGTACGGATCGCCGACACCGTTGGCGGCAAGATCGCGGCAGCAATCAAGGCGCAAAGCGCGGCCGCCAGCGCGGAACCCGCGTTTGATGGCGACAGCCTGGCTGGCGAAACATCCGTTGACGCCGACGCGGAAACAGCCGCCTTCGTCGGAAAGGGGAACGGCAATGCCGGTTGATATGCCGATTGAGCACGAACGCATCACGTGCTCAATCGAGGCGGCTCGGCGTTACCAGGTGCCAGCAAACGTGTTGCTTGCCATTGCCGAGTTGGAGGGCGGACGCCCTGGGCAATGGGTTGCAAACACGAACGGTACGAGTGACGTCGGACCGATGCAATTCAACACCACGTACCTGGCCGATTTGGCTCGCTACGGCATCACGGCGGCCGATGTAGCTGCCGGCGGCTGTTACCCGTACGATCTGGCCGCCTGGCGATTGCGCGGCCACCTGCGCGAGCGCGCCGGCGACGTGTGGACGCGAGTGGCGAACTATCACTCGCGAACACCGCGGTACAACGCTGTCTATCGCGCCAAGGTGATCGCCTTGGCTGGCAAGTGGGCGGACTGGCTGAAAAGCCGGTTCAATACCACCGAAAGTCGTTAAGGGTGGCCCGTGCGTGTTATCACACTCTACGGGAAATACGTTTCGCCAGAGCCGGTTCACCAGCCGATTCACCTGCTGGCCTGCGAACTCGATGCCGGTGTCGATGGCGGCCGGCACTTCCGTCTTGAGATAGTCGTACTGGAATCGTGGGTAACGTGCGGCCTAAGCAGTCTGTGCGCGCATCACAACAAGGATTTAAACGAACTAGCGGCTTACAAATTAGCCTCGGATGAGTTTTGCATGGATTGCCCACGGGAACGTGAATTAAACGTCGCCGAATCGTTCCTCATCACAGGAGAGCTAGTCGAGCGTTGGCAGTGTCTAGCGGCCGCTCAGCACCTGGTGCGGCTGTTTGCGGCGGAAAGGGTTACCCACAACGGATTCCACCGGGCGGAAACGCGCGCACTCTTTGACACCCCTTGGACAACAGTTCGCCATCCTGAGTGGAGCGCGATGGAAGCGGCCGAGTAGACTACGCGCCGACCTGCGCGTGGTTGTGCAACGCCCATACCCGCTTCACTTGGCTTGAGCTGCACCCGGCCAGCTTGGCCGTCTCCGGGATGCTGTGCCCAGCGGCGCGCAGCGCCACAATGCGTTCATGCACCTTCGTATCTGGCTTGCGGCCGGTGTAGCGACCGGCGATCTTCGCCAGCTCGACGCCCTGCCGTTGACGTTCTCGACGGTCTTCGTAGTCATCGCGTGCGATCTGCAGCGCGAGCCTCAGTAGCATGTTTTGAACCGCCTCCAGGACGATCTTGGCAACGCCCGTGGCCTCGGCGGTGAGGTCGGATAGGTCCACCACCCCAGGAACCGCAAGACGGGCGCCTGTGGCGCGGATTGAGGCGACCAGGCGCTCGGCCTCGGGCAGTGGCAGACGGCTGATCCGGTCGATCTTCTCTGCGACCACGACCTCACCGGGTTGCAAGTCGCCAATCATGCGCAGCAGCTCGGGTCGGTCGGCGCGAGCGCCCGATGCCTTTTCGCGGTAGATGCCGGCGACGTAGAATCCCGATGCTTTGGTGCTTTCGACAACAGCCGCCTGGCGCGATAGGTCCTGTTCGTCGGTACTCACGCGCAGGTAGATGCGGGCTACCTTCACAAGCGGGGTCCCCGCTTCTTGCCTCGTGAAGGATCGACGCCGAGGGTCTTGGCCTGGCGCGCAGCGTAGAGCTTCCCAGCAACCAAAATGGACACCTTCCTCGCGTCGATGATCTTCTTTTCATCGCCACCAAGCCGCGACTTGTCCATGTTGTTAAGCCGTGTGAAGTGGCTGGCCAGCGCCTGGCGAGCCTCGTCCAAAGGCAGCCCCCCCTTGCGGTTCCTCGGCAGGCTGTGCGCGTGATCTACAGTCCGGTACGTGGCCTCGGCGTCCACAATTCCGATGTGCCGCTCGATGGCGGCAATCTCGTTGACGGCCGTTTTCAGGCTGTTGGTCATGGACTGGCTGTTGGCATAGCGAGACAAGTCGCCCTCGACGATGGCCCGCTCGGTGGCAATGATCAAGGACAGGTCGCCGCTGCGTCCGGCGTCGCGGATGTTTCCAAGGAGGCCGCCGCGAGCGTCTTGCAGTTGCTTGGCGGCCACTGTTTCGTTCATCTCCTTGGCGAACTCCTCTTCGATCGCAAGTAGCCGGTTGAGTTTCTGAATCGCTTTATGCGCCATGAGTTAGGCCCGTTCAGGCGCAGCTCCGCGTGAAGTCAATCTCGTCGGTCTTCAGCACCTCACGCGCCATCGCCGCAAGCTCGGGTGAACCAACCTCGGCCACCAGCGCGATGAACCCAGCGCGCAGGTCGATCTCCGCTAAGTGCGCCATTTCGTAGTCGCCCTTCATGGCCTCGATCTTCGCCACGTCCTGCTTGATGTATTTCAAGTCCATGTCGTTTCTCCACGGGCGTTTCAATCCGCGCCCTACTTGGTAGGGCGATGCAACGGGGGGTACCACCGCGCCACGTGATGTTCAGGAGGTTTCAATCCGCGCCCTACTTGGTAGGGCGATGCAACCGCTTATGTGCGATCCAACCAGCCGGCGCCGTAGGCCGCGTCGGCCTGGGCCGTACGCAGACCCATATCGCGGATGAACTGCCCGCCGGCGCGCATCTTGAGGCCCATGAGGGTCTGCGCCGACAAGTTGGCAACGCGCATCCAGTCCCACGCGGTTTCTTCATCGCCGGCGCGGCCGGCGGCCTGGGACTCGGCCAAGTAGATGCCATTTTGGGAAAGCCCGCCGTTCCGCAGTTCGTTACGTTCGGCATCGGTCAGGTAGCTCTTCGGGTGTTCGCGCATGGTCAGACTCCTGCGGAATGGACAAACAGAGTATACGCAAACTGTCCGGGTAGATTATGCCGGCCAAGAAAGCGAGTGGGGCGGGTATCTTGGCCTGGACATTGGTGTTCCCCGCACACGCGGGGATGAACCGCAGCTCGGGGCGCGCTGGGATCGACAACAGCAGTGTTCCCCGCACACGCGGGGATGAACCGATGATGGTGCCCGTTTTCGTGATGCCATCAACGTGTTCCCCGCACACGCGGGGATGAACCGACGATCGCGTCCTGTTGCTCCTGTGACGCGAGGTGTTCCCCGCACACGCGGGGATGAACCGACGGTAACGGCCATTGTCGCGCGCACGCGCTGGTGGTCCCCGCACACGCGGGGATGAACCGGATCTGGATGATGCGTACTCGTTCCGGGTCGAGTGTTCCCCGCACCCGCGGGGATGAACCGCCAGCTTGTCGCGCAGCTCCACTTCGGCAGCAGTGTTCCCCGCACACGCGGGGATGAACCGGATGCGCGTGTCAACACCATCAGACTCCGCCGGTGTTCCCCGCACACGCGGGGATGAACCGTACGCGGTTACGGCTTTCTCTCTGTCAGCAAGGTGTTCCCCGCACACGCGGGGATGAACCGCCATCGCCGGCGTGACTGCCAGGATGCGGCGCGTGTTCCCCGCACACGCGGGGATGAACCGTGCGCGATGTTGGGCACACGTTGGTATTCGGGGTGTTCCCCGCACACGCGGGGATGAACCGCTGGCCAGCTGGTCGACGCGGCGCTGCGCCTCGTGTTCCCCGCACACGCGGGGATGAACCGTACCTCGCGCATTTTGTTGCCCTGCACTTCGTGTGTTCCCCGCACACGCGGGGATGAACCGGTACCCAGCCACGACGTGCTGGTGCTCGATGTGTGTTCCCCGCACACGCGGGGATGAACCGAGCGCCGTGCTGCGCTGGCCGCCGGCGACAACGTGTTCCCCGCACACGCGGGGATGAACCGCCGTGCCGGGCGCCACGCTCGCGCATGGTGACGTGTTCCCCGCACACGCGGGGATGAACCGTTCGATGGTTCGTCATTGGTGCTCAAGGCACTGTGTTCCCCGCACACGCGGGGATGAACCGCTCGGCCGAAACCCGAGCGCGCAGTTGATCGCGTGTTCCCCGCACACGCGGGGATGAACCGCGCTCGGTATAGCTGATCAGCCGCTGTGCGTTGTGTTCCCCGCACACGCGGGGATGAACCGATGTGATTTATGAACTAACCCTGCAATAAACGGTGTTCCCCGCACACGCGGGGATGAACCGACCAGGCGGTGATCGTGCTGCAACCCTACGTGGTGTTCCCCGCACACGCGGGGATGAACCGCAGAATATCAGCCATTACACTACCTCCAGATCGTGTTCCCCGCACACGCGGGGATGAACCGTGCGCCCTCGCACGATCCGCCGGCACGATGCCGTGTTCCCCGCACACGCGGGGATGAACCGATTTTGAGGCACGCTTCATCGAGCGCTGGCCAGTGTTCCCCGCACACGCGGGGATGAACCGGCACCATCATCGTGAGCGTCCCTGACCCGGCCGTGTTCCCCGCACACGCGGGGATGAACCGATTTAACCCCCAGCATCGACGAACAGCGCCGCGTGTTCCCCGCACACGCGGGGATGAACCGCCGAGCAATTGCCGGGAGGGGTAGCGCACTTCGTGTTCCCCGCACACGCGGGGATGAACCGTACGGGAAGCTCGGGACAAATTGGCGTGCTGAGTGTTCCCCGCACACGCGGGGATGAACCAGTGCCTTGCGCGTGCGCTCGATCTCATCGACCGTGTTCCCCGCACACGCGGGGATGAACCGTCCGGGGTTAAGTTGGCGTCCCCACGGGTACCGTGTTCCCCGCACACGCGGGGATGAACCGCGCCCAGCGCATCACGAGTACACCTGGCCGAGGTGTTCCCCGCACACGCGGGGATGAACCGTGTATTCATCGTTGCCGGCAGTCGGCTTGGGTGTGTTCCCCGCACACGCGGGGATGAACCGTTTTGCCACTGCCGTACCCGCCCACGAATGCGGTGTTCCCCGCACACGCGGGGATGAACCGAAACGGGTCAATCATCTTGACCTCGTTGGCTTGTGTTCCCCGCACACGCGGGGATGAACCGACGAAAGGCGATGATGAGCCTCTGAGGATCA
>JAUXUI010000072.1 GCA_030681035.1 Lysobacteraceae bacterium | reverse complement strand
CCCTCCGGGAGAAGGTGGCGCGAAGCGCCGGATGAGGGTTCAAGCCCGTACGATAGCCGATACTCGCACCGAACCCTCACCCCCAACCCCTCTCCCGGCGGGAGAGGGGCTTCTACCGCTGAGATATAGCGCTAATCAGGATATTTTTACACTGGTGTTCCAAAAACGCCATTATTTATGAGGATGCAAGGCAATGAATCGAATCGGCGTATTTGTCGACGCGGGCTATTTCTGGGTGCAGGTTGCGCAGGTGGTGCATGGCTGCAAGCAGGCGCGCGACAGCGTGGCAATTGACTATGCGATCCTGCGTGAAAAGCTGCTAGCCGAGGTGGCGGCGCAATTTGCCGGCGGTGAGTTGTTGCGCGTGTACTGGTACGACGGCCCGGGCACCTACGGCCACAAAGCGCACAGCCATGTCGCCATCGATGATCTGGACGACTTCAAGCTGCGCCTGGGTACGCGCAATACTTACGGTGACCAGAAAGCGGTCGATGGCTTGATCATCGCCGACCTGGTCAGTCTGGCGCAGAGCCGCGCGATCGCCAGCGCGATCGTGGTGTCCGGCGATGCCGATCTCACACCGGGCGTGATTGCCGCGCAAGGCTTGGGCATGCGTGTACACATGCTCTCGCTCGGGCCGGCCAATTCCACCTCGCCGTTTCTGCGTGCCGAGGTGGATCGCAAGCAACACTGGGACGATGAGGTAGTGCATGCGTTCGCGACTGCACGGATGCCGAGTTTTGCCGAGCCCGAACTGGTCGATGCCGAAGCCCACGCCGCCTTGCTGGCAGAGGTGCCACTGGCCGAGATCGCGGCGTCGGCGTTCGCGCAGATCCCTGCCGATGAAGTGACCACGCTGTCGCCGCACGGCGCATTGCCGCGTCCACTCGATGCGTTGTTGTTGCGCACCGGCAAGATACGCCTGGGCCGGCCACTGGATGAACCGGAAAAGCGCGCATTGCGTGAAGAAATGAAGCAGGTGCTGAGCGCAGCCTGTGCCGATCCGGCATCCATCGCGTCTGCGGCCGACGGCGATGGCTCGGCCTCATGCGCATAACCCCGACGCTTCGCTCGGCCTGCCTGCCGGCAGGCAGGTCGCCCACAGGGTGGGCTCCCACAAAATGCGGTTTTGCTCCCCTGTGGGAGGTACAGGAACCTCCGACCAGGCTGGGCCTGGGCTCCCACAAAATGCGGTTTTGCTCCCCTGTGGGAGCCCACCCTGTGGGCGACGGTCACGGTGTGCCAAGCGCAACTCAACCGCTCCGTTACAATGCCTGTTCTGGCGAACTGCAGCGAGGAATGCGATGAAACTGGGGTCATTGAAGGAAGGTGGCCGTGATGGCCGCCTGATCGTGGTGTCGCGCGACCTGTCACGCGCGGTGCGCGCTGAGGGGATTGCCGCGAGCTTGCAGCAGGCGCTTGATGATTGGCAGCGTGCCGCCCCGCGCTTGAACGATTTGTACGAACAACTGCAAGATGGCCGTGCTGCGGGTGCGTTTGCTCTCGATGTTACTGCGCTGGCGTCGCCGTTGCCCCGCGCCTACGAGTTTGTCGATGGCTCGGCCTATCTGCCGCATGTTGAGCGCGTGCGCCGTGCGCGTGGCGCCAATGTGCCGGAATCGTTCTATACAGACCCGCTGATGTATCAGGCGGTCAGTGCCGGGTTTCTTGGCCCGCGTGACCCAGTGGTGGTCAGCTCGGAAGCGTACGGTATCGATCTTGAGGCGGAGGTGGTGGTGCTCACCGACGATGTGCCGATGGCAGTGTCGGCAGCGGATGCGGAAGCTCACATCCAGCTGATCGGCTTGATCAATGATGTTTCGCTACGCAACCTGATACCCGATGAGCTCGCCAAGGGCTTTGGTTTTTTGCAGTCCAAACCGCGTTCGGCGCTGAGTCCGGTTCTGGTTACCCCCGATGAACTGGGCGATGCCTGGCGTGACTGCACGGTGCATTTGCCGCTGCACAGCCACATCAATGGCGCCTGGTTTGGCTCGCCAGAGGCGGGCGAGGACATGCAGTTCAATTTTGCGCAATTGATTGCCCACGCCGCTAAAACCCGGCCACTGGCGGCCGGCGCCATTGTCGGCTCGGGCACCGTGGCGAATGCGGATGAAGGGCGCGGTGCTTCGTGCCTGGCCGAGAAACGCATGCTGGAAATCATTCGTGACGGCAAGCCGACAACCGCCTTTCTGCGTTTCGGTGATCGGGTGCGGATCGAGATGTTTGATGACGCAGGGCTGAGCGTTTTTGGTGCCATCGAACAACAGATCGTAGCGGCTGGTTGAGCGAGTTTCGGATGGACGGTACAGCGCAAGGTGACTAACGCACTTCACAGGCGGCACCAACGGCGTTAGCCTGCACTCTGGATGTCGGTGGCAATGGAGGTGTGTTGTGGCCGAAGTGCTCAGGTTGTATGGCTATTGGCGTTCCAGTGCCGCCTACCGAGTGCGCATAGCGCTCAACCTCAAGGGTTTGAGCTACGATAACGTCGCGGTGCATCTGGTGCGTGATGGCGGCGAGCAGTTCAGCCCCGAGTTTGCCCAGCTCAATCCACAGTCGCGGGTGCCAGTACTGATGCATGGCAGCCGCGTTTTGCGGCAATCATTGGCGATCATTGAATACCTGGACGAAGTCTGGCCGTCACCGCCATTGTTGCCGGTGAGTTTGCGTGATCGGGCGCGGGTGCGCGCGATTGCACAACTGGTAGCCTGCGATATCCACCCGCTCAACAATGTCAGCGTGCTGCGTTTTCTGGAACAGACCTGGGCGGTGCCACGACCCGAGCGCGACGAGTGGATTCGGCATTGGATTCGCGAAGGGTTTCAGGCACTGGAGATGATGCTGGCCGAGAGCCCTGCCACCGGTTCTTTCTGCGAAGGCGATGTGCCGTCGCTGGCGGATTGTTGCCTGGTGCCGCAGGTTTACAACGCGCACCGGTATGGGCTGGACATGACTGTTTTTCCGACCATCGAGCGCATCAATACCGCGTGCCTGCAATTGCCGGCATTTGATGTGGCGCGGCCAGAAGCCCAGCCCGACGCAACAGCTACTGCCTGACCCGTCCCGGCGCGCGTTGCCATCGCGCCGGCCGGTGCCCGTCAGTAGCTGTTCAACCCGCCTTCGCCTTCGAACACATCCGAGTACGGGTCATGCTCGCCCTTGCTGCCTTCCGACAGGCGGATCTTGAGCGCCAGGCCGTCGCGGGAATCGGCTTTGCGCAAGGCTTCTTCCAGGTCGATCTTGCCGTCCTTGAACAAGCGATACAGCGACTGGTCGAAGGTCTGCATGCCGTCCTGCAGCGACTTGTCCATCGCATCCTTGATCGAATGCACTTCGCCACGGCGGATCATGTCGCGGATCACGGGTGTGTTGATCAGGATTTCGACAGCGGGCAGACGCTTGCCATCCTTGCCCACCACCAGGCGCTGCGATACCACCGACTTGAGATTGAGCGAGAGGTTCATCAGCACGTTTTTGTGTGCCGATTCCGGGAAGAAGTTCAGGATGCGCTCAAGCGTTTGGTCGGCATTGTTGGAATGCAATGTCGCCAGGCACAGGTGTCCGGTTTCGGCAAATGCGATTGCAGCTTCCATCGTGGTGGCGTCAAGGATTTCGCCGATCAAGATGACATCCGGCGCTTCGCGCATCGCGTTTTTCAGCGCGTTGTGGAAGGCGTGGGTGTCAAGCCCTACCTCGCGCTGGTTGACGATCGATTTTTTATGCTGATGCAGAAACTCGATCGGGTCCTCGATGGTGAGGATATGCCCGGTGGTGTTGCTGTTTCGATGATTAATCATGCCGGCCAGGGTGGTGGACTTGCCCGAGCCGGTAGAACCAACGACGAGCACCAGGCCGCGCGCCTCCATCACGATATCCTTGAGGATATCGGGCAACTTGAGTTGCTCGATGGACGGAATATGGCTGTTGATCGCGCGGATCACCATGCCCACTTCGCCGCGTTGCTTGAACACATTGATGCGGAAACGGCCGGCGTCCTTGATCGCCACAGCCATATTGAACTCAAGATCGCGCTCGAACGCCGGCACCTGGCCTTCGTCCATCAGCGAGTAGGCAATTTTCTTGACCATGCCGGCAGGCAGCCCGGTGGAGCCAAGCGGATACAACTTGCCTTCAACCTTGATATGCACCGGTGCGCCTGTGGTCAGGAACATATCCGATGCGTTCTTTTCCGTCATCAGCTTCAAGAAATAGCCGATGTCCATGCAAACCCCCTCAACCCCGATTTCATATCATTTACAGTTTACCGCTTGCAGATGCAAGCGGCGCACGCCCACAATAACCCAACGCTGTTATTCGTAACGCAGCCTAGAGTGGCTTTTATGACAGTTTCGCCGCTGAAAATCCAATCTTGCCTGGCCGTGTTGCTGTTGGCTGGCTGCGCAAGCGTACCACCACCGACCTCGGCGTTGGCCGAGGCCGAGGCGCGCATCGCCATCGCGCGCGAGCAGCGGGCTGCCCGCTATGTGCCGGCCGACCTCGATGCCGCAGAGGCAACGCTGCAGGCCGCGCGTGAAACCATGGCGCGCAAGGATTACGCACTGGCGCAGCAGCAGGCGGACGAAGTGCTGGCGCAGGCCGACTTGGCCATTGCCCGGGCGCGCGAGGCTGCGTTGCGCGAGCAGGTCCGCGCGAAGACCGAGGACAATCGGCAACTGCGCCAGCAGTTGGGTTTGCGGGGTGGGCAATGAGCCGGGCGAACCGTTACCACGCGCTGTGGCTGGCGCCGATGCTGTTGATCAGTGCAATTGTGCTGGCCGCCGAGGAGGCGCCTGATCCGGATGTGGTGCGTCTGAACGAGCGACTGGCGAGCGTTGACGTTGATGCCGGCGCAAGCGGCGTGGCGGGCTTGGAGCGTTTGCAGGCACGTCAGGCGATCGATGCCTTTGTCGCGAGCAAGCCCAAAGCCAAGAATCGCGCGCATTTGTTGTTCATTGCCGAACAACGTGCCGAGATTGCACAAACCGCGATCCGGATCGCCGCATTGCGTGAGCAGTTGCTCGGGTTGGCGCGAGAGCGCGACCAGATACTGCTGGAGGCGAGCCGACGCGATGCGGAGCAGGCACGGCAGGAGGCCGAGCGCCTGCGCTCGCAGAATCTGGCGCGCGTGGAGGAAGCGCAGCGTGCCCAGTCGATGAGTGAGCAGTCTGCTGCGGCGGCGCAGGCCGCGTTGGTCGAAGCCGAGCAATCACGACAACTGGCCAGTGCGCGGGCACTTGAGGCCAACCTCGCCAAGCAGGAGGCGGAGCTGGCTTCAGCCGCTGCCGACAGCATGCGCATGCAGCTCGAATCACTGACCGCACGTCGAGATGCGCGCGGCGAGGTGATGACGTTGTCTGGTGATGTGTTTGCGCCGGGGCAGGCCGCGTTGCGCGCTGAAGCGCGCGCCAATCTGGCACGGGTGGTGGCATTCGTGCAGGGCAATCCGGCCGCTTCGGTGCGTATCGAAGGACATACCGATGATCGTGGCAGTGACAACCTCAACCAGGTGTTGTCGCAAAAGCGCGCTGAAGCGGTACGCAAGGCCTTGATCGAGGAAGGCGTGGACGGCTCCCGCTTGCAAGCGGTGGGCATGGGTGAGAATCAGCCGGTTGCAGGCAACGCGACTGAGCAGGGCCGGGCGCGAAATCGCCGTGTGGAAGTGGTGCTGTTGATAAAGCAATAAATTGTCGTTAAAAAATCATAAAAAACAATCAGCTAGAATTGGTTGATCGGGCTGCTGCCGCTGCCCGCAGTATGGGATGGTCCAAGAATCTCGCGTCAAACCAAGGGTTTGCCGATGCACTTGCGGCGGGGTTTTTGCCGGCGTAGTGTCGAGGTTGGCGATATTCTTCGTCCAGCTTCAGGATCGGCCCATGACACCCCTGCTTCACCGTCTGGAACCCGCCGTCTTGTCATGCGAGTTGCGTTCTCGTACGCCGGGGATTGTCGCTGCGCGTTACCGAACCCCACACACGACAACGCCCCGCTTCAGTTGAACGGGGCGTTCGTGTATTTGCCAGAAGGAGGTCACCGATGTTCGAAGGTCAATCCACCGCCGATGTCGAAGTACTCATGAACAGCAATGTTGAGTTTCGCCGGCTCTACAATCGCCATAAACAACTCGACAAACAGGTGCTCGACGCGGAGTTGGGCGTATTGCCGCTGGACGATGTTCGCCTGGCGCGCATGAAAAAGGAAAAGTTGCAGACCAAGGATCGTTTGACACAATGGGTTGCCGAGCACAGCGCCCATTGAATGCACCGCACGCAGTGACGCCGCGTCGCTCGCGTGATTGATTCATCATCTCGCTGCGGACGGTTGTGGCCCTCCTCGTCGGCCACCGCCGCTCGCAGCTTCTCCAGTTACCTGCATGCGCATGCGGACGTGCCAACGCAGCAGGTCGCCCACAGGGTGGGCTCCCACAGAGCACATCATCGTTTTTTGCAGGAGTCCACCCTGTGGGCGACAGTCGGGGTGTCGCGCCATCCGTCGGTCGCTTGCTACGCGGCTCGTTCGGTCGCTCACAGGGTGAGCTCCTACAAGCAAGCGGCAGCGCTCACCTGTGGGAGCCCACCTTGTGGGCGACGTGCCACAACGATCATCGCGCGGGTACTCGCGCTGCCGGCCACAGACGCGCCCTGATAGAATCTCATTCTTCCTGCACCGGCCAGCCGTGTGCAATCACTGCGCACGCCGAGACAAACATGACGGTCAACCACAGCGTTCTCGAACTCATCGGCAACACCCCCATGGTCAAGGCGCAGCATCTGGATGCTGGATGTTGCGAGCTGTTCTTCAAGTTGGAGGCGGCCAATCCTGGTGGTTCGATCAAGGATCGGATCGGCCTGAAGATGATCGAAGCCGCCGAGCAGGCGGGTAAAATCAAGCCCGGCGACACTCTGGTGGAAGGCACTGCCGGCAACACCGGCATCGGCCTGGCACTGGTGGCGCAGCAAAAAGGCTATCGCCTCAAGCTGGTAGTGCCGGACAAGATGAGCCGCGAGAAGATATTCAATCTCAAGGCGATGGGCGCCGAGGTGATCCTGACACGCTCGGATGTGGCCAAGGGCCATCCCGAGTATTACCAGGATATGGCTGCGCGCATTGCCAGTGAAACGCCCGGCGCGTATTTCATCAACCAGTTTGGCAACCCCGACAACCCGCGCGCGCACGAAGAAGACACCGGGCCGGAAATCTGGGCGCAGATGAACGGGAAAATGGACGCCATCGTGTTCGGCTGCGGCTCGTCGGGCACGATGACGGGATTGTCGCGCTTTTTCGCCAAAGCCGCGCCGCATGTTGAGTTGGTGCTGGCCGATCCGGTAGGTTCGATCCTCGCGCAGTACATCAACGAGGGAACGCTGTCCGACAAGTCCGGCTCGTGGTTGGTGGAGGGAATCGGCGAGGACTTTCTGCCATCGATATCGGACTTCAGCCGGGTCAAGAAAGCGTATGCGGTGAGCGACAAGGACAGCTTTCTCACCGGCCGCGAACTGCTGGCGCGCGAAGGCATCCTTGGCGGCTCATCCACCGGCACTCTGGTGGCCGCGGCGTTGCGCTATTGCCACGAGCAGACCACGCCAAAACGCGTGGTGGTGTTTGTCTGCGATACCGGCAACAAGTACCTGTCCAAGATGTACAACGATTACTGGATGCTCGATAACGGCTTCATCGCCCGCGAGCAGTTTGGCGATTTGCGTGACCTGATCGTGCGGCCTTATGCGCAGCGCGATACCGTGGTGATCGCCCCAGGCGATCTGCTGACCACCGCCTACCAGCGCATGAAGCTCTACGACGTAAGCCAGTTGCCGGTGATGGATGGCGAGCACATCGTCGGCATCCTCGACGAAAGCGATTTGCTGTTGCATGTGTTTGACGATGAGAAGCGTTTTCTCGACCCCGTGTCCACCGCCATGGTGACCCGTTTGCAGAACCTCGATGTGAAGTCATCAATCGATGCACTGCTGCCGATCTTTGATCGCGGCCATGTTGCCATCGTTACCGAGGGCGAACGTTTCCTCGGCCTGATTACCCGCATCGATTTGCTCAATTATCTGCGGCGGCGGGTGGCGTAGAATCCGTTTCGGTGCAAACGGTGGTCAAAGGAGTTTTGGGATGGGCGCGTCGTGAAGATCGTGTACTGGCGGGGCGAGCATTACTGGCTGGGGCGTTTGCTGGATCGCCCGGAAATCATGAGTCAGGGCGAAACCGTCGCGGAGCTGGAAGAGAACTTGCGTGACGCGCTGGCCCTGTTGTCGCTGTCGACGTAGCATGTTGCATACAAGGCGAAACGGGCTGCGCTCGTAACGCTTCATGTGGCTCGGCAAAATTGACATAACAGTCGCGCACAGGGTGCGCTCCTACAGGCAGGGCGACGTTGTAGGAGCCCACCCTGTGCGCGACCGGAAAGCGACTATGGTCTCCTCGGCATATTCGGCTTTTGGCCACATTCGCAACTACCTGGGCATCGCACAATGAAAAACGATTCCAAACTCGGCTTCGGCACCCGCGCCATCCATGCCGGGCAATCACCCGATCCCAGCACCGGCGCGGTGATGACACCGATTTATGCCACCTCGACCTATGCCCAGCAAAGCCCGGGGGTGCATCAGGGCTTTGAATATTCGCGCAGCCACAACCCCACACGCTTCGCCTACGAGCGCTGCGTGGCCTCGCTGGAAGGCGGCAGCCACGGCTACGCGTTTGCATCGGGGCTGGCCGCCACCGCGACCGTGCTCGATGCACTCGACAGCGGCAGCCACGTGATCTGCATGGACGATGTCTACGGCGGCACCTATCGCTTGTTTGAGCGGGTGCGGCGGCGTTCGGCCGGGCTCGATTTCAGTTTCGTCGATCTCAATGACATCGCGGCTCTGGAAGCGGCAGTACAGCCCAACACACGTTTGATCTGGTGCGAGACGCCGACCAACCCGCTGCTGAAGATCGTCGATATCGCGCGGCTGGCCGAGTTCGCGCGCAAGCGCGGCATCCGCCTGGCGGTGGACAACACCTTCAGTTCACCGGCGTTGCAGCGCCCACTCGAACTCGGCGCGCACCTGGTGATGCACTCGGCAACCAAATACATCAACGGCCATTCCGATATCGTTGGTGGCTTGCTGGTGGTCGGCGGCGATGCCGAACTCGCCGAGCAGATCACCTTCCTGCAAAACGCGGTGGGTGGCATCCAGGGCCCGTTCGACAGCTTTCTTGCCCTGCGCGGCCTGAAAACCCTGCACCTGCGAATGAAGGCGCATTGCGCCAACGCACTGGAACTCGCGCAGTGGCTGGAGCAGCACCCGGCAGTGGAAAAGGTTGCCTACCCGGGGCTCGTCTCGCACCCGCAACATGCGCTGGCCAAACGTCAGATGGACGGCTTTGGCGGCATGGTCAGCGTCTGGCTCAAGGGCGGGCTACCGGCGGCGCGGGCGTTCATGGAGCGCACCGAGCTGTTTACCTGCGCCGAATCGCTGGGCGGGGTCGAGAGTCTGGTCAACCATCCGGCGATCATGACCCACGCCTCGGTACCGGCCGAGACGCGCGCCAAACTTGGCATCACCGACAACCTGGTGCGCCTGAGCGTGGGGGTGGAGGATGTGGCTGACCTGCGTGCCGAGCTTGAAGCTGCGTTGGGCTGATATCTTTGGGGATATCTTCAGGGCATGCGGATGCATACGAACCCCGTCATTCCCGCGAAAGCGGGAATCCAGCGTAATCGACAGCCTGGACCCCGGTTTCCGCTGGGGTGATGATCGGATCAGTGTTTCTCTGGTGCTAATCGCAGTCGTCAATAGGCGGACCAATTGACCATGACCGGTGGAAAATCTACTCGCGGCAGCAAGGCAAGGAGCCAAGTGAAAGTGTCTAGCCGGAAGTCCAAAAGCACCGGTATCCTGATTCTCGGGATGCACCGCAGTGGTACCTCGGCGCTGACCCGTGTGGTCAATCTGCTCGGCGCCGCTCTGGGTGAGCGATTGATGGCAGCAGGGCCAAGCAACGAGGCAGGCCATTGGGAGCCGCTGGCGATTTACGAAGCGCACGAAAAACTGCTGGCGGCGCTGGGGCGGCGTTGGGATGATTTTCGCGAGATGCCGGTGGACTGGGCCGCGCATCCGCAAGCGCAACGATGCGCGCAATCGATCCGCCGTTTTGTTGCCGACGAGCTGGCCGGCGAACCACTGTGGGCGGTGAAGGAGCCACGCCTGTGCCGGTTGCTGCCGTTGTGGCCGCAAGCGCTCAACGGACTGCCGCTGCGACTGACCGCAGTGATCATGGTGCGCGATCCGCTGGAAGTAGCGGCATCGCTGGCGCGACGCGACGGCATGGCGTATGGCCACGCGTTCTTGTTGTGGGCGCAGCACTTGCTGGAAGCCGAGCGCGCTACCCGCGGCATGCCGCGCATGATCGTGCAATACGACGATTTGCTGACCGATTGGCGCGGCGTCATTACCGCGATGGCCAAACAGATGGGCTATGTATGGCCGCGATCCGTTGACGATGCACAAAACGATATCGCGTCATTCCTGTCGCCACAGCTACGCCATCACGATGCCGCCACGACGCGGGTGGATGGTGCCGAAACGCCGCCGGCGCTGGTGCAACGCTTGTTCGAAGCCAGCCGCAAGGCGGGTGTGGATGCGGGCGGCTGGAGCGAACTCGCCGAACTGGCGGCGGAAGTCGAGCAGGCGGCGTCGCTGTACGGGCCGTGTCTGGACGAGTTGACGATTGCACAACAGCAGAAGGAAACGCGCGCCCTCGCTGCCGAAGCGGTAGTGGTTCAAGGGCTGATCAAGCCGCATCTACTGGCCGAGCAGAACGCGCTGATACGCGCGGCGCAGACGCAAAGCCACGCGACCTTTGCCAAGGCCGAACAAAGTGGTGAGGTTCTGGTCGAGCTCATACGTCAGGTGGAGGCGCAACGTCGCGAGGCGGGTGCGAACGCGCAGCGTGTGGCCGAGGCACTGGCCGCGCAGGCGCAGTTGCAGGCGCAATATGAAGCGCAAGTCGCCGCAGCAAATGCGCAGCTTGCCGACGCCAACGCCAGCATCGCGGAACGCGATCAGCAGATCATCGCGCTGCATGAAGACCAGGCGGCCGCAGTTGCGGCAATAACTGCGCAGCTTGCTGATGCCAAACGCAGTATCGCGGAACGCGATCAGCAGATCATCGCACTGCATGAAGGCCAGGCGGCCGCAGCCGCTGCATTTGAGCGCACGCAGGGCGAGTTGCGCATGGTGATCGCGCAACAAACCGCGCGCGCCGAGGGTCTGGCCCAGACTGGCGACGCGCTACGCGTCGGCTTGCATCAGGCGTCGACACGCACCCAGGATTTCGAACAGCGGCTGCACGCAGCGCAAGCACAACTTGCCGATCTGCTGGCATCCAGCAGTTGGCGGTTGACCGCACCGCTGCGTGCGCTGCGGCGTTTGTTCATGCGTACGAAACCGCTGCAGAATGAGATGCCGGAGCGCTCGGCGCGGCGTTTGGGTTCCGGATCCATGGCAGAGCGTGCCTACCGCAGCATTCCGTTGTCCGGAAGGCGCAAGCGCGCGCTGAAGGGTTGGCTGTTTCGGCTAACCGGGCCGCTATTCGCTCATACCGCACCCTATCGTCGCTGGCAGGCAAACGAGCGCACCCATGCGCACGATGCACCTGTATTCGAGGCTGTAGCGCATCCGCTGGTGAGCGACGCGGCGCCGGAAATCACGCTCGCAACCGCCACCGACCCTGCACCGAAAACATTATGGCGCGCCGATGGTGTGCGTGAATGGCAGGACTATCGCGGCGTGCGTGAGCGCATCGAGGCGGCGCGGGCACAACAACAACTCAAAAAACGCGCCAAGCCCTACCCGATGATTTCGTTCGCGCAGCGCCGCCTTGCCAAGGTCGCGGCAACCATCAACCTGCCGCCGGCACCGGATGCGCCGGCAGTGACGATTTTGATTCCAGCCTATAACCACCTTGTCACCACGCTGGAATGCCTCGCCTCGATCGCCGCGCATGCAGATGAGCGCGGGCCATCATTTGAGGTGCTGGTGGCCAACGACTGCTCCAGCGACGAGACCGCGCAGGTGCTGGCGCGGGTTGCCCATCTTCGCGTCATAGATCAGCCTGAGAACCTGGGCTTCTTGCGCAATTGCAACGTCGCCGCACAACAGGCACGCGGGCGGCTGCTGGTGTTGCTCAACAACGACGTGCAGGTCACCGCCGGCTGGTTGACCGCGTTGGTCGCGTGCCTGGAATCGAGCCCCAATATTGGAGCCGCAGGCCCACGCATCGTCTATCCCAGCGGCTGGCTACAGGAAGCCGGTACGCGGCTGTTGCGCGATGGCAGTTCGGAAATGATCGGTCTCAACGACCTGCCCGACCTGCCGCGTTATCGCTTCAATCGCGACGTCGATTACTGCAGCGGTGCTTGCCTGGTCTTGCGTACTGACGATTTCCATCGTTTGGGTGGGTTTGACGATGCCTTCGCCCCGGCCTATTGCGAAGACTCGGACCTGTGCCTGCGCCTGCGCGCCGATGGCAAGCGGGTGGTTTACTGCGCCGACGCCACCGTCAGCCATCATTTGAGCACCACCTCCGATGCCATCCCCGGTGACTACAAGCTGCGCTGCATTGCGCGCAACCTGCGCACTTTCAGTGAACGCTGGCAGCAACAAGTTGATCGTCTCGATGACGTCCGCACCATCGCCCTGTATCTGCCGCAGTTCCACCCGATCCCGGAGAATGATCGCTGGTGGGGAGCGGGGTTCACGGAATGGACCAATGTCGCCAAAGCACGCCCCAATTTCGTCGGCCACGACCAGCCACGGGTGCCAGCGGACCTTGGCTACTATGACCTGCGCGCGCCGGAGGTGATGGAGCAACAGGCGGCACTGGCACGGCGTTATGGCATTGGCGGGTTCTGCTATTACTACTACTGGTTCGCCGGCCAGCGTTTGCTGGAGCAGCCGATCGAGGCGATGCTGGAGAGCGGGCGGCCGGCGTTCCCGTTCTGTCTGTGCTGGGCCAACGAAAACTGGACGCGCCGCTGGGATGGTGAGGACAGCGACGTGCTGATGGCGCAGCAGCATTCGGAGCAGGACGACGCGGCGGTGATCCACGATTTGATCCGCTACTTCCGCAGCCCACACTACATCCGCATCGGCGGGCGGCCGCTGATCGCGGTCTATCGTGTCGCCCTGTTTCCGGACTTCAAGCGAACCGCTGCGCATTGGCGCCAGGTATGCCGCGATGAGGGTATCGGTGAAATCTACCTCGCCCATGTCGAATCGTTCGAGATGGTGTCGGCCGGTGCCCGACCGGCTGATTTCGGCTGTGACGCCGCCATTGAATTTCCACCGCACGGCATGGCCGATCCCTACCCGGTCAGCGAGCCGCTGCTGAATCCGGACTTTCAGGGCGCAGTGGCCGATTACCGCGATCTGGCGGTGCGTTACGCCACCCGCGAGCTGGCCGGTTACAAGCGCTTTCTCGGCGTCGCCACCGGCTGGGACAACACCGCGCGTCGGCAGAACAACAGCTACTGCTTCGAGCACGCCACCCCGGGCGCATTCCAGGCCTGGCTCGAAACCGCCATCGAACGCACCAAACAGCAATTCAGCGGCGATGAGCGTGTGTTGTTCATCAATGCCTGGAACGAATGGGCTGAGGGCGCTTACCTTGAGCCCGACCAGCGCTTTGGACATGCCTATCTGCAAGCGCACGCCAATGCCCGCGAAGCCGGTCACCTGCTGCGCAGCGGACACCGTGGCCTCGGATGATGATGACCATGTCCGAATCAGATCGTCCCGATGTCTGCCTCATTGGCCATCCCTTCGCTCCGATCGGGCGCGGAGAGGATGTGCGTTGTTCGTTCCGGGCCTTGCGTGCGGTGGCACTGCGGCCAAGCGTCCTCGACCTGTATGGGCACCAGCGCCCGGATGCGGATGCCGAAGCCGAGTTTGGTCCGTTTCTGACTGCCCGGCCTGGCGCCATCAACATATTCCATCTCAATGGCGATGAGGTGCGGCTGGCGTTTGCCACGCTCACCGGTACCTTGCCGGAGCACGCATACAACATCGTCTATCCGGCGTGGGAGCTCGCCAAATACCCGCCAGAATGGGCGCAACAACTGGATCGTTTCGACGAAATCTGGGCGCCAAGCAGCTTCATCAAGAATGCATTGTTGCCGGCGGTGCAAAAGCCAGTCGTACACATGCCGCTGGCTTGTGAAGTGGTGCTGTCGGCGTTCCGTTCGCGCCGTTATTTCGGTATTCCCGAAGCGGCCTACGCCTTCTTGTTTTTCTTCGATTTTCGCTCGTTCGCTACGCGCAAGAATCCGCAGGCCGCGATCCGCGCGTTTGCAAAGCTGTGCCAACTGCGGCCATCGGCCAATACCTGTCTGGTGATCAAGGTGCATGGTGCCGAGGCGGCGCCCGACGCACTTGCCGAGTTGCAACGAAACCTGGCGCAGTGGCGTGGCCGGGTGGTGCTGATCAATCAGCAGATGGATGACAACGACACCAAGAACCTGCTGCGCTGCTGCGATTGCTTCGTCTCGCTGCATCGCTCGGAAGGTTTCGGGCGCGGATTGGCCGAGGCGATGTACCTGGGCAAACCGGTTATCGCCACCCGTTACTCCGGCAATCTCGACTTCATGGATGAGCGCACCGCATATCTGGTCGAACACACACTGGTGCCGGTGCAGCCCGGTGAGTACCCGCACGCCGAAGGCCAGCAGTGGGCCGATGCCGACGTAGAACAGGCGGCGGACTACATGGCCGCGCTGGTCGACGACCCCGCGCGCGGTTATGCCATCGGCCGCAATGCCAGTTGCTTGATTCGCACCCAGATCGGCTGGCGCGCGTCGGGTATGCGTTATCGTGAGCGCATCGAAGTGATCGCCGAGCTACAACGTAAGCGCGTGGCGCAGGGCACAAGGATCGATGCATGAATACGGAGCAGTCGGTACATAGCGCGGTGCGTTGGCTCGCTTCGCGCGAGGCGGCCGAGTGTGCGTTTGCCGAGCTCGCGCCGGAAGCGGCCCGACTCGAGCCCACGATCATCGCGCAGCACGGCGCCGACGGTTTCTGCGTTGGTTGTGGCAAACGCGGTTGGTTGACTCAGCCCGATACCGCGCCGGGCGATTGGGCCAACCTGCGTGAAGGTCTGCTGTGCCGTTGCGGGCTCAACAGCCGGATGCGGCAGATACTGTTGACCCTTGATGCTCTGTTGGCGCGCGAGCGCTCGCTAAGCAATGCGGTGGTATTCGAACAGGTTACGCCGCTGTTTCCACGGCTCCGCGAGCGTCTGCCGCAGTTGATCGGAAGCGAGTTCCTCGGGCCGTCGTGTCGCTCGGGCGATGTCGTCAATACGATGGGGCAGGCTGTGCGCCACGAAAGCTTGCTGGCAACCTCGTACGCCAGCGATTCGCTTGATCTGGTGATGCACTTCGATGTGTTGGAACACGTGCCCGATCCGGTCGCTGCGCTGGCCGAGTGCCATCGCATCCTGCGCCCCGGCGGCTGGCTGTTCTTTACGTGTCCCTTTTACGAGGGGCTCGAACGCAGCATCGTGCGTGCGCGCATGCTCGATGGGCAACTGCAACACGATCTGGAGCCGTGTTTTCACGGCAACCCGGTCGATGGCGACGGCGCGCTGGTATTCACCCAGCCGGGCTGGGACTTGCTGGAGTGGATCACCGCCGCCGGGTTTCCCCCGGCGACTCTGGCGTTGTGCTTCGACCCCGAGCAGGGCGTCGTGACCAACGCCTGCCCGTACGCCGATGGCCACACCTGGCCAATTATCTTTGTCGCGCAAAAGGTGGGTGCTCCGGTGGCGAAACCACGGGCATTGCGGTAGTCGTCGGATGACTGTTTCGCTATATCCCAGTCGAATTGTCGGTGCCTTCGCGCGGGCCTGCTCGCGCACCATTGACCAGCCTCGCCAGTGACTATCCTCGACGCGTCTTTATCTCGCTCCGCGTATCGCCCGGACATTGATGGTCTTCGTGCGATTGCGGTGCTTGCAGTCGTGGCATATCACGCATTCCCGCATCAGGTGGCCGCTGGTTTCATCGGCGTCGACATCTTCTTTGTTGGCTCTTCGTGGAAACGTGTGGGTGGCTGGCACCCGGTGATGGTGCCGCAGCCCATACAGCATAAGGCTTTGCTGGCTTCAGCGTTGGCTTGAAATCTGTCACGCTTTGCTGATGGCTACTTCAACCAAGCGTCCCCGGC
>JAUXUI010000070.1 GCA_030681035.1 Lysobacteraceae bacterium | reverse complement strand
CTTGGTCAGCTCGTGCTCCTGCGCTTTGGTCAATTCAATCGCCGGGGCTACTCGCACTGACTCACTCCATGCTCAATCCAGGTGATGAATTGGACATCGGCAAGACTTTTAAGTTCCATCAAGAATCGAACACTACACTAGGCGGTTGCCGGGCTCGTTTGCGTTTTTGATGTGCTTTGCGGACTGTGTGCTGCCACGCCACCCTTGCCACATCGCGCCACACTGGCATACTCGCTAGCCTATTCCCGCCCGAATCAATGCCGTGATCGACGCTGAAACCTTTGCCCAACTGGCCGACCAGGGCCATACCCGCATCCCGCTGGTGCGCGAAGTGCTGGCCGATCTGGATACGCCGCTGTCGGTGTTCCTGAAACTTGCCGACGGCGCCAACACGTATTTGTTCGAGTCGGTGGAGGGCGGTGAAACCTGGGGCCGTTATTCGATCATCGGCCTGCCGGCGCAGCGACGCTTCGAGTTTCGCGGCCACACCCTGACCGAAACCGTGCTTGGCGACATCGTGGATTGCCGCGAGGTGGCCGATCCGCTGGGCGAGGTGGAAGTGCTTCGCCAGCGTTACCGGGTGCCGCAGTTGCCGGGTCTGCCCGGTTTCACTGGCGGGCTGGTCGGCTATTTCGGCTTTGAATGCGTGGGCTATATCGAGCCGCGGCTGGCAGTTTCGCCGAGTAGTGGCAAAGCCAAGCCCGATCAGCTTGGCACCCCCGATATCGTGCTGCTGCTCAGCGAAGAGCTGGCGGTATTCGACAACCTCAAAGGCCGGTTGTACCTGATCGTACACGCCGACCCCGGCCAGCCGCAGGCGTTTGCCAGCGCCCATCGCCGCCTCGATGAACTGGTATTCCGCTTGCGCCATGCCGGCAGCAGTTATCCCGAAGCGGCCGCCAGCGCGGTGTTGAACGAGGCCGATTTCGTATCCGGTTTCACCCGCGAGGGTTTCATCGCGGCGGTGGAGCAGGCCAAGGAATACATCCGTGCCGGCGACATTTTTCAGGTGGTGCTGAGCCAGCGCATGAGCGTGCCGTTCGCCGCCCGCCCGATCGATGTGTACCGCGCCCTGCGCGCGCTCAATCCCTCGCCGTACATGTATTTTCTCGACTTCGGCCCAACCCAGGTGGTGGGCAGTTCACCGGAAATTCTGGTGCGCTTGCAGGGCGGCGAAGTGACCGTGCGCCCGATCGCCGGCACCCGCCCGCGCGGCGCAAGCGCCGAGGCTGATGCCGCACTGGAAGTGGAGTTGCTGGCCGACCCCAAGGAGCGCGCCGAGCATCTGATGCTGATCGATCTGGGCCGCAATGATGTCGGCCGGGTCGCGCAGTCCGGTACGGTAAAGGTGGGCGAGCAGTTCGGCATCGAGCGCTACAGCCACGTCATGCACATCGTCAGTGAAGTGACCGGCCAGTTGCGCGCTGGCCTGAGCTATGCCGACGTGCTCAAGGCTGCGTTCCCCGCCGGCACCGTCAGCGGCGCGCCGAAGATTCGCGCGCTGCAAGTGATCGCCGAACTCGAACCGATCAAGCGCAATATCTATTCCGGCGCGGTCGGCTATATCGGCTGGCACGGTGATGCCGATACCGCCATCGCCATTCGCACCGCCGTCATCCAGGACGGCCGCCTGCACGTACAGGCCGGCGCCGGCATCGTCTACGACTCCGACCCGGGCAAGGAGTGGGACGAAACCATGAACAAGGGCCGCGCCCTGTTCCATGCCGTGGCGCAGGCGGCGGGAGGGTTGTAGCGGCTCGGCCATCGTCGGTTTTGGCGCCGCTACAAGCATTTGACATCCGCAGTGATTTGGCGCATAAGGGACAATAATATAGACCCTATTAACGTTTAGGGCTATTTAATGAGACCTATCCAATGCGCTCGACCGCTCCCGACATGCTCCCGCCCAAACTGCGACGCAACCTTGCCAAACTTGGCGAGGACATCCGCAACGCGCGCCGCAAGCGCGACCTCACCGTGGCGATGATGATCGAGCGGGTCGGCGTCGCCAAGGGCACCTACCTCAAGGTCGAAAAGGGCGACCCCAGCGTCTCGATGGGTATCTACGCCATGAGCCTGTTTGTGCTCGGCTTCGCCGACGCGTTCGCCGATGTCGCCGATAGCCGGGGCGATGAGACCGGACTGCTGCTCGATGCCGAGCGCTTGCCGCAGCGCGTGCGGGTCAAGCGCAGGCCGCCGCCGTTATGAAACGCACCATCAACGTATTGCTTGGTGAAAGCGCACGACCATTGGGCGTGCTGCGCTTCGATGCGCAGGGCACGCGATACAGCGCCGGATTCGAGTATCACCCCGACTGGTTGGCCGCCCCGGACCGTTTCGCCATCGAGCCCGGGCTGCCCCTGGTCGCCGGCATGCAGTTCCATCGCCGCTCGCGCGAGGGGTCGTTGTTTCATGGTGCCATCGCCGACACCGAACCCGATGGCTGGGGGCGCAAGCTGGTGTTGCGCGATCACGCCAAGCGGCGGCAAGGCGCGCGCAAGCAAGCGGGCGGCACCGCCACGCGCGCGCTCGATCCACTGGATTATCTGCTGGCGGTGGATGATGTCAGCCGTGTTGGTGCGTTGCGATTTGCGGATGCCGACGGTATGTTCCAACGCGCGCCAGATCTCGGGCAGCGCGGTGTACCGCCGTTGATCGAACTCGATCACCTGCTGCGCGCATCGCGTGCCGTGGAAATGCACACCGAGACGGCTGCCGACCTCGCCTTCCTGCTCGGCCGTGGCACCTCGCTGGGCGGCTTGCGGCCCAAGTGTTCCATCATCGACGACGAAGGCCATCTCGCCATCGGCAAGTTCCCCAGCGTTGCCGATGATCGCGCCGTAACCAAGGGCGAAGTACTGGCAATGCGATTGGCCCGCGACGCCGGTATCGAGACCGCCGCCGCACGCTTGCTCGACAGCGATGGCAGCCCGGTCGCCCTGATCCGCCGCTTCGACCGCCCCGCCGAGGGCGGTCGCCTGCTGTACATCTCCGCCGCCACCATGATCGGTGCAGACGCCGACGACGCCACGCCGCACACCTACCCCGAGCTGATTGACGCGCTGCGCCAACACGGTGCCGAACCGCAGGCCGACATCGAAGCACTGTGGCGGCGCATTGCCTTCAACATCCTGATCACCAATGTCGATGACCACCTGCACAATCACGGCTTCCTGCATGTGCAGTCCGGGCGCTGGCGGCTCGCTCCGGCCTTCGATCTGAATCCATTCCCGGAGCGTGCCCGCGAACTCAAGACCTGGATTTCCGAAGACAGTGGCCCCGACGCGTCCATCGATGCCTTGCTGTCGGTCGCCGCCTACTTTCGACTCACCGCCGCCACCGCGCACCGCATTCTCGGCGAAGTCGAACGCGCAGTATCGATGTGGCGCAACGTCGGCCGCGCATTGGGGATGAGTGCGCACGAACTCGACGCTTTTGCCGAGGCGTTCGAGCATGGTGAGCGCGGCGTCGGTGCAGCGCTGGGAACGCGTTGATGCCGTTGGTTGCTGCGATCAGATTTGGTTCACATCATCAATCACAGCGCCAGGCGATCGCGCAGCTCGCGCGCCTGCCGGCGCGAAACGTCAACGGTGCTGCCATCCTTGAGCGTGAGCAGGTAGCCGTCACTGATCGATTGTTCGATTGAACGCACCTGGCGCAGGTTGACCAGGGTATTGCGATTGGCGCGGAAGAACTGCGCCGGATTCAGCCGCGTCTCGAGTGCTGCCAGGCTGCGCGCCAACAAGGCGTGCTCATTGCGAAACCAGACCCGTGAATAATTGCCGTCCACCACGATACGATTGATCTCGGCGAGTGTGACGAACCAGCAGCGCTCGCCGTCACGCAGAAAAACCCGATCATCAGGGCCCAGCGGCGAGCCACTGGCATCGATATCGGCTGGCGGAGCTGCGAGCTGCGCACGCACGCGCTGCAGGGCCTGGGCGAGGCGCGCGGGTTCCACTGGCTTGACCAGATAGTCGAGTGCATTGGCCTCGAACGCACGCACCGCGTACTGGTCGTAGGCCGTGGTGAACACCACGCAGGGCGCTGCTTCGAGTGCATCGAGCACATCAAAGCCGGTGCCCGATGGCAACTGGATATCGAGGAACAGCACGTCCGGCTGGAGCGTTGCGATGGCGGTGCGTGCGCTGGCAACGTCGTCGGCTTCGCCAACCAGTTCCACATCTGTGATCGCGCCCAGCAGGGTGCGAAGTTCCTGGCGGGCGAGCCGCGCGTCATCGACAATCAGCGCGCGCATGAGCAAGAAGTCATTGTGGAATCTCCAAAGTCGCGACCACGTTGCTGCCAAGCTGGTGCAATTCAAGCGTAGCGGTTCCGGGCCAGCGCGCCAGCGCGTTGCGCAGATACGCAAGGCCCACGCCGGTGCGGCTTGCTTGCTGCGTGTCTTGCGCTTGCAACAGGCCCGGGTTGCAGACGACCAGTTGCAATCGTGCCGCTTTCAGCGTGGCGCTGATGACCAGTTCACCACCGTCCGGGGTGCGTGCGATGCCGTGTTTGATGGCGTTCTCCACCAATAATTGCAACAGCATGGGCGGCAGTGTGGCATCGAGTGCCGCTTCGGTAACCTCTTCGCGTATCCGCAGCCGCTGTTCGTAGTGCACCTGTTCCACCGCCAGGTAGTCGCGCACCACCGCCAGCTCGTCGGCCAGTGATACCCGTTCGTTCTGGTGATGCTCCAGTGCATGGCGCAAGGTGTTGGACAAGCGTGTCACCAGTTCGCGGGCGCGTTCGGTATCTTCATTGATCAGTGCGCGCAGGTTGTTGAGCGCATTGAACACGAAGTGCGGATTGAGGCGCGCGCGCAGGGCATCGAGCTCCAGTGCATGGCGCGCCGCATCGGCCTTGAGCCGCGCCACTTCGCCATGGCGATAGCGACGAAGTGCATGCACGCCAACCCATGCCGCCGTCCACAAAGCCAACACCACGGCAGTGTTGATCCAGTAGCCAAAAATAGACACGGACGTGAAGGAGGCCTCTCCCGGCAGGCTGACCCACTGCCAGTGCAGCGCCAGCCGTAGCGATACCTGGATCAGCGTCTGCACCAGTGCCGCACCAAGCATCACCGCCAGCAACAGGCGCGTTGGCAGAGCCAAGGGGCCGAGCGCGAACCAGTCCTGGCGCAGCGCCTGCCAGCGCAGTGCGCCACTGACCAGAAACATGCCAACGCTCAGCACCACACTGATCAGCAACATGCCCGATGACCAGCCGGCGAAGGCGGAAAACAGGAAGGCACTGAGCGCGAGATACAACACCCACGCCAGCGCATTGAGCAACCAGAATCGCAGCGCCGGGGTTTGCGGGATCATGCGCGCGCCGCCTTGCCAGGTGATTTTGTCGAGCGCCAGCACACAGCCATCGTAATTATTTCCCGGTTACCGTATCCGCTTGCAAAAAGGCCCGTACCTGCGATTGCAGCCACTGCGGGTCGTCCCACATCAGGAAATGGTAGCCGCTATCACTCATTTCGATGCGAACGCCGTCGAGCGCCGCATATTGGCTGCGGAAGATCGCTTCCGTCGATTCGCGGGTGGAGCCGTATTGCGCATAGGCGGCCCATGCGCCGAGCACCAGTGTCGGCGTGTGGATGTCCTTGATAGCCGCGCGCACGTCGGTGGTCATCAGTTCATACAGGGCTTGGGTGGTAGTGGCGCGATCACTGGCGCGGCCCCATTCGCCCAGCGTTTTTACCCGCTCGGGCGAACGGCTCATGCCCGCCAATGCCGCCTGGGCATTGCGAAAGAAGCTCTCATCATCGGCCGCTTGCATGCCTTGGCGCATGCCATCGGCCATCGGTGTAACGCTTGCCACTGTCGCTGCCGGGTTTTGCGCCGCCGGGAAGAAGGGCAGCGAATCGACGATGATCAGCCGCGAAAATGCCTGCGGTGATTTCAGCGCCATCTTCAGCGCCAACAAGCCGCCAAGGCTATGACCGATCACCACCGGCGAGCGCAAGCCGAGCTCGTCAACATAGGCCAGCACGCGGTCGCGCATGGTATCGAGAAAGGCGTCGTTCGCAACGGCCGGTTGGCCGGCAAAGCCCGGCAATTGCAGCAAATGGCATTGCACCTCGGGTTGCAGAGCCGCACAGGTTTCGCGCCAGGTATCGGCGGCGCTGTTCAGGCCGGGGATCATGATCAACGGGCTGCCAGTGCCGATCACCTCAACGCCAATACCGTGGTAATTGCGAATTGGTGCTTCAGCGGAAGCGAGCGTGACATTGCCCAACGAAAGCAGTGCGGCAATGGCAAAGGGCTTGAGCACATCGAGCACGCTGTCGGACGAGTGCAAGGAATTGGGTGTTGCAAAGAATGCGGTCATGGCATATCTCCGTGGTAGGTGCTGGTTAGCCTGCGTGATCCCCCGCATGCCGTGGCAAACAATATGACGAGTGGTCGCTCGGGATGGTTGGCGGTTGCGCAGGCGCGGAGAGTGGCGTGGCAAGCGGTCGTCACGGTTCGCATGCCCGACTGGAACGGCGCGCTGTCCCCCGGCAACTTGCGGCGATGTCTCGACTTTCGGCAGGACATGACTTTCGCCACTGTCTAGTGTGCTACAGAACCAGCACACTAAAACCCCGTATCGAAGGAGCACCCTCATGAAAGCGATTGCCTTGTCGTTTTTGATCGCCGGCCTGACCAGCCCCGCCAGCCCGCTGTGGGCGCAGACCGATGTGCAAACACCGCAGGCGACCGCCGCCACGGCACCCGATCCCGCCCGCGAAGTGCTGGATCTGGTGTACTTGCTGCGGACGAACAATCTGGTTGGCCTGGTACAGGCGGCCGTTCCGCCGCGTGCCTACGACGAGCTGCGTCTGGGCTACGAGTCGCATCGCAATGAAACCATCAGCGATTCGGATCGTGCCGAGTTTGCTGAAAAGCTGGGCAAGCTCACCGCACCCGACGCGGTTGATCGGTTGATGACCGAGATCGAACCGAAGTTGGTTGAGGCGCGACCCAAGGCGCCGGGCGCCATCATGATGGGCCTTGGTGCGGCGCAAATGGCATTGCTGAGTGACGACGCCGAACTGACGACCGAACAACGCGAGACATTGCAGCGCGCGCTGCCCGGCTTTCAGGAATGGGTGACCAGCACTGATTTCCTGAGTTCTACGGCAATGCGCCAAGCCCTGACCCTGGTGACCGACGCCGTGCGTCGCACCGGCATCCGTGACGTCGAGCAGTTGCAGGTGATGTCCTTCGAACAAGCACTCGCGCAAGCCGAGTCCGTGCTCGCGGCAAGCAAGCAGGCGCTGCTGATCTATGGCCTCGACTTGGACGCCATTGCCGATTCGATGCGGGTGGAGGTGCTGGAGAACGACGGCAAGACGGCGCGCGTGCGTACCACCGTGACCGTGTTCAATGCGCCGGTCTTCGTCGACCAGGATCTGGTGCTGGTGGATGGCCATTGGTATGGCAAGCATGCCGCCAAGCGCTGGGCCAGCCGTCTGGCACGACACCAGCGCGGCTGATCGCCTTTCCCCCGCCCCGGTATCGAGGGCGGGGGAATCGCCGATCGAACACGTGACCAGGTCGCAAAGGTGCCGAAACCAACGCGGTGAGAAGGATTGGCTATCAACTCGCCGAAAATGGCGAGTTGAGCCGAGAAAGCGCAGGTTATTCGCCTTAAGGATGCTCTGAACAAGTAGGCTTTCGTCATTCCCGCGAAAGCGGGAATCTAGCGAAATCAATAGCCTGGACCCCGGCCTTCGCCGGGGTGACGACTTATTCAGAGTTTCCTTAAGTGACGATTAAAGTAAAATCGTCATACATGGCGATTTATGGCGTATTATCGCTTCATCTCGACATCAATGGCGAGTTATGAAGATCGACAACAATCTCACCGATGAGCGCGTGCTGAAGGTGCTCGGCGAGCGGCTGCTCGGCATCCGCTTGGCCCGCAATCTCACCCAGGCCGATCTGGCCGAGCAGGCGGGCGTGTCCAAGCGCACGGTGGAGCGCTTGGAGTCGGGGGCGGTGGCGATCCAGTTGTCCGGCTTTGTTCGCGTCTGCCGGGCGCTGGGTTTGCTGGAGCGCCTGGAGCTGCTGATCCCCGCGCCGGCGCCCAGCCCGATGGCGCAACTCAAACGGCAGGGCAAACCACGGCAACGCGCGTCGGGCGATAAGGCTGCGGATAACAGCAAGCCGTGGAGCTGGGGCGAGAACGCGCCATGACCATCGCCCGCGTCGTGCTGTGGGGCCGCACCATCGGTGCGGTGTCGATCGCCGACGACAGCGCGGTGGCGGCGTTTCAGTACGACCCCGAGTTCGCCCGCAGCGGTATCGAGGTGGCGCCGCTCACCTTGCCCTTGAGTGATCGCGTGTATCAGTTTCCCGAGTTGCCGCGCCCGGCGTTTCATGGCTTGCCCGGACTGCTCGCCGACTCGCTGCCTGATCGCTTTGGCAATGCGCTGATCGATGCCTGGCTGGCAACGCAGGGTCGCACCCCGGATCGCTTCAACGCGGTCGAGCGGCTGTGCTACACCGGCGCGCGCGGCATGGGCGCGCTGGAGTTTGTGCCAACGCTAGGCCCGGGGCCGAAGCGTGCCACCACCATCGAGATCGATGCGCTGGTGCGGCTGGCTTCCGAGGTGCTTACCCAGCGCGCCGGGCTGCACGGCAATCTCGCTGACGGCGAGGCGCTGAACGACATCCTGCGGGTAGGCACTTCTGCCGGCGGCGCGCGTGCCAAGGCGGTGATTGCGTGGCATCCGCAAACCGGTGAAGTGCGCTCGGGGCAGGTGGCGGCTGGCGATGGCTTTGAATACTGGCTGCTGAAATTCGACGGCGTGGCCGGCAACAAGGACAAGGAGCTCGACGACCCGCAAGGCTATGGCGCCATCGAATACGCCTATCACCTGATGGCGAAGGCGGCCGGAATCGTCATGGCCGAGTGCCGCTTGCTGGAAGAAAACGGCCGCCGCCACTTCATGGCGCGGCGCTTTGACCGCCTGCCCGGTGGCGGCAAGCTGCACATGCAATCGCTCGGCGCGCTGGCGCACTTTGATTACAACCAGGCCGGCGCGTACGGCTATGAACAGGCGCTGCTGGTGATCCGCCAATTGCAGTTGCCGATGGCCGATGTGGAGCAGCAATTCCGGCGCATGGTGTTCAACATCGTTGCCCGCAACCAGGACGATCACGTCAAGAACATCGCCTTCCTGATGGACAGGCAGGGGCGTTGGTCACTGTCGCCGGCATTCGACCTGACCTACAGCTACAACCCCTCGGGGACGTGGACCGCAAGCCACCAGATGACGCTCAACGGCAAGCGCGATGACTTCACCATGGATGATTTCAAACAGTGCGCGAATGCCGCCGTGATGAAGCGCGGCCGCAGCGATCAGATTGTTGCGGAAGTGATCGCTGCGGTGACACGCTGGCCCGAGTTTGCCGCCGCCGCGAAGGTGGATGAGCGCTGGCGCGAACAGATACACGAGCACCTGCGGTTGGGGTTTGTGGACACGTAGCCCCGCAAACTGCGCTGTGCCATCATCGGTCCGTGCCGCACTCGGTAGTTGCTGCTGTCTCGCGGATCGGGCGAATACCCGCAGGCGGCCTGAGGTGCAATCTTGCTACTAATATACCCAGGAAGGTATAGTGTTCCGACTATTCGTACACGATGACGCCGTAACTGACTTGGAATATCTGTGGACGAACGATCCCGCCGCTGCAGCCCGCATCGCCGTTCTTCTTCAAGAGTGCGAGGGTAACCAGGATCTACTGGACAGACTGACACAACACAAATTCGGTGCGGATCGGGCCGCTGACATTGATGTCAGCATGTGGCAAGAACAACAGCAAAAGCGCAGGAATCTGTGGCGACTGAAGATATGGGATTTGGAGAACAAGGGCCTTCGTTACCGCATTGTTTACGCCTTCATTCCACAAAAGCACTTTTACCATGTGCTGGCTGTCGCTCCCAGGGAGTTCAACTATGACGAAAGCCATCCGCTTACCCAGCGCATCCTCCGCGCCTACGAAGAGTTTTGAGCGTACGGAGGAAGGGATCACGTTGCTGACGAGCTCGGTTTGCGAGCCTTGCCAGGTGTTTTCTTTCGGCGACTACATGCCATCTGCTGAGCCGGCGCCACACCGGCATGTCTCCATCGGTGGTTTGGTATCGAAGTGGGCCGTTCATCCGTTGCGCCGCGATGCCATGGAAAAGGCACGTCGATGGCTGGCTGACGAACTTCATGGGGGCGATGCCATCACTCTGCGCACTTTGCGCCTGCGAAAGGGCCTGTCTCAGCAACAGTTGGCGAACGCCATCGGTACGAGTCAGCCACATATCGCCCGGATCGAGGGTGGCGCTGACAACTTGAATATTGATACCTGTCGCCGGATTGGGCGTGTTCTTGAAGTGGACATGAACTCGCTGGACCATGCCCTTCGTCAACAGCAGAAGATCAACAAGGCGAAGTCGAGTTCATGAACCGATACGCGCATGCAACATTTTGCGACGACATTCGGCACGAGATGGGCGGGAAGCTCACACTCGTGGGTGTCTATGCCAGTGATCTTCTCGTGCCGAAATTTCCCTGCGTGTTGCCGAAGCTGTGTCTTGTACTGAATATTCTCACGTCGGCGCGCGAACCATTCCAGCTACTGAAGATTCGCGTCCTCAAAGATGAGGAGGTGCTCGCTGAGGGTGAGTTGATGATGCAGGATTGGGCCGCTCTGGCTGCTGGCGCGATTCCCGACGACGGCGAGACCGACGAGGAAGAAAGGCGGCTTGGCTTGACAGCACATTTTGTATTTTCACCTCTCAAGCTCGATACACCAGCGTCCATTCGAGTGCGCATCGAAACTGAAGACGGAGAATTGAAGGCTAACGGACTACGCGTCGCCCAGATGTCAGAGAATTCAATGGCTCAGCTTGGTGGCTTGGCCGTTACGCCAGGCCCGCAGCAATGAACGTGAAACGGCGCACCAGCGCTTTTGTTGGAAGACTGGAATTGCCTAAGGAACCTCTGAACAAGCCACATCCCGCGTCATTGCGAGCGGCCGCTCGTGCGCATCCGGCAACTGCTCCTGCGTTGCTCTCGGCCGCTGTTCCAGACGCGGCTCTACCTCCTCCATCCATGGAGTCGTACCTCCGGCATCCATGCCGTCGCCATGCGCCCGCGGCACTTGCACATCCATGTGCGTCGCAGCGAAGCAATCCAGTGCTCTGATCTTTCGACGATTTCTGGATTGTCCTAAAGGACTCCGATCCGCTATGGCCTGAAGGCCATGCGGAATCGTATGCCACGTCGCTGCGCTCCTCGCGATGACGGCATGTTCAGAGCATCCCTAAGCAAAATTAACGCGCTCAGCAATAAAAACAATTTATAATCATCTTCCTACAGCCCTATTGCTTAACCACTTCCATCAACTTGCCGAAGCTGTCGACCACGTCGTACTTGACGTTCTCAGGCGCAAATCGACGATTCATCTCGTCGAAGAATTTGCGGGCGCACTTGATCTTGATTTTCTCGATCTCGCGCAGTTCCATCGATGACATTGAGCCCTTGGTTTCGGCGACGAAGTAGATATGCTTGATGGTTCCTTCCTTGAAGGTAATGGCCCAGTCGGGGTTGTAGTCTCCCACCGGTGTGGGGATCAAGAAGCCGCGCGGCAGCTTTGCGTACACAACAACATCGTTGTTGGTATCTAGCTCTTCCACGAATTTGCGTTCAACCTTGGAGTCTGCCAGCACGTAGTCATAGATGTGGTGCTTCAGCTTGTCTCCCGCCTTGCTGAAGTCCTGTTTGGTCTGCCCTGAAGTGAAGATGTCCAGGTCGAACGTGTCCTCAACCGGGTCGTAGGCCAGGTGTTCGATGATGACGGTGGCTTTCTGTTCGTTGATCAACCGAATAGCTTCGGCGATGAAGCTTTCCGGGTTGGTCCTGAACTGGGCGAATACGGCTACGTTGATCCCCTTGAGGATTTCGGCCACCGTCCGGCGCGTCAGCTGGGTACCTTCGACCAGCTTGCCGATCAGGTCGTACTTCACGGCCGAGTGAACCGACTGCTTGTTGTATTCCACCGTGGTCTCGGAGATGCGGAAGGCCTCGCCGCTCTTAAGCTTGTCTACCGTAACTGCGTCAGTTTGCTCACCGCGTTGGATCGTGTACTGCAGTGGTGTCACACGCAGCCCTGTGTCCTTGTTGTTGAGCGCCGCGACCGCTTTGAGCACAAGCTCATCAGAATCGAACTCGACGCTGTAGGCTGCCTTGCGGTTGATCCGGCTCCATAAGGCCTTGAACTCCTTCTTGTCGAAGTTGGCATTGAGCGGGTTCTTTTTCGGCCGGCGACCATCGTCGATGTCGGGAAGCTGGCTTTCGCTGAACAGGCTCTCGATCAGCTGGAAGACCTGCTCGGCGTGCGGCTGCAATTCAGGCGGAAGCTCGGCGCGAGAGCCTTCCTTCTTGGCATCGTGATAATCAGCGGAAATGGCATCGGCGTCATCAACGTAGTCGTTTTTCACCAAATACTTGTAGATCTGCTTGGCCTGCTGGGACGTGACCTGAATGTCTCCGGCCTCTGTATTGAGCACCTTGCCTGCGAAGAATTCCTCGCTCGCCACCCTTGGCCGGTCGGACAGGGACGCACTAATGTCCTTCTGCAGCGCCGCGACAAAATCCTTGTAACTTTCGCTAGCCACCACGGTCAGCACATTCACGTCGTGAACGGTGGCCGGATTATCCATGCGGTCACCCTGCTGATTGACCGACAGGCGCAGGCCACGGCCAACCTCTTGGCGCCGGGTGTTGTTGCTGTTGGTATTGTTGCTGTTGGTATTGTTGCTGTGCTTGAGCGCGCAAATGACGAACACGTTGGGGTTGTCCCAGCCCTCGCGCAGTGCTGAATGCGAAAAGATGAAGCGCACCGGCTCATCCAGGGATAGCAGTCGCTCCTTGTCCTTCAGAATCAGGTCGTAGGCGTCGGCATCGTTAGACAGGCCCGCGTTCTCACCGCGCTTTTCTTCATCGGGGTTGGTGAGGCGCTTGGTCTTCTTGTCGATCGAAAAGTAACCGTTGTGGGTCCTGTCGGTCGAGATACCTTTCAGGTGCTTGGTGTAAGACGACTCTTCCAGACCCAGAACCTCGTTGAGGTAAAGGTCGTATTCCTCCTCGAAGATCCTCGCGTATTCGCCCTTGTCGTCCTTTGCCGTGTAGTCGCGGTACTTGGCTACTTCGTCGATGAAGAACAGGGTCAGTACCTTCACGCCTTGCTGGAACAGCGTTCGTTCCTTGTCGAAGTGTGCCTTGATCGCTTCTCGGATCTGGATGCGGCGCAGCGTGGCCTCGTTCACGTCGCCGGTAGCATCGCCCACCACCAGCTCCACGCCGTTGGTGAAGCTCAGGGTGTCGGTAACGGCATTGATGTCGGCCACCACGAAGCCATCGCGGTACTGGTCCAGCCCGTTGGAGAGGTCGAACAGGTTGTCTCGCTTGCCGAGCTTGCGCACCACGCGCTTGATCCTGCCGCCGGTCAACTTCTGCTCGAACTCCACCCGTGCTTCCGGCGGCCTGGTCGTGGAAATCTCGATGCTTTGCAGGTACAGGTAGGCATTGGTGCCGGCCAATCCCTTTACTGAGATACCACGCACAGCGATCTTCTTCACCAGCTTCTGGTTGTAGGCATCCAGTGCATCCAGACGATGAATCTTGTTGTGCGTGGTCTTGTGGGTAGCGGAGTAGCGCAGCACCATCAGCGACTTGAAGTTGACCAGCGAGTCCAGCGTCTTGCCGCTTCCCATCTTCTGCGGCTCGTCCAGGATCAGGATCGGGCGATTGGCGCTGATCACATCGATGGGCCGGCGCGACTGAAAATCGTCCAATTCGTCGTAGATGCGCCGGTTGTCCTTGCCGGTGGCATTGAACGCCTGCACATTGATGACCCTCACGTTGATGCCGGCGTCCGACGAAAAACTCTCCAACTGGTGCAACTGCCTGGAGTTGTAGATGAAGAAGCGCGCCTTCTTCTGGTAGCTCTCCAGGAAGTGCTCAGCGGTGATTTCCAGCGACTTGGCCACGCCCTCGCGGATCGCAATGCTGGGCACCACGATGATGAACTTGCTCCAGCCGTACCGCTTGTTCATCTCGAAGATGGTCTTGATGTAGCAGTAGGTCTTGCCGGTGCCGGTTTCCATCTCGACATCAAGGTTGACCTTGGCTACCTTGGTCTTTGCCAGTGCATCGGACAGAGGAAGGTTCTGCGCACGCTGGATCTGCTGGATGTTGTCCAGCACGGTGGCGTCGTTCAGTTGCAGGTCGGCGTTCTTGAATCCAGCACCATCGCCCAAGGTGCTGCCGATGGTCTGGCCCTTGAGCTGCTTGCCGGGGTCGATGCGGTAACTGATAACTTCCGGGCTGACCGGCGGCTGGCCTTTGAAGCAATCCACCACTGCCTGCACGGCGGCAGTCTGGAAAGCCTGGGTCTTGAACTTGAGTTTCATGGTGTCTGCGGCCTTTCTCTCTGCAAGCTCTCGGCAAAACCGGACTGCAGATGGGTGTACGCCATTGATTCTTTGGATGAAACTGCGCCGATCTCTCGGCAACCTCTAATTTTTTGCCTCAACCTCTAATTTTTCGCTGCCAGTTGCCAACGGGGGGATGCGTCCGAGCCGACGTTTTCAATCGTCCCGCGACGCCGGAGTTTGCCGAGTAGATTGCTGACCTTGTTGTACTTCTGCTGATCAGTCAGGGCATCGCTCAGCTTGTCCTGCAGCAACTTGGTGATTTCGGTGCGGTCGGCTTGGCCGAACTTTTCCAGGTAGTCGGTCAGCAGCTTGGCGTAGAACTCGTCGTCCTGGCCGCGGGTGCGGATGTACGCGGCCTTGCTGGCCGTCGCAGCAGCCACCGTCGCCGAGACGTAATAGTTCGGCTTGCGCCCTTCGATCAACCCGGCCCGCTTGAGTCGTGTCACCGCCTCGTCGGGGATAGCCAGCTTTTTCTGCACCCTATCCAGCGCCAGCACGTCGATCAGCGGCAAATCCGTCTTCTGGATCAACAAGCGGCTATAGGCGAGGTCCACCACGCCGCCGTAGATGGTCATCTTCACCGCGCCCACTTCGCCAAGATCGTAGTCCGGCATCGGGAAGTAACGGCGCGCCTGCCCGCTGTACATGTCGTGGATGCCGTAGCCCATGGTGTCGATCATGTTCAGCTTGGCCATCGCCTGCGCGAGGAAGGGGTTGCGATAGCGGCGGGGCGGCCTGGTGTTCTGGATGTAATCGTCGGGGATACCTTCAAAGAAGCCGCCCTCGTTCTCGAAGATCAGCTTGTCCGGGCGCTCGATCACCACCACCCGGCCGTTGCGGCTGTAGTCCTGATGAACAATGCAGTTGTGCAGGGCTTCCAGCACGATCCGCTGGTCGTACTTGGGCACCTCCACCGGCACCAGTTCATCCTGCGGCAGGATGCGAAGCTGGATGTTGCGGATACGCTGGTAGAGCCGGGTGGTACTTAGCAAAAACGGCGGGCCGAAGTGTTCGTAAGCGCGCTCCGGGCCTTCCAGGCTCCAGGTCAGTTGGGCTGGGTGAGGAGACAAGCGATATGCCGACTCGGCCTTGCCCAGCAGCAACAACGCTGTACGGGTGATCTGCCCATCCTGGGTGACGCGCGCGCGGTCGAGAAACGTGGTCAGCGGCCAGCCCATCACTTCATCGAGCGAAATGCGGTTGGCGTACTTCTGGGCGAAGGATTCGCGCGCCTTGCGCAACGCTTCGGCATCCAGATCGGCCAGCGTGGCGCCGGCCACCACTTGCGCCGTCCAGTCCTGCGCGAGCGTTTGCTGGCGGATTTCATCGAGCTTGTCCAGGCCCAACGACACGAGGCTTTCGCCAGCACGGGCGTAGTAGTGCCCCTTCCACGCAATCGGGATGCCACGCGGCGCGGCGGGAATCTCGAACAGCACTACCCGGCCTGCCGGATCGTTCAGCACGTGGATGTCGCGGAAGGCGATGCTGGGCTCGGCACCTTGCGCCATCTGTCCTTTCAGGCCGTCCAGACGCTCGCGTTCAAGGCGATAGTTGGTTCCCACCACGGCGCGGGTCTTGTCGCTGACGCCAAACACCAGCCACGCCCGTTCCGCACCGCGCAGATTGGCTTCATTGCTCAGCGCAGAGAAATACTCACCGATTGTGTCGGTCTTGTAGTCGTTGCTGGCCTGCTTGAACTCGACCACCTCGTTTTCCCAGGTGGCGATCAATTCGGTCAGCAACTGCGCCAGTGCCGCTTGCTCCATTGCGACGTCCTCAGAGGCACTTCACATCGGTGGCGGGCGACAGCAGCTTGAAGATCTGCTCGACGTTGATCTTGACGGCACTGTCCTTGAACCCGGCATCGCGGAACACCACGCGCAGTGGCTTGTGCGTGGCCAGTTCCTTCACGAACGCTTCGTCGATGCCGCCGTGGGCGTCGAAGCAGGCAGCCAGCGCATCGCCATCGGCAAAGAACACGTCCAGTTCCTTGAATGGTGAAGAGTGAGAAGTGAATGGTGAAATGCCGGCGGCGGTGCTCGCCGCTAAACCCTCTTCGATCTTCACCTTTCGCCATTCACCATTCACTTCTCCCCATTTTTCCCAACCGATAGGGAGGGAAATATCCACACCCCAGTCGAGCATCACCTGGAACAACAAGTCTTCGGCTGTGCGGTCGGGCTTGATGTTGTTCACGGCATCGAACAAGCCGTCTTGCTTGATGGCGTCGGGCGCGTAGAACACATCGGCCATGTTGGACGTGTCGATCTTCAGTACACGGAAGCCGATGTCCTTGTTCCACCCCTCATGGGCATCTCCTTCGACAATCTTCTTTCCAGCACGTCGAATTCTATCTTTCCCAATTTCAGCAATCGTTGTGTAGCCAGCCTTGAAGGCAGCAGTACTTTCTTCGCAGGGCTCTGGAAGCTGAACCATGACGAACTTTCGGCTTCCACCATCTTCAGCATTGAGCTGCAGAATGGCGTGAGCGGTTGTCGCCGATCCACTGAAAAAATCGACCGCAATAAAGTCGTTATCTCTAACCATGCTTGATAGATACTTGATAAGGCCAACTGGCTTTGGATAGTCGTCAAATGGAACGCCGAGCTCCAGCAAATCGGCGGTAGCTTTTTGAGGGCCACCAAAGCCGGTGAGCACTGAAATAACATGGCTTGGCTCGCCACGAACCTTTACCGCCTCGACTGCTCCGGTTGATGTAACTTCAAACACAGTAGCTTGCCCCTTGGCATCAAATATCTCCTGACATTTGCTGCCTATGAACTCTTCTAGGAGTTCCTTAGAACTCCATCCGCTATAAACCTTTGCGGAGCGTGTAAGTTTGTGGTTTTCGACACGGATTTGTTCACGTATGTAAGGCCACGAATCGGAGCGTGCAGGGATTGACCCATTCTCAAATGCGGCAGGAAAACCGGTTGGTAGCGTAATTTCACTAGGTGGGTTCTTGGGGCCATTTTTGACGATGGTATTTCTAATTTCGGGGCGAAAAATCTTGCTGTCTTCTGGCGTGCTTGGATCAACAGCAAGTGGATGGGGGAATGCTGATTCCTGCTTTGCGTAAGCGATAACGTATTCGTGGCAGTACTTGAATTTCGCTTGATTGTCGAAATTACCGTCAGTGCGCCAAGCAAAAAGACAAAGCATGTTGTCCTCGCCAAACACATCATCGGCAATCTTGCGTATGTTTGCCACTTCCTTGTGGTTGATGGATATAAAGATTGCACCATCGTCTTTCAGTAAGTTGCGTGCAAGCCTTAACCTTGAATACATCATCGTTAGCCAGTCCGAATGCATCCTCCCGTTCGACTCAGTGTTGGCTATCAATCTATTTCCGTATTCGTCCTTCTGATTGGAACGAGCAAGGTACTCTTCCGAGTTCTCTGCAAAGTCATCCTTGTAGATGAAGTCCTTGCCAGTGTTGTACGGCGGGTCGATGTAAATCAGCTTGACCTTCCCGAGATACGTCTCCTGCAACAGCTTCAGCGCATCCAGGTTGTCGCCCTCGATGAACAAGTTCTGTGTGGTGTCGAAGTCCACGCTTTGCTCACGGCATGGTCGCAGCGTCTTGGCAATCGGCGCATTGGCGGTCAGCAGCGCCTCGCGCTTGCCCGGCCAGTTCAGTTGGTAGCGTTCCTGCGGGCCTTCGACGAGGGAGTCGGAAAGCGCTTGCCGCAGTTGGTCGAAATCCACCGCCAGCTTCACACTGCCATCCTCGCCCTTGGCCTCGGTCACGCAATCCGGGAACAACTCGCGGATACGCGCCACGTTGTCATGGATCAGGTTGGGCGAGTGCATCTTCAGTTTGTCCATGTCAATCCTCGTTGCCCGGCTTCGGTAGCTTCCCGGACTGCCTTTCCAGGCGCTTCTCGTCGGACTTGACCCGGCGCTCCAGTTTCTTGATGTCTTCTTCAGCGGACAGTTGTTCGGGTTTGATGCCGCGCTGCCCCAGCATGCCGCGCACGCTCCGGTTGTTCTGCACGTGCTCGCGGTTGATGGCGCGCTCGCCTTGCAGGTCATCGTGCATGACGTTGTGGTTGGTCATCTCGGTGGCCAGATTCTTGGCGGCGATGGTGAGTGTGGGCAGAAAGTCTGCCAGCGGCCTGGATTGAACGATGCCATAGCGCTCTTTCATCATTTGCGTGGTGTGTCCGCCAAACAGCGCTGCATCGCCCTGAGCACGGATGCGTCCGAAGCCGGCGTCGTCGACGCCGCGCTCGTAGATGTTCTGCGAAAGGATCTTCTCGGATTCGCGCAGCCGCCCCCGCACGTCCAGCCGCGCTTGCAGGCGCATACGGTCTTCGATCAGCTCTTGCTTGCGGGTCTGGACGGCGAAGTAGCTTTGCGCAAACGCAATGGATGGCTTGCGTGGGTCGCCGTTCTGGGCGATGAGGTAGCAGGCATAGCGGGTGAGCATGAAGTCGTCGATCAGACGCTCGGCACCGCTGCCGAGGCTGACCATTTTCGTGACGCCACGAAAATGGTCGTCCGGGCTGTAACCCGTTGTTCTACAAGACTCGATGGCCCGTTGAATTGCGGTCTGGAAGTTCTCCCAGCGCGCGTAACCCAACGGCTCCATCAGGTCACGGGCGAACCAGAATTCGATGCCTTGCTCATCAATCCGCTGAGCGAGTCCGTCGAAGTGAAGCTTGAGCACCTGGATCGGGTTGTTGGTCATCGGGTCAGTCCTTCAAGTTCGGCTTTGCGTTGGCGCAAGGTCGCGTTGATCTCCACCTTGCGATTGAACTGCTTTTCTCTCTCAAGTCGTGCGACGGTCTTGTCCACTTCGCGCTGCGCGGCCTGCACTTTCGTGACACGTTCCACCAGCGCGGCTAACGACTCCTGCGGACGTGCTGGCAGTGGTATCAGCGGCAGCAGCAGTTGCGTGTACAAACTCCCGAGGTTCAATGCAACCGGCATGGTGGCACGTGGGCTGTCGGCTGGCAGCCAATCACTCGCAAAGTAGTCCGAGAGCGTCCAGTGTGTCGCATCCGCCTCGCCAGGTCGCTTGTAGGCAGCCACGACCTGCGTACGCCCTGCAAAAACCAGCTCGAAAAGGATTGGGAATTTCACGGCGCGGTCAATGCAGCGCAGCACTTCGCGGTGCAGCTCGGGTGTCTTGAGTTGGAGGCCGAAGATCTGAATTTCAGGCACGCCCTTCCGGGCAGGCAGGTTGATGGTTTCCGGCGCCAGCTTGTACTGCCAGACGATCTGTTCGACCTGTTTGACGAACAGATCCTTCAGCCGCGTGTTCGCGCCGCTGTGCTCGTATATCTTGCTCTTGGGCAGCACTTTCCCAAAAGCGGAGCTTTTGGGAAAAGTGAAGAGTGAAGGGTAAAGGGTGAATGGGTCAGGCATGCTTTGGGCCGCTTTGCCGTGCTTTCTTGACGATGGTGGTGAGGATGGCTACGAGTTGATTGGATTCATCGAGCAGGGGCAGGAGTTTTGCTTCGGGCACCAGCTCTGTCGCGATCAGCAGGCGCAACCAGTAATGCGTTTCGCGGGCTTCCTTGCAGGCGATGTACATTTTTGCAATGAAGTCCGCCTTGCTCTGGCTGCCATGCGCTTCTTCCACGTTGGCTCCAATGGATGTTCCGGATCGAAGAAGCTGGTTTGCCACCGTCCGCGACGCCCCTGGAGCGGCATTCAGCAACTGGCAAAGGCGCACCACCCGTACCGAGAAATCAAACGTCCTGTCCTTGATGTCCGTCACCATTTCACCCTTCACTTTTCACCCTTCACTACTACAAGAAAGGCGATCAGCTCGAAGTCGTCCAGCCCGGAGATGGTGTGCGTTAGCGCCGTCGTCTTGCCGCCGGTGAACAAGCTGTCCAGATCCTTTTCTTCCTTGACCTCGATCATCGAACGGATGGCCTTGCCCAGCAAGTCTGAGTAGGTCTGCATCTTGCGACCGTCCTCCGTTTCGAGGTTGAAAGGCTGGCAGAGCTGAGTGAACGGTTGCGACTGCCCTTTGCAGCAGGCTCGCGCCAGGTCGAGCAGGCGCTTTACCTCGGTGTGGTCGTGGATGACGTCGCCTTGGCGATTGATATAGAGAAGATAGTAAGGGTGCAGCCGGTTGTGCTGGGGCAAGTTAACGGGCGGATTCACGCCCGAGTTGCGATTACGCAGCGTGAAGATCACGCCGGGGTGCAAGCCAAGATCGGGGTTGGCAGGCACGATGGCGTGCATTCCGTTGGGTGTCTTGTCGAGGTCGCCGTGGGCCTTGACGTAGTTCAGCAGATCCATGCGAAAGTCATTGAGGCCCAGGTCGGTGATGGAGACACCCGTCTTCAGGTCTTCCAGCTCAATAACTTCCTCTTGAAGACGGCGCAGTTGTTCCTTGCGATATGACACATCGTTGGCCTGCGCGGAGAGGACGTTGTCGTCACCGGTGGCGGTGACGTCAGCGATCATCATCCGGCTCTCGACGCGTTCCTTGAGGTTGATGTATTCGTCTAGCGAGATGTCGGGCCAGTAATTGACCAGCTGGATGCTGCTGTTGCGCGAGCCAATGCGATCCACACGACCAAAGCGCTGAATGATGCGCACTGGATTCCAATGAATGTCGTAGTTAATGACGTAGTCGCAGTCCTGCAGGTTCTGGCCTTCAGAAATGCAGTCGGTGCCGATCAGCAGAGCGACCTCCGCCGGTTCGTCGGGTAGCACGGCAGCCTTCTCTTTGGAGTGCGGTGAAAAGAGGGTAAGCAGTTCCTGGAAGCCGTAACCCCTCGCCAACGTAGACTTGGGTGCGCTCTTGCCCGTGACCTTGGCGGTGTGCAGCTGTTGGCTACTGAGCAACTCAGTGGCCAGATTCGCATACAGGTAATCCGCCGTGTCGGCGAAGGCGGTGAAGAGCAGCACCTTGTTGTTGCCGGGGTTGATCGGGTGGGCGATCTTTTCCAGCACCAGCGCCTTCAGGTGCTGAAGCTTGGCATCGTCGTCTGGGGTGATCTTGTTCATCGAGGCCAGCAGCGTCTTGATGATTTCCAGATCAGCAGTCAGTTCGTGCTCCCAGGACGGCAGGTCCATGTCGGCGAGACTGATCTTGATCTTGCCGCCGATGAGGTTATCGTCCTCATCCAAATCGAGTAGCTCGTCGTCCTCGGCATCCAGATCTTCTTGCACGTCGGTCAGATCATCCACGCTGTCGACGCTGCCGGCCTGGTTGAAGGCGGCGATCTTGGCTAGCGTGCCCTGGTGATTGTTGCGCAGCGATTCCAGCGTGAGCCGGAATGATGCGACGGAGCTTTCCAGCCGCTTGAGCAGGTTCACTGTCATCAGTGCCTGCAGGCTCTTTTCGCGGTCAGCTTGGCGAAGCGTGCCCTTGCTGCCAACCTTGGTATCGTACATCTCCTCGTACTTCTTCAGTCGGCTGGGCAGGATGTAGCTGACCGGCGCATACACCGCCAGCCTGAGCCGGGACAACTGCGTGAATATTTCGTTGAAGCCCATGCCATCCGCCCGCTCCGTCAACGGGCAACGGAACGACAAAGGCTTGCGTCGTACGGGAAAGGGGCCGATATCCTTGGTGTCGTAGAAGGTCTGAATGTGCTTGCGCGAGCGTGCGATGGTTACGCTGTCCAGCAACTCGAAGAAGTCGAAATCCAGCGCATCCAGAATTGCACGTGGAGTACGTTCCGCTGTCGGTAGCGTTGACCAGGTGTTGAAGGCTTTCTGGGCATTGCGGAAGACTTCCTCGACGGACTTGCTGGTGTGCAGTTTCTTGCTTAGGCTTTCAGAATCGCCTTCATAGGCCAGTGCCAGCTGGTTGCGCAGGTCGGCGAATCGGTTGTTCACCGGCGTGGCCGAGAGCATGAGTACTTTGGTCTTGACCCCCTCCCGGATTACTTTGTTCATCAGCTTTTGGTAGCGAGTTTCCTTGTCCTTGTAGACGTCGTTGTTGCGAAAGTTGTGCGACTCATCGATAACGATCAGGTCGTAATTGCCCCAATTGATGCGGTTCAACGGCGTGCCGAACGACTCGCCACTGGTTCGACTGAGGTCTGTGTGGCACAGCACGTCATAGCTGAAGCGGTCGCGGGCGAACAGGTTCGTCTTTAGGTTTCGGTTGTAGTTGAGCCAGTTGTCCGCCAACTTCTTGGGGCATAGCACCAGCACGGACTTGTTGCGCAACTCGTAATACTTGATCACCGCAAGCGCAGTGAAGGTTTTGCCTAGGCCCACACTGTCGGCGAGGATGCAGCCGCTGTACGTCTCCAGCTTGTTGATGATGCCGATTGCGGCATCGTTCTGGAAGTTGAACAGCTTGTTCCAGATCAGCGTGTCCTGGTAGCCGGTGCGGTCATTGGGCAGTACGTCTTCGTCGATGTCGTCCAGAAACTCATTGAAGATGTTGTAGAGCATCAGGAAGTAGAGGCTTTCCGGCGAGTTCTCCTGATACACCGATGCGATGTGCTCGCAGATCTGCGCAGTGACGTCTTCGAGCTTTTCCGGGTCGTTCCAGATGTGATCGAACAGGCTCAAGTACTGAGCCGTGAAGATCGGCTCGTCCATCTTGTTGACGAAGTTGGAGACGGCATTGCCTGGCTGGTAACCCAGATCAACGGCAGTGAAGCCGTGCAGCGGCATGTACGCTGTGTCTGTGCCCGCCGATTGAACGCAGGCGAACTGCTGCATCGGCGCCTTGCTGCGATTACTCTTGAATCGGGCTTTACGCAGCAGCCAATCAGCGCATTCCTTCGCAATGGCACGTTGGGTGAGCTTGTTACGTAGCTGAATCTCGAACTCGCTACCGTAGAGGCTGCGTTCGCGATCGAGCTTCGAAATCCGAAACTCACGCCGTTCCCGACGAATTTTGTCGGTCACTTCGTCGGCGACAAACGTTGGGGTGGTGAAGATGAAGTGCAGCTCATCGAGCTTCTCCAGCTCTGCCTTCAATGCTTCATAGGCGTACATCGAAAAGCAGGACGCGGCGACTTTGAGCTTGGCCCCTGGCTTCAGGCTTTGCATGAGGTCATCACCGAGCAGCCGGTTGATGTTATCGATGATCTCCATTAACGCTGTGCCTTGCCGATAGGCTTGCGCTGATTGCTTTTGGCGTCGATCCAACTATCGAGTTCTGAGCGGCGGAACCGCCAAGTTCCACCCAGCTTGAACGCGGGGATTTCTCCAGTCTGGGCGAGGCGATAGACCGTGCGTTTGCCGGCCTTCAGAAACACGGCAACCTCGTCGAGTGTCAGGATTTCTCCTTCTGAACTTGCCATGTTGCTGCTTTCGCCCCTGTTGATCGCCGCTTGCCAAGTCTGGCCATTCTTACACATTGGCACATCGTGCCGGCGAACGTATTTTGGGGCACTGCACATAAACTGCGAAACGTCCTTGTTGCTATTGCAGGCAATAGCGCACCCAAGGCTATTTAACGAAGAGGCTCAGGATGCGCTCTTCGCGCCGCTTCAACGAAGGCCTACACCTCCACAGGGACCGCTGCTAACGCGTGCTCTACTTCGGCCACTTCTAAAACAGTCCATGCCATATGATGGCTGGTGTCAAATTTAATCCAGCTATTGGAGTTCCCTGGACCTACCTTTTTCTCGCGTATCGCCCGCCGATAAAGTTCTGAGTCACCCCAGCTGAAATCCGGGCCTTGGTAGTGAGGGGACGACGCGACAATGTTGGCGAGCCGATACATTTGCGTTCCATCGTCCTTCTGCACCGATTGGCCACGCGCCACGAAAAACGCGTTCTGGTAGAGCGCAGCGAAACCCATCAAGCGCGTTGTGTAATGGCCTGGTTGATGGGTTTCGCTGCGCTCTACCCATCCTACGGCAACCTGTCAGAGTGATCGTTGGTGCGGATACTCGCGCCGCCGGAGCAATTGTCGAGTAGATCAGCACCAAGCCCGACAGGCTGCTAGCCCAGACGAGCGGGCTTGACTTGGGTGGATTGGTATCTACCCCCGTGCGGTCACGCCTCACAGAGCATATGACCACGATGAACCGAACACGTGCACGGCTGGCGGCGAGATTGCCGTGCAGGGCTCCGAGCAGGCGGCGCCGCGCCGTTGCAGCGTACGCCGGCGATGCGAACGAAAGATGGGGTATTTCTGTTAAGGAAGGTTCGATGCATGCAAAAATGGTAAATCTAGTGTCACGTCACATGTAGTATGACGTATGCAATATGGTAGGCTTAGGCCGTCTTTTTCAAGACGGCGAGGGCTTTCCGATGAAGCTATACAAAGTGACGCTGTTGGCGGATGAAAGGACGGGTCTGGAAGCGATCACT
>JAUXUI010000032.1 GCA_030681035.1 Lysobacteraceae bacterium | reverse complement strand
GAGCCGATTTTATTCGATGACCAGGATCGACAGGCATTTCTTCATGGGCTGTGGCAGGGCGATTTAGGCCTGCACTACGCGACGGTCAGTCGGCTGGTGAGAAAATAGATCATGTGGCAATACAAGACCTGACCCCGGTTTGTGGAAGTCAGTGCAGCGGCTGAAGTTGGCCACGGATGAGCGTTTAAACGTTGCGCGATTTCTCGCCAAAGGTACGGGTCACCACGCAGTCCCCACTGAGCGGGCTCTGGGATGAAAAGACTTGAAATGCTGATGTTCATTGCCGACCGCCTCCTGATGCCCTAAACAAAATTTAGTCCCTTCATTCGATGTGTTGTCAATGCTGGACGATAGCTTGAGCAGCGTTCGGCACTCGTCACCGATGTTCGCCGAACATGACGGAATGGAACGGAAAAGCCGATGGGTAGCGCAGGGATGTGCGGGCCGAGTGCGACAACGCGCCATAAAGCACGGCGAGCATCGCAGGCAAATGCGGGAGCAAGGCACCGTTGTTTAAGGGCATGGATGCCCGAGTTCGGTGCCGGCCCGCATTTGGCAAGAAAGCGAAGGGTACCGGTGAGGCAGGAGCCGACCGAGCGTAGCGAAGGCGTAGGCCGCGCAGCGGCCGCTGCTGCGAAGCAGCCGAGCCGGCGTGCGTCCGGCGCAAGGCGTTTTTGGTTACTTTTTCCGCAGTGAAAAAGTGACTCGCCGGCCGCAGGCCGGAGAAAGCTTTGCGCGATTTGGAACAGGTCTCGCGGTGCAGCTTTCGATGGGTTTTGCTGCGCTCTACCCATCCTACGAAACTTGTGCAAAGCCGCCGCCGATGCCTTGAAAGCTTTGCCTTGCCGAGTGCAACACAAACACTGGATTGCTTCACGCTACCGCGACGTAGACGCCGGCTTCACTGCCATTGATCCGACCGACACCATCGCGGCCATGCAGGTCGGTTAAACCCCCACAACCACGGCGTATGTTGACTGTTACGCATCACCGCATCATGATGCAGTGATGCGAACCACCCTCGACCTTCCAGATGATCTACATCGTGCGGCGGCTGCCATCGCCCACCACAGCGGCCACAGCCTCAGCCGCACTGTCGCCGACTTGATCCGGCGCGGGCTGAGCGCGGGGGTGGCCGAGGCTGAAATGCCGGCTTATGGCGTGCATCCGCAGACCGGGTTGCCGCTGGTGCGTTCCACGCGACCGATCACGGCCGATGACGTGGCCGCGTTGGACGACGAATGAGCCCGACTGCGGTCCTGCTTGACGGCAACGTGTTGATCGCGCTTGCCGATCAGGCCCATGTCCACCATGAACTGGCGGTGCGCTGGTTTTCCGCTCAGTCGCAGCCATTCGCCACCTGTCCGATCACCCAGGGCACCTTGCTGCGGATGTTGCTGCGCCATGGCGCGGTCGCCTCACCGGCGCAGGCAGGCAGCGTGCTCGCCGGCTTCGTGCAACATCCCCGGCACCACTTCTGGGCCGATGCCATCGATTACTCGGCGGTGTCCTGGTCTGGTCTGCTCGGCCACCGTCAGGTAACCGACGCCTATCTTGCGGCTCTGGCACGCCATCATCGGGGGCGGCTGGCCACCCTGGATCGTGGCCTCGCCACACTGCACGGCGATGTGGTGGACTGGCTCAGCGGTTGATGCGGCACCGCCGTGCGCCCGCAGCAAGGCGTTTCGGACCCTTTCCCGCAGCGTGAGGGCCTCGCCGGGCGCAGGTTCGAGCGCTTTGCGCTTCCGAGGCCAACAAAGGCACTGGATTGCTTCGCGCTACGCGCTCGCAATGACAGCGGAGACATTACCAGGCGCCGCTCCGTCGCCTCACCCCATCACCCCTGGCGCAACTGCCTTGCAATCGCGTTGCCGGCTTCACGGCCATCGAGCACCGCGGTAACCACCAGGTCGGCACCGCGCACGTTGTCGCCGCCGGCAAACACCTTGCGCAGGTTGGTATTGCCGGCGCGGCCCTGGGTTTGCACGCGGCCATCAACGCCAAGACTCAGGCCGAAATCGTTGAACCACGGTGCCGGGCTGGCGCGAAAACCGAACGCCAGAATCACCACCTCCGCGCTCAGGCACACTTCGCTGCCGGCAATCGCTTCGGCGCGGCTGCGGCCGGAGCCATCGACCGGGCCTGGCCGGGTTTCGATCAGATGCACGCCGCTGGCGTGGCTTTCGCCCTCGATCGCCAGCGGCTGGCGGTTGAACAGGAAGCGCACACCCTCATCGCGGGCATTGCTGACCTCGCGCCGCGAGCCGGGCATGTCGGCCTCGCTGCGGCGATACACGCAGGTGACTTCCGCCGCACCAAGCCGGGTTGCGGTACGCACGCAATCCATTGCGGTATCGCCGCCGCCAAGCACCACCACGCGGCGGCCGGTGAGTTGCAACATGCCGGCCTGCTGCGCGCTGAGGCTGGCATCGCCGCTGAGCACGCGATGCGCGTTGGCAATCAGGAACGGCAGCGCGCTGTGTACGCCGGGCAAATCCTGCCCCGGCAGGCCGCCATCCACCGCGGTATAGGCACCGGTGCCGAGAAACACGGCGTCGTTATCGCGCAACAACTCGTTGGCCAGCGCGCTGTCCACGTCGGTGCCCAGATGGAACTGCACGCCCATCGCTTCGAGCACTTCGCGCCGCGTGGTGATGACCTGCTTTTCCAACTTGAACGGCGGGATGCCGAAGGTGAGCAAGCCGCCGATTTCCGGGTGGCGATCGAACACGTGCGCCTGGATGCCAGCGCGCGCCAGCCGATCAGCGCAGGCCAGGCCGGCCGGTCCGGCACCGATCACCGCCACGCGATGGCCAGTAGCCACCACCTTGCTCAAGTCCGGGCGCCAGCCCTGCGCGAACGCGGAATCGACGATGTATTTTTCCACCGCGCCGATGGTGACCGCACCGAAGCCGGTTTCCAGCGTGCAGTCGCCTTCGCACAGGCGATCCTGCGGACATACGCGGCCGCAGATTTCCGGCAGCGGGTTGGTTTGATGGGCGAGGTCGGCGGCTTCGAACAAGCGGCCTTCCTCGGTCAGCCGCAGCCACTCGGGAATCGCATTCTGCAACGGGCATTTGTTGGCGCAGTACGGGTTGCCGCAGTCGATGCAGCGCGCCGCCTGTTCGCTGGCGCCGGCCGGCTCAAAGCTGCCGTAAATCTCGCTCCAGCCCTGCACCCGCACCGTGGCCGGCAGCTCGCGCGGCAGGCGCCGGGCGTGCTCCAGATAATGAAACACATTGCGGGTGCTCATGCCGCCTCCCGCAGGGTTTCGATCAGCGATTCCAGCGAGGCCGCGCGCGGTTTCACCAGCCAGAACTTGCTCAGGTAATCGCGGAAGTCCTCCAGCACCTCGGCGGCAAACACGCTGCCGCTGGCACCGTGATGGGCGCCGAGCAGGCTGCGCAGATGCTGTACGTGATGCTCCATGCCTTCGGGCGAGAGCCGGTGCAGATCGATCAACTCGTGGTTGTAGCGATCGACGAAATCACGATCCATGTCGAGCACGTAGGCGAAGCCACCGGTGAAGCCGGCGCCGAAGTTCAGGCCGGTGCGACCGAGTACCGCCACCACGCCGCCGGTCATGTATTCGCAGCAATGATCGCCAGCGCCCTCGATCACCGCGATAGCACCGGAATTGCGCACCGCGAAGCGCTCGCCGGCGCGGCCGGCCGCGTACAGCTCGCCGCCAGTGGCGCCGTACAGGCAGGCATTGCCCATGATCGGGGTGTCGCGGGCGACGTAACGCGCACCGGATGGCGGCCGCAGCACCAAGCGGCCACCGGCCATGCCCTTGCCGACGCCATCATTGGCGTCACCGATCAATTCCATGTGCAGGCCACCGGCATTGAAGGCGCCGAAACTCTGCCCGGCCGAACCGCGCAGATACACCTGCACCGGCGTTGGTTCCATGCCGAGGTTGCCCCAGCGCCGGGCGATGTAGCCCGACACGCGGGCGCCGACGGTGCGGTCGTGATTGGCAATCGGGTAACTCACTTCGGCGCCGCTGCCGGTGTCGATGGCGCTGCGCAGATCATCGAGCAGGCGTTGGCCCAGTGCGCCGGCATCGCGCGGCGGGTTGCTGGCCTGTACGCAATGCAGCGGGCCGCGTTCCGTGCTGGGGTCGTCGGCGAGCAGGGCGGACAAATCGACCGACTCGATTCGCCCCTGCGGCGCCAGGTCGGCGCGCAGCAGGTCGGTGCGGCCAATCAGTTCATCCATGTTGCGCACGCCCAGCGCGGCGAGATAGCCGCGGGTTTCTTCGGCGACAAAGCGGAAGAACGCCATCACCCGCTCCGGCGGGCCGTTGAAATGCGCGCGGCGCAGGCGTGCATCCTGAGTGGCGACGCCGGTGGCGCAGTTGTTGAGGTGGCAGATGCGCAGATACTTGCAACCCAGCGCAATCATCGGCGCGGTGCCAAAGCCGAAACTCTCGGCGCCCAGCAGCGCCGCCTTGATCACGTCGAGCCCGGTCTTGAGGCCGCCATCGGCCTGCAAGCGTACCCGTCCACGCAATCCGTTCAGGCGCAGGGTTTGCTGCGCTTCGGCGATGCCCAGTTCCCACGGCACGCCGGCATAGCGGATCGAGCTGAGCGGACTGGCACCGGTGCCGCCATCGTGGCCGGAAATGGTGATCAAATCGGCATAAGCCTTTGCCACGCCAGCGGCGATGGTGCCGACGCCGGCATGGGCAACCAGCTTCACCGACACCAGCGCTTCGGAGTTGACCTGCTTGAGGTCGAAAATCAGCTGTGCCAGATCTTCGATCGAATAGATGTCGTGATGCGGCGGCGGCGAGATCAGGCCGATGCCCGGCTTGGCGTAGCGCAGGCGGGCGATCATGGCGCTGACCTTGTGCCCGGGCAACTGGCCACCCTCGCCGGGCTTGGCACCCTGCGCGATCTTGATCTGCAACACTTCGGCATTGATCAGGTATTCCGGAGTGACGCCAAAACGCCCCGAGGCAACCTGCTTGATCTTGGAGCGGCGCTCGCTGCCGTTGCGTTCCGGGTCTTCGCCGCCTTCGCCGGAATTGGAGCGCGCACCGAGCCGGTTCATGGCAATGGCCAGCGCCTCGTGTGCCTCCGGCGACAGCGCGCCAAGGCTCATCCCGGCCGAATCGAAGCGGCGCAAAATCGCTTCCACCGGCTCCACCTCATCCAGTGGTATCGGTGTGGCGCTGGTGTTCAGGCGCAGCAGATCGCGCAGCGCGCTCGGCGGCCGGCCGTTGACCAGCGCGGCATAACGGGCATAGGCCTCGGCGTCGTCAGTGCGCACCGCTTCCTGCAACGCCTGCACCACCGCCGGGTTGTACATGTGGTATTCGCCGCCCGGCATCACATGCAGCAGGCCGCCGGCATCGAGCGGACGCACATTGTCGTGGGCGCAGGCGGTCAGCTCGCGGGCGTCGCGTTCAAGATCGGCAAAGGTGGCGCCACCGATTCGGCTCGGGGTGTCGGCAAAACATTGCGCCACCACTTCCGGCGCCAGGCCGACAATCTCGAACAACTGCGCGCCGCGATAGCCGGCGATGGTGCTGATGCCCATCTTCGACATGATCTTGAGCAGGCCCTTGCGGATGCCGCGCCGGTAACTGCGGCCCACTTCCGCCTGCTCGCCATCGTGGCCGGCGATCAGGCCATTGCGGCCCATGTCGAACAGGGTTTGATAGGCGAGGTAGGGGTACACCGCCGTGGCGCCGTAACCGATCAGGCAGGCAAAGTGATGCGCGTCGCGCACGGTGCCGGTTTCGATGATCAGGTTGCAGTGACAGCGCAGCCCGCTGTTGACCAGATGGCGGTGGATGGCGCCGGTGGCAAGCAGGGCATGCACGGCCACTGCATTCTCACCGGGGAAACGATCCGACAGCAGCAGCACCGAGGCGCCGGCACGCACGGCCGCTTCCGCCTCGTTGCACAGGCGGATGATCGCCTGTTGCAGCGATTCATCGGGCTGCTGGTACAGCGCCAGTTGCTTGTGCGCGGTGGCGAACTCGCCCATCGCCAGCAACTGCCGCAGCTTGCGCTGGCTCAGTACCGGCGAGTTCAGCAGCACCATGCTGGCGTTGCTCGCCGAGGTTTCAAAGACATTGCCCTCGCGCCCGATCTGGGTAGCCAGCGACATCACCACCTGCTCGCGCAGCGGGTCGATCGGCGGGTTGGTGACCTGTGCAAAGGCTTGACGGAAGCGGTCGTACAACGGCCGCACCTGCTGCGATAACGCCGGAGTCGGGGTGTCGTCGCCCATCGAGCCCACTGCCTCGGCCTGATGTTCGGCCAGCGGCCGCAGCACCTGTTCGCGCTCTTCGCGACTGAGGCCGAAGCGCTTCTGGAAACGCAGCAGGGTGTCGGGGTCGAACGGCTCGGCGGCCAGCGCCGGGTCGATCAGTGCCGAATCCAGATAACGCACGCCGGCCTTGAGCCAGCGCTTGTACGGCGCGCGCGCGGTATTGATGCGATCGATCGCGGCGCTGTCGAGCATGTTGTGGGTCTTGAAATCGACCGCCAGCATTTCGCCGGGGCCAAGCCGGCCCTTGGCGATCACACCACCGGGCGGTTGCCACACCCCGGTTTCCGAGGCGACCAGCAGATGCCGCTGCGCGCCCAGTGCCCAGCGCGCCGGGCGCAGGCCGTTGCGGTCGAGCACGCAGCCAACCTGATCGGCATGCGAAAACACGATGCCGGCCGGGCCATCCCAGGGCTCGGTGTGCAGCGCGTAATACTCGTAGAACGCGGCGAGGTCGGGATTGAGCTGCTCCAGCGCGTGCGCCGCTGGCGGCACCAGAATGCGCATCGCCTGCAGCGCGTCCATGCCGCCCGCCAGCAGCACCTCCAGCATGTCATCGAGGCTTTGCGAATCCGAGCCATCCATCGACACCGGCGGATCGAGTTGGCTCAGGTCGATACCCGGCGCATGCCACAGGCCGCGCCGCGCCAACGCCCAGATGCGGTTGGACTGAATGGTGTTGATTTCGCCGTTATGGGCCAGATGGCGGAACGGCTGCGCCAGCCGCCACTGCGGCGCGGTATTGGTGGAAAAGCGTTGGTGAAACAGCACCGCGCTGCTGGTCAAGTCAGCACGCGCAAGATCGGGGAATAGTTCGGGCAGGTGTTCGGGCAACACCATGCCCTTGAAACCGATGGCATGGGCACTGAGGCTGACCACAAAGAAATCGCGGTCATCACGCAGCGCCTGCGCCGCCAACCGGCGCGCCATGAACAGCGCCTGCTCGAAGCCGTGCGCATCATGCCCGGCAGCGGGTGCAACGAACAACTGGCGCACCTGCGGCAGGCTGACTCGCGCCTGTGCGCCGCAGGTTTCCGCCACCACCGGCGTTCGTCGCCAGCCCAGTACCTGCACCCCTTGGGCGAGCAATTGTGCTTCCAGTGTGCTAACTGCATGTTCCGCGCGTGCCGGATCGTGGCTCAGAAACACCAGGCCGGCGCTGATGCGCGGGTGATCGGCGATGCCGGCTTCGCTCGCCAATGCACGCAGCCAGGCATCCGGACGCCGGATCAGCACCCCGCAGCCATCGCCGCTGCGGCCATCGGCGGCGACCGCGCCGCGATGATTGAGCCCGGCCAATGCCTGCAGCGCACCATCCACCACCAGCCGGCTGGGATGGTCATCGAGTTGCGCGATCAGCCCGAAGCCGCAGCTATCGTGCTCGTAGCGCGGGTCATACAGACCGGTGGCAGAATGCGACATGGGTGCTCCGATGGCCAGACAGACACCGTTGAACGCCCCGTTCAACAGCCCGAACGACTGACTAAAGCACATTTGCTGCGCTGCCGCAATCGGCTGCCGTAGTGACTACGATTGCGTTGGCCTTCGGACTGACAATCATCGGCCGCTTGGCGCCCGTCAGCGAGATTTTGGCCATGCCGCGTGAGCGGTGTACAGTGCGCTCTGGCGGTAATCACCAGGCAGGAGGCAATGCAGACCGTATTGGTAGCCAGTTCCAAGGGTGGTGCCGGCAAAACGACATTGGCCACGCATCTGGCCGCACAGTTCGCGCTCGACGGCAAGCGCACAGTGCCCGACCCGCAGGGCTCGTCAACCCGCTGGTGTCAGCGCCGGGCCGCGCTCGATAGCGCGGTGTTGCCGATCGACGGTAGCCGCCGCAACTGAGAGCATTCAGGACATCCATTACCGCATGCTGCAGAAGGACTGCAAGCTGTCGATTCAGATTGATGTCACGGCCACGCCTAAACACGACAATGGCGCGATCTTCGTGCAGACCGTTTCCGATTACCCGCTGGTTGAGGCCATCTACCAGAATGTAGTCAAGCATCCGATCTTGCCGGACGCGGCGAGCTGCGCTCGTCTGCGCGAACACCAGAGCGCCATCTTCACCGAACGCTACGTGGACTACTTGCAGTTGGGTGTCGAGGAGTGGCACAAGAGCCATGCCGAGCACGAAGCGCTGGGCAAGAAGGCGGTGTTCAGCAAAATCGTCGGCGAACCCAACGCCGGCGGCTTCGAGCTGAAGTTCGCCCGCTTTCTCGACGAGGCGCCGGATATCGTCAGCTTTGCCAAGAACTACCTCGCCGTGGGGTTCAAGATCGACTATGTGCGTGCCAATGGTGACCTGTCCAACTATGTCCCGGATTTCATCGTCAAGACCCCAGACGGTACCGTCTGGATTATCGAGACCAAGGGCCGCGAGGAAATCGATCTGCCGCAGAAGATGGCACGGCTACGCCAGTGGTGCATCGACGCCAGCGAGGCCAGCCAGGCTGAAGCAGGGCCGCGCTATCGTTTCGTTTACGTCGATCAGACCGGCTACCAGCGCAATCCGCCAACGTCGTTCGCCGCGCTGGTCGCGGGATTTGGCGAGTACCAGCAGGTGGGCGAATGAGGCTTGTCGCGCTTCCTGATTGCTAGCACAATGCACCCATTGTGACCCCACAATGGAGGCCCGCATGAGTGCCCTGGTGATCAAGAATCTCCCTGCTGCCCTGCACGAGCGCCTGAAGGCCCGTGCCGCGCGCAACCATCGCTCGCTCACCAAGGAAGCCATCGCCCTGCTGGAAGAGGCGGTGCAGGCCCCCCCCACCGGGCCGCACGGCCGTGCCGACAACGCCCTGGATGCCGTGTTTGCCGCCGGCGATGCGCTGGCCGCGCAAGGCGTCGATTTCAAGGCCTGGGCGGCCACCAGCCGCGACGTCTGGCGGTAACGGGGGCACGACATGGCAGGCATCCTGCACCTGGATACGAATGTCCTGATTTTTGGCCTGGACCCGACCCATGCGTTGCGTGCGCAGTTGCTGCAATGGCGGGCAGCGGGCGAGCGGATCGAGGTCTCGGCGATGGCCTGGGCGGAATTTCGCTGCGGCCCGGTGTCGTCCGCAACGCTGCTGGCCTGGGAGCAGGTGCTGGATCGGGAGGTGATTGCCATGGATCGAAGCATCGCCGAGCGGGCCTCGGACCTGTTCAATCTCAGTGGCCGGCGCTCCCGCTCGCTGCCCGATTGCCTGATCGCGGCCACCGCCATCCATGCCGGCGCCCGGCTGGCCACATTGAATCCGGGCGATTTCGAGCGGTTGACCGGCCACGGCCTGGTATTGGCCCGCACATGAGCCGTATCAGAGGGGTTGGGGGTGAGGGTTCGGTGCGAGTATCGGCTATCGTACGGGCTTGATCCCTCATCCGGCGCTTCGAGCCACCTTCTGATGAAGCTACCAGCCAATCGACTAGGCGGCAAAGCCGCCAAGTCGCTGGTTGTCCCGGAGGGAGAAGGGGCCGAAGCCCGCCGGGCTGAGATATAGCGCTAATCAGGTAAACGAATGTATCTGGTTGTACAAAACAGGTGGTATGCCAGAAAAGCTTGGATTCGGCCGTAAACACGACACAATTCACTTTGTGTCAAAGAACAGAGCAAATACTATTTGGAACACGCAAAAGGAAAAATCGTACCTTGCTCATAATTATGGGTTCTCAAACATTGAACTATTCACGGATGACGTGGGTACGTATTCGCTCGTTAACTTGAGAGATGTTTGGGATATTGCTGCTCTGCGGGGCAATCAGCCTGAGAAAGTCGACTACCCAACCCAAAAACCCGAAGCCCTGCTCGAACGCATCATCAAGGCCAGTAGCAACGAAGGCGATCTGGTCGCCGACTTCTTCTGCGGCTCCGGCACCACCGCAGCAGTCGCCGAAAAGTTGAACCGCAAGTGGATCGCCACCGATCTGGGCAAGTTCGGCATCTACACCACCCGCAAGCGCCTGATCGGGGTGCAGCGTGAACTGAAAACCGCCGAGAAAAACTTCCGCGCCTTCGAGGTGCTGAATCTGGGCCGGTATCAGCGCGAGGCGTATCTGGGCGTGCATTTCGCCCTTGATCGTCATTCCCGCGCAAGCGGGAATCCAGAGGGTGCCGCCGAAACGCTGGATGCCCGCGTTCGCGGGCATGACGGTGAGGTGTTGACCCGGGCAGCGCAGCAACGCCGGAACATCGAGCAGAAGGAGCGCGAATTTCGCGAGCTGATCCTGCGCGCCTACAAGGCCGAAGCGTTCGACAACGATAGCTTCTTCCACGGCAAGCACGGCGGACGGCTGGTAGTGATCGGCCCGATCAACCTGCCGGTCGGGCGATTGTTCGTCGAAGAAGTGATCACCGAATGCCGCAAGCGCGGCGCCAGCCGCGTCGATATGCTCGCCTTCGAGTTCGAGATGGGCCTGTTTCCGGCGGTGCTGGAAGAAGCCAAAGGCAAGGGCATCGACCTTACCCCCAAGTACATCCCGGCCGAAGTGTTCGACAAGCGCGCCGTGGACAAGGGCCAAGTCGTCTTCCACGACATCAGCTTCGTCGAGGCGACGCCGCGCTACGACGGCAAGGACAAGCTCGCCGTGCAGATCGAGCTGACCGACTTCTCGGTGTACTACAACCAGGGTGCCGCCGACGCCGCGATTGCCGCGATCAAGGACGGCAAGGCATCGGTGATCTGCGACGCCGGGCAATTGGTCAAGATCGGCAAGAGCAAGGACGGCGTCATTACGCGCAAAGTGCTGACCAAGCACTGGACCGACTGGGTGGATTACTGGGCGGTGGATTTTGACTACATGAGCCGACGGGAGATCATCAAGGTGCCAGTGGATTTCGATTTCGCCTCTCCCGCCGGGAGAGGCCGACGCGCCGAAGGCGCGGCGGGTGAGGGTTCGGGCGGAGCGGAGCCTCGCAACGATACTGAACCCTCATCCGGCCCTTCGGGCCACCTTCTGATGGAGCTACCAGCCAATCGACTAGGCGGCAAAGCCGCCAAGTCGCTGCTTGTCCCGGCGGGAGAAGGGAAAACGCAGGGGGAGTTCGAGGAGCGCTGGACCGGTGGCTACATCTTCGAAAACGAGTGGCAGAGCTTTCGTACCCGCAAAAAACGCGAGCTTGATCTCACGACTGCGCTCCATCGCTATGATCGCCCTGGCCGTTATACGGTGGCGGTGAAGGTGATCGACATCTTCGGCAACGACACCATGAGCCTGGTGCCGGTCACCGTCGGTTGAGCCGCAGCTTTGGCGGCGCCGCCGCCGCGGTGTAAAGTGCGCTCTGGTTGCGGCCTACAAGTTGCCGCGGGCGCGAGTGCAAGCAGGAGGCAAGGCAATGCAGACCGTATTGGTAGCCAGTTCCAAGGGTGGTGCCGGCAAAACGACGTTGGCCACGCATCTGGCCGCGCAGTTTGCGCTCGACGGCAAGCGCACGGTGCTGGTCGATGCCGACCCGCAGGGCTCATCAACACGCTGGTGTCAGCGCCGGGCCGCGCTCGACAGCGCGGTGTTGCCGATCAACGGCACCCGTCGTGGTTGGGAAAGAGCCATCCCCGATGATACCCAGCGGGTGGTGATCGACGCGCCAGCCGGCGCGATGGCGGCCGATCTTGGCGCGTTTCTGGAGCATGCCGATGCAGTGCTGGTACCGATCATCCCGTCGTTGATCGATCTGGAAGCCACGGTGCCGTTCCTCAACTCGCTGGCGCAACAGGTGCGGGTAAAAAAGGGCAAATTGCCGGTGGCGCTGGTCGGCAACCGGCTCAAACCGTGGACCTCGGCGTCGCAACAGGCGGTGGAGCAGCTCGAAGCCTGGCCGTACCCGCTGGTGGCGCAATTGCGCGATTCGCAGGCCTATGTGCTGCTGATCAGCCTCGGCAAAAGTCTGTTCGATTACCATTCCGAGCAGATTCTCCGCCATCAGGCCGATTGGGCGCCGCTGCTGCGTTGGCTGAAAAAAACAGCCTGAAACGTCGGTGCGTAGGCACACCACAAAGTTTTTTGCGTCCAATTCACCGAAAGTTGGCGATTCATGCGCATAATCGACGTATGCGCGAACTTATCCTGCTCCGACATGCCCACGCCGAACCGGCAGTTGCCGGCCAATCTGATGTTGATCGCCCGCTGTCACCAGAGGGCATCGCCGAGGCCGAAGCGGCAACTGCCTGGCTTGCGGCCCATATGGCCCGGCCCGACCGGGTGCTGCATTCGCCTGCACTGCGCACTCGCGAGACCTGCGAGCGGGTGCTGGCCGGCTTGGGTTACATCGACAGTCGCGAGGATGCGCGAATCTACGATGCCACGCCGGGTGAATTGTTCAGCGTGATCGACGAGAATGGCGATGCCGAACGCTTGCTGCTGATCGGTCACAACCCGGGCCTGGAACAGATCGCAGCCTTGCTCAGCACCGGCCAGACCGGTGACCATCGCGGCCTGCCGCCGGCTGGCATCGTGGTGTTGCATATCCCCAAAGATTGTGCGCTTGAACCGGGTGTTGCGAGCTTGGCTGCGTTCTGGGCCGTGTGATGCTGCGGCTCATGGGCTTGTTGCTGTGCTTGTGCTGTGTGGACGCAAGTGCAGCTCAGCGCATCAACCCTGGCCTGTCCAGTGCCGAAATTGGCGTGCGCTTGCGCTGGGTCAAAACCCTGCATTGCGCGGTAAAACAGTTTGAGGGCGAAGTGCGCCCGGTCGCTGATAACCAGCAGCGGGTCAGCATCCGCTTTGATGTGCGCTCGCTGGATTTTGACGGCAACGAAAGCTTCGCCCAACATGCCCGGTCGGAAGAGTTTTTCGATGTTGCGCGCTACCCGTGGGCGGTATTCGAGTCTGTTCCCTTTACCTCGGCGCTGTTGTATGAAGGTGGCGATCTGCGCGGCGATTTGTTTTTACGTGGCATGTTTCGCCAAGTGACGTTTACGGTGCTTCCCTCGCCGTGTGATCGCCCGGGTATCGATTGCGCCATCGAAGTCAGCGGCAAGGTCAGCCGCAGCGAGTTCGGAATGAATACGCGACGATTCACGGTAAAAGACAAGGTGAGCATCAATTTTTCGATGTTGCTGGAGCCAGACGCTACTGCAAAGAGCGCCGTAAAATGAATCTGCGTGGCACCCTGCTGGCGGGCACGCTGCTCGCATTGAGCGCCTGCGCGCACTTGCCGCAGGCGCGTCGGGCCGAGGCCGAAGCGATCGCCGCCGATGCGCGCGAAACACAGGTAACGTGTCAGCGCGATGATGCTTGCGCGGCACCTTCGCCATGGCGCGAAGACGCATTGACATTGCTTGCACAGTCCACAGCCATGGCGCCCGCGCACCGGGTACTGTTGCTGGAGAGCGGCGAAGATGCCCTGCTGGCGCGGTTGCATCTGATCCGGGCAGCACAGCGCAGCATCGAATTGCAGACGTACCTGTATACCGATGACGATGCCGGACGCCTTGTGCTCAACGAATTGATCGCTGCTGCCCGTCGCGGTGTAAAAGTGCGGTTGCTGCTCGATCAGCTGTTCAGCGTGGATGATATTCGCACCTTGTCGGCGCTGGCTGGCATGCACACCAATTTCGAATTGCGTCTGTACAACCCGACCTTTGGTGAAGCGCAGACCAATGCTCTGGAGTTTGGCGCGGGCATTGTCTGCTGTTTTCGTCGTTTCAATCGGCGCATGCACGTAAAAGCGCTGGTGGTTGACGATTTGCTGGCCATCACCGGCGGCCGCAATTACCAGAATCGCTATTACGACTGGGATAGTGGTTACAACTATCGCGACCGCGACTTGATGGTGGCCGGGTCGGTGGTATCACAGATGCGCGTGGCATTTGACGCGTTCTGGCAGCATCGCCTGTCAATACCCATCGCGCGACTGCATGATGTTGCCCGCGACATCCTGAGCGAAGGCGCGGTGCCGGATCGACTGCCCGCAGCCAAGTTGTCACGCACCGAGCGCAGCACACGATTGAGCGCGATGGCCAATGATCCTGAACAATTGAATCAGCGCTTGTTCGCGCCATCGCTGCGGGTGGGGCGTGTCGAGTATCTGGTGGATACCCCGGGCAAACCACAGCAATTGACGCCATCGCGCCATGGCAACGTCTCGCATGGCCTGCATGATCTGGTCGCGCAGGCGCGCGATTCGGTATTGCTGCAAACCCCGTATCTGGTGTTGTCCAAGCCGGCAAAACGCCTGTTCCGGCGGCTGGGTGCCGGTCCGGATCAACCAACTATCGAGGTGTCGACCAACAGTCTGGCGGCGACCGACGCCTGGCCGGTGTACGCGTTGTCGCACAAGTACAAGCGTACCTATCTGCGCGAGTTGCGCTTCCAGATATGGGAGTACAAACCGTTTCCGACGAACTCGATGATTGACCTGGAAGCAACCGGCGCACTGTTGCCCGAGCCGGCGCCGATGGGGCCAAATCTGATCGATGTGCCGCGTCGGCTGGGTTCGGGCGGCGAGCGCCCCGCCATGCGTGGCAGCGGCGGCAAGCGCCACGGGCCGGTGCCGTTGGCGCATTCCGGGGTGCGGGTTGGCCTGCATGCCAAAAGCCTGGTGATTGATCGCCATATTGGTGTGGTTGGCACCCACAATTTCGACCCGCGCTCGGACTGGTTCAACACCGAATGCGCACTGGTCGTGTTCGACGATACCTTTGCGCGCCTGCTGGAGGCGCAGATACGACACGACATGCGTCCGGAGAATGCCTGGCTGATTGCCCGTCGGCCGAAGCCGGCGATTTTTTCCGGGCTGGATTATTCGCTCGGCAAACTGTTCGAGCATTTGCCGCTGTTTGATCTGTGGCCGTTTCGTTACGCTACCAGCTACGAACTGGACGCCAGTTGCCGCAGCGCCGATGGCGAGCTGATAGCGGAGGCGACGTTGGGTATCGCCGACCCGGCACGCTCACGTTGCTGGCAGGCGGTAGGCTCGTTTCCCGAAGTGGATGTGCCGCTCAAGGGGCTTTACACCCGATTGATGACGGCGTTTGGTGCTGGCCTGGCGCCGATTTTGTGAACAGTTCGCTGCCCCGGTGTTGCGGAAACTTTCGCGAACAGCATGAAGCCGTTTGTGGGAGCCCACCCTGTGGGCGACAGGCGTTTCCACATCACCACCTGCGGCCGGTTGCTGTGCGATCCATACCGGCGCTTCGCCACTGCGCGGCTCGTTTGGTCGCCCACAGGGTGGGCTCCCACAAAAGCAAGGGCGCCATTGCGACAGCGGGAATTGTTCGCGCGTACTGAGGCACAATAGGGGCAATGCAAAATCCTGTTGCCGTTGCACACCGTCGCGATTGCTGGCGCGCCCTGCGCATCGTGTGGCGCATGCCGCAGGTGCTGGCGCATGTGCTGATTGCGTTGCCGCTGATGGCCTTGGTGGTGAACTCGCTAGGCGCGCGCATCACCATCGGAGGTCTGCGCTGGGACCACCGTGCGATCCGTTGGTGGAGTGCGCGTGTAGCACGGCTGTTCGGGATTCAGGTCAAAGCGATTGGTACACCACTGACCGGCGGCGTGATGTTTGTGGCCAATCACATCAATTGGCTGGACATCGTGTTGTTGCACAGTCAGCACATGATGGGTTTTGTCGCCAAGGCCGAGATTGCGCGCTGGCCGCTAATCGGCTGGCTGGCCACCCGCGCAGAAACGATTTATCACGCGCGCGGCAGTTCCGATTCACTCAACGGCGTAATGCACCAGATGGCCGCTCGCCTCAGTGCTGGGCGTGCGGTGGCGGCGTTTCCGGAGGGGCGCACAACATCGGGTGCAGCTCTCGGAACGTTTCATGCGCGAATATTCCAGCCGGCAATTTCGGCAGCGGCATTGGTGCAGCCGGTGGCCTTGCGTTACGGTGATCGTGGCGATGCGCAGACCATCATTGCATTTACTCCCACGGAAAACTTCATGAGCAATCTGCTGCGCCTGATCGGCGAACCATCGCGCATCGCCGAAGTGCATTTTCTTGAGCCGGTTGCGACGCCGCTTGATGGCCGCCGACGGATGGCCGAATTGTGCCGCAGCCGCATTGCAGACGCGTTGGCGAGATGAAACATGCTCCGTGCTGAAGACTATCAACCACCACGCTGGCTACGCGATCCGCATGTGCAGTCGGCGCTCAGTGCCAGCCCGCTACGCCGGCAGCGTGGCCTGCAACGTTTCCGGCGCCTTGGCGCGCTGACCACCCGGCACCAGTTGGAGGTGGGCGAAGGGGTGCGCCTGCAAGGTTTCCATAGCAGCGTACCGGGAGGGCAGGCGAGCGATCTGGTGGTGCTGCTGCATGGCTGGGAGGGCAGCGCCGACTCCAGTTACATGCTGCATACCGCAGCGAGCTTGCTCGAACGTGGCTTTGAGGTGTTTCGCCTCAACTTTCGCGATCACGGCGAAACCCATCACCTCAACCCGGATATCTTTCATTCCTGCCGGCTCGATGAAATCGTGCTGGCTGTTGGTGAAATTGCAGCGCGTTTCCCCGCGCGACGGCTCTCCATCGCCGGCTATTCGTTGGGTGGCAACTTTGCTCTGCGTGTCGCCAGGGCGGCGCCCGATGCCGGGCTGCTGATTGCCCAGGCCGCCGCCGTATGCCCAGTGCTGGACCCGGCTGCGGGCATGTCGGCACTGGAAAACGCGCCCTCGATCTACCAATGGTATTTCCTGAAAAAATGGCGCCGTTCACTACGTCGCAAGCGGGATCTGTTTCCCGAAGCGCATAATTTTGACGATGCGGCACTCGAAAAGGACATGCGCGAACTGACCCGTTGGCTGGTCGAGCGTTACACGCCGTACGGCTCGCTGGAAGGGTATTTCGATGGTTATTGCATCGCCGGTGATCGGTTGCATGGTTTGACAGTGCCCAGCAGCATTCTGATGGCGAACGATGATCCGGTGATTCCGGTGTCGAGTTTCCATGAACTGGTGTTACCCGATTCGGCGCGGCTGGAAATTGCCGCACACGGCGGCCACTGCGGATTCATTGAAGGCGCAAGCCTCAATGGCTTTGCCGAGCGCTGGGTAGCCGACGCACTGCATGCCTGAGGGGCAGAGTGGTGATGTAGAAGATCGGCTCAAGCGCAGGGTCGTCGACAACGATTATATTGGGTCCGCAAAACTCGCAAAGGCAAGCCCAAGTCCTGGTTTGATTTCTTTGCGTTCTTCGCGTGTTTTGCGGACTATCCGCTCTTGCTCTGTGAGGAGCAGGGTTTGCTCGAAAGGAGAAAACACTATGCGCATGATCGTATTTGGCGTAGCACTGGCCACAGCACTGCCGTTGTTGGCGGCGCCACCGCTGGATCGGTTGCGGGTGCCGGACGGCTTTGAGATCAGCCTGTTCGCCGACAAGGTGGACAATGCCCGTGGCATGGCGTGGGGCGACAATGGCACCTTGTTTGTCGGCACCCGCGAAAAAGGCCAGGTTTACGCCGTACGCGATGACGATGGCGATGGCCGCGCCGACTCGGTGAAGGTGATTGCCAAGGGCCTGCGCATGCCGGTTGGCCTGGCATTCCGTGATGGCGCCCTGTACGTGTCGGCGGTGGACCGCATTGTGCGCTTTGACGCCATCGAAAGCCGGCTCGACAAACCGGCCAAGCCAGTGGTGGTGGTCAGCGACCTGCCCGATAAAGACCATCACGGCTGGCGCTACATCGCCTTTGGCCCGGACGGCAAGCTGTACGTGCCGTTGGGCGCGCCGTGCAACATCTGCGATGAGCCCGGTTTCGCCAGCATCACTCGCATGAACGCCGATGGCAGCGGGCGCGAAGTGGTTGCGCGTGGGGTGCGCAACAGCGTCGGTTTTGACTGGAATCCAGCCGATGGCAAGCTGTGGTTCACCGACAATGGCCGTGATTGGCTGGGCGATGACGTCCCCGATGACGAGATCAACATCGTCGCTACAACGGGCGAGCATTTCGGCTACCCCTATTGCCATGCCGGCAGCATCCTCGACCCCGAGTTCGGCGCTGGCAAATCGTGCGCTGATTACCGCGCCCCGACTGCCAAGCTCGGTGCCCATGTCGCTGCACTAGGCTTGCGCTTTTATACCGGCAGCCAGTTTCCGGCCGAATATAACGGCGATGCCTTTGTCGCCTTGCACGGCAGTTGGAACCGCTCGAAAAAGAGCGGCTATGCAGTCAAGCGCGTGCAGGTGGTGAATGGCCAGGTGAGTGCGGTCACGCCGTTCGTCGAGGGGTTCCTTGACGGTGAAAAAACCCTCGGCCGGCCGGTGGATGTGATCCAGGCCAGCGATGGGTCGTTGCTGATTTCCGATGACTATGCCAACGCGATCTATCGCGTGCGCTATGTCGGCGGCAAGTAGCCGGCCCCGCACTTTGGCTGCGGTTGCGAGCGGTCGCCCACAGGGTGGGCTCCTACAGGGAGAGATCATCGTGCGTTGTTGTGGGAGCCCACCCTGTGGGCGATCGGGCACGCGAAAAGTTGAGCCAACCGGCGCAAACGCGACATCATGTTGCTGCGCCAACCCATGCGCCGGCCAATAACCCGAGGGACACCCATGAAAATTACCAGCCAGAGCTTTACCCCCGGCAGCGTTATAGCCAGCGAGTTTGCGATGGGCAAACCGGTCGGCGACAGTTTCGGTTTTGCCGGCAATCGCAATCCGCAATTGGCGTTCTCGGAGGTGCCGGCGGCGGCGCGTTCGCTGGTGTTGCTGTGCGTGGACCCGGATGTGCCGACAGTGGCGGAAATGGTCGGCAAAGCCGGCGTCGAGATTCCCGTCGATCAACCACGCGGCGATTTCGTGCATTGGTTGATGATCGATATTGCCGCCGATTGCCGCGAGATTGCCGCCGGCGCGTGCAGCGATGGCGTTACCGCGCGCGGCAAGCATTCGCCGGCAGGGCCGGCGGGTTCACGCCAGGGCCTGAACGATTACAGCGGCTGGTTTGCCGGCGATGCCGACATGGCCGGTGACTATCTGGGTTACGACGGCCCGTTCCCGCCACCGAACGACCTGCGCTTGCATCGCTATTGCTTTCGCCTGTTTGCGCTTGATATCGCCCAATTACCGGTGCCAGCCCGTTTTACCGCTGCACAAGTGCAGCAGGCGATGAAAGGCCATGTGCTGGCTGAAGCGGTGATCTGGGGCAGTTATTCGCTGCACCCAAGCTTGCGTTGATAACCGCTGCTGATTGATGGGTTTCGCTGCGCTCTACCCATCCTACGTGCTGCCGAGGCGGGGTTCGTAGGATGGGTAGAGCGCAGCGACCGAGTGCAACGAAGGCGTAGTTCGCACAGCGAACGCTGTCGCGAAGCGACCGAAACCCATCGAATGCGACGGTGTTGTACCCGGCTTGCACCAGCCCGAGCGTATGTCACCATCAACCACCCGCCGGCAACCACAACAGCAACGCCACCCCCAGCACGATGCGATACACCGCAAACGCGGTGAAGCGATGGCTCTGGATATAACCCAGCAGCCACTTCACCGCCACAAACGCGGTGATCGTGGACACCACAAACGCAACACCAAGCGCGCCCCAGTTTTCCTGCGCCGGCTCGTCAAGGTGCTTGAGCAGGTGGTAGCCGCTGGCGGCAAACATGGTCGGGATGCCGACCAAGAACGCGAACTCGGTTGCGGCCTTGCGATCGCCGGTGCCGGCCAGCAGGGCGATGAAGATGGTGGCGCTTGAGCGCGAGGTGCCGGGAAAAATCGCGGCAACAACCTGCGCCAACCCGACCAGGATGGCGACCTTCCAGGTGATCTGTGTACTAGCCGGACGGCGCTCGGCGAGGCGTTCAGCCACGATCATCCACATGCCGCCCAGCACCAATGCCCACGCTACTGGCGTCACCGTCTCGGGCAACTTGAAACCCAGTTTGGTCACCGCCAGCCCGAGCACTGCAGTGATGGCGAACGCCAGCGTCAGTTGCGCGGCGTAGCGCCGGGTTGCCGGATCGCCCAGCCCGGTCAGCAGTGCCCATACCCGTTGCCGGTAGATCAGCGTGACCGCGACGATGGCGCCTGCCTGGATCACGATATTGAACAGGTCGGACTGATGGCCAAGCCAGTGCTCGGCGATCAATAGATGGCCGGTGCTGGAAATCGGCAAAAACTCGGTAATGCCCTCGATCACGCCGAGCAGGGCGGCAATCAGATAATCCATGCGCACTCACTTGGCGGCGAATGCCGCCTGACTGAAACAGCCGCGTACTTTACTCGATTCGCGGTGCGGCGATTGCGAAGTGTCCCTCAACCGCCCGCGTCTTGCAGTGCCTTGTCGGTGGCATCGGTGCTGTGTTCCAGCAACTGCTCGGCCTCGTGCGCCTTGTCCAGCGGTGCCTTGACTGCATCGCGCAATTGCGTGTCTTGCGATTCGGGCTTTGCTCCAGGTGGCGGGGCGCTGGCGGTATTGCTACCGCAGCCGGCCAGCAGCAGGATCGGTACCAGAAAAAACGCGCGCATGAGAGCTCCAGTGGCGGTGGCCTGCTATATCCTAACGCGAGTGGTCAATCGAGGAGTGCGCAATGACGCAAAACCGCTGGCGCCTTGACGGCGAGGTGGCACTGGTCACCGGTGCCAGTGCCGGTATCGGCCAGGCCATTGCTACCGAACTGGCAGCACTCGGTGCGCAGGTGTTGATGATTGCGCGCGATCCCGACCAGCTGGAGCGCGTGCGACAGGAACTCGCCGACGACCACCCGCAGGTTGCAATACATGCGCTGGCCTGCGATGTCGCCAGCGCCGATGGCCGTGATGCGTTGGGCGACTGGATCGAGGATATGGGGTTTGGCTTGAGCATTCTGGTCAACAACGTAGGCGGCAATCAGGCGCGCGCTGCGATTGATTATTCCGAAGATGAATGGCGTGGACTGTTTGAAACCAACATTTTTTCGGCATTCGAATTGTGTCGCAACGCCTATCCACACTTGTGCCGGCACGGCAGTGCCAGCATCGTCAATGTCGGCTCGGTCTCTGGCCTCACCCACGTGCGCACCGGCGCGGTGTACGGCATGACCAAGGCCGCACTGCACCAGCTCACCCGCAATCTGGCCTGTGAATGGGCAACGGACGGCATCCGCGTCAATGCCGTTGCGCCGTGGTACATCCGCACCCGGCGCACGTCGAGCAAGCTCGCCGACCCGGATTATTACGAGGAAGTAATTGCGCGCACGCCGATGCAGCGCGTTGGCGAGCCGGAGGAGGTGGCGGCGGCGGTCGCGTTCTTGTGCATGCCAGCGGCGAGTTACATTACCGGCGAGTGCATTGCGGTGGATGGTGGTTTTCTGCGCAACGCGTTTTAGCCAAACTGTCCGGGCTGGGTTAAGCCGCGATGGCTGATGATTGCGTATGGTTCGTATCCGGCACGCAGCGTGATGCGCCGGAGATCGACTTTGCACTGTTTCAAATTGGAGAAGCGGATCATGCGTAACATTATTGTGCTTTTGCTGTTGCTGCTGGTCGCCTGGCCGGCTGCGGCAACCGACGCTGCGGTGATCGATCGCCGTGCCCAGGAAACACTGGGGCGGCTGTATGCCACCAAGCCCGGTGTGCGCTCGATCGTGCAGAACGCGGCCGGGGTGCTGGTCTATCCGCGCGTGTACAAGGCCGGCATCGGCATCGGCGGCGATTATGGCGAGGGCGTGTTGCTGGAGCATGGCCGTCGCAGCGGCTACTACAATCTCGTCTCAGGCTCGATCGGCTTCCAGTTGGGCGCACAATTGCGCTCGCAGGTATTTGTTTTTACCGACCCGGCTGCCTTGACCAAGTTCAAGGCCACCGATGGCTGGAAAGTGGGTGTCGATGGCAGTGCGGTGATCGCCGAGTTCGGCGCCGGTGGCACTATCGACACCAACACTGCGAACAAACCGGTGATCGTGTTCGTGCTCGGTGAAAAGGGCCTGATGTACAACATCAACCTGGAAGGCTCGAAGATCACCCGTATCGAACGCTGAGCGCCGCTGCCATTAATCCCGCGAGCGGCTATGATCGAGCCTTCGATCAGGCTGGCGGGAGACAGCGATGACCCTACGCATGTTTTGCATGGCCCTGGCGCTGGTCGCCGGCCCGGCTGCGGCCACCATCCCCGCCGCGCCGGATCGGCACCAAGGTGATGGCCCATACCCGCAGCTGATTCTGCGCGGGGTCACCGTCATCAATGGCACCGGCAGCCCGGCCTTTGGCCCGGCCGACATCGTGATTGAAGGCAACACCATCGCCGAGGTGCGGGTGGTCGGCAGTGCCGGTTCGCTGATCGACCCCGAGCGCCGACCCAAACTCAAAGCCGGCGGACGCGAGATTGATCTCAGCGGCCAGTACGTGATGCCCGGCATCATCGACATGCACGGCCACATCGGCGGCGATGAACAAGGCACTTCCGCCGAGTACGTGTACAAGCTGTGGCTGGGCCATGGCATCACCAGCATTCGCGATCCCGGTTGCGGCAACGGCATTGATTTTTGCGTCAGCGAGCAAAAACGAAGTGCCGCCAATACCATCACTGCACCGCGCATTTTTCCGTATGTGTTTTTCGGACAGGGCCGCGACACCCCGTTTACCACGCCCGAGCAGGCGCGCGAGTGGGTGCGTGCAATGAAGAAAAAAGGTGCGCTGGGGATGAAGTGCTTCGGCTATCGCCCCGACATCCTCGAAGCCGCGTTTGATGAATTGCAAAAGCAGGGCATGCGTTCGGCCTGTCATCACGCCCAGCTCGATGTGGCGCGGGTCAACGTACTCACCACCGCACGCTGGGGCCTGACCACGATGGAGCATTGGTACGGCCTGCCCGAAGCGTTGTTCGATGGCCGCACCGTGCAGGACTACCCGGCCGACTACAACTATCAGGACGAACAGGCGCGCTTCGGCGAAGCCGGGCGCTTGTGGGCGCAGGCGGCCAAACCCGGTTCGGAAAAATGGAATGCGGTACGCGATGAACTGATTGCGCTCGATTTCACCATCGACCCCACCTTCACCATTTATCTGGCCGCGCGCGACCTGATGCGTGCGCGCCGCGCCGACTGGCACGATCAATACACCCTGCCATCGCTATGGGATTTCTTCACCCCCAACCGCGACAACCACGGCAGCTTTTTCTTCGACTGGGGCAGTGAGCAGGAAAGCGCCTGGCGCGACAACTACCGGCGCTGGATGGCGTTCATCAACGACTACAAAAATCACGGTGGCCGCGTTACCGTCGGCTCCGATTCGGGCTACATCTACCAGATATACGGTTTTGGCACGATCCAGGAAATGGAACTGCTGCGTGAGGCCGGCTTCCACCCGTTGGAAGTGATCCGCGCCGCCACCCTCAACGGCGCGCAGGCGCTGGGCGCTGCTGATCGCATCGGCAGCATCGAGGCGGGCAAGCTGGCGGATCTATTGGTGGTCAGCGAAAACCCGTTGTCCAACCTCAAGGTGCTGTACGGCACCGGCCACATTCGCCTCGGCGCCGACGGCAAACCCGAACGTACCCGCGGCGTGCGATACACGATCAAGGACGGCATCGTGTTTGACGCCGAACAACTGCGCGCCGATGTGCGTGCGATGGTCGCCAAGGCCAAGGCCGAGCGCGGCATAAGCGCGCTGGTGCAGCCGTGAGGTGGGCTCAGGCTTCAATGGCACCTCCTCAAGCCAGAACCCCCTCGATTCGTCATTCCCGCGCAAGCGGGAATCCAGTGGCGTCATGAGTTTTGGCAAGAGCGAAAAACGCTGGATGCCAGCCGTAGCCTGTCCTCGAACGCTTTAATCAGGTGCGAGCATGACGACGCTAAAGCAAGTGCCGTTGGGCTCGGACTTGATGTTTCAGTGCCGCAGCGAGCCCGTGGTAGATCGCGGTTGCCTAGCAGCCTGTCGGGCTTCACTTGGCACGGGCTGCAAATCCGTCTGCGCGGTGCATATTTCTGCCGAATCTTGGCCCGTAGCGGTGCTACGCGCCGGCGATTCGGCGAAAATCTGTCCTCGCGCAGCCAAATTTTCGCCTCGACCAGCAAAGCCCGGCAGGCTGCGGCTGGCGGTGCAATAAATCAGCCCTCCGCCCGTTGCCGTCTCACCTGATGAGACAAACGTGGTGTATACCGTGTTGTGAAGGCAAAAACCGCCGGGCTGGATCAATAACGGCGCTGTTGCAAGGGCCGGCGCGCCAGCGTACATGCCACACTTCAACGCAGCAGCAGGGAATGGGCGATAGCCTGAGGCCAAGAAGAACGTGCTCGAATGGATCAAAAAACGGTTGCGGCGATTTGGCCGGGAAACGCTATCCCGAGGGCCACTTGAGCCCTTGCCGGCGGGAGCGGATAATCCGACTCATGGACTGGAAACAGACAATCGAACGCTGGCGCAACCTCACGTCGGAGGAGCAGGCCCGGATTCGCCTGGCCCGCTTGCCGCGGAAGGTGGCGCGGAGCATGGCGTTCGAGGGCGAGCCGGTGGATCAACGCATCCTGGAGCGGGAACTCGACCGCCTCAGGCGGCTACCCGTTATCTGAATACCGCGCTCGGCGTTCTCAGTTACGCAGAGCTCGCGCCGCATCTGGCTACGCGCGTCCAGGTGCTGCAAAACGCGATCGCGGCTGGCGAGCTCGATGGCCGCACGCTCGACGAAGATATCTTTCTTGAGTTTCACCGGCGCATCTGCGCCGACCTGGTTCCCGACATCGCGGGCCGCTGGCGCACCACTAACGTCGTGGTCGGGGACCATGAGCCGCCCGCCTATCCCTTGGTGCCGCAACGGATGCGCGAGTACGCGCTCGATTTGCAGACGCGCCTCGCGTCATTGCCGCAAGAACCCGACGATCTGTGGCTCGAAACCCTTGCGTTCGCCGAAGGCAGGCTGCTGAGCATCCACCCCTTCGCCGATTTCAACGGGCGCGTCTCCCGTGTGTTCATCGATCTGCTCACCCGCGTCCTCAAGCTGCCGGATGTGGACCCGACCCCCGATCCAGGCGAACCGACGACACACTATCTCGCCGCCCTGCGCGCCGCCGACCGCAACGACTGGCGGCCGTTGATGGACATCTGGCGGCGGCGCATCGAGGAGGGGTTGCCTTGATGCAGGGGAGATTTGTCATTGGACTGACCACGAAGCCCTCATGCGCCAGAGACTCCAGGAGAAAACAGAGTGCTGAATAGCCAATGTCGATCCGCGCTGAGTGCGAGTGAGTGTGGCATGGCGATGTCGGCTCCGCCGCTGCGCCGCTTATCGCGCGCAAACTTCCCAACATTCCGCCTCCAACCACGTAGGTGACCCGTGCATCGCTTTACGCGCCATCACAGCGTGTCCAGTGTTTCAGGCTTCGCCATGGAATCGCTGGCTCGCCGTCACTCCCCGCCGAATCGAGTTCGTTATCCCCCGCCTTCGCGAGGGCAGGCTCTGCGGACTGCCAGTTCGCTTCCGGTTGCTCTCCACCCCGCTTCGCAGCGACGCAGTTGCCTTCAGCTTCAGGGTCATGGCTTGCCCCGACACGGACTTCCACCGTGCTGTTTGCGCGCCTTCACGGGTACACGATTCCAGCTTTCGCTGGGGTGACGAGAACAGGCTTGGCCAGAGCGCCCCTGAATACACGTTTCGTAAAAATCCGGAGTGAATCAGGTCACGTTTTTGCACATCGGATATGCAATAATGCACGCCGAAATGCGCCAGAAAGCCTGATGCTGCTGCGAGCACTGCGGCACTGCGGGTTTTGCCGGGGCGGCGAATCGACTGCGGTAAACGCTCATCGCGTTTGCTGCGATGCCGGGAACAGGGGACAACATGTTGACTTCGATCGGGCGGCGCTGCGGCGTTGCCGTGGCTGCAATGGTATGCGGCGTTGTGCTGGCTTTGCCGGCCCAGGCTTTCGATCTGCAGTACAGCTTTTTGCGCGACGACCTCACCGACCCGGTGCCGGCGGGCGGTACGATCATCTATGAAGTCGAGTTGCTCAACGGTGACTCCGATACCGCGAACGATGTGCGCAGCATCTACGACGTGCCAGCGGGCACCACCCCGACCAACCTGCCGGCCTTCTGCAGTGTTGCCGGCAGCCGAATCGAATGCGTACACGGCAACCTGCTCGGCACCCAGCCGCCCGCGAATGGTGCAGCGGTGGCATTCCAGTTGCAATTTGTCAGCACGGTGCCTGGCGTTGTCACGTTGCGCGGGGCGATCGGCACCGGAGTTCCGCCGATTACTGTGCTGCCGTTGGCTGTAGGCGACGCGTTTTTTTCCGGCGATACCGACCCGGCCAACAATGCCGCCGAGCAGATCACCACCGTAACCAATGGCGCCAATCTGGCGATCAGCAAAACCGATTCACCCGATCCGGTGGTGGGTGGTGCCGAAGTCACCTATACCATCAGTGTTGATAATCTGGGTCCCAGTGATTCAACCGGGGTGCGCGTGGTCGATAACCTGCCCGCCGCCACCAGCTTTGTCGCTGGCAGTGCCAGCGGCGCGGGCTGGAGCTTTTCAGTCAGCGGCCAAACCCTGACCGCAACGCGAGCCGCGGTGCTGAGCAACGGTGGCAGTGCGCAGTTCAGCTTCCGTGCCAAAGTCAATGCCGGTTCCGGCACTATCACCAACGCCGCCACCGTGGACACCACCGGCGCTGGTGCAACCCCCGACCCTGTGCCGGGCAACAACACCGCCAGCGTTGACACGGCGGTCAACCCGGGTGCCGATCTGGCGGTGACCAAGACCGCAACCCCGTCACCCGCAGTAGCGGGTGATACCGTCACCTTTACCTTGTTGCCGCGCAATCTTGGCCCGAGCACAGCAATCAACGCGGTGCTGCTCGACACATTGCCCGCCGGCTTCACCCTGGTGTCGGTGCTATCGAGCCCCAACTGGCTGTGTCCCGGCAATCCGGGCGATACCAGCCTGACCTGCACCCGCGCCAGCTTCCCGGTCGGTGCCAGCGACAACATCCAGTTTGTTGCGCAGATTCCAGCGGCTGCCAGTGGCAGCGTAACCAATACCGCCACCATCAGTGCCGATACCGCTGAGCCGGTGCCCGGCAACAACAGCGGTTCGGTCAACCTCACCGTGCTGCCACGCGGCGCCGATCTGGTACTGCAAAGCAAGGGCAAAAGCCCGGCCATCGTGCCGGTGTGGGATGGTGTCAGCCCCGATACCGCCAGCCGCATGGTTTCCGACATCGTGGTGCGAAACGATGGCCCGCTGGCGGTCAGCGCCAACCTGCAAGTCACCGACACGCTCGCTGCAGGCGAGCAGTTCATCTCCGCATCCGGGCCATGGACCTGCGTAGCCACGGGCACGCCGCCGACACAGAGCGTGACCTGTACCTTCAATGGCCCGTATCCGGTCAACGTCGGGCAAACCTTGAATGGCGGCAATCGCCTGTTCATCACCACCCTTGCCATAACAGCCGGCACCCTCACCAACACCGCCTGTACCGGTGGTAGTGGTGGCAGCAGCGAACCCGATACCAGCGACGGCACCAATGTCGATCCAACGCCGGGCAACGATTGCACCGGGGCGACAACGCGTGCGACCAATGAAAGCGGCGACTTGACCATCAGCAAGGCCACCAGCACGCCACTGGGTGGCGATAAAGTGGTCACTACCGCTGAAAACAGCGTCAGCTACACCCTCGTCGTCGGCAATGCCGGCAGCAACGCGATGGGTGGCATTGTTGTCGATGATGCGATTCCGGGCTTCATCGCCGGCCGCACACCGGCACCAACAGTGGTTGCGCCAGCCGGGTTCACCTGTACTCCGGCGGCGACGGTGCGCTGCACCTCGAATGCCGGCTTCCAGCTCGCGCCAGGCGATACTCGCACCATCACCATCACCGTTGCCCGCCCGCTCAACGACACCAGCCTCAGCGGCAGCATCACCTGCAACGGCGCGAGCGTCAGCAACGCCTTCTGCAACAGTGCCGATGTGCGCGTCGATGGTGCTTCGCCCGATGCAGTGGGTGAGTCCGATACCAGCAACAACATCGCGCAGGATTTCGTCCAGATCGATCGCGTCGCCAACGTGCAGACCACATCGAAGACGATTCTATCGGGTACGCCGGGCCGCGCCGGTGTCGATACCCAGTACCGCATCGAATACCGCAATCAGGGTCCGTCGGCGGTGCCCGGCGTGGTGTTCGATGACACCTTTACCATCCCAGCCAACGACCCCGGCTTTGTAGTGAGATCGGCCACCCGCACACCCGGCACACTCGCCTGCACGGTGACCCCGGGCGTCGGCATTACCACCACCGTCACTGCGGGCGGCACCTCGTACAGCAATGCCGGCAATGGTGCGCCGGGGACGATCGGCATCAGTTGCCCGGCGCTGAATCTGGCCAACAACCAGGTCGAAGCGATGCTGCTGACGATCCGGCCGAACTTTGCCAGCGGTGGCGCCACCCGCCAGTTCGACAACATCGGCAGCTTCAGCATCAGTGGCGGCGCCAGCGGCAGTGATGCTTTGGGCAGCTTCGAGTTCAACACCATTGCCACGCCCGCCGACGACGAGAAGGCAGCGATGCTGCCGTTCGAGGCAGGTCAGGTTGATTTGATCACCAACAAGACCGATCTGGTCGATCCGATCGGTTTTGATCCGTCCGATTTCACCCAGAACGCGATTACCTATCGCCTGCGCGTTACCAACAACGGGCCGTCGTTGGCAACCGCCTTGCACGTGACCGATGTGATCGCGCCACCAGCCGGCCGCACCGTTCGCTTCATCGGCGACAGCACCAGCAGCACCGGGCCATTCGCGCCTTCTGCGTGCAGCATCAGTGCTGGCAGCAATCCGGTGATCGGCCCGGCCACCCTCAGCCTCGACTGCATGATGCCTGGCGTTGGCTTCAGCCCGAACATCGCTGGCAGCGTGGCAGCCGGATCAACCACCGAATTATTTTTGCGCGTGCAGTACGAGTCGCAGCCGGCAGCCGGTGGTGACACCCTGGTCGATACCGCGACAGCCATCGCAAACGAGGCCGACACCAACCCGGCCAACGACAGCGATGGCGAGAACACCTCGATCCGCGCGCGCGCCGACCTGGCGCTGAGCAAGATCGCCAGCAACGTGCTGCCCGATGCTGATCCGAACGTTGCCGCGCCAGCGCCGGTCGCCAGCGTCACCCTGTTCGAGCCGCACTGGTGGGTGCTCGACGCGATCAACAACGGCCCCGGCGCCAGCCTGTCGATCGACCGTGCCGCCGCTTCGCAGCTCAATGGCAGCGGCACCGTTATTGTCGATACCCTGCCAACCGGCACCGTGCTCAGCGGCAGCGCCACCTGGCAAAAGTCGGGCCCGGCCTTTGCCGGCAGCACGCCCGACGGCAGCGGCAACTGCGCGCTGGCCGGCGTCACCCTGAGCTGCAACGTCGGCGACGTATCGCCTGGTGGCAAGGTGCGGATCATCGTGCCGGTGCGCTGGACCACGTTCCCGGCCGGCGGCAGCGTTACCAACAACGCGGTGGTATCGACCGAGCAGGTCGATCCGATTCCGGGCAACAACAATGCCTCGGCGGTGCTCGCAGTCACCCGTTCCTCGCTTACTGGCATCGTCTTCCAGGATCGCGACCGCAGCGCTGGTAACGGCGGTATTCCGCAGGCCGCCGCCAGCGAGCCGCGCATCAATGCGGTGACGGTGCGCATCACCGGCACCGATCTGTACGGCAATGCCGTCAATCGCACCACCACCAGCAATGCCACAGGTGTTTACACGCTCAGCAATTTGGCGCCATCCGATGCCAGCGGTTACACCCTGACGCAAACCCAGCCGGCCGGCTTCGCCAACGGCCCGATCGATCCACCCATTGCCGGCGCCAGTGCGCCGACCCTTGGCGGCAGCTACAGTGCCAGCATCAATGCCGGCGGCGATTCGCAGTACAGCGCAATCTCGGTTGGCGGCAACGTTGCCGGGGCCAACTACAACTTCCCGGAATTGCGCCGGCCCAGCGTGTCGGGCTTCGTCTACATCGATGTCAACGGCAGCGGCGTGCGTGAAGCCGGTACCGATCTGGCGATTGCCGGCGCCAGCGTTCGCCTGCTCGATGCCAGCAACGGCAACCTGATCAACACCGTCAGCACCGATGCCAGCGGCGGCTACAGCTTCACCGGGCTGGACCCGCTGATCGCCTACACTCTGGAACAACCATTGCCGGCGAGCCCGACCGGCATCATCAACGGCCCGATCAATCCTGGCCTGATTAACGCGCTGGCCTGCGTTAGCGGCTGCACCGCGCAGGCCGATACGCCGGCCGCCGACAGTGATCGCATCGCCGACATTGATCTGAGTGCCGGCACTGACGGCACCGTTTTCAATTTCGGCGAAATCCAGCTCGCCGATATTGCCGGCCTCGTCTATGTCGATGCCGATCGCAACAATGCCCTTGATGCTGCCGATACCACGCGCATCGCCAATGTCGTGGTGCGCCTGGTGCAGGGCGCCGACTGCGCCACCGGTACCGAGCTGGCGAACACTTTCACCGACGCGCTCGGCGCATTCGCCTTTGCCGATCAGTTGGCCTTCCGCGATTATCTGCTGTGCCAGACCCAGCCGCTGGGCTACGGCAACGGCAATGCCAACGGCACGCCGGGCAGCGATCAGATTGCGATCAGCAACCTGCCGGCCGCCGGCTCGCTGAACAATGGCTTTGGCGAATTGGTCGGCGCGCTGGCCGGTTCGGTGTATATCGATCAGAACGATAACGGCGCGCGCGATGCTGGTGAGCTGGGTATCGACAATGTGCCGGTAACACTCACCGGCACTGATGTGCTGGGCAATGTGCTCAATCAGGTGGTCAACACCGACCTGAATGGCGACTACCGTTTTATCAATCTGTTCACCCCGAACGCTTCAGGTTATCGCCTCAGCGAAGGCAGCATCCCGCCGGCAGCGGGCGTGTTCAATGATGGCCAGGATGCCCTGGGTAATGCCATCGTGCCGGGCACGCTCGGCAACGATGTGCTCAGTGCCATCGGACTGGGCGCCGGCCAGCAAGCCGGCGGCTATCTGTTTGGCGAATTGCAGGCGACCGCCATCAGCGGCGTGGTCTACGTCGATGCCGATCGCAACAACGCGCTCGACGCCAGCGACCCGTTGCGCATTGCCGGTGTCAGCGTGCGGCTGCTGGAAGGCAACAGCTGCGCAACCGGCGTGCAGATCGACAGCGCCACCACCAATGCGGCGGGCGCGTATCAATTCTTCAGTATCACCGTTGGCCGCAGCTATGCGATCTGCCAGACGCAACCGGCCGGTTATGGCAACGGCAATGCGCTGGGTGTGCCGGGCAGCGACGAAATCCTGATTGCCAGCCTGCCGCTGGCCGGCGTCGCCGGCAACAATTTTGGCGAGTTGGTTGGATCGATTGCCGGTTCGGTATATGTCGATGCCAACGACAACGGCCTGCGCGATACCACTGAAGCTGGCATTGCCAACGTGCCAGTCGTCTTGAGTGGCAGCGATGCGCGTGGCAACGCGGTCAACCTGAGCGTGTCCAGCGATGCCAGCGGCAACTACGGCTTTGCCAACCTGCTGGCGCCGAATGCGGCCGGTTACACCCTGTCCGAGGGCGCCATTCCGCCTGCTGCCGGCAGTTTCAACGACGGCCGCGACGCGCTGGGCAATGCCGCAATACCCGGCACGCTGGGCAATGATGTGCTCAGCGGCATTGGTCTGGCGCCGGCACAAGATGCCAGCGGCTATCTGTTTGGCGAATTGCAATCGAGCACGATCAGTGGCGTGGTCTACGTCGATGCCGATCGCAATAACGCGCTCGATGCCAGCGACAGCGTGCGCATTGCCGGTGTCATCGTGCGTCTGGTGCAGGGGGCAACGTGTGCCACCGGCACGCAAGTGGCCAGCACCAGCACGGATGCTGCCGGTGCGTATGTGTTCACCAGTGTGACGGCGCTGCGCGATTATCTGATCTGCCAGACCCAGCCCACAGGCTATGGCAACGGCAATGCCAACGGCACGCCGGGTGTCGATCAGATCACCATCAGCAACCTGCCGTTGGCCGGTTCGGCAGACAACAATTTTGGCGAACTGCTTGGCTCGATCAGTGGTCGCGTGTTCCTCGACAGCAACAACAACGGCAGTCAGGACGCGGGTGAGCCGGGCATTGCCGGGGTGCAAGTGGCGTTGAGCGGCGCGGATGTCAATGGCCTTGCTGTTGCGGCGAATCGCAGCACCGACGGCAACGGCGATTTCCGCTTTGACAGCTTGCTGCAAGCCAATGGCGCAGGTTATGCACTGACCGAACAATTGGCGCAGCCGGTCGTGGATATCGGCGGCGTGTCGGTTGCTACCGCCAATGGCATAACCCGTGCTGGTCAGGTTGGCGGCAGCAGCCTTGGCAATGCCACGGCGGTGACGCAGGTGCCGAGCGCGGTGCAGGCCATTGTCCTGCCTGGCGGCGCAGATTCGCTGCAAAACCTGTTTGCCGAAGTGTTGCCGGTGGGCATCACCGGCAGCGTATTCCTCGATCTCGACAACAACGGCGTGCGCAACGCCCCGGCCGATGGCGGCATTGCGGCGGTACGTATCGAATTGAGTGGCATCGACGATATCGGGCAAACGGTCACGCTCAGTGTCGATAGCGATGCTGATGGTCGATTCGCGTTTGAGGGCCTGCGGCCTGGCAACTACACCCTCACCGAGCCGACGCAGCCGCTCAACACCCTCAATGGCATCACCACGGCCGGTAGCGCCGGCGGCAATGCCAGCGCGGTTGCTGTGTTGCCCAGCGTAATCGCCGCAATCGATCTGAGCCTGCCCGGAACCCGCAGCGACGACAACCGATTTGCCGAAGTGCCGGCCAGCGGCGTGATTGCCGGCCGGGTGTGGCTGGATCGCAACAACGATGGCGTGATCGATGCCAGCGAGTTGGGCATTGCGGATGTACTGATCGAACTCAGCGGCAGCGACCTCGGCGGCAATGCGATCAGCCGCAGCCAACCAACCGACGCGGAAGGTCGATTCCGCTTCGCCGATCTGCCGCCGGGGCAATACACCCTGCGCGAACCGAACCAGCCGGCCGATACCTTCAACGGCATCACCGTGCCAGGCACGGGCGGTGGCAATGCGAGCGCTCCGGACGTGGTGCCCAGTGTCATTGCGGCCATCGAACTGCCCGCCAATGGCGAGGCGGTGGACAACCACTTTGGCGAAATACCGCCGGCCTCGATTGCCGGCCGGGTATGGGCTGACAACGACAACGATGGCGTGATCGATGCCGACGAATCGGGCATTTCCGGGGTAACGGTGGTGCTCAGTGGTGTTGATGATCTTGGCGTGACAGTGAACGAGTCGTTGGCCAGCGATGGCGAAGGCCGCTATGTATTCGACGGCCTGCGCCCTGGCACCTACAGCGTGAGCGAACCGCAGCAACCCGCCGGCACCCTCAACGGCATTACCGTTGCCGGGCAGATCGCCGGTACGGTGATCGGCACAGTGACGCCGGTTGATGTAGTGCCCTCGTCGGTGTCGTTGATCGTGATCGCGCCGGGCGATGCCTCGCTCGACAATAATTTCGGCGAAATCCCCGAGTCACCCGACCTCAAGGTCAGCAAGCGTCATGAGCCGGCGCGCTTCAGCGTCAACAACCCTGGTCGCTACGTGATTTCAGTACGCAATGCCGGCAACCGTGCCAGTACCGGCGAATATCAGGTCAGTGATCGTCTGCCGGCCGGCATCGTGTTGGCGGCAACGCCAGCCGGAACCGGTTGGCTGTGCGATGGCGCGATCGGCGACAGCACATTCAGTTGTCGCAGCACGCGGGTGTTGGCAGCGGGCGAGAGCAGCCCCGATGTGATCGCGGCGAGTGTCAGTGTCGGCGCAGCGGCGCTGGCAGCTTCGCCGGCCAACAATGCGGTATTGGTCGAAGGTGGCGGTGAAATCGATGCGCGCCGACCGACGCCGAACGAGCGCGATGCATTCAGTGGTGATCCGGCGCAGTTGCCGGTGTGCGATCCGGCGATCATCCACGAGGTCTGTCGCGATCCGGTGATCGTGCAGCAAGCGGCGGCGTTGTCTGGCAGCGTCTGGTACGACCTCGGCAGCAATCCGCTGTTGCTCGATGGCGGCGATCAGCGCTTGCAGGGCTGGATCGTCGAGGTGTTCGACCTGTCCACTGGCCAGGTCATCGCCAGCACGCTCACTGGCCCGGATGGCCGCTACCGCATTGTTGACCTGCCGTCTGGCCAGGTGTTGCAAGTACGCTTCCGCGATCCGGATTCGTCAGTGGTCTGGGGCGTCCCGGTGAATGGCGAAACCGTGCCCGGCTCGCCAGCCAACTGTGATTCCGATGGCGCCATTGCCGGTGGCTTCGAAAGTTCGTGCAGCGAGGGCGGCAGCATGGGCGGTGCCTCGACCACGCTTGCTGTGGTGCTGGCACCCGGCGATGAGCTGATTGAGCAGAGCCTGCCGATCATTCCCGGTGGCGTGGTGTACGACGCCATCGCGCGCACGCCGGTAGCGGGTGCAACGGTGACGCTGATACCGATCGGCACCTGTCCCGGTTACGACCCGGCGCAGGACATCCTCAATGCTGCAATCGGCGGCTATCGCATCGAAGGCGATGCGATTTCAATGACCGTCGGTGATCTCGGCCTGTATCGTTTCCTGTTTGCGCCCGATGCGCCGGCAAGCTGCACCTTCCGCATCGAGGTGACGCCACCACCCGGATTCAGCTTTGTCTCGCAGTTGATCGCGCCGCAGCCTGGTGCTCTCGACCCGGGCGGCAGTGCTGGCGGGCGATTCGACCAGCAGCCACAGGCCACCCCGCCGCTGGCGCCGGTTGGGCCAGGCACCGCCTATGCCTTGCAGATTGTTGTCGGTGGCGGCAAGGCGGCCATCGTCAACAACCACATCCCGCTTGATCCCTCGTTGCCGACCGGCCTTGCGATCAGCAAGGTTGCCGACCGGCAGATCGCCGAGGTTGGCGACACCGTGCTGTACACAGTGCTGGTACGTCACACCGGCGGCTCGGCATTGCCGCAAGTCAGCGTGCTGGATCGCTTGCCAGCCGGTTTCACCTACCTCGCCAACAGTGCGGTGGTGAATGGCCGCAACATCGCCGATCCCGCTGGCGCACCCGGCCCGGCCTTGGCCTTTGATCTGGGCCCGATCGGCAGCGGTGGGCAGCTCACGTTGAACTATCGTCTGCGTGTTGGCGTCGGCAGCCAGCAGGGCGATGGCGTCAACCGCGCCCAGGCGTTTGGTTGCGGTTTGCCGGCGGGTTGTATCGACCCGATCACGCTGACGCCATTCGCCGGCACCTTGAGTTCGAATGAAGCGCGCTTCCGCTTGCGCGTCAGCGGCGGCGTGTTCACCAACGAAGCCTGCGTGCTCGGCAAGATCTACGTCGATTGCAACACCAATCAAATGCAGGATGGCGAGGAGCTGGGCATCCCCGGCGTGCGCTTGTACTTCGAGGATGGCACCTGGCTGATCAGTGATTCCGAGGGCAAATACAGCTATTGCGGGCTTACCCCGCAAAGCCATGTGCTGAAGGCCGACAACAGCACGCTGCCGCAAGGTTCGCGATTGGTTACCAGCTCCAACCGCAATCTGGGTGATGCTGGCAGCCTGTTCCTCGACTTGAAGAATGGCGAGCTGCATCGTGCCGATTTCATCGAAGGCAGTTGCTCCAATCCGGTGATCGAGCAGGTCAAGGCACGTCGCACCCAGGGCGAGGTGAGCGTGCCGGAAACCGAAAGCAAGCAAGCGCCGTTGCGGTTCGAGAGCAAACCGGCGCGCGCTCCGCGCCAGGCAACGGATAGCGCGAAACAGGCGCCGATCGTGGCACCGAGGGCCGCGCCGCCCACTGCGCAAGGCGACGGCCAGGGAGGTGGCCAATGATGCGCGCCGGTTTCTCCCACGCAGGTTTCGCTACGCTGCTGTTGTTGGCGGGCGCGGTCAACGCGCAGGATCGTTTCGTGCCGCTGCTTGATGATCCGGCCGCACGGCTGCCCGCTTCGCCGGCGCATGCTGCCACCGCTGCCGCACCACAGGTGCTGGCCGGGCAGTCACCGACGACGCTCGATTACGCGATCAACGCCGACATCGACCGGCTGGTGGTCGAAGTGGCGGCCAACAATCGCCCCGCCGATGGCCAGACGCCAACGCCGGTAACGCTCAGCGCTTTCGCCGCCGATGGCAGCCCGGTCAAGGGCAAGCGTTTCGCTACCGTTGAAGTCAGCGGTGGCCGTATCCGCCTGCACGGTGCCGGCAGCGATGAACTGGGGCCCGGCCGGCTTGATCTCGACCGTGCGACTGCCGGAACCCAGGTGCTGCTGGTCGATGGCGTGGCGCGGTTCGATTTGCTGGCACCGGCCGAAGCGCAGGATGTGTTGCTGCGCGTTACCGCTGGTGGCAACAGCGCACAGGGCGTGGTCAGCTTCGTGCCCGATGTGCGCGACATGCTGGCGGTGGGTTTGCTCGAAGGCATCATCAACCTGCGCGACAAAAAGCCGGGCCTGATTTCGCCGACCCGCAACGGCGATGGCTTCGAGCAGGAGATTCGCCGCTGGGAGCGCGGCTTCAACGGCGGCAAGGCCAGTGGTGCCGGTCGCGCCGCGTTCTTCCTCAAAGGCAAGGTCAAGGGCGATGCGCTACTCACCGCCGCCTACGATTCGGACAAGGAAACCCGCGCCCGTTTGCTGCGTGATATCCGCCCCGAGGAGTTCTATCCGGTCTATGGTGATTCCTCGATCCGTGGTTTCGATGCGCGCTCTGCCGAGCGGGTTTACCTGCGCATCGACAAGGATCGCAGTTACCTGCTGTATGGCGACTTGCAGACCGGCGATGCGGTCAGTGCGCGCTCTGGCACCCTGGGCGAAGGCGCACCGCGTGCGCGTAGCCTTGGCACCTACAACCGCACCGTCACCGGCTTCAACTGGCATCCGGAAAGCGAGCGGGTACGCGGCAATGTGTTCGCCTTCCGCGATTCGCTGCGTCAGGTCGTCGAGGAATTGCCGAGCCAGGGCAGCGGCCCGTATGGCCTGCGCAACAACGCCGTGCTGGAAGGCAGTGAGCGGGTGGAAGTGGTGGTGCGTGACCGCAATCAGCCCTCGCGCATTCTCAGCGTGCGCCCATTCCAGCGCTTCGCCGACTACACCTTCGAGCCGTTCTCCGGCCGCGTGCTGTTGACCCAGTTCCTGCCGGCCTTCGACGCCGATCTCAATCCGGTTTCATTGCGCATCACCTACGAGGTCGATCAGGGCAGCGAGCAGGCCTGGGTGTATGGCGGCGATGCGCAGGTGAAACTGCTGTCGTGGCTGGAAGTCGGTGGCTCCTGGGTCAAGGATGAAAACCCGTTTGCCGGGTTCGAGATGGGCAGCGTCAACGCCAGCGTGCGCTTTGCCGAGAACACCCATCTGGTGGGCGAGTGGGCCAAGGCCACTTCCGAAATCAACACCAACCCGGTCAATCAGACTTTCGGCAACCTCGCCAATCGCAGTGGCAATGTCACTGGCGATGCCTGGCGCATGGAGTTCGATCATGCCGGCGAGGTGTTTGATGCGCGCTTGTATGCCGGGCGCTCGGACCCGGAGTTCAACAATCCATCGTCGCCACTCTACGGTGGCCGTGCCGAGTACAGTGCCAATTTCGGCGTGCAGGCCAGCGAACGCGTGCGACTGTATGCCGAAGGCCTGCGCTCGGAGGATCGCAACCCGCAGGGCGGCCATCGTACCGCCGCCGGCGCCGGTGCGCGGCTGCAGGCCAGCGAGCGGCTGAGCTTCGATCTGGGTCTGCGCTCGCTCAACGAAACTGTTGGAGCCACCTCATCGTTCCTCGGTGCCTCGCCGTTCTCCGACCGCAACGGCGGCTTGGGCAGCGTTGCCACCGGTGCCGCTGGTGGTGCTCTTGGTTTTGGCCAGCAGCCGCTCGACCCACTCACGGGCTTGCCGATCATCAGCAACGGCCTGCAGGGCAACACCGCCAGCAATCTGCCGATCGGCACCCGGCTCAGCAGCGACACCGTGCATCTGGGTGCCGGATACAAGGTGACCGACAAGCTGGGTTTGACCGGTGAGGTGGAAACCTCGGTGAATGGCGTGGATCGCGACCGTTTCGCGCTAGGCAGCGACTACCAGTTGCGTGAGCGCCAGCGCCTGTATGCGCGCTACGAGCAGGAAACCGGCCTGTCCAGCCCGCTGGGCATCACCACAACCGGACGCAAGGCCAATACCTTCGTATTCGGTACCGAGCAGACCTACCTGCGCGACACCAACGTCTACGGTGAATACCGGATGCGCGATGCCATCAGCGGTCGTGACATCCAGGCCGCATCCGGGGTGCGCACCGGCTGGGATATTGCCGAGGGCGTGCGCATCACCACCGGTGCCGAGCATGTCAACGTGATCTCCGGCAACACTGGCGATGCCACGGCGGTATTTTTTGGCATCGACTACACCGCGCACCCACTGTGGCGTGGCTCGACCCGCATCGAATTGCGCCGTAGCGATGATGTCGCCGGCACGCCATCGGACGAGAAGTTCGACACCGCGCTGTGGCAAGTGACGGTGGCGCGCAAGCTCGATCGCGACTGGACCTTGCTTGGCCGCAACTATCTGCTGTTGACCGACTACGCCGCGCGTGGCGATGTGTTGCAGAACCGCTTCCAGGTTGGTCTGGCCTATCGCGACAACGACCATAACCGGGTCAATGCGTTGCTGCGCTACGAGTACAAGCTGGAGTCCGACGAGAGCGGCCTCAGCCTCGGCGGCGTCCCGCCGGTACCCGGCAATGCAGCGTTGGGTAGCGATCTGCGCGTGCGCGCCCACATCGTATCCGCGCATTCGGACTGGCATCCGTCACGGCCGTGGTGGTTGACTGGCCGCATCGCCGGCAAGTGGCAGCATGATCGCTTCGCCACCCCGGGCCTGAACACCGTTGACAGCAATTTCCGTGGCGTACTGCTGTCCGGGCGTGCGGTCTACGACATCACCGAAAACTGGGACATTGGCGCACTGGGCAGCATTTTCACCGGCGATGAAGGCGCACGGCAGTATGCCTACGGCGCCGAAGTGGGCCGCCTGTTGCGCCAGAATTTGTGGCTGAGCGTGGGCTACAACTGGAGCGGCTTTGATGGTGATGCCGACCTCAGCGGTTACGAGTACACGCAGCGCGGCGCGTTCTTGCGCATCCGCTTCAAGTTCGATGAAAACCTGTTCAAGTCCAACCCGTACGCAAACGCCAAGTAATGGGAACCACCATGCCGACACCACTTCGCAATGCTCTTGCCGGTTCGTTATCGCTGGCCCTGTTCGCGGCATCCGTGTTGGCTGCCGAGCCGCAACTCACCCCGCCCTCACAGCGCATCAGTGATGAGGCGATTTATGCCGATCACGCGCAGTATCAGGTGCAACAAGATCGCCTTGAGGCGATCAATGCGGCTGGCCGACCACTCGCCGACTACCATCTGGCCAAGGCGCAGTGCTGGCTTGATGTGTCGTTTCATGAGTATTCGCGCAATGATCGCAGCGATTTTCCGCAGGCATCATTGGAGCAATCCGCGCTGCTCGCCGAGGCACTGGAAAACGGCAACGATCCGGGCACCGACACGCCGCTGGTGAACGATGCCAAGCGGCTGCGACCGGATTTGTGGCAGCGGCTCGGCAGCTTGCACCAAGCGCCCGGCTTCAGCTGTGCCGCCGCATTGGCCGCCTGTGCCGAAGTCGAATTGGTGCATGCCGGCAACGAATACAATCAGCAGCAATGGCGCCATGCGCAGCCCTATGTGCAGATCGCCGAAGAGCTGATTGCCCGCGCTGATGTTGCCAGTGCCGAATGCCTGCCGCCTGCCGCAGCAACGCCGACCCCGGCCGCAGCGCTGCCAGCGCCACCGCAGATCATGGGAGCTGTGCATTTCGCGTTCGACCGCAGTGCAATCACCGACATCACCGACCTTGACGCGCTTGATGTGTTGCTCGTGCATCTGCAGCAGGCACAGGCGGACGGCTGGCAGTTGCAGGCCATCATGCTCACCGGCCACGCCGATCAGTTGCGCGGTCGTGGTGGTGCCTACAATCTGGAACTCTCACAACGCCGTGCCGATAGTGTGCGCGAATGGTTGCTCGGTGCCGGTATCAGCGCTGCGCTGATACACGCCGATGCGCGCGGCGACAGCAGCCCGGCATTGAGTTGCCCACCCGGTAACGCCATCCGCTTGCGTGATTGCCTGGCGCCCAACCGGCGGGTGCAGATCAGCGTGGAACTGCTGCCGCCTGCGGCCGACTGAGCGCGCGGTGCAAATGGGTGGTTATCAGTCGGTAACACCAGGTTGAGTTTCGCGCTCGGTTAGCCGCCGGCCTCGCGCAGTGGCAAGTCGTGGTCGGACACTGCATCAAGCGCTTCGGTCCGGTACCAACGCGAGGCGAAATCCGAGCGCGGCGGCCACTTTCGCCACGGTGGCAAAACTCGGGTTGCCGCCATCGGCCAGCGCCTTGTAGAGGCCTTGGCGGGTAAGCCCCGCTGCTTCGGCCAGCTTGCTCATGTTGCGCGCGCGGGCCACATCGTTCAACGCGGCCAGCATCAATGCCGGGTCATTTTCCTCACCGATGGCGGCAAGGTAAGCAACGATGTCGTCTTCGTCGCGCAGGTCATTGGCTGCATCCCAACGCTTGAGTGTAATGGTGCCCATGGGTTACTCCAGTTGTGCAGCAATGGCCTGCGCTGCCTTAATGTCCTGTGCCTGAGTGGACTTGTTACCACCGCACAGCAAGACGATGACTTCAAAGCCGCGCCGCGTGAAATACAGTCGGTAGCTCGGGCCGTAGTCGATGCGCAACTCAGACACGCCGCCACCAACACTCTTGGCGTCGCCCACGTTGCCAAGCTCAACCCGCTTCAAACGAGCCGTGATGCGCATGCGTGCCTGTCGGTCCCGCAACGTCGCACGCCAACGGTCGAACGTGGCGGTGGTGAGGATGGTGAACACAATGAAAATGTAAACCACAGGTGACACGCATGTCAACTGCCGCTACGGGATCCATTGGCTTCAGTGCTGCTTACTGCCGTAGCAGTCGCGGGTTGCCGGGATCAACACCGCGGCGATTGCTGCGCCAGGGGTTGATATCCAGCCCGCCACGACGGGTGTAGCGCGCGTACACGCTCAATTGGGCTGACGCGCAGCGCGCCAGCACATCGACAAAAATATGCTCGACGCAGTGCTCGTGAAACGCGCTGTGCTGGCGGAAGCTGACCAGATAGCGCAGCAGGCCGGCGCGGTCGATGCGCGGGCCGCGATAGGCGATCTGCACGCTGCCCCAATCGGGTTGGCCGGTGACCGGGCAGTTGGAGCGCAGCAGGTGCGAGACCAGCGATTCCTCGACCACGACTTCGGCATCATGCTGCAAAAACCCGGGGTGCGGCGGGCCGTAGTGATCGATGCTGATCGGCAGGTCATCGATCAGCTCGCCGGGCAGCGCTTCGAATGGCAGATGGGTTGAGGTAACCGGGGTCAGCACCACGCTGACCAGCGCGCCGGCCGCCTGTGACAAATCACCGCCGAGCAGGGCACGCAGCGCATCGCTGCTGGAAACGCGGTGCTGGGCGAGGCTGCCAAGGTAGAGCTTGAAGCTTTTGGACTCGATCAGGTTCGGCGAGTCGGCTGGAACCCGGAACTCGGCCATCGCCACCCGCGGCTTGCCGCGCGCATCGAGCCAGCCCAGTTCGTAGGCATTCCAGATATCCACGCCATGGAACGGCAGCGCGTCGCCAACGCCGAGTGCGGCGCGGTTGTCGGCACGCGCAATCGCAAACAGCAGCGCTGGATCGTGGCTGGTGGCGTAATTGACGGGTTTGCCGAGTAGAGAGTTTTCGGGCGTGTTCATGGCGCTGATTGTACCGGCGCCGGGCGCAAGTACAGCATCGCGACGGATATCGTGCTGCCTTGCAGCAGCCAGATCAGGTAGCGTAATTCGGCACTGCCGGCGATCAGCGTCAAAGGCAGGCTGTACAGCCATGTCGAGCCGAGCAGCAGCAACACCAGCCGCGCCTGCGGCTGGGTGCGGCGGCGCCAGGCGACAACGGCCAGCGCCACACTCAGCAACAGATACAGCCAACCGGCAAACAGCGGGGTATCGATCAGTGCGTTCAGCCCGTTTTGTACGAGGCGATTGAGGGTGCCGTGATTGGCGCTGACCGGTGGGTTGTCGGCAAGCGGTTCGATCCCCGGCAGCAGCATCATGCGGTCAGGCAATACGTCCGGGTGCAACCCGAACAGCAGTGCGCTCAAGCGGGCTCGGTGCGCGAAATAGGCGGCGGGATGTGCGAAGGGCAGTTGCAGCCATGCACGGCGCAATCGCGCGCGTTCGGCATCGCTGTAAGGCACGAACAGGCTGTGGCGGAACGCATCGTCGCTATACAGGCTGGTATTGCTGTACGGCGAAAAGCGCTCGCGCAGCAGGACCAGATCGACATTGGCACGGGCGAATCCGGGCGGAAACAGCAACTGGTTTTCGGCCAGCGACACCGCCGCGATATCCCACAGCGCCACCACTGACCACGGGCTGTCGGCAGGTGTCACCGAGGGCGCACGCGCGGGCAGGCTGGCGAGCCATTGCAATGCGGCGCTGAGCAACACGGTGGCAAGCAGTTTGACTGACGATGAAAGCGGCCATTGGCGCAGTGCCGCTTCGCGCCAGACCAGCCAGCCGGCCAGCGGCACCACGGCCGGCAGTGCGTTGTGGCGCAGGGCGCAGATCAGGACGAGGCAGCCCAAGACGGAAACGCGTGTAACCAGAGCCGGCCGGCGCAGATCGTGCAGCAACAACGCGCTTGCCAACACCAGCAACGCCGCCATCGGCACGTCTTTCCACAGATGCGGCATCAGCCCGAACAGCGGTGGCCACAGCCCAAGCATCAACACCAACCCCACGCGCAGCGCGGCCGATGCCTTGAGTTGTGCAACCAGCAATGCCAGACCTGCCCAATACAGCATCACCTGAAGGGTGAACATGCCGCCCGGGCCCGGCCAGAACCGATCAAGGTAATGCCAGAGCATCGCCTGCAGCGGCGGGTGCAGGCTGTTGTAGACACCGTGCCGCGCCTGCTGCCACTGGTCGGCCGAATCGAAACTCAGATAGCCCGGATAGAACACCAGCACGGTGAACACCAGTCCGGCAGCGGCTGCCAGCCAGGGTGCCCAGCGTGCTGGCGATGCCTTCACTTGACGCCGTACAGATAATCCATGCTCACCTGCAACATTGCACGGGTGGCCAGCGGCAGGGTGGCGGCCTCATCGACGTAGAAATCCGGCGAGTGATTACTTGCCACCGTCTTCATGTCGCGCTCCGGCGGGGTGGCGCCAACGAAAAAGAACACCGACGGCACTTCATTGGCGTAGTCGGCGAAATCCTCGGCGCCGGTGATCGGGTCGATCTCGATCACCTTGCCGGGGCCGGCGGCGCGCAGCAGGCTGTCGTGGGCGCGCACGGTCAGGGCCGGGTCGTTGACCAGCACCGGGGTGCCGTCGCCAGCCGGCACCTGCATTTCCACCCGCGCACCGTTGGCGGCGGCGATGTGTTCGGCCATGTTGCGCAGGCCGGCAAACACCTCGTCGCGCATGTCCGGCTTGAAGGTGCGGATGGTGCCTTCCAGTTCGACCGAGTCGGGAATGATGTTGTAGCGAATGCCACCGTTGATCGCGCCGAAACTCAGCACCAGCGGCGCGCGGGTGAGTTCAGCGCGGCGGCTGACCAAGGTTTGCGCCGAGGTGACGATCTGCGCGGCGGTGATGATCGGATCAATGCCACCCCACGGTTTCGCGCCATGGGTTTGGCGGCCAATCACCGTGATGGTGAAGCGGTCCGAGGCGGCCATGAACGGGCCGGGGCGTACCGCGATCACATCCGAGGGAATGCCGGCGATCACATGCAGGCCGAACATCGCCTCGGGCTTGAAGTCGGCGAACAGGCCCTCGGCCAGCATCCGCGCGGCGCCACCTTCTTCGCCCTCGGGCGCGCCTTCCTCGGCTGGCTGGAACACGAACATCACCTCGCCCGGCAAGTCGGTGCGCATCGCGGCCAGCGCCTTAGCCACCCCCATCAACACAGCGGTGTGGGTGTCGTGGCCGCAGGCATGCATCACCCCGGTGGTCTGGCCGCGATATTGTGTGGTGACTTTCGATGCGAATGGCAGATCGCCGCGCTCGGTCACCGGCAGTGCATCCATGTCGGCACGCAGGCCAATGCGTGGGCCGGGCTTGCCACCGCGCAGAATGCCCACCACCCCGGTGCCGCCGATGCCAGTGCGCACCTGCATCCCGAGCTTGCGCAAGTGATCGGCAACCAGTTTGCTGGTGCGGGTTTCGCGATTGCCCAGTTCCGGGTGCGCGTGGATATCGCGGCGCCAAGCCAATACATCGTTGGCAACGGCTTTGGCGGCAGCTTGGGCATCGGGTGTGGTTTGCGCAGCGAGTGAACCGGTTGCTACCAACAAGGCGGCTGCAAGCAGGGTAAGACGCATGGCATGGCTCCAATCAATAATGAAAGAGGTTACGGACAAGTGTCGCCTGTCGCACGATACCAATGAAACCGCCCGGTGCCAGCCCCAAGGGATTGCATGGGACGGCCGAGGTGGGTGGCGGCCTCTTGCAGGTTGTGCTCGCTGCTGCGTTTGACAACAAACGTGCGGCACTGCGGCGGCTCGGCCAACAGGTCGGCCAGGCTTTGTTCGTAGCGTGTGGTGGCCTGATTGATGCGGGCGCGTTCGATATTGGCACCGAGATACAGGCGCAGCCCGAAACGTGGCGAATCTTCCACGAATACCAGTTCTGGTGCATCAGCGCCTTGCTCACGCATCACCTGTGCCAGTTGCCGGTCGTCGGTATGCATCGGCGCGTGTGCGGCAAACCCGCGCAACGCAATCAGCGTGGCCAGCCACAGGCCCAGCAGCAGCCAGCCACCGCGCGCCAACCTTGGCGGACCCGATGGCAGGGTGCGAGCAATCAGCAACGCCAGAGGCACCCACAGCGGCAGCAGGTACAACGGCATGCGCGACTGCGCCAGAAAAAACACCAGCAGCGGCACGGTGAACCACAGCAGTGGCAGCCACAGGCCGGGATCGTTGCGCAGGCTGGCAGGGCTGGGCCATGGCCGGCGTAAAGCGCCAAGCAGGCGCACGCCCCACGGCAGCGTGCCGAGCAGCAGGGTGGGCAGATAAACGCTGATCAGTCCGTACAGGCCCGGGCTGCGGCCATGCTTGTCGCTGAGCACCCGTGCGGCGACTTCATCGTATAAAAAATAATCCAGCAAACCCGGATGCTGCACGATCAACACCACAAACCACGGCGCGGCGATGGCCAGCCACAGCAGCCAACCCCAGCGCGCACCAAGGCGGCCAAGGCGTGGTCGCAGCGGCGGGCAGGTAAATGCCGCAATCGCCAATGCCGCGAAACCGAGCAGGCCCGGCGGCCCCTTGGTCAAAAATGCCAGGCCCAGCGCTGTCCACAGCAGCAATGCCTGGCGCAGTGGTCGGCCAGCATCAAGTAGCGCAGCGATAAAACCCAAAGCAGCCAGGGTTTCGAACAAGGTCAGCAAAGTATCGGTGTTGAGCCAATGCGCGCCGAGGTAGGGCAATGCCATGCTGGCGTAAATCAGCGCCGCCCAACCGGCGTGTTCGCGATCAAGCCGCTTGCCGATGGCGAAACACAGCCAAACGGTGAGCGCAAAAGCCAGCGCGTTGGGCAGGCGGACCGCCCATTCATTGGCACCAAACAGCGCAACACTGGCGGCAATCACCCAGTAGGTGAGTGGCGGTTTGGTGTAATGCGCCACGTCGTGGCTCAGTTGCGGGGTGATGAAATCGCTGCGTTCAAGCATGTTCAACGCCACCGCGCTGTAGCGACCCTCATCGGTGGTGAACAGCCCGCGGGTGCCTTGAAAGGCGAGCGCGTACGCGAGCACAAGCAAGGCCAGCAGCGCAATGCGCGCACCGAACAGCCTCATCGGATGCTCCCCGCAACAACCCGAAAACCAGAGGCGTTGCTGCGAACGCGTGTCGCCCACAGGATGGGCTCCCACAAAAGCACGTATCGGCGATTGCGCGGGCTCTTGGCAATGGGGCGCCGCCTGTCGCCCACAGGGTGGGCTCCTACAAAGAGCGGTTGCCCCCACCTGTAGGAGCCCACCCTGTGGGCGATTTTCCGCCTCGGCACAAGCAGCGTCATCATGCGCGGTGCTCGCGGGCCAGATAGTCGGCGCTTTGCATCTCGATCAGGCGGCTGCTGGTGCGCTCGAATGCCGGCGCCAAGCGCTCGCCGCGATACAGATCCAAAGGCCCGACTGCCGCGCTCAGGATCAGGTTGACGTTGCGATCATAGAACTCGTCGATCAGATGCACGAAACGCCGTGCCGCGTCATCGTGCTGGGTAGCGAATTGCGGCACGTTCGAGATCAGCACGGTATGGAAGCTGCGTGCAATCTCGATGTAGTCGGCGACCGCGCGCGGGCCCTCACATAACGTCGCAAAATCAAACCAGACCGTACCCTCGGCCATCGCCTTTACCGGCAACGTGCGACCTAGCAGGCCAAGCGGCCCCGCCTCGGGCTCGATGTTGGCACTGAGCATGGCAAAGCACGCCTTCAGCGTAGCTTCGGCCTTGGCGTCCAGCGGGCTCAGATAAACCGGTGCCTGGGTGAGTTGACGCAAACGGTAATCGGTGGCGCTGACCAGTTCATGCACCCGGCAGTGGTGTTCGAGCAGGGCGATGGCGGGAACAAAGCGCGCACGTTGCAGACCATCGCGATACAGGTCTTTTGGCGCGGTGTTGGAGGTGGTGACCAGGGTCACGCCTAGTGCGAACAAATGCCCTAGCAGCCGCGTCAGAATCATCGCGTCGCCAATATCGATGACCACGAACTCGTCGAGCACCAGTAACCGGGCGTCGGCAGCGATATCGGCTGCGACGACTGCCAGCGGATCGGATTGCTCGGGCAAAGCATTCAGGCGCTCTTGAACCTCGGCCATGAAGCGGTGAAAGTGCTGGCGGCGCTTGCGTGCGCCGCTGGTGGTCTCGAACAGCAGATCCACCAGAAAAGTCTTGCCGCGACCAACGCCGCCCCACAGGTACAAACCTAGAACAGGCGTCGGCTCGGCTTTCGTGAACAGCCGCGCAAGCCAGCGCTTCGCGCGCTGTTGCTTGCGCAGTTCGCAGGCAATGCGATCAAGCGCCGGCAATAGCGCCTGCTGCATCGGATCGGCCTGCCAACGGCCAGCCGCGACCCCGGCCGCGTAGTGTTGCGAAGGTGTTGCGCTCATGCGGCGGGCGGCAGGTTCCGGCGCACCCCGTTTTTGATCGCGCCGCGCAGGTCCATCAAGCGGCGATGAAAGAAATGCCCGGTCTCGGGCATCATCACCAGCGCCGGTTTTTCCGGCAGGCTGTCGATCCACTCGCGCACAGCCGTCGGATCAACAACGTCGTCTTCTTCACCCTGCACCACCAGCCACGGGCAGGTTGGCGGCAACACAGCGGCGAAATCCCAGCGCCCGGCCGGTGGCGCAATCGACACCATCTGCCGGACCGGCAAGTGGCGGGCGCCAAGCAGGGCGACATAGGCGCCAAAGCTGAAACCGGCCAGCCACAGCTCAGCCTCCGGGCGTACCTTGTGCAGCCATTCGGCTACTGCCAGCAAATCCAGGGTTTCACCACGGCCTTCATCGAAGGTGCCGGTGGATGCGCCGGTGCCGCGAAAATTGAAACGCACCGTGGCCACACCCAGCTCGCGCAGTGCGCGTTCGATGATGGTGACCACCTTGTTGTGCATGCTGCCGCCGTGCAGCGGGTGCGGGTGACAAATGATCGCAACCGCATTGCGCGCATCTTTCGCCTGCGGCAGATCAACCAGGATGTCCAGAGTGCCGGCCGGGCCGGGCAGCAGCAAGCCGCCGGCTTCGGTGGGGAAGTGCTCGGGTGCGGTGACGGTGGTTTCGCTCATTGAGGCGGGTTCACGCAAGTTGCGGCGACGGCCAGTGTAACCGAGCCGGGGCGGGGTGCGCTGGACTGGAGTGGACCACGAAGCTTGCCCAGGACTTGATCTGGCAGGGCTCCACAAATGCGCCTTGAGGCGCCACTGTAGGAGCCCACCCTGTGGGCGACCCGATGCGACGTTATCGCTCTACCGTCGCCCACAGGGTGGGCTCCCACAAAAACCCATCGCGACAATCGCGCACCGAGCCTGCCCTGGACTCAATCCGTGGGTATTCCCGCAAGCGATCAGCGCTTGCGCGTGGATTGCAGATAGCGGAAATACTCCGAATCGGCATCGAGCATCAGCGTGGTATTCGCGCCCATGGCCTTGTAGCTCTCCAGGGTACGGAAGAACGCGTAGAACTCGGCGTCGGCCCCATAGGCCAGGCCGTAAACGCGAGTGGCTTCGCCATCGGCCTTGCCGCGTACTTCAGCCGCCTTGCGCTCGGCTTCCGAGCTGATGGTGCGCAGTTCGCGTTCCATCTGGCCAAGGATTTCCTGACTGCGGCCCTGGCCTTCGGAGCGAAAACGCTCGGCGATACTCTGCCGCTCGGCGACCATCCGGTTTTCAACCTGGCGGCGCACGCTGTCGATGTAGTTGATGCGCTTGATGCGCACGTCGACCAGTTCGATCCCCAGCGACGGCATCAGCCGCGACGCTTCCGCGAGCATGTCCTTTTCCAGTTGTGCGCGGCCTTTCTTGGGCTTGCCCAGGTCGACATCGCTGCGCACCATGTCGCCTTCGTCAATCTCCTCCAGCGCCACCTTCCAGTCTTGCGAGCGAACGATTTCTTCGAGGTTGGTGCCAGAAATGATGTCGCGTACCACCGAGTCGATGATGTCATCGATGCGGGTGCGCGCGCCGCGTTCATCGCGCACCGAGCGCAGAAACATCAGCGGATCGACAATCCGCCAGCGTGCGGTGGTATCGACGATCACAAACTCGCGGCCCAGCGTCGGGATCTGGTTGACATCGCCATCCCACACCAGCAGGCGCTTGTCGAAACGGCGCACATCCTGCACAAACGGCAGTTTCCAGTGCAGACCCGCTTCGGTAACAGGATCGCCAACGGGTTCACCGAACTGCACCACGATGCCTTGTTCGGCCTGATCGATGACATAGACGCTGCTACCCAGCACCAGCGTGACAAGCAAAGCCAATACGAGAAAAATACTGATCCGGTTCATTATTTGGCCTCCACGGCGGGTGCGGTTTTGGCATCGCGCAGATTCAGCAGCGGCAGTGGCGACATCTGGCCTTTCTGCACCACCAGCACCTGGCCGACCTCGGGCAACACCTGATTGAGCGTTTCCAGGTACATGCGGGTACGGGTCACTTCCGGCGCACTGCGATACTCGGCAAGGATCGAACGAAAGCGCGCGGTTTCGCCCAGCGCATTGTTGACGCGCTCGGTGGCGTAACCCTCGGCCTCGGCGATCACCCGATTGGCTTGGCCACGCGCCAGCGGCACGCGTTGGTTGGACTGCTTGGTGGCTTCGTTGATCATGCGCTCGCGTTCCTGCCGCGCCTCGTTGACCTCGTTGAATGCTGGACGTACTGCCTTGGGCGGCACTACGTCCTGCAATTGCACGGTAACCACGCGGATGCCGTTGTCGTAGCGCTCCATGGCCTGCTGGATTTCAAGCTCCACCAGTTCGGCGATCTCGGTGCGCGCGGTGGTCAGCACGTCGCTGCCGAGGCGATTACCGACGGCGCGACGCATCACCGATTCGGAAATGTCGCGCAGCGTACGCACCGGTTCGCGCATCGCGTACAGGAACTTCACCGGGTCGGAGATACGGTACTGCACCACCCATTCGGCATCGATCATGTTCAGGTCGCCCGACAGCATCAGCGATTCGTCGGGCAGTTCGGTGTCGGCATAACGTGTGGGCTGTGAATCACCCACCGTGCGGAAACCGAATTCCTCCTTGAGCACCCGCTCGGTGGCAACCAGTTGTACCTTGTCGATGCCGAACGGCAACTTGAAGTGCAGGCCCGGGTCGGCGATTTTGACGACCGCGCCAAAACGTTTGATCACGGCGCGCTGTTCGGGCTGTACCGTGTAGAACGCGCTGAACGCGCCCCACAGCACCAGCAAGCCCACCACCAGCAGTACACCGGGCAGGCCACCGGCTGCATTAGGGCTGGGTTGCCAACTGCCGCGTTTGGCCTTCGCCCCGAATATTCCGTTGAGAATGTTTTGACCCGAACTCATTGCTATTCCCCTTGCGTAAAATCAACGCCCGACAATGACATGAATTGGGTAGGGGGTCGAGAGGCGAGTCGTCACTGGGCCAACGTGAGCGCATCCAGCACGGCCTTCAAGCGGCTGCCCGGTTCAGCCAGCAAGGCATCGACCACGCGGCGGCCATAGGCAATGCGCGCCTGCATGATCGGGATGTTCGTTGGCTTGCCGCCATCGGCTTCGGGCGATTCCGGCCAACCCGAAGCAACCAGACTGTCAAAATCTTCGCCGCTACCGATGCTAGTTTGCGGCTCGATGATGACCGGCTGCATGGCCGGGTTTGCCATGGCTGTGCCCGCTGGCGTGTCGCGTGCCGACTCCAGCGCATGCAAATAGCCGCAGACTTCCGGTGCGACCTGTTGCCTCGCCAGGGCATCGGCACTGACGCCTTGGGCGTACAGCACCTGCGCCAGCCCCAAATTGTCGATATCGCCGCGCAACAACTCATCCTGCAACAGGTCAACGGCGCGCAGACCCACCTCGATAAGATTGTCGAACGGCTTGAGTCTTGGCTGTGGCTGCGTCGGCGACATCATCACCACGATCGCCTCGCTGGCACCCAGCGCCAGCGCCTCGCGCAGCGGCGCCTTGTCGAACACGCCGCCATCGACATACTGATGACGCTTCGATTTGTTTTTGTAATCGTACCGGCGGTTGTCGTTCTGGATCGGCGTGGTGCCCAGCGGTACTGCTGAAGAAGCCAACAAGGCTTCGTTCAAATCCGCAAATGGCCAGAACTCCAATGGCACCGGGATTTGTTGCTGCGAATACCAGTCGCGGATGCGTTGTTGATTGCGTTCCTGGGTACACAGCGTCAGCGCTGCCGTCTGCAAGTTGACCGTTGGCACCACCAGGTCAACCGCGCCAATGGCAAGCGCGGCCTGCGCAGCTTGCGGCAGTGCCGCGTTCAACACCTTGCGCAATGGCTTCAGGTTGACCAGGCCCTCGGGCAGGTCGAACAGGTTGAACAGAAAATTCGATTGGAATACGTCTTTCTTGCGAATGCCGCCATACAGCTCGACGAGTTGAGCTGTTCGTGCGCGATCAGCGTCTGCCAGCGCCGCAAACGGTGCGATCAGGCTGCCGGTGCTGGTGCCGGTAACGATCTGCCAGCGCAGTGTCGGATAGATTTCAAGGATGCGCTGAAACACTCCGGCACCAAATGCACCCTTGGCGCCACCGCCGGAAAATACCCATGCGAGTCGGTTCATGGTGTGCCCCTTCAGGGATGCTTCAAAGCGTTCGTGGGAGCGCGCCTTGCGCGCGAAGCTTTCGCAAGGTTGTTCGCCGGCAGAGCCTACCCCGGATCTGATCCGGGGCCGGCTCCCACGGCAGCACGGATCGGCACCAGCGGGAACGCAGTTGCTCCTTGCTGGGCACCGTGTGTGCGCGGCCGACGGCGGACCAACAACCACATCGAACCGAACCGGTGTTGGGTGCCCGCCACGGGCACGCCACCGCCGGGGTTCAAACCGCGCGGATCAGGCGGTAAACAGCGTCCGCATCTTTTTCATTGCAGCGGACTCGATCTGGCGGATGCGCTCGGCCGATACGCCGTATTCGTCGGCCAGCTCTTGCAATGTGACCTTGTTGTCGTCATCCAGCCAGCGCCGACGCACGATGTCGCGTGAGCGTGGATCAAGCTCGGACATCCCTTCACGCAGCAATTCCAGTTGATGATCTTCATGATCGTCGCGGGCATAACTCAGCGAGGGGTCGGCGCCCTGATCGATCAGGTACGCAGACGGCGATGGCGGTGCGTCGTCGTTGTCATCGTTGCCCAGATCAAAGCCGATATCGCGGCCAGACAGACGCGATTCCATTTCACGCACTTCGCGTTCGGAGACATTCAAATCCTTGGCGACCGCCCGCACTTCCTCAGCATTGAGCCAGCCCAGACGCTTCTTGGCGCGCCGCAGATTGAAAAACAGTTTGCGCTGCGCCTTGGTGGTGGCGACCTTGACGATGCGCCAGTTGCGCAGGATGAACTCGTGCATCTCGGCGCGCACCCAATGCACCGCAAAGCTGACCAAGCGCACGCCCTGATCGGGATCGAAGCGTTTGACCGCTTTCATCAATCCGATATTGCCTTCTTGCACCAGGTCGCCCATACCCAGGCCGTAACCTTGATAGCCGCGCGCCACATGCACCACGAAACGCAGATGCGAGAGCACCAGTTGCTTGGCTGCATCAATATCTTCTTCGTCGCGGAAGCGCCGCGCCAGCGATTGCTCTTCTTCGGCGGTCAACACCGGAATACGGTTGACGGCGCCAATGTAGGCGTCAAGTGAGCCGAGCGCACTGGGGATCGGCAGATTGTTGGCAACCAACGCGTTGACCGACATGGGGGATCTCCTGAGTGACGAGGACGATTTTAGCACTGCGTTGCTTGGAGTGCTAAATGTGGTTGAAGTACCGTTCATTTTCTTTTTTAAAAACAAATTATTACGACTCATTACCGGTCTCCTGACGCAAGCCCTTGCCAGCCGGTGGCGGCGCCGGTGGCGCCATCACGCTGATGACGATGGCGCTGGCCAGAATGCCAATTACCACGCCCAGCGACCACAGTGGCGGGACGTGTACCCAGCCGGCGATCAGCATTTTTGTGCCCACGAAAATCAGTACCAATGCCAGCCCATAGGTCAGCAGGTGGAAGCGCTCTTTCATGTCGGCCAACAGGAAATACAACGCGCGCAAGCCGAGGATGGCGAAGATGTTGGCAGTCATCACGATGAACGGATCCTGGGTTACTGCAAACACTGCCGGGATCGAGTCGACCGCGAAGATCATGTCGGTGATTGCAATCAGCACCAGCACCACGAACAGCGGAGTGAACCAGCGCTGGCCATCGCGCATCACGCTCAGGCGCTCGCCATGGAAACCCGCAGTGATACGCAAATGACTGCGCATCCAGCGCAAGAACGGGTTGCGTTCGAGGTCAGGACTGGCGTCGGCGAACCACAGCATCTTGCCGCCGGTGACCAGCAAGAACAGGCCGAACCCATAGAGAATCCAATGAAAGCGGCTGATCAGCAGCGCACCCAGCAAGATCATGATTGCGCGCAGCACGATGGCGCCGATCACGCCCAGCACGAGCATGCGTTTTTGGTATTCCGTGGGCACCGCGAAATAGGTGAACACCATCAAAAACACGAAGATGTTGTCCACCGACAGCGATTTTTCGATCAGATAGCCGGTCAGGAACTCGGTAGCTTTGAGATTGGCCAGTTCACGCCCGCCGCTGTGGTCTAGCCAGACCCACAATCCGGCGCAAAACAGCAAGGCCAGCGCCACCCACAGCAGGGTCCAGTGCAACGCCTCGCGGCTGGACACCCGATGCGCGCCCTGCGCACGCAGCACCAGCAGATCGACGCTGGTTGCCGCGATCACAAAGCAGGAAAAACCAAGCCACAGCCACCACGTACCGATCGATTCCACACTGCACTCCGTTCGCGTCCAAAACCAGAAGCCGGTACGCAAGACGGGGTGCGGGGCAGTGCAGCCTGCAACCGAGACATCGCGCGACCGCTGCGTGGACGCATCCGCAGCGGGTTACGGCGACAAGGTCTCGCTCGCAGGACGGCGGCATCACGCCGCAACGCACTGCCTGACGGACCGGAGCTGTGTGCTCGTGTTGACGATCCGCCCGATTGTGAGCTACTCCCCTTGTAGGGATGCGACGCATGTTCTGAGCCGCGGCCGCGACTATACAGTATCTGCGTTTACGCGGGATGAAGGCGGCGACTGATTGCGCGCCGGCAACGACCAGTCGATCGGGGTTTTCCCCGCCCCTTGCAGCCAGCGATTGGCCTTGCCGAAATGGCCGCAACCGACGAAACCGCGATGCGCTGACAGCGGCGAGGGATGTGGCGCGCGCAACACGCAATGGCGGCGGACGTCGATGATGCGGCCCTTGGCCTGCGCATAACTGCCCCAGAGCATGAACACCAGACCCTCGCGTTCGCGACTCAGGGTTTCGACGATATGGTCGGTGAAGCCTTCCCAGCCTTTGCCCTGATGCGAACCAGCCTGCCCGGCCTGTACCGACAGCACCGCGTTGAGCAGCAGCACGCCTTGCGTTGCCCACGGCAGCAGGCAACCGTGGTCAGGCGCGGCAATGCCCAGATCGCGCTGGATTTCGGCAAAGATATTGCGCAGCGAAGGCGGCACCGGCACGCCCGGCGGCACCGAAAAGCTCAGCCCATGCGCCTGCCCCGGCCCGTGATACGGGTCCTGGCCAAGGATTACCACCTTCGCTGCGTCAAACGGCGTGGCGTCAAGGGCCGCGAACATCTGTCCACCCGGCGGGTAAATCACCACCCCGCGTGCGCGTTCGGTGCGCAGAAAAGCCGCCAGCGCCTGCATCGGCGGGCGCAGCAGATAGTCGCCGACGCGCTCGCGCCAGGAAGCGGCCAGCCGCACCGCTGGCTTGGTGTCGTTGCCCAGGTGGGCCAATTTGCTTGCGTCTTCACACATTCGTCACATGCTCCTCAAGAGTCATTGTGCATGGTCGATTATGAGCTTGGGGATGCTCTGAACAAGTGGGTTTCCGTCATTCCCGCGAAAGCAGGAATACAGCGAAATCAATAGCCCGGACAGCGGCTTTCGCCGGGGTGACGACATAAAGGGATCGCCGATCCTGCCGACAATTGAATTGGCATCTTGCCGTATCACAGATCAATCGTGTGGCTTGTACGAAGCAATACAAAGGAGTCAGCGTAATGCGCCAGAATCTGCCGGTTACCCAGCATGAAACCACCTTCCCCGATGGCGACACCATCGTCTCGGTTACCGACCTGAAAGGCAAGATCAGCCACTGCAACGCCGCTTTTGTAAAAATCAGTGGCTTTCAGACCGAGGAGTTGCTCGGCCAGCCGCAGAACATCATCCGCCACCCCGACATGCCGGCCGAGGCCTTTCGTGATCTGTGGGACACCATCAAGGCCGGCGAGCCGTGGTCGGCGATGGTCAAGAATCGCTGCAAGAATGGCGATCATTATTGGGTCAGCGCCAATGTCACACCGGTGTTGCAGCACGGCCAGCCAGTGGGCTACATGTCGGTGCGCACCAAGCCCAGCCGCGAGCAGATCGAGGCTGCCGACGCGCTGTACGCCAAAATGCGCGAGGCCAATCAGGAGGGTGCGGCGAAGATGCGCCTGCATCGTGGGCAGTTGCAGCAACGCGGGTTGGCGGCTCTGTGGCATCGGCTCACCCACCTCCCGCTGCTGGGCAAGCTGGCGGCGGCATTGATTGCCACCACTTGCATCAATGACGCGGTTCAGTTTTTGCCGCTGACTGGCTGGTGGGATGTGGTAGCCCAGCTTTCGGCATTGGTGTTGGTGCTTGTATCGGTACTGCCGTGGCTGCGTAGAAGTGTGATTACCCCGATCACTGCGGCAACGAAACGCGCGCGCGCGTTGGCGGCCGGAGACCTGCGCGTGCACGATGAGGCGGCAGCGGGTACGGATGAGTTGGGGCAATTGCTGCGTGCGGTGCATCAATTGGGCGTGAATCTGCAAGCGGTGGTGGGTGATGTGCGCCGCGAAATCGAGGGGTTGGATGGCACCGCCAACGAGATCACCAGCGGCAGCGATGATCTGTCGGGCCGCGCCGAATCGCAGGCGGCAAGTCTGGAGGAGACCGCCGCATCAATGCACGAGCTCAACGCCACCGTGCAGCAAACCACCGAGATTGCCCGCAGCGCCAATGACCTAGCTGACAAGAACCGCGAGGCGGCAGATGACGGCAGCCGGCTGATGGCCGAGGTGGTGACCACCATGAATGAAATCCGCGATGCCTCCAAACAGATTTCGGAAATCATCGGCCTGATTGATTCGATCGCATTTCAGACCAACATCCTCGCGCTCAACGCAGCGGTGGAAGCGGCGCGTGCCGGCGAGCAGGGCCGAGGCTTTGCGGTGGTGGCCAGCGAAGTGCGCGATTTGGCGCAGCGCAGTGCCCAGGCGGCGGGCCAGATCAAGCAATTGATCTCCCGTTCGGCAGCACAAGTGCAAAGCGGCACCGAGCTGGTGGGCAAGGCCGGCGCGGCGGTGGATGGTATCGTCACGATGGCCGCCAAGGTGCGCGCCCACATCGGCGAAATCAGCCACGCCGCCAGCGAGCAGGCCAGCGGTGTCGGCCAGATCAATGACGCGGTGGCGAGTCTGGATCAGACCACCCAGCACAATGCGGCACTGGCCGAGGAGCTGAGCGCGGCGTCACGCATGCTGCTAGATCGCGCCGCCAGCCTGGGCGCGTCGGTGAAGGTGTTTCAGCTCGGATGATTGCGGAAGCAAACCCCCGGCTTTGCCGGGGGACTCACAAGGTTTGACCTTGGCGGCAGTCGGGCTTCCAAAGCCCCTCTCCCTTCGGGAGAGGGGTTGGGGTGAGGGTACGGCGATGGCGTGATGGTGCAGATGACGCTTTGTCGTACCCTCATCCGGCGCTTCGCGCCACCTCGCTGCGCGCCCCGGCCCTCACGCGTTGCGTTCGGGCGTTCGACGTTGCGCAAGCCGATGGCTTGCAAGCGCAACCTCTCACCCCGGAGGGAGAAGGGAGCCACAGCCGCCTTCAGGCGGCACGTGATTTGATTGGCACCTTTGAGGGGCTCACAGCTAAAGCCCCCGGCTCTGCCGGGGGATATTTTCTGCGCCGGGTGCGGGTCAGGCGCCCGCCGCCTGAACCCGCTCGCGCAGCATGCGCCCGACCCGCAACTGGAACAGCAGCTTGGTTACCAACAGCCGTTCTTCGATCGGTTTTTGCACCAGATCGTTGGCGCCGGCACGCAGCAGGTCGGACTGATTGGCGGGGTTGGCATCGCCGGTCATCACCAGCACCGGCAACTGGCCCTTGGCGTAGCGATACTCGCGGCGCAGCTTGAGCAGCAGATCCTTGCCGCTCAACTCGCCTTTCAAGTAGACATCGGTCAATACCACATCCCAACCCGGTGCCCGGCCTTCGTGTACGGCCTGATCGAGCAGGGCCAGCGCGTCTTCGACGCTCGGCGCATGGGTGACCAACAGGCCGTGTTTTTCCAGCATGCGCCGGGTTGCCATCGCCACCACGCGGCTATCCTCGACATACAACACTTCACCGCCGACTTCGGTTTCCGGGCGGATATAACCGCGGATGAACGTGGCCAGCGCCTGGAAGCCCAGTTCCTTGTCAAAGTAGTCGGTAACCTCGTCGGTGAAGCTGCGGTTTTCCAGCCGTTCTTGCACATCACCGGAGACCACGATGATCGGGATATAGGCTTGCGGTGCGTGCTCGCGGATGTAGTGCGCCAGCTCCAGGCCGTCCATGTCGGGCAGGCGCAACGCGGTGGTGACCAGATCGACGGTGCCTTGCTGCAGTGCGGTGCGCGCTTCGCCGCCGGTACCGCAACCAACCACCTCGACATCAGGCAACTCTTCGCGCAGTACCTGCGCAATCATCATGCGCACCATTTTGGAACCATCGACCACCATCACCCGCGCCGAGTGCGGGCCGATATGACGAATAGAGGATGCATTCATGGATGTATCACACCTGCGTACGATGAAGATGATGCCCCGTTGCCAGCCAGGCACCGATCCAGCCCAGAAGTACCACGCCAAGCATAAACCGGAGCAGACCAAGCGCGCCCGGCCCGACCAGCACGAATTCGCTGCCGTAGCTTGCCACCAGCCCGGCCAGCGGTGGCGCCAATGCCTTGGCTACCAATACCAACACCAGCAGTGCCAGCAGGCCGGCACCGAGCCCGTAACAGGCACCAAGATACAGGAAAGGCCGGCGCACGAAGCCATCGGTGGCGCCGAGCAGGCGCAAAACCGAAACTTCATCGGCACGCGACTGGATATCCAGCCGTACCGTATTGCCCACCACCAGCAGCGCACCAGCACCCAGCAACAGCGCTACCACCAGCACTGCCCGGTCACCAAAACCCAGCCAGACGTCCAGCCGCCGCCGCCACTGCGCATCATGCTGCACGATTTCCGCTTCAGGCAGCGCTCGCAGCACGATCGCCAGTGCATCACCATCCTCGCGTGGGCTGACCTGTAGCACGTAGGGCAGCGGATTTTGTTCCAGCACATCGAGCGCGCCAGCCAATTCGCTCATCGCCCGCAACTCGGCAAGGCCCTGCTCGGGGCTGCGCAGGATAACCGACGCCACCTGCGCGCGCTGGCCAATTTCCTGCGCCAGTTGCTGTGCGCGTTCGGCACCCACCTGTGGCCGCAAAAACACGCTGATATCGCGCGACTGGGTGACGCTGCCCGAAAATTGTTCGACATTGTGCAGCACCAGCCACAAACCCATCGGCAGCGCCACTGCCAGTGCCATCACCGCAACCGTCAGCAGGGTTGCCCACGGCCGTTGGCCCATGCGGCCGATGCTGCTGACCAGCCCATAAAGATGCAGATCACGCCAGGCTCGCAGGCGCTGACGCAGGGTCAGCGTGTTGCTGCGCTGGATGGTGGCGGGTTTGCGTTTGCGATTGCTGATGGCACTCACGCCAAATCCTCGGCTGAAATGTCGTCGGCCAGGCGGCCATGGTCAAGCACCAGTACCCGTTTGCGCATGCGCCGTAGCAAGTGCAGATCGTGGCTGGCGACCAGTACGGCGGTGCCCTGTGCCGGCAGCGAGGCGAACAACTGCATGATTTCGGCCGATAGTTGCGGATCGAGATTGCCGGTCGGCTCGTCCGCAATCAACAGCGGGGGTTGCGCAACCAACGCCCGTGCGATGCCGACGCGCTGCTGCTCGCCACTCGACAGCGTGACCGGCAGCGAACGTTCGCGGCCTCCCAGCCCGACTTTGTCGAGCACCACCCGCACTCGCTTGCCGACATCGGCGTGTGCGCTGCCGTTGATCAGCAGTGGCAGTGCAACATTATCAAACACGCTGCGATCGGTCAGCAGCCGATGGTCCTGAAACACCACGCCGATCTGGCGCCGATGCAGGGCAACCCGCCGGCCGCGCACGCTGGCGAGGTGGCGCTCGTCAAACAACACGGCGCCCTGTGACGGCCGCTCGGCGAGATGAATCAGGCGCAGCAAGGTGCTTTTGCCGGCACCCGAGTGGCCGGTCACGAACACCATCTCGCCGCGCGCCACCGAAAAGCTGATATCGAGCAGGGCCTCCTGGCCACCGGGATAGCGCTTGCTGACGCCATCAAAGCGCAGCACAGGTTGCAAGAGAGCATCGGCCATTCAGCGCACCAATTGATTGAGCTGGAAGATGGGCAAGAGTATCGCCAATACGATGAACAGCACGAGGCCGCCGACCAGCACGATCACCACCGGCCCCAGCGCGGCCATCAGCACCGACAGCACCATGTCCAGTTCGCGTTCGAGTTGGGCTGCGGCTTCGTCGAGCATCGCGTCCAAGCGGCCGGCGCGCTCGCCACTGGCAATCAGGCGCACCGCCAGTGGTGGAAACCAGCCGGTGCCGGTAAGTGCCTGCGCCAACGGAACGCCCTCGCGCACCCGTGCCGCTACCTGCGCCAGGGCATCGCGCAACTCAAGGTTGGCGACGGTGGCATTGGCCAGACTCATGGCGTCGAGCAAAGGCACTGCCGAAGCCCCGAGCATGGCCAGGGTGCGCGCGTAACGCGCACTGTCCAGCGCAATCAGCAGCCGTGACAGCAGCGGCATCCGCAACCAGTGGTGATGCCGCCAGCGGATGAATGCAGGGCGTCGCCAACTCGCAACCAGACCAGCGAATGCCGCCAGTACCGCCGGTAGCAGCCACCACACACTGCTCTGCAAGCCGGCACTGATCGCCAACAAGGTGCGCGTCGCCCACGGCAGGGTCTGGCCGTTGCGTACGAACACGCCGGTGACCTCGGGGACCACGTAGAGCATCAGCCCGGAGACCACCAGCAACGCGAAAAACAACAGCAACACCGGGTAAGCCAGCGCCGCAATCACGCGCCGGCGCATCGCGTCACGCGATTCCAGGTGCGTTGCGAGTTGTGCCAGCACTGGCCCCAGCCGCCCCGCCTGTTCACCGGCGGCAACGCTGGCGCGGTACAGCGGCGGGAAGGTGGCGGGAAACTCTGCCAGCGCCAAAGCCAGGCTGCTGCCCTCCATCACCCGCGCGCGTAGCGCCAGGGTGATGGTTCGCATGGCACCATCGGCACCTTCAGCGGTAGCGGCCAGCACCTCGTCCAGCGGCAGGCCAGCGCTGAACAAGGTGGCCAGTTGCCGGGTAAGCAGCACCCGCGCGGTGGCAGACAGGCGCGTGCCGTGGCCGCTGTCGGCTTCAACCAGCGCAACCTTCAGTGGCGTCAGTCCGCGATCGCGCAGTGCAGCGCGCGCCGCACGCGGGGTGTCAGCCTGCAACACGCCTTTTTCGGTGCGATTGCCTGCGCTCAGCGCTTGATAATGGAAAGCGGGCATAACGGCTTAGCCACGCGCCTGATAAAACGCTTCTTCGGAAATCCGGTGCCAGGCTTGTGCCTTGGCGCGAAACGCACGCATCGAGTCGTAGCAGCGCCGGGCCATGGCGTCGGATGCCGCAATCGCCTCCAGCGTTTGCTCGCTGGCGCGGCGCAACGCGCCGAGCACATCGGGCGGCAGCGGCCGCACATCCACCCCGTGCTCACGGATCAGAGTGTCGAGCGCATCTTGATTGCGCGCTGTGTATTCCGCCAGCATCACCTCGTTGACCGCGCGGCAGCAGGCACTGACCAGGGTTTGCAGGTCTGTCGGCAAGGCCGCGAATGCGGTTTGGTTGATCATGCACTCCAGCGTCGGCCCCGGCTCCTGCCAGCCCGGATAGTAATAGTGCTTGGCGACCGTGTGCAGCCCAAAGGCCAGATCATTGTATGGGCCAACCCATTCGGTGGCGTCGATTGCGCCCGATTGCAGCGCAGTGAAGATTTCTGCGCCCGGCAGGTTGACCGGTGTCGCCCCGAGGCGCGCCATCACCTCGCCGCCGATCCCCGGGATGCGTATTTTCAAGCCGGCCAGATCGCGTACCGAGCGGATTTCGCGGTTGAACCAGCCGGCCATCTGCACCCCGGTGTTGCCGGCCGGGAACGGCAGCAGGTTGAATGGTGCGTAAAGTTCGCGCCACAACTCAAGACCGCCACCATCGTAGAGCCAGGCATTCATTTCCTGGGCGTTGAGGCCAAACGGCACCGCGCAGAAAAACGGCGCTGCCGCCGCCTTGCCTTTCCAGTAATAGGCCGCGCTATGGCCCATTTCAGCCACGCCGCGGCTGACCGCATCGAATACTTCAAACGCCGGTACCAGCTCACCGGCGCCATACACCTTCACCGTGAGCCGGCCAGCCGAGGCCTCGGTGATCAGTGCGCCAAGGCCGGCGGCACCGGTACCCAGACCGGGGAAGTCTCTGGGCCAAGAGGTGATCATCTTCCATTGCAGCCGCGGCCCGCTGTTGGCCGGGCCTTTGCTTTCGGGTGCTGAACATGCCGCCAGGCTGGCAGCAACCGCAGCCAAGCCAGAGGCGCGCAGGATCTCGCGTCGATTCATGGGGTGTTATTCCGATAATTTGCGTTCATCGTACACCGCGCACACACTTTCATTATCCGCTCAACGATCAGGCAGGGCAGAACATGCGCACACTATTGAAACCTCATCTGATTATATTTTCGGCCTTGTTGGCGATCTCGCAGCTCGCTTGCGCTGCGCAAGGGCCGGGCGCCAATGTCCTCGCATTCGACCCCGAGGCGCGACTGGCCGAACTGGGCATCGAACTGCCGGCAAGCAGCCCGCCGGTGGCCAATTATGTGCCGGCGGTGCGCAGCGGCAATTGGGTGTTTTTATCAGGGATGGGGCCGTGCGGCGAGATGGGCCCCGGCCAACTCGGCAAGTTGGGTGCCGAGCGCAGCGTCGAGGACGGTTACCGCGCAGCGCGGCGTACGGCGGTGTGCCTGCTCGCCGCGCTCAAGGCCGAAGTGGGCGATCTGAAAAAAGTGCGACGCATTGTGCGCGTGTTCGGCATGGTCAATGCCACGCCGGATTTCACCCAGCATCCGCAGGTTATCAACGGCGCCTCGGATCTGCTGGTGGCAGTATTCGGCGAGCGTGGCCGCCATGCGCGGGCCGCCGTCGGCATGGCGTCATTGCCGTTCAACATCCCGGTGGAAATCGAAATGCAGGTGGAACTGGAGCCGTAAGCTTCGCGATCACGCAGCGCTATTGCGATAGGCGCCGGGAGCCTTGCCAGTCCAGCGCTTGAACGCGCGCTGGAAGGCGCTTTGTTCGGAAAAGCCAAGCAGATAGGCGATGTCGGCCAAGCCCAGACTGGGGTCGGTGATGTAGCTCAGCGCCAGCTGCTGGCGCAGGGTGTCAACCAAGGTACGAAAGCTGGTGCCGCGTCGGGCCAGCAGTGCGCCCAGTTCATCACTGCGCAATCCGGCCGCTGCGGCAACCGCGCTCAGTTCCGGGCCGCCGTGCTCGAATGCCTGCACGATGGCTTTGTGTACGCTGCCCAGCCAGCCCGGATCGTTGCGGTCAGCGTATTGGTGCAAGGTGCGTTCGCACAGCGCGTCGAGCATGCGCCGCACCGCCGGATTACCCTGCGGCAGCGGCCAGTCGAGCACCGATGCGGGTATTGCAATCGCCGTTTCGGGCTGCGCAAACGTCACCGGGCAACCAAACAAGCCTTCGTAAGCCGCGAGTTGCTCCGGCGCTGGCTGCGGGTGGCGGAAAGCCACCCAGGTGGCCTGGAAGTCCTCACGGCCAGTCATCCAGCGGCCCAGCGTGACCCATACCGCCATGTTCAACTCGTCCTGCAGGCGTCCCAATGGCTCACGGCCGGGCAGACGGCTGCGCCAATAACGCACACACAGATCGCCGTGCTGCTCCAGCTCATTGCTGCACGCGTTCATCACCATTCCCGAATAGCGCCGCGAACGATCCAACGCCTCGCCGACGGTGGCGCAGCTGATCAACACGAAGCCCAGCGAACCCAGGTGCCCGGCTTTGACCTGTACGCCCGCGTGCAAGCCAAGCAACGGGTCGTCGAGCACCTGCGCAACCCGCTCGCAAAGCGCCGCGAAATCGGTATAGCGCAGCCGCGCTTCGCTGTCGGCCAAGGTAGCGCTCGACCAGCCGACCTCGGCCAGCAGCGGTGCCACATCCACGCCCTGCTGCACCGCGTAATCGGTAATCAGGCGCACCAGATGCGCCGCCACGATGGCGGTTTCGCGGGTGGGCGCAGTGGTTGGGGTCAATGGCATCGGAGTTGGGTCAATAGGGTTCGCACAGGGGCTGGCACACTGGGGTCGGAGCGTGATGTGGCGGGTGCATGGCACAACGCTCAGCCACGTAACCTGAAGAGCATAGCAGGCCAGTCTTGGCATCGGCTTTGGTGGGCATCCAACTTATATGTACGGCAGTTTTGAATTACCGCCCTGGGGAGGGAATCATGCAATCGAACAACAACACGAAGCTGCAGCCGCGTTTGCTGACTTTGCTGATATCGGCATTGCTGTCGCCTGCAGCCATGGCGCAGCAAGCGAACGAGGCCAGTGCCGAAGACGCCAAGCGCCTTGATGATGTGGTGGTGACCGCGCAAAAGCGCAGCCAGGCGTTGGAAGACGTGCCGATTGCGATCACCGTGATTGATCGCGAAACGCTGGAGAAAGAGCGTGGACGCACCCTGTTCGACTTGCAGCAGTTGGCGCCAAACTTCCAGTTGGTCAAAGCCGGCTTCAACTCCATCACCATTCGCGGTGTCGGTGGTGGCGGACGCAGTATTGGTTTTGATACGCGCGCCGGCATGTACCTTGATGGCGTCTATCTGGGCCAGTCGCCAGCGCTGAACATGCCGCTGTTCGATATCGAACAGGTGGAGATATTGCGTGGCCCGCAGGGGCATTTGTTCGGCCGCAACACGGTGTCCGGTGCGGTCAACGTCACCACTGCGGCGCCCAGCCCGTTCTTCGATGCCAAGCTGCGCGCGGTATACGGCAACAACGATGCGTTTGAAGGTTACGGCAGCGTTACCGGTCCGATCAGCGAATCGGTGCTGGGCAAGATTGCCGCTTCCTACGAGACTCGCGATGGCTACACCCGCAATGTGTTCAATGGCGATGATCTGGACAATCTGGATCGCTTCAGCACCCGCGGCGAGCTCAGCTTCCTGGTCAGCGACAAGCTCACTATCGATGTCTATGGCGACTACTCGGACACCGAAGAAAACACCATCATCGGTGAGCCGATCACCGCGTTTTTCGACAGCCCGTTGCCGGGCGGGGTGTTGCCTGATCGCAATGTCAATTTCAACACCACGCCATTCATCAATGCCGAGTTGTACGGCGGCAGTGTGAAGGTGACCTACGACATGAATAGCGGCGACACCCTGACCGCGATCAGCGGCTACCGCAATACCAAGCAGCAGCGCCAGAACGACACCGACTACAGCGCCGCCGACATCATCCGCATCAACTTCAACGACAAGTTCGAGCAGTTTTCGCAGGAGCTGCGCATCGCCTCGTCGAACGAGGGCCGCCTGCGCTACGTGCTGGGCGTGTTCTACCTCAATGAGCAGGCCGACTCCGATCGCCGGGTAACGATTGGCCAGGACATGAACAGCATCGTCGCATTGCCGGCTGGCTCGCCCATACCATTCGCGCCGGTCGGCCTCGCCTTCAGGGTGACCGCCGGTAGCGTGGTGCCGGCTATCGCGAATATCGAAACCGAGAACGTGGCGGGTTTTGGTTCGCTGGATTTTGACATCACCTCGCGTTTGACCCTGAACCTCGGCGCACGCTACACCCACGAGACCAAGGACATCGTGTTCAACCTCGATGGCAGCCGCAGCGGTGCGTTTCGCATCGGTTCACTCGACAACTTCCGCGACGGCCGCACCGACAACAAGTTCACCCCAACCGCCGGGTTCACCTTTGCGCTCAATGATGATGTCAACGTTTACGCCAAATACGCGCGCGGCTTCAAGAGCGGTGGCTGGAATACCGATTTTCTCAATGTCGGGCAGATCGCCACCGGCTTCGATTTCGAAACCGAAACGGTGGACAGCTATGAAGCCGGCCTGAAAGGGCTGGTGCTGGATCGTCGCCTGCGCTTTGATCTGGCGGCGTTCTACAACGAGTTCAGCGACTTCCAGCAATTCCAGTTTGTCTCACTCGGCGGCGGCACAACGGTGCTGCAACTGCGCAACGCGGCCAAGGTCGAGTCGCAAGGTGTCGAGGGCAGCATCAGCCTGCAGGTCAACGAAAACCTGCGCCTTGGTGCGAATGCCGGTTACGTCGATGCCACGTTCGACAAGTTCCCTAATGGCGGCCCGTCTGGCCAGGATTTGTCGGGAAACGAGCTGCCTTCGCCGGATACCACTGCGGCACTCACCATCGACTATGGCGTGCCGGTGGCGGCTCTGGGTGGCCGCATCGACTTCTTCGGTGAGTACAGTTACCGCAGCAATTACTTCAGCGGTGCCACCAACGACCCGCTGTACGAACGTATCGGTAGCCGCAATCTGGTCAACGCACGCCTCGGTTTCAGCAACGATGCCGGTGATTTCGGGGTCAGCCTGTGGGGTCGTAACGTGTTCAAGGAAAAGTTCATCGACAACCGCGGCCGCGACTTTTTCGGTAACCAGTTTGTGACCCGTGGCGAGCCGCGTTCGTACGGCATCGAGCTGTGGCACAACTTCTGATGCACGTTCATGCGGCAGTGGGCACCAGCTTGCTGGCGCTGCTGCTGGCAATGGCTTTGCCGGGGTGCTGCTCGGCGCGCGGTGGAGCGCAAGCATTGGCCGGGCCTGTCAGCGCGGCAAGCCCTGCTGGGCCGTACGCGGTAACGCGCCGGGTCGGCGCGTGGGTATTCGTCTCTGGGCAGATTCCGCGTGATCCGGCCACGGGCGAATGGCGTTATCCCGGCGATATCGACGGCCAGGCCCGGTTGGTGCTCGACAATCTGAAAACCGCGCTCGCTGCCGAAGGCGCAAGTTTGGCCGACGTGGTGAAAACCACTGTGTTGCTGCAATCGGCGGCAGATATGCCGGCGATGAACGCGATTTACCAAAGTTACTTTACGAAAAATCCCCTGCCGGTGCGCACCACGGTGCCAGGCGTCGATTTCGGCGCGGCACCGATTTTGATCGAAATCGACGCCATCGCCTTTGTCGGCGCCGCTGCAAAGCCGAGCGCGCGCTAAAACACCTGATCTGGAGATTACATGCCTCTGTTAACCCGTCGTCGGCTGTTGTTTGGCGGCAGTGCGGCCCTGCTCGCCGCTGCTGGTGGTAGCTGGTGGTTGCTGCGGCAATCGGTAGCGCCGATTGGCTTCACGTACAACGATGATGAGCTGGCGCGGGCGCGCGCATTCCTTGCCGCGCACCCGGTGATCGATGCCCACGCGCATCCCGGCCGCACCTTCGTGCGCGGTGCCGAGCACGCTACCGGCATGGTTCGGCTATATGTTTGGCGCGGCACGTTTGAACGGCGCACAGTGGCCGATATGCGCGCCGGCGGCGTTGATGTCGCCGCCTTCGCTGCGGTCGCCGATTTTCAAACGCTGGCCTTGTCTGATGCCACCGGCCTGACCAGCGCGCGCGCATTCGAACCGGGAGAGGCCTGGGCCAGTTACCGCCGCCAGATCGACAACCTCAATGCGCTGGTCGCGTCGGGTTTGGTGCAGCGGATTGATCGCCCGGCCGACATCGCAGCGGTGCATGCCAACCACCAGATTGGCGCCCTGCTCACCGTGGAGGGTGGCGACTTTCTGCAAGGCAAGCCCGAGCTCGTGGCGCAGGCCTATGCCGATGGCGTCCGCTCGATCACGCTGATGCATTACCGCAACAATGAACTGGGCGACATCATGACCGAGCCACCACGTCACGGCGGTTTGACCGCAGCCGGCGCAGCGGTGGTGCGCGAGATGAACCGGGTCGGCATGATTGTCGATCTGGCGCACGCCAGTGAAGCCACCGCGTTTGGCGCACTGGAGGCAAGCAGCCGCCCGACCATGGCGTCACACACCCACGTCCATCAGCAACAGGCGGGTGCTCCGGCGCGCTTTATTTCGCAATCGTTGGCAACGGCCATCGCCAGTGGCGGCGGCGGGGTGATCGGGGCCTGGCCGGCCGGCATCGGCATCCACGATCTCAATGGCTTTGTCGAGCTCACCCTGGAATTGATAGACCGCATCGGCATCGATCATGTCTGTCTGGGCACCGACATGGATGCCAACTACAAGCCGGTGCTCGACAACTACGCCAAATTGCCGATCTATGTTGCGGGCTTGTTCCAGCGCGGCCTTGTCGAGGCCGATGTCGCCAAACTGGTCGGTGGCAATTTTCTGCGCGTGTTCGAGGCGGTGCAGGCGCAGTAGTTATCTACAGTGCACTCAATTTGGCATAGGTCAGCACCAGCCATTTGCAGCCAGCTTGCTCAAAGTTCACCTGCACCCGCGCGTGTACGCCACTGCCCTCGCAATCCACCAGCACGCCTTCGCCGAAGCTGGGGTGGCTGACGCGTTGACCCAATGCCAGCCCGGTTGATTGCGGCGGTGATTTATCGGACGCGCTGAATCGCGGCCGCGCGGTGTGTACCTTGGCGCGAACTTCGTGCAGCAGCGCGGGCGGTATCTCGCGCAAAAAACGCGAGGGCGGGTTGTAGGCGTCGGTGCCATGGATGCGTCGCGATTGCGCGTAGCTCAGCACCAGCCGCTGGCGGGCGCGGGTGATGCCGACATAGGCCAGGCGGCGCTCTTCCTCCAGTCGGCCGGATTCTTCCAGCGAGCGACCGCTCGGGAACAGCCCTTCTTCAAGGCCAGTGAGAAAGACCAGATCAAACTCAAGGCCCTTGGCCGAATGCAGGGTCATCAACTGCACGCCATCGGCACCGGCATCGGCCTGGCCTTCGCCGGCTTCCAGCGAGGCATGGGCGAGGAAGGCGACCAGATCGGACATGCCCTGCAATTCTTCGTCGTCGCTGCGCACGAAGCGTGTCGCCAGCGAAACCAGTTCGTCAAGATTGTCGGTGCGCGCATCGAGCGTGCCGCGCGATTCGGCGGCATAGTGAACGCGCAGGCCCGAGCGCGCCAGCACATGATCGATCTGCTCGGCCAGGGTCATCGCATCGAGCTCGGCGGCGAGTGCATGAATCAGCTCGATAAAACCATGCAGCGCGTTGCGGGCACGGCCAGCAAGCGCGGTATCGACGCTCAACTGCGCGGTGGCTTGCCATAGCGAGCTGACCTGCGCGCGCGCGAGCTGGCGCACCATATCCAGTGTGCGCGAACCGATGCCGCGGGTGGGCGTGTTCACCGCGCGCTCAAAGGCGGCATCGTCAGCATGGTTGGCAATCAGGCGCAGGTAGGCGAGGGTGTCCTTGATTTCGGCGCGCTCGAAAAAACGCAAACCACCGTATACCCGGTACGGCATGTCGGCTTGCACCAGCTGTTCTTCCAGTGCCCGCGACTGCGCGTTGGAGCGGTACAGCACCGCGCAATCGCCATGGCTGCCACCATTACGCACCCACGCGGTGATTCGCCCAATGACGTATTGCGCTTCATCGATTTCGTTGTAGGCGGCGTACAGATCGACGGGTTCGCCTTCAGCGGCGGCGGTCCACAATTGCTTGCCGAGGCGATCCGGGTTGTGCGTGATAACGGCGTTGGCAGCGGCCAGGATGGTGCCGGTGGAGCGGTAGTTCTGCTCCAGACGCAAGGTGCTGGCGCCGGGGTAATCGCGCAAAAAACGCTGCACGTTTTCGACCTGCGCGCCGCGCCAGCCGTAGATCGCCTGATCATCGTCGCCAACCACGAACACCTGGCCGCGCTCGCCGGCCAGCACCCGGATCATCGCGTATTGAATTGCGTTGGTGTCCTGAAACTCGTCGACCAGAATATGCCCGAAACGCTGCTGGTAATGTGCCAGCAAAGCCGGTTGCTGACGCAGCACCTCGTGTGCCCGCAGCAGCAGTTCGGCGAAATCGACCAGCCCCGAGCGGCGGCAGCGCTCCTCGTAAGCGGCATAAACGCGGACATAGGTCTGCGCCATGAAATCACTGCCGGCCTGGATGTTTTCTGCGCGCCGGCCTTCATCTTTTTGGGCATTGATCCACCACGTGGCCTGACGCGGCGGGAAGCGGGTTTCGTCGATTTCCAGATCGGCCATTACCCGCTTGATCAGGCGCAACTGGTCATCGCCGTCGAGCACCTGGAATGATTCCGGCAATCCCGCTTCAAGCCAGTGCATGCGCAGCAGCTTGTGCGCGATGCCATGAAAGGTGCCCACCCACATGCCACGGCTGCCATCGCGCAACTGCTCTTGCAGGCGCGCGCGCATTTCACCGGCGGCCTTGTTGGTGAAGGTGACCGCAAACACGCCGTGGGTTGGCACGCCCAGCACCTCGGTGAGCCAGGCAATGCGATGGGTGAGCACGCGGGTTTTGCCCGAACCGGCGCCGGCGAGCACCAGGTAGTGGCCAGGGTCGGCAGCGACGGCAGCGCGCTGCGCCGGGTTGAGCGGGTCGAGCAAGTGGGAAACGTCCATGCCGCCATTGTAGCCGGCGCGCATTGTTGACATTCACGGAACCTTGGCCGCTATCGTGGTACTAAAGCTCCCATGGCAGCCCAATTGCATTCGCGAAACCCGCGCTGTTTGTGGCGAGCACGTCAATTTCTGGTTGGCGTTGCTGGTGTGTTGCTTGCCGTATCGGTACACGCTGCCATCGATTATCGGGTGTCCATCGACAAGGCAGCCGGTGAATTGCACGTTGCTGCCTGCGCAGACCGCGATTACACGCAGCTGCAATTGCGCGCGCAAGAGGGTGCGAGTAACTATTTGCTCGGCTTTACCCGCAGCGATGACGGTGCATTGCAGCGCAGCGGCGATCGCCTGATTGCGCGTACCTTGCCGGCCGGCGCCTGCATCCATTACCGGGTTGCTGCGGAGCGCGCGAGCCGCTCCAATGGCCGTGATGAGGGCATCCAGACAGCCAGCGGCAGTTGGATGATCAGCCCCGGCGTTTGGTTGTGGCGCGCCGATGCGGCCGGCACGCTGACGCTGGATTTGCCGGCAGGCATGCAGGCATCGCTGCCGTGGCTGCCGCGCGATACCGCGCGCAAAGTGTATGCATTGGCGGCTGGCGGTGGCGATTGGCCGTCCTGGGCGGTGTTCGGCGATGTTGATGAGCGCGTGTTCGATGGCGACGACGGCACCGAACTGCGCATTGCCGTAGTCGATGCACCGACGCGGCAACGCAGCGATGATCTGCACGGCTGGTTGCGTGAAGTGGCGCAGGCGTCGCTGACGGCGTACGGGCGTTTCCCGGTGCGCAGTGCGCAAGTGCTGGTCATCGAGATCAGCTCGCGCAGCAACAGCCCGGTGCCGTGGGGCCAGACCACTCGCGGCGCCGGTGTGGCGGTGCAGCTTTTTGTGCGCCGTGACGCCAGCATCCGTGAGCTGCGCGCCGACTGGACCGCAATCCATGAGTTCTCGCATTTCTTTCACCCGTACCTGGGTAACAAAGGGCGCTGGCTTTCCGAGGGCTTGGCCAGTTATTACCAAAACGTGTTGCGTGCCCGTGCCGGCATCGTCAGCGAAGCCTATGCCTGGGAACACCTGGATGCCGGTTTCGGCCGTGGCCGCAACTCCGCAGCGGGCGTCACGCTGGCCGAGATCAGCAAGAACCCACGCAAGAGTCGTTCTCGTCAGAACAAGGGCTCGCCAATAATGCGCATTTATTGGGGTGGCGCGGCATTCTGGCTGGAAGCGGATATTGCATTGCATCGCGAGCGTGGCATCGGGCTGGAGCAAGTGCTCGCCGCGTATTCGCAGTGTTGTTTACCCGAGGCGGGGCGGGTCGATCCCGATGCGTTCATTGCCCGCCTTGATGCGCTCAGCGAAAGCAGCGTGTTTTCGCGGCTGGCGCTTGAGCATTCCACATTGCGGCATTTCCCCAACCTCAACAGCAGCTACCAGCGCTTGGGGCTGAAGGTGACATCCGATCGCGCCGAACTGTCGCGCGATCCGGATGCCATCGCGCTGCGCAACAAGATCATGGGTGCGCGAATCGCGCCGACACAGTTCGGCGCACGTTGACGACGTTGAAGCCCGGTGCGATGAGCCGGGCAGTATGCGCTTGGCCCGTGCGCAGCTATGCTGGCGCTCTCGCCACCAACTACGTGCCCCGATGCCCGATGCCGATTCGGCCAAGCCGCAAACCACGGAATATGATGTTCTGATTGTCGGATCGGGTTTCGCCGGTTTGTGCATGGCGATCCGTCTACGCCGCGCCGGGCATCGTTATGTGCTGCTGGAACAGGCAGCAAGCCTTGGCGGTACCTGGCAGGCGAACCGCTATCCCGGCGCCGCCTGCGATATCCCGTCCAGCCTGTATTGTTTTTCGTTTGCGCCCAACCCCGGCTGGTCGCGGGCGTATCCGGCGCAAGCGGAAATCGAGGGCTATCTCAATCACTGCGCTGATTGTTTCGGCGTGCGTACACAGATGCGTTTCAATCACACCGTAACCGCCGCGCGTTTTGATGAGCAGCGGCGGCGCTGGCGGGTCGAGGTCGGCAACGGTGCCCAGGTGCTTCACGCGCGCGCGCTGATTCTGGCGACCGGTGGCCTGAGCCGCCCCAAGCTGCCCGCCATCGCAGGCATCGAGCAGTTTGCCGGCCCTTGCTTTCACACGGCCCGTTGGCCCGCCGATGCGGCGCTGGCCGGCAAGCGCGTCGGCATCATTGGCACCGGCGCCAGCGCGATCCAGGTGTTGCCATCGATAGTCGATGAGGCGGCGCAGGTAACGGTATTTCAGCGCACTCCGGCGTGGATCATCGCCAAGCCCAATTGGGCGGTGTCACGCTGGCGCAAGGCGTTGTACCGGCTGGTGCCGAGCAGCCAGCGCGTCAGCCGCGTATTCAATTACTGGCGCCATGAACTGTTCGCAGTGGCCTTTACCCGGCTGCCGGCGTTGCTGCGTGTGCTGGAAATCCTGCCGCGCCTGCAACTGCGCGTGCAGGTGCGCGACCGGCAACTGCGCGCGCGCCTTACACCCAATTACCGGGTCGGCTGCAAGCGGGTGTTGTTGTCGAGCACGTTCTATCCGGCGCTGTGCCGCGATGATGTTGAACTCGTCACCATGCCGATTGCGCGAATCAATGCAACCGGCATCGAAACCAGCGATGGCGTTCACCATCGGTTGGATGTGCTGATCAGTTGCACCGGATTCGAAGCTGCCGAAGCCTGTGCGCCGTTTCCCGTTGCCGGTCGCGACGGCCTGGATCTGGATCAGGCGTGGCGCGACGGCCAGAATGCGTATCTTGGCACCACCGTCAGCGGCTTCCCCAACCTGTTCATCATGAGTGGCCCCAATACCGCTCTGGGCCACAACTCGATGGTGTACATGATCGAGGCGCAGGCCAGCTACGTGAGCGATGCCATTGCGCACCTGGCCCGGCGCCCGGGCGCGGCGTTGGATGTGGATGCCGTACTCCAGCGCGAGTACAACATCGCGCTGCAACAACGGCTTGCCGTACGGTCTGGAACACCGGTGGATGCAGCAGTTGGTACCGCACCCGCGACGGACTCAACACCACACTGTGGCCGGATTTCACCTTTGTATTTCGCCATCGCCTGCGGCGTTTTGATCCGGCGCCGTATCACTGGCTGGGTTGAGCCGGTTTGCGCCGTGTCAGCGTTTTCTGACATACCGATACGCGCTGCGCCGACAGACAGCGCAGGCTTGCTGCCGTAGTGTGATCGCCATTGTCAACACAATGGGATTGGCCATGAATAAAAATCGGCGCCAGCGCAGCAGGTTTGGCTTGGTGCGGTTATCGCGCCTGATTACCCTCAGTTTGATATTGCTGGTTTCGGCGCAGACCACCAACGCTGAATCGTTGTACAAGTGCCATGGCATGGATGATGTTGTCAGTTACCAATCGGCACCGTGTGCGCAATCGGCGCAGCAGATTTGGCAACGCGAGGTGACGCCGGAGCCGCAGCCGCGTGTGGCTGCGCAACGCACGCCAGCACAACGGCCGGCCCCGGCGCGTAGCAGGGCGGTGCGGGTGCGCGCAGCCAATGCCGCAGCACCGCGCGCCAATGCTTGCGCCAGGGCGCGGGCGGCTGCCGATGACGAGCGTGACCGCGATTGGTACACGATCACCTTTGACCGCCTCCGCCAGCTCGATGCGATGGTGGCACGTGCCTGCAAAAAATCCTGAGCGCAAGGCAGGCGCCGCATGGCGATTTCCGGCCATGCAAAAGCAGGGGTGCTGCATGAACGCTCAGCGCCGGCCTGCTGCTAAACTGCCTCCCGGACAACCATTCAGGAGGCGTCATGCGCATTGCCATCGTCTTGCTAGCCGCCGTGTTTGCGGCTGTCGCGCTACCGGTTCATGGCCAAAACGATGACCGCTTCGCCAACGTCGAGATCAAGGTCACCCCAATCCGCGACGGGCTGGCCCTGCTCACCGGCCAGGGCGGCAATATGGTGGTCAGTACCGGCGAGGATGGCAGTTTCCTCATCGACGACCAGTACGCGCCGTTGAGCGACAAGATCCGTGCCGCCATAGCCACCCTCAGCGACCAGCCAGTGCGGTTTGTGCTCAATACCCACTTCCACGGTGATCACACCGGAGGTAATGAAAACCTCGGTGTAGCCGGTGCGGTGATCGTGGCCCATGACAATGTGCGCAAGCGCATGAGTCAAGCGCAGTTTCTGGAGACCTTCAAGCGCGATCTGAAGCCGGCACCGGCGGCGGCATTGCCACTGGTCACCTTCAGTGACGGCCTGAGCCTGCACCTCAATGGCCAGGATGTGCGAGCAATCCATGTGGCGCATGCACACACCGATGGCGATGCCATGGTCTGGTTCGAACAAGCCAAGGTGCTGCATATGGGTGATCTCTACTTCAACGGCCTGTACCCGTTCATCGATGTCGATGCCGGAGGTGGCATCAACGGCATGATCGCTGGCGTTGACAAGGCGCTGACACTGATTGATGACAGCGCCGTGGTGGTGCCCGGCCACGGCCCGCTCAGCAATCGTGCTGAACTGGTTGCTTATGGCGAGATGCTGCGCGGATTCCGCGCCCGAGTGGCCGAGCTCAAGCAACAGGGCAAATCCCTGGATCAGATCATCGCAGCCAAACCCACCGCGAAATACGACGCCATCTGGGCGGGCCAGTTCATCAGCCCGGAACTGCTGATCGGCTTTATCTACAAGACCTTGTAAATCGTTCCCTGAACCAAGCTGAACGACAGCTCCGGTTCAGGGCCAGGTTCAAAGTCGGTTCACCGCGTTCGGGCCACTCTGCAACTGCACCCAACGCGGAGGAAACACCATGCGCAATCTCGTCGTTGCATCCATTCTTGCAGTGTCCAGTGTCATCGGCCTGGGTTTGTCGCCAGCAGCCAAAGCGGGCGATGCCCGTATCTTCGTCGATCTGGGCAATGTCTACTTTTCCGCCGGCCAGCCGTATTACCGGGAAACCCGAGAACCACTGTACGTAGCGCACTATGCCTATGGCCCGCGCTACTACTACTCACGGCCAGCCTATGGCTACCGCCATTACGACCGTGGGCACAGCTACAACGCCGGTTATCGTTATCGCGGCCATGATGGTTATCGCGGCCACGATGGTTATCGCAGCCACGATGGTTATCGCGGCGGTGATGGACATCGTGGCGATGACCGCCGCCGCGGGCACGATGACAACAACCACCGCGGTGATCGTGGCCGCAACCGTCGTTGAGGGCTGCAAGCATCGCAACACATGACGCGCCTTCGGGCGCGTCATTTTTTTAATCCCGGCGGTCACTGAAACCGTTAAAATCATGCGGCCAAGTGGCAATCAAGGGGAGCGGCAATGCTGGAGGTGGTGCCGGGGTTCGCCATACCCGATGACGAGCTGGTCGAGCGTTTTGTACGCGCCAGTGGGCCGGGTGGGCAGAACGTAAACAAGGTATCCACGGCGGTGGAGCTGCGCTTTGATATTGCGCAATCGCCCTCACTGCCCGAGGCAGTGCGCGAGCGTTTGTTGGCGCGCCGTGATCGCCGGATTACTGCCGATGGCGTGCTGGTGCTCAGCGCCCAGCGCTACCGCACCCAGGAGCGCAACCGCGAGGATGCACGCACGCGCCTGCTCAATGTGCTGCATGCCGCACTGACGGTTGACAAACCGCGGGTCGCCACCAAACCCAAACGTGGCAGCATCGAGCGCCGGCTGAGCACCAAGCGTGAACGCGCGCAGGTCAAGCGTGGGCGTGCGGCGCGGGCGTGGCGTGAAAATCATGATTGACCTGCGCCGGCCGGTGTTCGATCCGCTACCGGTGCATGTGCCGGCTTGCGCACCGCGCGCGTCCAGCCGCTTTGGCCGCTGGTTTGGGCGCACCGTGTTGCGCTTGGGTGGCTGGCGCATGACCGGTGGCTTTCCCGATTGCCGCAAGGTGGTGATCATAGCCGCACCGCATTCCTCGGGTTGGGATGTGGTGTGGGGGCTGGCGGCAAAATTGGGCCTTGGCCTCGGCATTGAATTCATGGGCAAGGCCGAATTGTTCTGGGGCCCGTTGGGTTGGTTTCTGCGCAAACTGGGCGGTATTCCGACGGATCGTCAAAACCCGCGTGGGTTGGCTGGCATCATGGCCGCGCGCTTTGCCGAGCGCGACACCCTGTGGCTTGCCTTGGCGCCTGAAGGGACGCGCCGACATGCGCCGCGCTGGAAAACCGGATTCTGGCGAATTGCCCGTGCCGCCGGCGTACCGCTGCAATGCGTGGCCTTCGACTACCCGAACAAGGCGGTCGTGGTCGGGCCGCTGATCGAACTGAGTGACGACATGGCCGCCGATTTGGATCGGATCGCCCGGATTTACGCGCCCTATCGCGGCAAGCATCGGCCGATCAATCCGGTGCAACAACCTGTGCCGAGTTCCTCGCAATCGTAGCGAGGCTCGCGCGGCAGGCTTCAAGTGGAAATCACTGCATCACCAACACCCCCGAGCGCCGGCCACGGATCACCTGCAGCGCCAGATTGCGTGGTGTATCGTCGGCGAGTGCTTGCAGGGTTTGCAGGCCATCAATCGTGCGCCGGCCGATATGGGTCACCAGATCGCCAGCGCGAAGGCCATTGAGATCAGCCCGGCTGCCGCTCTCGACCTTGCTCACCACCACGCCGGCAACCCCGCTTTGGCGCACCCGTTCGGGAACTTCCGCGAAGGATGCGCCGCCAAGGCGCGGGTCGAGATCCTCGCCGGCCAGCTCTTTCGGGCGTGCCTTGAGCACGGCTTTCAGGCTGAGCGGCTTGCCATCGCGGTTGACGCCGATGCGGATCGGTTTTCCGACCGGTAGCAGGCCTTCGATGTTGTGCAGCGCGGCGCGATCATGTACTTGCTGATCTTCAAGCTGGGTAATGACATCACCCACCCGCAGCCCGGCTGTTTCAGCCGGTGAGCCGGCATCGACACGCGCCACCAACGCGCCGCGCGGCTGCTGCCCCAGCGCCAATGCGCTGGCCAGTTCGGGGGTGATGTCCTGCGCGATGACGCCCAGGCTGCCACGGCGCACCTCGCCGTAGGCCAGCAGTTGCCGCATCACCTCGCGCGCCAGACTGGCGGGAATGGCGAAACCGATCCCGATATTGCCGCCCGACGGGCTGAAGATGGCGCTGTTGATGCCGATCAGTTCGCCGCGCAGATTGACCAGCGCGCCGCCCGAGTTGCCCGGATTGATGCTGGCATCGGTCTGGATGAAGTTCTGGTAGCCCAGGCCGCGCAGCCCATTGCGGCCCAGCGCCGAAACGATGCCCGAGGTGACCGTTTGACCCAGCCCGAACGGGTTGCCCACCGCAACCACAAAATCGCCGACCCGCAGCAGCTTGGTGTCGGCCAGCGGCAAGGCGGTGAGTTTGTCTGCCGCCACCCGCACCAGCGCCACATCGGTATCCGGATCCGAGCCCACCAGCTCGGCTTCCAGGGTGCGGCCATCGGCGAGTGTGACCGAGATATCGTCAGCGCCTTCAATCACGTGGTTGTTGGTCAGCACCAGACCACTCTCAGCGTCAACGATGACACCAGACCCCAGCGATTGCCGCACGCGTTCTTGCGGCATGTCGGGAATACCGAAAAACCGGCGCAAAAAAGGGTCGTCGGCGAGCGGATTGCGTAGTCGCTGCACTTGTTTGCTGTGGATGTTGACCACCGCCGGGGTGACCTGCTCCAACATCGGCGCCAACGACGGCAGCGGGTTGCCGCTGGCATCAGCGCTGGGTAGCGCCGCACGCAGTGGGCCAGACAGGCCAAGCAGTGCTGCGATGGCAACAAGGCGTAGTGCAGATAATGCGATGGGCATAACGCGAAATCCTGACAGTAGGAGACAATGCGACCGATCCTCGCCGATGGCGGTTTGACAAAAGCCGGCTCTGTCGCGGTTCATGATGTGTCGATGCGGCGGTAACGGCTTTTCTCGGCAATAGCGGACACGCTCTGGTTGTGCGGGCGATGCCGGAAATTGCAAGTCCAATTTCGCTTGAATCGGGCTTGGTTTTTGTTGACATGCGCTCGGCTCAGGGGTAATTTGGACGACGCTTCACACAACATATAGGGGTTATTGGGGATGATTAACCCTACTGATTGGGTTGGTGCTTTCCATGCGGCGGTATCAGCCGCAGCCATTGCAAGGCGTGGCCCGGCACCGTATGTGCCTCGTTTTTCGCGCTGAGCCTGAGCCCCTACCTCTACATTTGCACGCAGCCCCCGGCGTGCCCCTGTCATCCGCTATCCCGACGGTCATCGGGAGTTCAAGGAGACTATCTGACATGAATACGGCACGCCTTGCCGCTGTGAAACCGGACGTGGCGCGGGACATTCCCATGCAGCCGGCGTCGCAGGATATCTGGGAAAAGAAATATCGTCTCACCAGCAAGCAGGGCGACCCGGTCGATGTCACCATCGATGACACTTACAAGCGGGTTGCCAAAGCGTTGGCCGAAGCCGAGCCGAGCGCGGATCTGCGCGCATATTGGTATGAGCGTTTTGTCTGGGCATTGCGCCGTGGTGCGATCCCGGCCGGGCGCATTACGTCCAATGCCGGCGCGCGCGCGCATAAACCGGCCACCTCCACCATCAACTGCACAGTGTCGGGCACCATTGAGGATTCGATGGATGGCATCCTCGACAAAGTGCATGAGGCCGGCCTCACCCTCAAGGCCGGTTGTGGAATCGGATACGAGTTCAGCACCCTGCGCCCGCGCGGCGCGTATGTCTCCGGTGCCGGTGCGTACACCTCCGGGCCGCTGAGCTTCATGGATATCTACGACAAGATGTGCTTCACCGTCAGCTCGGCTGGCGGCCGCCGCGGCGCGCAGATGGGCACCTTCGATGTCGGCCACCCCGATGTGAAGGAGTTCATTTCGGCCAAGCGCGAGGACGGCCGGTTGCGTCAGTTCAACCTGTCGTTGTTGATCACCGATGAGTTTATGCACGCGGTGCAAACCGATGCCGACTGGCCGCTGCTGTTTCCGGTACACGTCAAGGAAGAGTCCGAGATTGATCTGACCGACCCCGAGCAGGTGATCTGGCGCGAGTGGCCAACCAGCCGCAACTATGTCACCCGCGACGACGGCCTGGTGGCCTGCAAGATTTACAACCGCATCCGCGCCAAGCGCTTGTGGGATCTGATTATGGCTTCCACCTATGATTTCGCCGAGCCCGGCTTCATCCTGATCGACCGCGTCAACGAGATGAACAACAACTGGTGGTGCGAGCAGATTCGTGCGACCAACCCGTGCGTTACCGTCGACACCTGGGTGCATACCAGCGAGGGTCCACGACAAGTTGCTGACCTGATCGGTGTGCCGTTTGCCGCACGTATCGATGGTCAGGATCATCCCAGCACCGTTGAGGGATTCTTCCGCACGGCGAGCAAACCCGTCGTGACGTTGGCGACGGCCGAAGGCCATGCGCTGCGCCTGACCGCCGATCATCGCGTGCGCAAGGTCGTGCGCCACACGCGATGGTCGCTGGACACGGCTTGGTGCCCAGCGGGCGAGCTTGAGGCAGGCGACGAAGTGCTGCTCAACAATCATCGCGGCAATGCGCAATGGGCGGGTCGCCATACCTTCGATGAGGGTTTTCTGCTCGGCATGCTGGTTGGCGATGGCACGTTGAAGCAGGACAAGGCGGTGCTGTCGGTATATGGCCCGGCCATGGCTGCCAATGGTGGCGAAGAAGCGTTGACGCGCGGGGCATGGGCACTGATGGCGGCGACAGAGCACGCCGCCCGGACGCTTCCGCATCGCAGCGATTTCGATGGGTTCCATGGCGTCGCTGGCCGCAATGAATACCGCATGGCGACGGCCGCGTTGAAGCATCTGGCCGCTGAAGTCGGCATGACGCCGGGCAACAAGGCAATTACGCCGGCGATGGAGCGCGCATCCAGCGATTTCCAGCGCGGTTTTTTGCGTGGTTTGTTCGATAGCGACGGCTCGGTGCAAGGCAGTCAACTCAAGGGCGTTAGCGTACGCCTGTCGCAGTCGGATGCCGCTCGCCTGGAAGCGGTACAACGCATGCTGCTGCGTCTGGGCGTGGCGTCGCGCATTTACCGCGAGCGTCGTCTTGCCGGAACCGCATCGTTGCCCAACGGGCGCGGCGATTACGCGCAGTACGTTACCCAAGCCCAACATGAGCTGGTCATCGCGGGCGACAATGTTGCGCAATTTGCGCGTCTCATCGGATTCGCGGATAGCGACAAGCGCGACCGCCTGGAACGCCTGCTGGGCAGCTACCAGCGTTCCCTGAATCGGGAACGTTTCGTGGCGACGGTGACTACCGTGCGCGATGGGGGTGTCGAAGACGTTTATGACGTGCAGGTGCCTGGCATCAACACCTTTGATGGCAACGGATTGCACGCACACAATTGCGGCGAGCAACCCTTGCCACCCTATGGCGCCTGCTTGCTCGGCTCAGTCAATCTCACCAAGTTCATCCGCAATGCGTTCACCGAAAAAGCCAGTTTCGACTGGGACGAATACAAAGAAGTGGTGCGGGTATTCACGCGCATGCTCGACAACGTGGTTGAGGTGAATGGTTTGCCGCTGCAACAGCAGCGCGACGAGATTGCGCGCAAACGCCGCCATGGCATGGGCTTCCTCGGCCTGGGCTCGGCCGTCACCCTGCTCGGCATGAAATACGGCTCCCCTGAAAGCTGCGAGTTTACCGAACGCGTGGCGCGCGAGATGGCCGTGGCCGGTTGGGAAATGGCGCTGGAGCTGGCACGCGAGAAAGGCCCGGCGCCGATCATGGGCGAAGTGTTTACGGTGAGTGCGGCGATGCTGCGCCAGCGCCCGGAAATGGTGACCGACGGCTGGTGCGTGGGTGAAAAAATCAGTGGCAAGGCGCTGCATGCACGCTACAGCCGTTATATGCAGCGCATCGCCGAGGTTGCGCCGGATTTGGTCGCCGAGCTGGCAGAAGTGGGCGCGCGCTTCACCCATCACAGCTCGATTGCGCCTACCGGCACCATTTCGCTGAGCCTGGCCAACAATGCCTCCAATGGCATCGAGCCCAGTTTTGCCCACCATTACAGTCGCAACGTGATCCGTGAAGGCAAGAAGAGCAAGGAAAAGGTCGAGGTCTTCAGTTACGAGTTGCTTGCTTACCGCACCTTGGTCAACGCCGACGCGATGCCCTACAGCGACGACGCCAAGACCCGCCTGCCCGAGTACTTCATCGCCGCCGATGATGTGTCGCCCAAGCAGCACGTCGATATCCAGGCTGCCGCACAGAAATGGGTGGATTCGTCGATCTCGAAAACCGCGAATGTCCCTACCGACTACCGTTACGAGGACTTCAAGGACATCTATCGCTATGCCCACGAGCAGGGCCTCAAGGGCTGCACCACGTTTCGCTTCAACCCGGCCGCATTCCAGGGTGTATTGGTGAAGGAAACCGATCTGGAAAACACCACCTACCGCTTCGAGCTGGAGGATGGGTCGGTAGTCGAGGCGCGTGGCAACGAGGAGATTGAATACGACGGCGAGTTGCACACCGCGGCCAATCTGTTCGATGCGCTCAAGGAAGGCTACTACGGCAAGTTCTGATTGCGTGCAGAGGAGGATTTTTGTCGCAACAAAGAGTAGATTTAGCATGGTGTCGATGACACACCGGCGCTGGGCGCCAACGCCGGAATCGAGTAATCGAGTCGCTCAACTTTCGCCCGAACCGAGGAGGGGCTTTATGAGCAATGGCAATGGAGTTACATCCGGGATGTCGTCTGATGCAGAGCGCGTCAGCGATGCCGCCATGCAGGTGGGTAGTGCCGTCGCACAACGTGCTCAAACGGCTGTCGCAGATACCAAGAAGGCGGTCAGCAAGGCACGCAAGGCAGTCGCCAAGCGCGCAAGCAGCGCCAAAAAGCAAGCCAAGGCGACGGTGAAAAAAGCCAAGGCAGCGGTCAAAAAGGCCGTGGGTGCAGCCAAGCGTATGGAAGGCAAAGCCGAAAAATCGGTGAAGAAGGCCGTAAGCAAAGTGAAAAACGCCGAAGCCAAAGCGGAGAGAACGGTCAAGAAAGCCGTAGGCAAAGCCAAGAAGCTTGAAGGCAAGGCCGAAAAAGCAGTCAAGAAAGTGGTCGGTAAAGCCAAAAAGGCCGAGGGCAAGGCCGTGAAGGCGGTGAAGAGGGCGGTGAGCAAGGCACGCAGCACGGTACACAAGGCCACCGCTCCTGCCAAAAAGCCGGTGAAGAAGGCTGCGCCAGCGAAGAAGGCCACGGCCAAAAAGGCGGTCGCCAAGAAGGCACCAGCGAAGAAGGCCGTAGCGAAAAAACCGGGCGCAAAAAAGGCGCTGGCAAAAAAAGCAGCCAAGGCGCGCTGAAGCGCGCGCAACCCGCGTTGAAAATGGAAGCCGCGCCTTGACCGGAAGGCGCGGCATTCCGCAGCAGGCCTAAAGCAACACAGCGCCGATCAATTGGTGTTGTCACACTCAGTCGTGCAAGGAAACACCCCCGATGACCGTGAAGATCAACAAGAAAATCAAGAGCTACAGCATTGCCAAGCCGGAGCAGCAAGTGGCCGAAGCGATTGCCGAGCCGGTAGCCGCGCAGCCCCCATTCGCGGGCGCCGAAGTGATCCAGATGCACGAGCGGCTGCAGCGCCCCGAGGTGCTGGTGGGTTCTACCTACAAGATCAAGTCGCCACTGGTCGAGCACGCGATGTACGTCACCATCAACGACATCGTGCTCAATCCCGGCACCGAACACGAATTGCGGCGTCCGTTCGAGGTGTTCATCAACTCCAAGAACATGGACCACTTCCAATGGATCGTGGCGCTCACCCGCATCATGTCGGCGGTGTTCCGCAAGGGCGGCGATGTCACCTTCCTGGTCGATGAAATGAAAGCCGTGTTCGACCCGCGCGGTGGTTACTTCAAGGCCGGCGGCGTTTATATGCCATCGATCGTGGCCGAAATCGGCGCGGTGGTGGAAGAACACATGAAGTCGATCGGCCTGATCGTCGATGACGAGCTCAGCGACGGCCAGAAGCGGCTGATTGCCGACAAACGCGCCGCCTACGAATCGCGTGCAAAAAAAAAGAACACTGAGTCCGCCCCAACCACCAGCATAAAGCCAGCTTCCGACGACGTATCGGTGACCGGTGATGGCACCAGCTTTCCGCCCAGCGCCAGCATGTGCCTGAAGTGCAACACCAAGGCCACGATCATCATGGACGGCTGCGCCACCTGCCTGAACTGCGGCTACTCCAAGTGCGGTTGAGGGGTGACGGCGATACCAAGGCAGCACAGGAACACCCGAAGCAAGTGGTGAGCAGTCGGTTTGATCCTGCTGCGCAGGCGGTGGTGTATCACGGTGACTGCAGGGATTTGTTGCGACAGATACCCGATCAGGCAATCCAGTTGATCGTTACCTCGCCACCCTACAATGTCGGCAAGTCCTACGAATCGCGCACCAGTCTCGATCAGTACCTGCAAGAGCAGGCGCCGATCATCGCCGAATGCGTGCGCGTACTGGCGCTTGGCGGCAGTCTATGCTGGCAAGTTGGCAACTATATCGACAAAGGCAAGTCCGGCAGCATTGTACCGCTCGACATTGCGTTGTATCCCTTGTTTGCCTCGCATGGACTCAAACTGCGCAATCGGATCGTGTGGCATTTCGAGCATGGTCTGCATTGCAGCAAGAGGCTATCGGGTCGCTACGAGACGATCTGCTGGTTCACCAAGTCCGACGAATACCACTTTGACCTAGACCCGATCCGGGTGCCGCAGAAATATCCCGGCAAGAAATACTTCAAGGGTCCCAAAGCAGGGCAGTATTCTTGCAATCCACTCGGCAAGAATCCCGGTGATGTCTGGATATTTCCGAACGTGAAAAGCAATCACGTGGAAAAGACCGAACACCCCTGTCAGTTTCCGGTGGAATTGGTGGAACGTTTGGTGTTGTCATTGTCGCGGTTGAACGACTGGGTGCTCGATCCCTATGCCGGTGTCGGTACCACGATGGCCGCAGCGGTGCGTAATGGACGACGCGGGGCTGGTGCCGAATTGGTGCGCGGCTACGTGGATATTGCCATCGACCGCGTGCATGCTGCTGCACAAGGCCGTCTGCCGGTGAGGGATCGCAACACCGCCGTGTTCGATCCTGCCGAAGCCGGGCAGGCACTGACCAGCGCGCCATGGCTGCTGAGGAAAGAGCCAAGCGAGTCATCGGCGTCAAACGCTACACGCACAAAGGCTGGCAAGGCGGCACGATCCGATCAATTGCGCCTCCTTGAATCGGCGTCGCGCTATGGGGACGGCAAGTGAAAATCGCCGAAATCTACTCACATCTCAACGGCCATGAATACCTGTTGGTCCATCGACCACAGCTCTGGCAGGAGATACAAGCCGTTGTCGCCGGTATTGACGCGCACACGATGAAGACCAAGGTAAGCAAGGAAGTGCGCATGGCCGGGCAGATGAAATACAACCCGAAAGCGTTGAATGCTGCGTTCCAGGAACGGCTTGGTGTGGCGGGCTGGCAAGAAAGCCGGGTTTCATATTGGGTGACGCGCGATCAACGCCTGATCCGGCAGACCTTGGCCAAGCCACCTGCCGAGCAAAAGCATGACATCGAGGCGGCCGGAGAACGCGCCATTGCAAGTTACAATCAGACTGATTTCGTGAAGGACCGTGTGGCTGTAGAAGTCCAATTTGGCAAGTATGCCTTTGTCGCGTATGACCTGTTCGTCAAGCACCTTGCATTTTATGTGGGCGACCACATCGACGTCGGCATCGAAATCCTGCCGATGAAGTCGATGCAGCAGCATATGTCGTCGGGCCCGGCCTATTACGAAGGCGAGTTGTACAACGTCATTCGTAACGGTCGTGGAGTCCCCGGTGTACCACTGGTGCTGGTCGGAATCGAGCCATGACCCTGCTTTTCGACAGCCTCGGCCCTGCATGGCGCTCACCTGCGGTCACCGCTGCGTTGCGGCAAATGGCGGGTGACGGGAGTAGTGAGCGTGGAGCGGTTTTTACTCGGCCAGAAGTGGTCGCGGCCATGCTTGATCTTTCGGGCTATTGCAGCGACCGACCGCTACATCGCATGCGATTGCTGGAACCATCATTTGGCGATGGCGATTTCCTGTTGCCGGTAGTCGAACGACTATTGACAGCCTATCGGCACAGCGTTGCGAACTTGCGCAATGCGTGTGACGACCTGCGCGATGCGGTACGAGCCGTGGAGCTGCACCCAGCCAGCCACGCCGGGACATTGCAGCGGCTGGTGCAGCAGTTGACTCGCGCTGGGCTGAGCGAAACGGATGCACACACTCTGTGCGACGCCTGGTTGATTTGCGACGACTTCCTGTTGTGCGCCTTCGACAATGAATTCGACATCGTCGTCGGCAATCCACCTTACGTTCGCCAGGAGCGCATCCCTGCACCGCTGCTGAGCGAGTATCGCAGCCGCTTTCGCACACTCTACGATCGCGCCGATCTGTACGTGCCGTTCTTCGAGCGCGCGCTCGACCTGCTGGCCCCAAGCGGCACACTCGGGTTCATCTGCGCCAATCGGTGGTTGAAAAACCGCTACGGCGGCCCATTGCGACGCAAGATATCTCAGGGCTTCCACCTCAGCCACTTTATCGACATGGAAGGGGTTGATGCTTTTCATACCGATGTTGCCGCTTATCCTGCGATCACCATCGTGCGACGACCGGCTAACGCCGAACCAACTACGGCCTCGGCATACACGCGAGTGGCGCATCCGCGCGCGTTACGGGACATGCCGCTGGCTGCGGTAAGCAAGGCGTTGTTGGCAGTCTCGCCGCAACAAGAGTGGGTAAGCAACGTATCGCTGCATGATCGCGGCGACGCGCCATGGTTGTTTGACGACCTGCCTCAGCTTGACCTGTTGCGTCGTCTGGAGTCCGAATTGCCGACGCTGGAGCAGGCCAAGTGCAAGGTGGGCATCGGTGTCGCGACCGGTTGCGACCGTGTTTTCATCGCGGAATTCGATGCGCTGCCGGTCGAGCAGTCGCGCAAGTTGCCGTTGGTGATGGCGCGCGATCTCACGCGCGATGGCGTGTGTTGGCAGGGCAGGGGCGTGTTGAATCCGTTCGAGCCCGACGGTCGCCTGGCGAACCTGGCGGACTACCCGCGTTTTGCCGCCTATCTCGAACGGCACCGAAGCGCCGTTGCTGCGCGTCATGTTGCCATGCGCAGCGCAGATGGCTGGTATCGCACCATCGATCGCATCTATCCGGGGCTTGTGCAGCAACACAAGTTGTTGATTCCGGATATCAAGGGCGAATCCACTGTGGTACTCGATCCGGGCCAGTACTACCCGCATCACAACCTGTACTACATCACGTCCGATGTCTGGGACTTGCGCGCCTTGCAGACGGTACTGCGCTCGTCGATTACCGTGATGACGGTGGCAGCGTATTGCACCCGCATGGCGGGTGGTTTCTTGCGTTTCCAGGCACAGTACCTGCGCCGCATTCGCTTGCCGCGTTGGGAGCAGGTTTCGGAGCAACTGCGCGTCGCATTGATTGCGGCTGCCGGCGCACGCGACCAGACTGCCGTGGACGCCCCGGTATTCACGTTGTACGGCGTGAGCCCCTCGGAGGCAGAGCTTGTGCGTCGCATCGCCGATGCGGCCCAAGTGACGACGCGGTTGAACAAGGGCCGCCCATGAAGCCGTCGTTGTTGCCCGCTGATTTCGACACGCGGGCTGCCGACGCAGTGCGACAGTTTTGGCAGGCACGCGCGCCAGATAACGTCGGCAAGCAGGGTGGCGCTCGCGATGCCGTGGTCAGCGGCAAGAACATGGATGGATTTGTTGGCTTGGTCGAGCACGTGAGCGGGCATTGCGGGTTACCCGCATCGGCCGTGTACACACGCAAGTCCCAACTCGTATTGCCCGGTTTTTTTCGCGCCACCAAAAACTGGGATGCGCTGGTGATCCACGAGCGCAGGCTGTTGGCGGTATTCGAATTCAAATCGCAAGTCGGATCCTTTGGCAACAATTTCAACAACCGTAGCGAAGAAGCGATCGGTTCCGCTGCCGACCTGTGGGTTGCGCACCATCACGGCGCCTATGGCGACGCTCCTCGCCCCAGTCGCAACCGTGTTCGCGAATCCAGTGCGGCGCTGCTGAACCCCAGCATGCAGTCCGACCCACGGCCACCGTTTCTCGCCTGGCTGATGCTGCTGGAAGAATGCGACGCATCGCTCGCAGCCGTACGCTGTGATGAACCGCACTTTCGCGTGTTCGATGAGTTTCGCTCCGCGTCCTACGCCCAGCGCTATCAGGTTTTGTGCGAACGGTTGGTCGAACGCCAGCTCTACTCCGCTGCAGCATTGGAGCTGAGCGTCGCGAACTGCGCCAGCAGCCGTGCGCTGTCTTCGGCCACGAGCATCCGCAATGTATTCGCGGAGTTTGCAGGCCGGGTATTGGCAGCTCAAACGTAATCGGTACCGCATGGAACGTCTTGAAACCTCATGCGCGACCCGACCGAGCGAGCCGCGCAGCGGCGACGTAAAGGCGTTGTCGCGAAGCGACCGCTCCGTGCGCCTTGCACTCGGGCCGCTCGCTACGGTTTCAACGGGTTCCCTGCGGGCCACGATCCGTTGTACGGATCGGATTTTTCCAAGGCAAATGAGTCGTCTGTGTGGCGAATGGGCCTACTGCAACGGCGCAAACAGCTCGGCCATGTCGGCTTCATCGAAGCGCAGGCGCTGGCTGGCCCCGCCATCAAGCACCGCACGGGCGAGGTCGGATTTGCGTGCCTGCAAGGCCTGGATTTTTTCTTCGACAGTGCCAGTGCAGATCAGCTTGTATACGAACACCGGTTTGTCCTGGCCGATGCGGTGGGCGCGATCGGTGGCCTGTGCTTCGGCCGCCGGATTCCACCACGGATCGTAGTGGATCACGGTGTCGGCGGCAGTGAGGTTGAGGCCGACGCCGCCAGCCTTCAGGCTGATCAAAAACAGTGGAACGGTGCCCTCCTGAAAGCGTTGCACCAGATCGCTGCGCAACCGCCCCGGGGTGTCGCCAGTCAGCATCAGGTAGGGCGTTTGCCGCGCGTCGAAGTCGGCCGCGAGTTTGCCCAGCATCTCGGTGAATTGCGAGAACAGCAGCACCCGCCGACCTTCCGCCAGCAGCCCGTCGAGCAACTCGTGCAGCGCTTCGCGCTTGGCCGATGCGTGTACCTTCTTCGCGCTGGCCAATTTGACCAGGCCCGGGTCACAGCACACCTGACGCAGCTTCAGCAAGGCATCGAGCACGATGATGCCGGATTGGTTGAGGCCACGCTCGCGAACGGCTTCGCGCACCCGTTCGTGCTGCGCCAGGCGCAGTGTTTCGTAGAAGCTGCGCTGATCGCCTTCGAGCTCGATGCGACGCACGATTTCGGTTTTTGCCGGCAGATCGGCCAGCACATCTTCCTTGCGTCGGCGCAGCAATAGCGTACCGATGCGTTGGTTCAGCCGTTGCTGGCGGTCGTTGTCGCCCTGTTTCTCGATCGGGGTGCGGTATAGACGGGTGAACTGGCGCTCGCTACCGAGCAGGCCCGGCTCCACCGCATCGAACTGTGCCCACAATTCACCGAGATGATTTTCCAGTGGTGTACCGGTCATCGCCAGGCGTCGGCGTGCGGGGATCTCACGCACCACTTGCGCAGCCTGGCTGCGCGCGTTCTTGATCGCCTGCGCTTCATCAACGATCAACAGGCTGAATTGCTGCGCAATCAGGCTTTCACGATCACGTGGCAACAACGGGTAGGTGGTGATAATCAGGTCGTTGTTGCCGATTTCGTCGTACGTATCGGCTCGCCCGGCGCCGTGGATGACCAGCACCCGCAACTGCGGGGTAAACCGGGCCGCCTCGTCGCGCCAGTTGCCGACCAGGCTGGTCGGGCACACCACCAGCGCCGGTTGCTCCAGGCGGCCGCAGCGTTTTTCCAGCAACAGGTGTGCGAGCACTTGCACGGTTTTGCCCAGACCCATGTCGTCGGCCAGCACGCCACCCAAGCCGGCTTCGGCGAGAAAATCGAGCCAGGCCAGGCCTTCGCGCTGATAGGGCCGCAGCGGCGCGGTAAAGCCATCCGGGGTGTCGATTTCACTGCGCGCCGACTCGCGCAGACTGGTGATACGCGCACGCAGGATTTCACTGCCGCGCCAATGCAACACATCGCGATCTGCTAATCGCGCCAGATTCTCCGCCTGGGTGCGGTGCAGGCGCAGCGACGGGCCGGGTTCGGCTTGCAGCCATTCGAGCAAGGGTTCGGTCAGTTCGCGCAGGCGTTGCAGCGGCAGTTCGGCGCTGCGTTGCTCGTCGATCAACACCCGCCAGGTAGCGTCGGGCTTTTCGCCGGGGTAGGGTTGTTGTGGAAACTCCGGGTCGGCCAGCAAGCGGCGCAAAATCGGCAGCAAGTCGATACGTTCGCCATCGACCTCAATACCCAATTGCAGGTCGAACCAGCCATTGCCATCCACGGCCAGTTCGGCGTGCCAGTCACCCGTGGCAACCAGACGATCGCGTGGAAAGTCGTCGGCAAACTCGATAGTGAAACCGGCTTGTGCGAGTTGCTGCAACACTGGCTGCCATGCCTCCGGTGCTGCTGGCGGTTTGCGTTTGCCCAACGACAACACCCAGTCGCCTTCCTCAACCACCGCGAAGCCACCCGTTTGTGCGTAAAACAATTCAAGTGCATCCGCCAGTTTGGCGTCGAGCAGTAGCCGGGCCGCCGCGTGCTCAGCGTCGATTTGGCGCACCACTTCGTAGACGGTATCTTGCTCCATCCGGCGCACCACGTTGTGATAATCCAGCGCATCGACGCGCGCCGGGCCATAGTCAAAGAGAAGCCGCGCACAGCCCACTTCAACACGTTTGTCCGCAAGGTAGCCGTGCGTGATAACGGGCCAATTGCGCTCCCGCCGCAGCAACAGCACCGGCTTAGGTGCCGCTTCCAGCAACTCCACCGGGCCACGTGGATTTGGCGTGGGGATATCCAGCACAGCGCCGTGGCTGGCGAGATGCGCGCTGAAACTGGCAACGTCCTCCGGCTCCAGGCTGGGTGCGTTGGCCAGTGCTTCCAGCAGACTGGCATTGCCCTGCACGCGGCCATAACACTTCGCCTTGCTGTCGATATACCAATACTGCGCGGCGCGCAGCAGTTGCAGGTGACCGCCATCGGCGATTGCAACGGCCAAGCGCTGGCTGCCATCGTCCTGGTCTTCCCAGCGCAGCTGCAGTTGGCGATCTTCGGCGCGATGCAGGGCGCCGGTACTGGCCTTCTCGAAATACACCGGATAGCGCGCCATCAGCTGTTCCATGGCGTGCTCATGCTGCCGTGCCGCAATACGGGTCAAGCGCAGGGCGCCGTGGCTGACATCGGCATCGCCCAGCAGCACGCTGAGCGCAGAGAGCGTTTCATCGGGCCAACCCTCGGCCGGTGCGGGCTCCGCGCCCAAAGCGCTCATGTGCAAGCCTTGCGGATCAACCAGCGCATCACCGCGCTTGCCCGGACGCAGCCATACCGGTGCAGCGAGCAATCGTGGAATTGCAGCCAGATGCGAATCCACTTCCTGCCATGGAAACGCTGCCGGAAACTCGCGCGCTGCCTGCGCCCGCAGCATCACGCCGAATACCCGCTGCGCTGCAGCCGTCGCTGGCCGTCGCACGTTGCTGGAAACCTGATCCAGCCAGCGGTCCCAACGCGCCAAGGTAACGCCGGTGCCGGCAGGCCCCGGCGCATCGTCAGCGTTAAACCAACTGGCTGCTGGAACTATACTCATGTAAGTGAGCAACGCCGCAGCGTGTTCGCACAGCGTCTGCCGCCGGCAACCGCAAGAAAACCGGATGCGGCCACGGCCACCGGCCGGCGGTGCTTCAATCTGGCATTCAAAGCTGTTGCTGGCATTGCGACCGATGCGCGCCAGCCACACATCGTTGCCACCGTCGTTGGCGATGTGCTGCAACACCCGTACTTCGCCCCCGCGAACCAGATCCAGGCCGCGATGCAGCAATGTGGGGTCGAAATGCTGCCGCCACGGCTCGCGTGTCAACAGCAGATGCAGTTCCTGGCTATCCATGCGCTTCAAAACGATTCAGGCAATCGACAAGTCTAACGCGTTCGGGTGCCAAGACACGATGCCGTTGTTTGGTGCTTCACCTCAGGCGCAGGAACCGCGACAATGGTGTGCTTGTCCAACGACATTCACCGCAGCATTCAACCGCGCCAGTGGCATGGACGCGGCACAGCTCAATCCCGGGAGGACCCCAATGGCCAATTTCACCCCCGTAGCGCCCGCAGGCGGCGCCAAGATCACCCTCAGCGGCGGCAAGCTGCAGGTGCCCAACAATCCGATTATCCCGTTCATCGAGGGCGATGGCACCGGCCCGGACATCTGGCGCGCCAGCGTGCGCGTGCTTGATGCCGCCGTGGCCAAGGCCTATGGTGGCAAGCGCAAAATCCACTGGCTGGAAATCTATGCCGGCGAGAAAGCCAACAACACCTTCGGTGATTGGCTGCCTGATGGCAGTGTGCAGGCCGCACGCGATTACCTGGTCAGCATCAAGGGCCCGTTGACCACGCCGGTTGGCGGCGGCATCCGCTCGCTCAACGTCGCCTTGCGCCAGTTGCTTGATCTATATGTCTGTCTGCGCCCGGTGCGCTGGTTCGAGGGCGTGCCCTCGCCGGTGAAGAAGCCCGGTGAAGTGGATATGGTGATCTTCCGCGAGAACACCGAGGACATATACGCCGGCGTCGAATGGGCCGGTGGCAGCGCCGAAGCACAGAAGATGCTCGACTTTGTCGCCAAGGAGTTTCCGCAGGCGTTCGACAAGATCCGGTTCGGTACTGCCGAAAAAACCGCCGCCTGGCAAAAAGCGCTGGAAGGCATCGGCGCGCCGCATCGCGAGCTGCCGGTGCAGGTCGGCATCGGCCTCAAGCCGGTGTCGTTCCTCGGTACCGAGCGCCTGGTACACAGCGCCATCGAATACGCGATCAGCAACAAACGCGCCTCGGTGACCCTGGTCCACAAGGGCAACATCATGAAGTTCTCCGAAGGCGGCTTCCGCGACTGGGGCTACCAGACCGCCCGCGATCACTTCGGCGCGGTGGAGCTCGACGGTGGCCCGTGGCACGTCATCCCCGAAGGCAAGCCCGGTGCCGGCATCATCATCAAGGACGTGATCGCCGACGCGTTCCTGCAACAAATCCTGCTACGCCCGGCCGAATACGACGTGGTTGCCACCCTCAACCTCAATGGCGATTACCTGTCCGACGCGCTTGCCGCGCAGGTTGGCGGCATCGGCATCGCACCGGGTGCAAACATCAACTATGTCACCGGCCACGCCATCTTCGAGGCTACCCACGGCACCGCGCCGAAGTATGCCGACCAGGACAAGGTCAATCCCGGCTCGCTGATCCTGTCCGGCGAGATGATGCTGCGTTACATGGGCTGGACCGAAGCTGCCGACGCGATCATCACCGCAATGGACACCGCGATCGGCAACAAGCACGTCACCTATGATTTCGCCCGCCTGATGGAAGGCGCAACCCTGGTGAAATGTTCGGAGTTCGGCGACGAACTGATCAAGGCGATGTAGCATGTAGGATGGGTAGAGCGCAGCGAAACCCATCACAACACGCGTGAACGAGCGTTGATGGGTTTCGCTGCGCTCTACCCATCCTACGACGAATCACGGGGTCAGGTCTTGCCTTTTGCCTCGTGCAAGGGGCTCGCTCAACCTCGGCGTTGTATGGGGCAAAAGGCAAGACCTGACCCCAATCATCAGATGTCGCCGATGTCGCCGATGGACAGCGGAGCAGGCAGGGGTTACATTATCACCTGGTATTACCATGTGATAATGGCTACGTCATGGCAACATCCATCAAGATCGATGATGCCCTGAAAAGCCGTGTCCAGAAGCTCGCCAGCCAGCGTCGGCGCTCGGCGCACTGGATCATGCTCGAAGCGATCGAACAGTATGTGCAGCGCGAAGAAGCGCGCGATAGCTTCAAACAGGAAGCCTTGGCGTCTTGGACCGCCTATCAGGAAACCGGGCGCCACCTGACCGTCCCGGAAGTCCGCACGTGGTTGAACACGTGGGGCACCGATGACGAAAAGGCGGCACCTGAGTGCCACAAATAATCGTCACGGAAGGCGTGACGCAGGGCCTGGAGCGCTGCCGTCGGTTTCTGGCCGGCAAAGCCCCGGAAGCGGCCAAGCGGGCTGGCCAGGTTATTGATCGGCAACTCCTGCTCCTGGAAAAGACACCGGAAATGGGCCGGCCGTTGCCCGGGCTGATGGAGTTGCGCGAGCTGGTGATGGCGTTCGGGGATACCGGCTACGTGGCGCTGTACCGCCACGAGCCGGCCGACGATGCGGTTTACGTGCTGGCCTTCCGGCACCAAAAAGAAGCAGGGTACTGAGAAACCGCAGCCGAGCCTGGCCTTGAGCAGGGCTTGAGCCCGTACCAAACGACCCGGCCAGCGCAATGTCGGCTCCGGCGCAAGCGCCTTGAGCCGACCTACGCCAAGCGCAGCACTGAATGTAGGTCGGTTACGGCGCGCAACCGACATCGCGCAACGCAGCAGGGTGAATGCAGGTCGGTTCAAGCGCCAACGGCGCGGAACCGACATCGTACAGCCACGCGTGCATCGACACCGATGGCACCCGCCACTTCGCCGCTCTGCACTGTAAGAGATTTGACGCGGTGGCATATCATAAATACAATGTACTTATGATGAAGTTCGAGTGGAACCCGTCAAAAGCCGCTTCGAACCTCAAGAAACACAAAGTTTCCTTTGAAGAAGCGAAGTCCGTTTTTTACGATGAGTTCGCCATTCAGTTCTTCGATGACGAACACTCGTTCGAAGAAGATCGCTTCCTGATGCTGGGCAGGAGCTCTGGTGAGAGGTTGCTCATCATCTGTCATTGCGAATGTGATCATGGTGCCGTCATTCGCATCATCTCGGCCCGCAAGGCAACCAAGCGTGAAAGCGCGTTCTATCGAGGTGGCTAGCCATGAAACCAGAATACGATCTCGCCAAACTGAAGTCCCGCAAAAACCCATACGTCTCGAAGTTGAAGAGGCCAGTCACCATGCGGCTGTCAGAGGACGTTGTGGCGTATTTCAAGGGGATGGCCGATGAGGCTGGCGTTCCGTATCAGAGCCTTATCAATCTGTACCTGCGCGACTGCCTTGCAACGAGTCGCAAAGTTAAAATCGACTGGCCCCAGTCTCGTTGATACAGGGCCGTAGCAGGCTCCTGCGTTTGCCGTTGAAGGAAAAGAAAAGCCCCGGACACCCAGTGTTCGCAGTCACGCGCGGTGGCCAACCCCATGCCTTGGCGGCAGCGCTTCAGGCTTTGGCGTGATCAGGCGCATCGCCTGCGGCGATGACCCGGTTGGCCGCATCGACCAGAAACCCGAAGCGGCTCAGGCTGTGGCGGTGTGCGTATTCGTCAGTGCGGCGCAGAGCAAGCACCTCACGGCGCGCTCACTGTCGCGCCGCGTGCGATCAGGCCGCTTCCAGTTCGCTGGACAGCTCAGGGTGCGCGATCAGCAATCGCAGCAGGCAAAGCACCGCGTCGGGCGGCGCAAAACGCCCTTGCCCCCCAATCGCGCAGGGTCGCCACCGGGGTGCCGATGCGCGTGGCGAACGCCGCCTGGGACAGCCCCACCGCGCTTCTCGCGATGTCGCCGGCCGAGTGACGGCGCAACTTTGGCGAAGCGTCCGCCGATCGGCGATGGCGGATCGAAGCGATCTCACTGCAACCTGCTGCCATCTTGGCCTGAACTCCCGGCAAAAGCCGCCTTCGTGCATCCTGGGCTTTGGCGCAAGTGCCGGCGAGCCGGCGCGAGGGTGCTGCCTGTACCGCATCTGTGCGAAAAAAGCTGTACCAAAAGGCATAAATTGCGAGGTTTCCGAGACTTCGTTTACTTTTCGTTTAGGCGTATAGTCCGGTGGTCATGATCCGAACCGTGACCCTGGTCACAAGGGTGGCCAGGTTGACCTTCATCATTATCCCGGAGGTAGCACCGATGAATTCTCGATTTGCTGTCCGTTCCATCGCGGGGGGGGCACCAGCCCGACCAAACACCGCAACCAACTGGCCCTCGCCATTTCCACCCTGCTGGCGGCGAGCGCGCCGATGGCGCTGCTGACCACCGCAGGCGTGGCGCTGCTGGCACCGCAACAGGCGCGCGCGCAGGATGCCACCTCCGGCGAAATCTTCGGCAAGGTGCTCGACGACAGCGGCAATCCGGTCGCCGGCGTTGACGTGGTGCTGAGCGATGACAGCCGCGGCTTCCGCGCCACCTCCACCACCGGCAGTGATGGCGTGTTCCGTTTTGCCCGTTTGGCCAATGGCGACTACGTGGCCACGCTCGGCGACGCGACGCGCACCGTGCGTGTGTCGGCCGGTACCGTGCAGACCTTGGCCTTTACCGTCGGTAGCGCCAACGCCAAGACCCTGGAGCAGGTCGTGGTCACCGGCCAGGCCGCCACCTCGACATCGAAGGATTATTACAGCCAGGAATCGGGTATCAATATCGACATTGACAACCTGTTGACCCGGGTGCCGGTGCCGCGCAATATTTTCTCGGCCGCCCTGCTGGCGCCGGGCACAACTGCCGGTGATGCTTCGTTCGGCAACCTGCCTTCGTTCTCCGGCTCATCGGTCTCGGAGAATGTCTACCAGATCAACGGCTACAACTCGAGCGATCCGCGCCGCTTCCTCGGCCTGATGAATCAAATTCCGTTCGAGTTCTTCCAGCAGATCGATGTCAAGACCGGCGGCTTCCAGGCCGAATACGGACGGGCGACCGGCGGCATCATCAGTCTGGTCACCCGCAGTGGCAGCAACGACTTCACCGCCGGATCGAGCGTGTTTTATACGCCTGAGGACCTGCGCGCGCATTCACCGGATAGCTCAGAAGTATTCAACTCCAAAGACGCCTCCAAGAATGTCGAAACCAATGTCTGGGCCGGCGGCGCGCTGATCAAGGATCGTTTGTTCTTCTACGGCCTGGTCAATTTCCGCACCAACACCATCAAGGATTTCGAAGACGTCGGCACGTTTGACACCATCAAGGACAACGATCCGTTCTGGGGCCTCAATATCGATGGCGTACTGCTCGACAGTGAGGCATGGGGCCGGCACTCCTTTACGTGGACCCATATCGACGACAAGCGCACGAGCCTCGACAACCAAGACGGTTTCGATCGTGACTCGCGCACCGTTTTTCCCGGCGACACCCTGATCACGCGAAATCGCGGCGGCAACACCGACATCATCAAGTACACTGGTGTGGTTCGCGACTGGCTGACGGTGTCGGGCACCTACGGCAAGAGCGATAACGTCACCGACACGACCTCGAATAAGGATGCCAACCCGCGCATTCTGGATCGACGTAGCGGCAGCACTGCGATACTGGGCGATTCTGCCACCACCACGTTTACGCCCGTCAACGCAAACTCGCGTGAGGAATATCGCTTTGATTCTGATATTTTCCTCACCGATCTGTTTGGATTTGGCGACCACAAAATCCGCCTCGGTTTTGACCATGAAAACCTGAGCTCCGATGAAGTGTCGAGGCGCAGCGGTAATGCCCTTTACATTTATTCCATCGGGGCGGTACCCGTGCGCTTCGATCCCAACGGGGTATTTGCTGGCCAGACCGTGGAACTGGTAACGCGCGACCGCCGCACCACCGGTGGCTCGTTCAAAACCACCTACGAAGCACTTTACGCCGAAGACCGCTGGGCGGTCACCGATCGCCTGACCCTCAATCTCGGTGTCCGCAGCGAAGATGGGGAAAACTTCGCCATCGATGGTTCGTCATTCGTCAAGCTCAACAACCAGTTCGACTTCCGCAACGGCTTCACCTTTGACACCTTCGGCGATGGCACTAGTCGTGTCTACGGTTTTTACGGGCGGACCCATCAGGGCGTGCCCAACAACACCAATGTGCGTCTGGCCGGTTCCGAGGTGTTTGTCAGGGAGTTTTTCCTGCTCAATGGCCTCAATCCGGATGACACGCCGATAACCGGGCAATTCCTCGGAGAGGATCAGGTGTCGCCGTTGGGCATCCAGGACCCAAAGACCTTGGTCAGTAGCACCCTGAAAGCCCAGAGCCAGGACGAATACATCCTCGGCTTTGAAAAGACCTTCGGCCTGTATACCTTTGGCATCAAGGGTGTCTACCGCAAGCTCCGCGCAGGTATCGAAGACGGCGCGATGGATCGCGGCCTGCGCCAATTTGCGGCCGATAACGGCCTCGATGTCGCTGCCATGGCGAATAAATTCAGGGGATTCAATCAATTCATACTGTTCAATCCCGGCAGCGATGTCAGCTTCTTCACCCAAGCGGGCAACCTGCCAGCCGATGCCTTGGCCTTCCTCGGTGGCGACCCCGATGGCGATGGCTTGGTGGAGGTCAATCTGACCGCCGACCAGATTGGCGTGCCCAAACAACGGCGGCGCTATACCGCGATCGAGCTGACCGGCGAACGCGCCTTTGCCGATGGCTGGTCGCTGCAGGGTTCCTACACCTGGTCGCGGCTGCGCGGCAATTCCGAGGGTGGGCCCAAGTCCGATATCGGCCAATCGGACGTTGGCCTGACCCAGGACTTCGACACCGCCGGATTGCAAATCAACTCGCAAGGGCGCCTGCCGAATGATCGCAAGCATAACTTCAAGTTGTTTGGTGCCTACGAGGTGGCGGATGGCTTCACTATCGGTGCCAACTTTACCCTGGCATCGCCACGCCACTTCGGCTGCCTGGGCGTGCTGCAGTCTGACCCGATCGCCTCGCAGTTTGGTGCCTCGGCCTTCACCTGCGACCCCGATGGCGAAAATGGTCCGCTGCCGACGGTGGGCACGCCGCGCGGCTCAGTGTTGAAGAGCGAGTGGACCAAAGTTTTGGATATGACCTTTGCGTTCACGCCGAAACTGGACCTTCCGGCCGGCTTGAAGAATCCGGAGTTCCGGGTCGATATCTTCAACATCCTCAACCTCGATGACGTCACCGACCGGCAAGAGGTAGGCGAAGACCCGGATAGTGGTGACGTTAACGTGGCCTTCGGTGAGGCCATTGGCTTCATAGCGCCGCGTTCCGTGCGTTTGAGTGTTCGCATGGAGTTCTGAGCCGGCGCTTCTTCAACTGGCAGTTCGAGAGCCGCCCATGGGCGGCTCTCGTTTTCTCGGCTATTGATGTCCTCAATGTCAATTAGCGCGCGTCAATGACCCCCGATCGCCGTCTTTGTGCATTCCGCGTAACTCACGGATGTTCCTGAACCGCCACAATCTCCATTACAGGGTTCAGGAACAGTAGAGCCACCAGACATACCTGAGGCTTCCGCGTCAACGTCCACATAGAATTGCTGCCCGCCAACGGTTGCAGCGACCTGCCCCGCGCATAACGACCCGCCCGAACACGCGGCTGTTATCGTTTGTGTTTCGCCGTTGTTGCTGATCGTAACTTTATGTGTGCCATATGCTGAACAATCAGACCCTGAGACAATTGAGGTGGTTCTTGTTGCGATGTACCCCGCTCTGCATGCGCCTGTAGTGCAGGTTACCGGGTTGCTGAAAATCGCCGCTTCCTGTGCCAATGCAGCCGAACTTGCCATCGAAAACACCATAGCCACCACCAACCGGGTTTTCTGGTTCATGCGCATGTGCTTCTCCTGAAGTCAAAGTTGGCGGCATCGCTGCAATGCCGGTGCCGCAGAGGTTTGATACACCACGTTCAAGGGAAGTTCAGTTCCGAATAATGTTTTTATAAAACAGATGGTTAGCGCCAATGCTGTTCAGATGGTCGCCGCACGCTTCAAGGCCGTCATTCCAGCGCAAGCTGGAATCCAGTGACTTCAAGAGATTGAGCAAGAGCAAGGCGCTGGATGCCAGCTTTCGCTGGCATGACGACGCTAAGAACTTATCCGTAAATAATATTGACCTTCAAAGGCACCTTGCGAAATGCGATGATCGCGGCGGCGAGATGATTGAGGCCGAGAAAGCTGCGTTCAAGTTTTTCGTATCGTACCAAGAGCTTGCGAAAGCGATTGAACCAACTGTGCGTGACCTCGACCACCCAGCGCCGGGCACGTGTTGTCGGGTCTCGACGCTTCTCTTTGGCTTCTTGCCCTCGCCCTTTGACGTGAGCGATGTAGTGGTGGGCCTCGATGATGCAAAGCGCCGGCGCACCGGTATAGCCGGCGTCGGCACACAGATGCTTGCTGCGCCGTCGCGGCGGCGCAGGACGTTGCACGGCGATCGCGTCGAGTACCGCTTCGATCTGGCTGACATCATGGCGATGTGCGCCGGTCACGATGATCGATAGCGGGACGCCACGTCCGTCCACCAACAGGTGACGCTTGCTCCCTTTTTTTTCCCCGATCCGTAGGATTGGGTCCAACGGCTTCTTGGGCCAACGGGAGAAAGCCCCGGACACCCAGGATTCGCAGTTACGCGTGGTGGCCAACCCCATGCCCTGGCGGCAGCGCTTCAGGCGTTGGCGTGATCAGGCGCATCGCCTGCGCCCATGACCCTGTTTGCAGCATCGACCAGGAACTCGGAGCGGCTCAAGCCGTGACGGCGGGTTTCCCGACCGGCTGGATGGCTATCCGCAACCCCATCGCGCCGAGGATCGCCGACAAGCTGCGCAGCTCGGGGTTGCCCGCGCGGGAGAGCGTGCGATAGAGCGTGGTCGGGTTGAGTTGCGCCTGTTCGGCGATCTTGGGCACGCCGCCGAAGGCGTCCGCCATGTGGCGCAGGGCCAGCATAAGGTCTGCCTGATCGCCATCGGCCAGCAGGCTGTCGAGGTAATCGGCGGCGAAGTCCGGGTCGCGGCGGAACATCTCTGCCGTCGCTTCGGCATGGCTGCGATAGGGCTGGGTCATCGGATCCTCCGTTGGTAGTCGTGCCAGCAGGCCACGGCGCGGTCAATGTCGCGCTGCTGCGACCCCTTGTCGCCGCCGCACAACAACAGGACTATCCGATCGCCGTCCTGCGCGTAGTACAGGCGGTAGCCCGGACCTGCATCGATGCGCAACTCGGACACGCCGTCGCGCACAAACTTGTGGTCGCCGAAGTTGCCCAGCTCGATCCGCAGCACGCGCCGGACAACGGCCTTGCGGCCGATCGGATCCTTCAGCCCATCCACCCACGCCTGGTATACGTCGCGTCCTTGCGGGTCGAGGTAGTGGCGGATTTCCATGCGCACACGTTCGCATATAAGCGAACGAGTGTCAACCTTGCACGGGTGGCGCGCCGGCCGCTGCGATGACCCGGTTGGCTGCATCGACCAGGAACCCGGAGCGACTCAAGCCGTGGCGGCGGGCGTATTCGTCGATGCGGCGCAGCGCGAACGCCGGCACGGTGATGTTGATTTTTTGCGCCGGGCCGAGGTAGCGCTCGATCGGTGCGTCGACGTAACCCCAGGCCATGCCCGCGTAATCGGGATCCGCCATGTGTACGGCGGGGTCGGCCGGCGCGGGTACGCTGGCGCCATCCTCGATCAGTATCTCGATATGGCCGTCGATGGCTTCGACGGCATTGCTGAAGGCTTCTTCCAGAGTATCGCCGGCAGAAAAACAGCCGGGCAGATCCGGCACGATGACGCCGAAGGCGGTGCGCTCGGTGCCCTGTTCGATGGCGATCAGAAACTTCATGGTGTTCTCCTTACTTCAGCCCGGCTTGCTTGAGCAGCTTGTGGACGAGGCCGGTACCGAGATCTTTCTTCGGGTGCGGGACGCTGATATGGCCCAGCTTGGTGGGGTGGCGGAATACCCGGTGGCTGCCCTTGCCGCCACGCAGCACCCAACCATCGTGTTCCAGTTGCTTGATCAGTGCCGCGCTGCTCATGGTGGTTATTATACACACCGCGCGGCGGCTGCCAACACCATAACCACCTGTCCGATCAATCGCCAGCAGCCACCGCCTCCATCTCGATAGAGGTACCAAGGCCACTGCCGTCGAGCTTGTCGACGACTTTGTCGATCAGCCGTTCGGTTTCGTCCACCACGCGCTTGGTACCACGCTCCACGTCCCTTCGCTACAGCGGACAGTCGTTCGAGCACCGCCCGCAGTGGATCGAAGACTACCTGCAGCAACTGGCCGGGGTGTTTGCCATCTCGCTGCGGGCGTATGCGGTGAGTTGCGACTGGCCCCAGTTTCGTTGATCCAGCGTTGTAGCGGGCTCCCGCGCTTGCTGTCGAATGCGAGCATGGATACGTCCGACGCGGCTGCCTTTACACTGGGCCATGCCCAACAACATCAACCGCCATGCCGAGCAGGCTGCACGCCTGCTGGTCGATGCCTTTGCCGACGACAACGCGCGTTTTGCCGATATCACCCGGCGGGGGCAGCGTCATTTCGAAAAACGCGACTGGCTGGCGGCACGGCGCGATGCGGTGGCGCGCATTGAGTTGTAAGTCAGCTCATGCGAAACCCATTCAGCGCATCGTTCGTCGCATTGAGCTACAATGTGGCTCACGTATGTTGGAGGAGCACATCATGTCTGCAAATGCCGTTGTCCGTGCGCGCATCGACGAGCACATCAAGGAAGAGGCGAGTGTTGTACTCGCCGCGATGGGTCTGACCGTGTCGGATGCGTTCCGCATCCTGCTCACTCGTGTCGCACACGAGAAGGCGTTGCCCTTCGAGCCGATGGTGCCGAACGCCACGACCATCGAAGCCATGAAGGAAGCGCGTCGTGGCAAGCTGGAAGCCGTGTCACTCGATGAACTTCAAGCGGTGCTCGATGCGGACGATTAAACAGTCCGGGCAATTCAAGCGAGACCTCAAACGCGAAGCTAAAGGCCCGCACCGCCAAGTGCTGCAACGTGATTTCGTTGCCATCGTCGCGGCGTTGGCAAACAATCAGGCATTGGCCGAAAAGCACTGTGACCATGCCTTGAGCGGCGATTGGAAAGACTATCGGGATTGCCATGTCAAACCCGACTTGGTGCTGATTTATCGCAAGCCCGATGACACCGTGTTGCAACTCGTGCGCCTCGGTTCGCATAGCGAACTTGGCCTGTGAGTTGGGGAATCCAGAGTTTTGGTTGGAGTGGGCGTGGAATCGCGCCACGATCATTGCGACAAGCATGATTTTTGCACGGCAACCCCGAGCATTCGACAACTGAGCAGCTTTGGACCGACCAGAGATTTAACCTCTGACGCGTGTACTACACTGAGCCATGCTCGCCCACATCAACCGCCATGCCGAACAGGCTGCACGCCTGCTGGTGGATGCCTTTGCCGACTACAACGCGCGTTTTGCCGATATCACCCGGCGGGGGCAGCGTCATTTCGAAAAACGCGACTGGCTGGCGGCGCGACGCGATGCGGTGGCACGCATCGAGTTGTACGACCAGATCGTGGCTGAAACCTTTGCCCGTCTGGAACAACGCATGGGCGAGCGCATTTTTGCGCATGCCTTGTGGGTACAGGTTGCGCGAGAATACGCTGAACTCATTGCGCCGCTGCTCGATTCGGAGTTGTACAAGACGTTTTTCAACACGCTCACGCGGCGTTTTTTTCGCACGCGCGGTGTTGATCCCAGCATCGAGTTCGTTGCGCTGGACATCGAGCCGACCGATCGCATCACCCACCCGGTGGCGCGCCACAGTTATGTCGCTTCCGCCGGGCTGGCGGCATTGTTCGAGCGGGTGCTGGCCGACTATCCGTTTGCGCTGCCATTCAGTGATGCCAGCGGCTGCGCGCGCGCGATTGCCGCGACCTTGCAGCAGCGTTTGCAGGCATGGGGCCCGCTGCCGGTGATTGCGGTGGAGTTGCTGGAAACCGTGTTCTATCGTGAGCGCCGCGCCTATCTGGTTGGCCGCGTGATCGGCCGCGAACGCCATGCGCCGTGCGTGATTGCGCTGGTCAACGAGGATGCCGGCTTGCGCGTCGATGCGTTGCTCACCGCTGCCGATGATGTGGCCGTCCTGTTTGGCTACACCCACAGCTACTTCCATGCCGACCTGCCGACCGTCGGCGATGCGGTGGTGTTTTTGCGCACGTTGCTGCCGAACAAACCGGTGGATGAACTGTACACCGTGCTCGGTCGTGCCAAGCAGGGCAAGACCGAGCGTTACCGACATTTTTTCCGGCATCTGGAGCTGCGCCGCGATGAGCGGTTTCACACCGCCGACGGCGTGCGCGGCATGGTGATGGCGGTGTTCACCCTGCCCAGTTATCCACTCGTGTTCAAGGTGATCCGCGACCGTTTCGGTTATGGCAAATCGGTGATGCCCGAGCAGGTACACGAAAAATACCGGCTGGTTGCGCATCATGATCGCGTGGGCCGTCTGGTCGATGTGCAGGAGTTTCGCCATCTGCGCTTTTCGCGCAGCCAGTTCAACGATGAAATGCTGGCGGAGCTGGAAGGTGAATGCAGCCAGCGGGTATTGCGCGATGGTGATGATCTGGTGCTGCTGCATTGTTATGTCGAGCGCCGCCTGCGGCCGCTGAATCTGTACCTGCGCGAAGTGCCGTGCAGCGAAGCCGAGCGGGTGTTGCTCGACTACGGCCAGGCGATCAAGGATCTGGCGCGCAGCAATCTGTTTCCGGGTGATCTGCTGCTGAAAAACTTCGGTGTGTCGCGCAGCGGCCGTGTCGTGTTTTACGACTACGACGAGTTGTGTCTGGTCACCGAATGTCGCTTTCGCAAGTTGCCGATAGCACGCCACCATGAGGAAGAAATTGCCGACGGCGCGTGGTTTCATGTTGGCGAGCACGATGTGTTTCCGGAGCAGTTCCCGCGTTTTCTCGGGCTCGACAAGCCGCAACAACAAACGCTCCATGACGCGCATGGCGAGATATTCGATGACGCGTGGTGGGCCGCATTGAGCACGCAACTGCAATCGGGCGCCTATGTTGATGTACCGCCGTATCCACCAGCGGCGAAGTTGTTGCAGGCCGGTTGAAGAATGGATTCCCCGCCGCCTATTGTGCGGAGTGTGTGCTTTTGCGGGAGCCCGCCCTGCCGCAAGCTGTGCCCGCCATGCCTTCGCTTCGCACGGTCATTTGCTTCGCAACACAGTCGCCCACAGGGTGGGCTCCTACATGCGCTCGGTCAGTTGCTTCGACGGTGGAGGCTCCCACAAACAGCGGCACTCTGTCCCTGTAGGAGCCCACCCTGTGGGCGACAACGTGCTTGTGGCAAACTGTGCCGTGCGCACTTTGCCTGGCTCAATCAGGTGCATTCGCTACACGCCGGCGATACGTCATGCCGGCAACCGACCCACTACAGGGAGACTGCCATGATTCGTTCCACTCTCGCTTTGGCGATGATCGCCACCCTTGCTGCCTGTTCACCTTCGGACAAGCCGGCCGCCAGCAATGAAGCGGCTTCACAGGCCGCCACCGCTGCTGCCGAACCGGCAATCTCGGCGCTGGATGCGGCGATCGCCGGCAGTTGGCGCGATCCGGCCAATGCGGCGCGCGACGGTTGGCGGCACCCGGCACAAACATTGGCGTTTTTTGGCATTGCGCCCGATCAGACCGTGATCGAAATTACCCCCGGCGGCGGTTGGTACACCGAAATTCTCGCACCAATGCTGCGCGAGAATGGCCACTACATCGCCGCCGTGATGGACCCGGAAAGTGCCACCAGCGAAGGGGCAAAGGGCTATTACGCGAAACAGATCGAAACCCTGAAGGCCAAGCTCGCAACGGCGCCGGACGCATATGGCACACCAGAAATTCGTGCCTTCGACCTGGCCAAGCCGGTATTTGGCGAACCCGGCTCCGCCGATGCGGTGCTGACCTTCCGCAATGTCCACAACTGGCAGCGTTCGGAAACCGCCGAACTGATGTTCCAGGGTTTCTATGATGTCCTGAAACCCGGCGGCACCCTGGGTGTGGTCGAGCATCGTGCCAATGGCGATGTCGCCAAGGGCGACAGCAGCGGTTATGTCGGTCAGGAGCAGGTGATTGCCATGGCCACGGCAGCCGGTTTTGCGCTGGACGAGGCGAGCGAGATCAATGCCAATCCGGCCGACACCAAGGATCACGAGGCCGGCGTGTGGAGCTTGCCGCCGGTGATGCGCCTTGGCGACAAGGATCGCGAAAAATATGCCGCGATCGGTGAAAGTGATCGCATGACGCTGCGCTTCCATAAGCATGCCGCCGCAGCGCCAGCAGCACAGTAAGGCTGTCATCACGATGCAGATACGAAGGCCCGCGCAAGCGGGCCTTCGTTTTTTACGGCAGTGCGTCAGGCCGACATCGGGCGCGTGAATGCAATCGGCGTGACATGGGCAGGACGGTTTTCGCATCGAAGCGCTGGCGTACAGGCACGTTCGGGTGTCCTGCCGTAGAATACGCAAGTGCTGGTCGCTCTCAACAAACCTTATGCCGTTCTGTGTCAGTTCACTGACAGCAGCAAAGCTGCGCGTCCGACACTGGCCGGTTACGGTTTGCCGCAAGGCATCTACGCTGCTGGCCGCCTGGATTTCGATTCCGAAGGTCTGCTGCTGCTGAGCGATGATGGCCGCCGTATCGCGCAAATCAGTTCGCCGAAATTCAAGTGGCCAAAAACCTACGTAGTGCAGGTGGAGGGCACGCCTAGCGCCGAGCAGATCGCGGCGCTCAAGGCCGGCCCGGTGCTCAACGATGGCCCCAGCGAAGCCACTCGTGTGCAGGTGTTGGCGCATCCGCCGGAATGGCTATGGCCGCGTGACCCGCCGGTGCGCGAGCGCAAGAGCGTGCCCGATCATTTCATTGAAATCACCATCCGCGAAGGCCGCAATCGGCAAGTGCGGCGGATGACTGCTGCAGTTGGTCTGCCCACCTTGCGCCTGATCCGGATCGCGATTGGCCCGTATCGGCTCGACGGCCTGCAACCGGGCGAATGGCGCAGCGAAGCCGAGTAGGTGCGATACTGTGCATTCAGACGACAAACCATCGTGTCGTCACCCCAGCGCAAGCTGGGGTCCATGTTGATCTTTCGTTGACCAATCAAAAGCAGAATGGATTCCGGCTTTCGCTGGAATGACGAAATGAAAGCGCTTGGTGGCTAACTAAACAGCATTGGGGCGAGGCGCGGTGAGTACGTTTGCCGACCACTTTTCCGGTCACGCCGTACACTACGCCAGCGCCCGGCCGCGATATCCCGAGGCTTTGTTTGCATGGCTCGCGCAGCAGTGCCAGGCGCACGACATGGCGTGGGACGCAGGCTGCGGCAATGGCCAGGCGAGCATCGCGCTGGCCGAGCACTTCGCGCAAGTGTATGCCAGCGATCCCAGCAGCAACCAAATCAGCGAGGCGCTGGCGCATCCGCGGCTGCGTTATGCGGTGGAGCCGGCCGAAACCTGCTCGCTTGCCGATGCCAGCGTCGATCTGGTCAGCGTGGCGCAGGCGTATCACTGGTTCGATCAAACGAAGTTTTGCAATGAAGTGCAGCGCGTTGCGCGCCCTGGCGCGCTGGTGGCGATCTACAGTTACGAGCGCTCCACGGTGAACTGCGATGTTGATGTCTTGTTCGAGCATCTGTATCGCGACGTGCTCGGCCCGTATTGGCCACCCGAGCGGCAGCAGGTTGAAGATGGTTATCGCGACGTACTGTTTCCCTTTGTCCCAGTGCCCGATGTGCCGCGATTGCAGTTGCAGTGCGATTGGACGCTGGCGCAATACCTCGCCTACCTGCGCAGTTGGTCGGCTTGCCAGAAATACATCGCTGTTACCGGCAGTGACCCGTTGATCGCACTACAACCGGCCTTTCACGAGGCATGGGGTGATCCGGCAATGGTGCGCCGCGTAGTCTGGACCTTGAACTTGCGCGTGGGGCGGGTGGTGGCGTCGGGCTGAGTCAGATCGCTCGGGATTGCTAAAATGCAGTGACGTAGGATGGGTAGAGCGCAGCGAAACCCATCAACAACAACTGGCAATGATGGGTTTCGCTGCGCTCTACCCATCCTTCTACGGACGCGGGACTCATGATTGCTGGGGTTTGCTCGCTCTACCCCTACAGCCACCGCCCCATGCTCACCCGCTCGCGTTGCTCCAAGTCCAGCGTCGTACCCACCTCGACAAAACCGGCGACTGTGAGCAACGCGCGCACCGCGCTGCCCTGGGTCCAGCCGTGTTCGAGCAACAACCAGCCGCCGCGAACGAGATGGCCCGGCGCATCGGCAACGATGTGGCGGATGGCATCCAGCCCATCGCTGCCCGAAGCCAATGCCAGCGCCGGTTCAAAGCGCAGATCGCCTTGTTGCAGATGCGGATCGTCGGCTGCCAGATAGGGTGGGTTGCTGACGATCACATCGAAACGCTCGGCGGCCAACGGCGCCAGCCAATCGCCTTGGCGAAACGTCACGTTGCCGAAGCCGGCACTGGCGGCATTGCGTTGTGCGATTGCCAATGCCTCGACGCTGATATCGACGGCGATGACCTGCGCCTGCGGCCGTTCACTGGCGATCGCCAGCGCGATGGCGCCGCTGCCGGTACCGAGGTCGGCGAGTCGACCATGATCGGCAAGCTGCAGCAAGGCGATCTCCACCAGCAATTCAGTTTCCGGGCGCGGAATCAGCACTCCTGGTTGCACGGCGAGATCCAGCGTCCAGAAACCACGCGTACCGATCACATACGCCACCGGCTCACCGGCGATCCGGCGTTCGATCAACGCGCCGAACGCGGCGTGTTGTGCTGCGCTCAGCACGTCATTGCCATGCGCAAACAACCAGGCGCGATCACGGCCCAGCGCATGGCCAAGCAGCAGCTCGGCCTCGAAGCGTGGCTGCGGCCCGGATAATTGGGACGCAGCCTGTGCCAGTGCAGCGCCCAGCCGTTGCTCAGTCATACGTGTCCGCTGTTGCATCGGTTTGTGCCGGCGCTGGCGCCGCCTTACGCGTGCGTGGCAACCAGATGCCGCCGCTGCTGAAACAGTGCCAGCCCCAGCGCAGCCAGCCGAGCAGGGCGTTGGCCAGCCACAGTGCCCACGCCAGCACGGCGGCTTTGTAAGCCCACAATGGCAACGTCCAAGCGCTCGCCTGCGGTAGCTCGCCGCTGGCGCTGCGATCATCGAACCACTGCAATAAATCGGCGCTGGAACCATTGCCGAGCACGCCCATGTCGGGGCTACCGAGCAGGCCGGCCGGCACCGCCATCAGCAGGCTCAGCAATGCCGCCACGCTGAGCGCCAGCAGCAACACTTGGCCGAAGTCAAAACGCAACGGCTGCGCGCGATCAACCGGAATACGCGCGCGCTGGCCCAGTGCCAGCAACCAGCCGGCCACGATCAGTGCGGCCCACCACGACACGGTGGCGAACCCCAGGCCCAGCAGCAGCCACTGCGGCCAGCGCAGGGGGGTGCCGCTCCAGCGTCCGAGCACTGGTGCCAACAACACCAGCAGTGCCAGTTCGCTCCACAGCAACACCGCCGGCCCGATCTGCGGCCCGCGGGTGAGCAGCAGCCAGCGATCTTCCGGCAACGCCATCGACAACTGGATGTCGGCGGTCGAGCGCCCGAGCTGCATTGCCGGGGTACGCAAGACAAAGCCGTTGTCGTGGGTCTCGCGCCAGTTGATGCTCACCGATTGCTTGCCACTATGCACCGGCAAGTTGACCGCACCCTCGGCCAGCAGCAGCGGCAAAGCGTCATTATCGATTGCCAAGGACTGCAACTGCGCACCCGGCGGCAACGGCAGACGCAACTCGCCGGTGCGGGTGGCGCGTATCGTGAAGGACAGGTTGTGATCGCTGGCGCGCTTGCCCGGACTGCTGTGCAATTGCACGTTTTCGATCACCTGATCGTTGCCCTTGATCGCTTCGGGGCGGTTGATCGCCAGCTCCAGGCGTTCGCCCGGCAACGGCAGAAAGTGCCAATAGCCGCCGTTGTCGATTGCGCCGTAACGATCCAGCGCCAGTGGCACACCCTGCACTGTAGCGTGCAGCAGCGGACTCACGGCCACATCCCAGCGTTCGGTCAGGTCGGGGCGCTCGGCGGCTTGCAGGCTGAGTGTTGCCGCCGGCTTCAGGCGTGAGCTCCAACTCACCGTGTCGCTGCCGGCTGCCATTGCCACCTGCGCCACGCCAGCGTTGATCGGTGGGGCCTCGCCGATGACTTCCTCGCCGGCCAGCAAGGGCACCGCGATGCTGAAGCCCGCTTGCGCAGGCGCCAGCCGCAGCACCTGGGTATCGAGCAGCCATTCACGATCGAATCGGAAGTTGCGCACCACCTGCACAAACGCCGGTGCCGGCACGCTGGCCTGGGGTTCGTCGGCGCTCGCCGCCGCTGCCACCGGCGGCGTCAGGCTCAGGGTATTGCCGACCAAGCGGCCGCGATCCAGCCCGGCAATGCCAAAGCCGGGCGCCTGCACGCTGACCCGCGCCGGCTGCTGTGCAAAATGCAGGCCGACCGGGCCACCATCGAGGCGATAGCGCAGCAGCACAGCATGGATGCCGGGCGTGACGTTTACGTGCGCGAAGCCGCCAACCGCCAGCACCGGCACGGTAGCAGCATCCATCGACACCGCCGACAGGGTGCCCGCATTGGCGTGCGGCAGGCGCAACACGGCATCAGCCAACGCCTGCACCTGCAGGCGGATGCTCAGATCACGGCCGCTGGCTTGCACCTCGGCCACGCCGACAGCGAGGCAGTCGTTGCCGCAACGCGGATCGGGTGCGAGCAGACGGGTGCGTAGCTGATCGAGCAGCGCCGGGTCGGGAATCGCGGTCTGTGCCTGTGCCGTGCCGGGCGCAGCGAGGCCGGCGGACAAGGCCAGCGCCACCACCCACAGCGTGGCATTGGCGCCGGGCGTGGATCGAGCGGCCATGTGCGCCGCGACACGCGATGGCAACGCCGGCAACGCGCGCAGCAACTGCCACAGCAGTGCCGCCAGCAACAACACCGACGCCACGCGCCACAGCGCGGTCAACCACGGCGGCGACAGCATGATGCCGAGGTCGTCATCGGGCAACAGCGGCCCGGCCCAGCTCAAGGTGTGTTGCTGCCAGCTCCACGCCGGCATCGCCGAACCGGCCTGCGGAATGGCGTCATCGGGATAGCGAAACAAATCCGTGACCGTGATCCGAGAACCGGTGACGAAGACACGGTCCAGCGTGTCGCTTGCGGCGTTGCCGTTATCCGTCCGTGGGCGCTGCGCGCTCGGCGGTTCAGGCGCAGGCATCTCCACGGTCATTGGCATTGCCTCCTCCAGCGCCGGCGCCATCGCAACCTTGGCTTCCATGCGGCGCGGCATGTCCATAGCACCCACTTGCACCGCCCAGCGCTCCAGTTGCGGATGCAACGCCAGCCGCAACTGGTTGGCCACGAACGGCAAGCCCAGCAGCACGATGGCAACCAGCACGACGCGTTGCAGCCATGCCGTACGCTCGCGCCATACGCCGGGCACGGTCAAGCGCAATACCACCGCTAACGCCAGTGCAATCAACAAAGTGAACTGCGGCGCCGCCGGTTCGTGCCAGACCAGCAGAACGTAGGCGAGCAACAGGCCCGCCGCCGGCCAGCGACCCAGGTGCCAGCCCAACAACACCAGCAGGCTGCCGAGGAACAGGTCGAGCAGGCTCCAGGCATCCCACCAACTGCCCCAGGCGCGCTCGGCGCCGTGCGCGGCGAGCAGCCGGTAGTCCGGCGGCAGGTTGAGCACGAAACGGGCGCTGTCGAACGGCTGCTGCCAGCCACTGCCGGCGCTGCCAGCGGCAACCCGTGCCTGTGCCTGCATGCCGGCGGTTTGTGCGCGCAGCTCCACGCCGGCGCTGTCGGCGGAGTCGCCATGAGTAACCAGCAATTGCGCATTGCCGCTGCGCACGCTCTGCAATTGCCATGGCGCGGCCATGCCCAGCCGGCGCAGGCTGCCGATATCGCCATTGATCTGGTCACTGACGCTGTAACCGGCGCCATCGAAATCGAGCCACAGGCTGCGTTGCAGGTTCAATTGCGCTGGCCGTGATTCGGGCAAGCCGCGCTGGCGCACGTTCACCGTGGCGGTGTTGCCGGGTTCGATCAAAAACGTTGGCCATCCGCTATCGCCAACGTTACCCCAGGCGGTGCGCCCGGCACCGACATACAGGCGGTCGATCACGTTTGCCCAGTGCGGCAGGATTGCCTGCTGCGGGTCGAGTGCGCGCAGGCCCTCCAGTTGCGCGATCCGGAATTGCGTCATGCTGGCGAACTGCAGCACTTCCTGCTGCGGCCAGGGTGCCGGCAGTGCCGGTACTTGCAACGTGGTCAATGCGCCCGGCGCGCGTGCGGCCAGCAACACTTCGCTGACGCCGGGTTGCGCCTGTACCTGCAGCGTGCCGTCGGCCAGCAGGCGCGCGCTCAGATCGCCAGCCAGCGCCAGCAGGGTGTAGCCCTCCGGCAGTACCTTGCCCAGGCTGATTTCGCGCGGCCGCCCGGCCACCGACAATTGAATCCAGGTGGTCAGCGTGGCCGGCAGATCATCGTGCAACAGCCGCGCCACATCGAGCTGCAAGCTGTCCGCTTCGTAATGGGTGCTGCTGCCGAAAGCCACCGTACCGTTGTCCGCGCGCTGTACGGCGGCAACATCGCGGCCATCGACGCGCAATGACAGCAGTGCAATCGCTGGCGGTAGTGCCAGTTCGGCCGGGCGCTGATCCCAGGCGATGCGACCATTCAGGCGATGGTTGCCAGCTTGCAGATGCACCATCGGCGTGCCGTTGCGCAGCAGCACTGGCGCGGCGCGGCCATCGACTTCGAGCGCTTCCGGTCGCCACTGCGCATCACCCGGCAGCGGAACCCAGTCGGCTTGGCTGATCTCCCAGCGCTGCGCAAAACGGGCGCCGTCGGCATCGACTTCGAGTTGAAGCTCACCCGGCCAGCCGCACACGTTGCCGCTGCCGCCGATGCGCGGGCACAGTTCGCGCTCGTGTCCGTGCAACACCCAGCCGGTCCAGTCGCGCAACGTCGGTGGGATGGCGATATCGCGCGGTGCGGCGGTCAACGGCGCGGCCAGTGCAAGCAATACCAGTACCAGCAAAACCCGAATCGTGCGCATTCCCCATTCTCCCGGCAGGCGGCGGTAGCCGCATGATGGGCTAGTGTAGTGCTTCGTGCTTGGCGGTACTTTCAGAATCGCGCCGTCGATCACTTTGCCGTTGGCGGGGCAGTGGCCCCGGCGCTGCACTTGGCCGGTCGCTTCGCGGCTCACTCGGCCGCCCACAGGGTGGGCTCCTACAGGGGGCGTTCACCGCTTTTCCACGGCATCGTGATGATAAACCCCCCGTAGCGGCGCAATTCATTGCGTCCCACGACCCGGCTGCGATGAACCAGGGCGCGATGAATCGCGCCCCTACGGTAGGGATTGGTCGATGACCTTGGATGCGTTCGTGGACATGCACAACCATGCCGGATCACGGCATGGCTGCGTTATCGACATTACAGGCCCAGGCCTTTGCGTTGCTGCGCGGCCTTCAGCGCGGCGCACAGGCGAATGCCTTCAACCGACTGCGCCAGGCGGCGTGGGCCACCTTCCACTTCGCGCAGGCGGGGTTCGTGCCAGCGCGAAATCGCATCCGCCTCGGCAGTGCTGCAGCGCGCGTAAGCATCCAGACGGACAAAACCGCCGCCCAGCCCGCGTGGGCCTTTTTTCATCAGTGCATCGTATTCGCTGCGCAGCCATGCGCGGGTATCGTTGCGCAGGGCGCGTTCAGCCAATTGGCTGAAGGCCACGAGGGTCAGTTCGTTGGAGCGGGTACCCTCTTCCAGCGAAATTGCACGCGCCCGTGCGGCCAGCGCAGGGTCGCTGAAACGGCCGAGCGCACTCAGCAACTGCCCACGCAACACGGAATCCGTAGAGGCACGGAAGGCATTGGCCATGGCATCGAACAGCGCAGCGTCACCGGTGACGGCAGCCATCTCCAGCGCAAGTGCGCGTTGATCGGGCGCTACCGCGTCGGGTTTGAGTACGCCGTCGCTATCGATGCCCAGCACGGCACGGCCGCGTTTGCCGAGGGTGGCGCGCAGTGTGGGGTCATGCCCGAAATCGGCGAGCAGGTTTTGCAAGGCGGCGCGCAGCAAATGATCGTCGTCGCTTTCACCCGGCTTGGCGTCCAGGCCCAGCGCATCCAGCCGTGGCTGATAAACGGCGCGTACTTTTGCGTACAGGGCGGCGCGCTCGGTGTCGTTGCGTGCCAGATGCTCATCCATCCACGACAAGGTGCTGATCGGCGCGGTCACCACCTGCCTCGCCTGCGCAGCCGCCAGCTTTGGCAATGCCGCCAGGTAAGCCGCTGGATCGATGGCGCCGGCTTCAAACGCGGCTTCCAGCGAATCGGCATAGACGCGCTGCTCGGTGTCGCTGAGCTTGTCGAATGCCGTGTCGAGGCGCTGCTGGTCGGCAGGGGCCAGGGCAAAGCGGTAGTAACCGGCGGCATCGGCATTGGGCATCAGCCAGTCCGGGCAGCTTGCGCTGTCCAAGGTGACGCTGGACTGTGTTTCGCTGATCAGATTGCACTGCGTGTGAGTGCTGTCGCCATTGCCAAAGCGCAGGCACAGCGGTACGCCCCAATGTTGGCCGGAGGCGGCGCTGGAACCGAGCGGCAGGTAACGGCTCTGGGCGATGTTCACCGTGGGTGCCTTGCCGGCTTCGCAATGCAGCGCCACGCGCAAAAATGGCACACCGGGCTGATCGACAAAGCTGCTGAAGGCGGCGAACACACCTTCGGGATCAGCGGACTGCGCTGCAACAGCAGCAATCAAGTCGCGGCTGGTGGCGTTGCCGCCAGCGTGTTCAATCAGGTACTGGTGGATGCCGGCGCGGAAGTTTTCTGCACCGATGAAATGCTCGAACATCGCCAATACCGCACCACCCTTCTGGTAGGTGATGCCGTCAAATGCGGCGGCAATTTCGGTGAAGTCGTCGATCGGCTCGCGTACCCGGCGCGTGGTCGCCAAACTGTCGCCACCCATTGCTGCCAGCGTGCCTTCCAGCTTGCCGCGCTCACCACCAAACTCGGGTTTGATGGTGCGGATGGTGCGCGTTGCCATCCAGGTGGCGAAGGCTTCGTTGAGCCACAGATCATCCCACCACGGCATGGTGACCAGATCGCCAAACCACTGATGTGCCAATTCGTGCGCATGCACGTTCCAATAGGCCTGGCGCAGGCCGGTTGGCGAACTGTCGTTGGCGAACACCAGGCTGTCGCGATAGGTGATCAGGCCCGCATTCTCCATCGCGCCGGCGGCAAAATCCGGTGCAGCGAGTATGTCGAGCTTGTCGAACGGATAGGCAATGCCGAAGTAGCGCTCAAGTTCGTTGACAATCTCGGCGGTGTTTTCCAGCGCATAATGCATGTCCTTGCCACGGCCCTTGGCGGCGATGCCGCGCAAGGCCAGCGGTGTTTTACGCACCGCATTGGCTGGTATGTCTTGCCATTCCACGATGTCCCACGGGCCAACTGCAAACGCAATCAGATAGCTCGGCAGGTTTTCGGTGCGGGCAAAACGCATGCGCTTGAAGCCATCGGCGAGTTTGGTTTCTTCGATTAGCCGAGTGTTGGCCACCGCGTTTTGATCCTGCGGCACGATCAGGGTGATGTCCCACGGCCGTTTGAATGCCGGCTCGTCCATGCCGGGGAAAGCCAGCCGCGCGCCGAGCGGCTCCATCTGTGTCATCACATACGATTCACCCGCATGTACCAGCTTGTAGGCGCCTTCGAGCTGACGATTGAATGGCGCGCTGTATTCCAGCACCAGCGAGGCCGGCCCGGCCGGAATATCTGCGGCCGCAGTCAACTCGATCACGCCCGATACGTGAACCTGCCTGGCATTCAGGCTAAGTGATTCGCCACCCTTGGGCGTAATGGTGGCGCGGCTGATCTGCATGTCGCGGCCATGGATGAATACGCTACGTGTGGTGTGCGTGATGGCGCCATCGATACGCGAGACACCAGTAAAATCGTCGTTGCGCGGGTCGATGCGCAGTTCAACGGCAAATGCGTCGGCCTGCAGGGTGTCGGGCAGCTTGCCGCTGGGTACATCGGCTGCGGTCGCCGCAAAGGCAATCGCCGTCAGGACAAACAGATACAGCGAAGCAGCACGGCGGCAGTGGAGCATGAGGTGCGCCTTCCATTGAGATAGAACGCATCAGCATAGCAGTGCCACCGGCATCGGCTATCAGCCGAAGGTCATGGATCAATGCCGTCTTGCGGGCCGTAAAGGCAACCCGGATTCAATACCCGCCGCCGATTGTTGCTATATTTTCCATAGTCAAAATGTATCAATGGATTATCGATGAACCTTCGTGACCTGCGTTATCTCGTGGCGTTGGCTGAGCATCGTCATTTTGGTCGCGCCGCTGCGGCCAGCTTTGTCAGCCAGCCTACCTTGTCGACGCAGCTCAAAAAGCTGGAGGATGAGCTCGGCATTACCTTGATCGAGCGCGCACCGCGCAAGGTGATGCTCACCCCGGCAGGACGCGACATCGCACAGCGTGCGCGGCACATCCTCAGCGAAGTCGATCAGCTCAAGGAATCGGCGCGGCGACAAATCGATCCCGAAGCCGGCACCGTGCGTCTGGGTTTGTTTCCTACCCTTGGCCCCTACCTGCTGCCGCATGTGGTGCCCACCATCCGCGCCCGCTTCCCCCGCCTTGAGTTGCTGCTGGTGGAGGAAAAAACCGAAACCATTCTGCGCATGTTGCGCGAGGGCGCGCTGGATGCCGGCGTACTGGCGCTACCGCTGCACGATGACATGCTGCACATCGAGCCGCTGTTCACTGAACCGTTTGTGCTGGCGGTACCGATCAGCCATGCGCTGGCCACGCGCAGCGAGATCGGCATGAGCGACCTCGCCCACGAAAGTCTGCTGTTGCTTGAGGATGGCCATTGCCTGCGCGATCAGGCGCTGGATGTGTGTCAACTCGCCGGTGCCGGTGAGCGCACCGGCTTTCGCGCCACCAGCCTGGAAACCCTGCGCCAGATGGTTGCCGCCGATGTGGGTATCACCTTGCTGCCCATGCTTGCGGTGAAGCCGCCGCAGGCGCCCAACAGCCACATTCGGCTGTTGCCGTTCAAGGGCAAGCCGCCAATCCGACGCATCGCGATGGTGTGGCGACGCAGTTCGGCGATGGCGGCGTTCTTGCTGCGTCTGGCCGCCAGTCTGCGCGAATTGCCGGAGGGCTTGCTTGATCCGCAGTTACCGCCGGCCAAAGCGGGCAGGTTGCGCAAAGTGAAATGAAAACGCCGCAATGTACAGATCACATGATAGTCGTACTCAATCAAAGCGATATGAACAATCGATTTTTCATTGGCGTTGCGACGCGTTATTCTTGTCTGTCCCGGCAGGTGCCGGGCCGCCATTTTGCTCACGTAACCGGAGGTTCCCCATGTCGCTCAAAGGCTCCAAGACCGAAGAAAATCTGAAGGCCGCCTTCGCCGGCGAGTCGCAGGCCAATCGTCGTTATCTGTATTTCGCGCAGAAGGCCGATGTTGAAGGCTACAACGATGTTGCTGCGGTGTTCCGCTCCACCGCCGAAGGCGAGACCGGCCATGCCCACGGCCATCTGGAATACCTGGAAACCTGCGGCGACCCGGCCACCGGCCTGCCGTTCGGCAGCACCAGCAACAACCTCAAGACCGCTGTCGCCGGTGAAACCCACGAGTACACCGACATGTACCCGGGCATGGCCAAGACCGCGCGCGACGAAGGTTTTGATGAAATTGCCGATTGGTTCGAGACCCTGGCCAAGGCCGAGCGCTCACACGCCAATCGCTTCACCAAGGCGCTGAACGAACTTGCTTGACGCTGCACAGCGCCCGAGAGTAATGGTGATCTGCCTCTGTGGGAGCTGGCCTTGCCGGCGAACGATTTCGCCAATGGCTTCGCGCGCAGGCGCGCTCCCACAAGTTTCGCGCGGCTGATGCCATCGTGTCGCGTGCAGCGCCTGCCCCAGAAAGGGTCTGGGGTGGGTTCCTGCATCAACCAGCATCTGCGCCTGCATGAGGTAAGCGATGAGCAACCCACCCACCACCGCCCGCGAAGGCAGTCTCGATGCCCCCACCCGCCATCCACTGGATTGGCAAAACCCCGAGTTCTGGGATCAGGGCGCACTCGATCACGAACTCGAACGGGTGTTCGACCTGTGCCATGGTTGCCGCCGTTGCGTCAGCCTGTGCCACGCGTTTCCCACGTTGTTCGATCTGGTCGACAACTCCAAAACCATGGAAGTGGACGGTGTTGCCAAGGCCGATTACGGCAAGGTGGTGGAGCAATGTTACCTGTGCGACTTGTGCTACCAGACCAAGTGCCCATACATCCCGCCGCATGAGTGGAACATCGACTTTCCGCACCTGATGCTGCGCGCCAAGGCGGTGCAATTCCGCCGCGACAGTGCTCCGGCCGCAGCCAGGCTGCTGTCGAACACCAAAACCGTTGGCAGGCTGGCGTCGATACCGGTCGTGGTTCAGGCGGTGAACTGGGGCAATCGCAACGGCGTGCTGCGTGGTGTGCTGGAAACCACGCTCGGCGTACACCGCGACGCGGTCGTGCCCGAATATCACAGCGACACTGCCGAAAAGCGCGTGCGCAATGATGATCGTGGCGAGCACGCGATCGCCGCCGGCCCGACCCACGGCAAGGTCGCGGTGTTCGTCACCTGCTACGGCCGCTTCAATCACCCGCAGATGGTCGAAGACCTGGTTGCGGTGTATCGCCACAACGGCATCGCGGTGCAATTGATCCGCAAAAACCAGTGCTGCGGCATGCCCAAGCTGGAACTGGGCGATCTCGATTCGGTGGATCGCTACAAGCAGGACAATCTGCCAACGCTGGCGGCGCTGGTTGCCGATGGCTGGGATATCGTGGCGCCGATCCCCTCGTGCGTTTTGATGTTCAAGCAGGAACTGCCGTTGATGTATCCCGACGATGCGCAGGTGCAAGCGGTCAAGCGCGCCATCTTCGACCCATTCGAATACCTGATGCATCGCCACAATGCCGGCGAGCTCAATACCGACTTCAAGAACGACCTCGGCAAGATCGCCTGGCAGGTGGCCTGCCACCAGCGCGTGCAGAACATTGGCCCAAAAACGAAGCAGGTGCTGGAGCTGGTGCCTGGCACTGCGGTCACCGCGATCGAGCGTTGCTCGGGCCACGATGGCACCTATGGCGTCAAGAAGGCCACTTACGCACTGGCGCGCAAGATCGCCAAGCCGGTGGAGACTCGGGTCAAGCAGGCCGAGCCCGACCATTTCACCAGCGACTGCGTGATGGCCGGCAACCACATCGCGCACGGTCTTGGCGACGGCCGCAGCGCCGAGCACCCGCTCAGCTTGTTGCGCAAGGCGTATGGCATTTGACGCGGTGCCCATGGCCGCACGCCAGTGCTTGGTCAACGGCGGCTGCGCCGGCCCCGCCTTCGCTTCGCCGCTGTGCGGCTCGCTCGGTCGGTTGCTGCACAACGCCGGCTGCGCCGGCCCCGCCTTCGCTTCGCCGCTGTGCGGCTCGCTCGGTCGGTTGCTGCACAACGCCGGCTGCGCCGGCCCCGCCTTCGCTTCGCCGCTGTGCGGCTCGCTCGGTCGCCCACAGGGTGGGCTCCTACAGGAACAGGTCATCGCGCTTTTTGTAGGAGCCCACCCTGTGGGCGACATTTGGACCGCCACAACGCAACACGATGAAAGGAACCGCCATGAAAGCTTTGACACGAACCGATCTGTTGACCCTTGAAGCCTATGCCAGCGAGCGCTCTGCGTTTCGCGCCAAGGTCATTGCCCACAAGAAGCATCGCCAAGTGCCGCTGGGTGAGCACATCAACCTGCTGTTCGAAGACCGCCTCACCATCCAGTATCAGGTGCAGGAAATGCTGCGCATCGAACGCATCTTCGAGCCCGCTGCCATCCAGGACGAGCTTGACACCTACAACGCCTTGATCCCGACCGGGCACAACCTCAAGGCCACCATGCTGATCGAGTTTCCCGACGAAGCCCAACGCCGCGTCGAGCTGGCGCGGCTTGGCGGCATCGAGCACAAGGTTTACGGCGAAGTTGAAGGGCTTGGTCGCGCGTTTGCGATTGCCGATGAGGACATGGATCGCAGCAACAGCGAAAAAACCTCGGCGGTGCATTTCCTGCGCTTCGAGTTCGGCGCCGAACAGATCGCCGCGCTGCGCGCAGGTGCCGAGTTCGGGTTTGGCATCGATGACGAGCGCTTGCGGGTCGGGTATACGGTCAAGCGCGATAGCCGTGCGGCGCTGCTTGCGGATTTTTCCTGACCAACACCATCGCAGCTTGCTACAGCCGCCACGAACGGGTTGTGGCAGCTTTGGAGCAAATGCCGGGTAGTCCGCATGCGTCTGGTTGGCACTGATTTTGAACGCGCTACGATGACCGCCTCGCTGCAAGCGCGGTAAACGATGCGCAAGATTCTCCACATCGACATGGACGCGTTTTATGCTTCGGTAGAGCAACGCGACGATCCGGCGTTGCGCGGCCGTCCGGTGGTGGTGGCCTGGCGTGGAGCGCGTTCGGTGGTGTGTGCGGCGTCCTATGAGGCGCGGCGGTTTGGTATTCGCTCGGCGATGCCGGCGCTGCGTGCCGAGCGCCTGTGCCCGGATGCGGTGTTCGTGGCGCCGGATTTCAGTCGCTATCGCGCGGTGTCGCGGCAGATTCGGCAAATCTTTCTCAGCCACACGCCGCTGGTTGAACCGTTGTCGCTGGATGAGGCCTACCTGGATGTCACCGACAACCTGCACGGCCAGTCCAGTGCCACCGCGGTTGCAGAAACCATTCGCGCGCAGATCCGCGAAGCCACTGCGTTGACCGCTTCGGCCGGTGTTGCACCGAACAAGTTTCTGGCCAAGATTGCCTCGGATTGGCGCAAGCCCGATGGACTGTTCGTGATCCGTCCGTCGCAGGTGGAGGCGTTTCTGACTTCGTTACCGGTGGGGCGCATTCCTGGCGTCGGTAAAGTCACGCAGGCCAAACTGGCCGGTTTCGGCATCGACACGGTCGGGCAATTGCGGCTGTGGTCACAGCACGATCTGGAAACCCGCTTTGGTCGCTACGGGCAGCGTTTGTATCAACTGGCGCGCGGCATCGATACGCATCCGGTGTGCGTGGATCGGCCAACGCAATCGATTTCGGCCGAAGATACTTTCGCGGAAGATTTGCCCTTGAGCGCTCTGCAACTACCGCTGCAGGCATTGGCCGAACGCGCCTGGAAGGCCGCCAGCAAGGAATCGCGAGTAGGCCGCACGGTGGTGCTCAAACTCAAGACCGCCGATTTCCGCACTCTCACCCGTAGCCACACCCCGGACGTACCGCCTGCGGATATGGCGCAGTTCATTGCCATCGCGCAGGCGCTCTGTGCGCGGGTGGAGTTGCCAGAGCACACGCGTTATCGCTTGCTCGGCGTGGGGCTGGCGAACTTCGTGGAGCGTGAGCTGTTGCCGCCGCAATCGGGTTTGTTTGATTGATCCGGCAGCTTACAACCCAGCCACGCTGCGCATTTCGGCAAGCGCCGGCCAGCGCGCAAGAATGGCGCGGCGAATACCCTGCGCATCGATGCCGGCTTCGGCGAGCAGTTCTTCGCGGCTGGCGTGGTGTTGAAAGGCATCGGGCAGGCCGAGATGCACCATTGGCACGGTTACCCCTTCTGCGGAGAGCAGCTCGGCCACACCCGCGCCGGCACCACCAGCGATCACGTTGTCCTCGATGGTGACCAGCGCATCGTGGCTGCGCGCCAGGCGCAGAATCAGTTCGCGGTCCAGCGGCTTGACGAAGCGCATGTTGACTACGCTCAGACCCAGTTCTGAGGCAACCGATTCGGCAGCAGCCAGTGGCGAACCGAAAGCGAGCAATGCCACGCGGCTACCTTGCCGGCGCAGCTCGGCCTTGCCGATCGGCAGGGTATCGAGCGCGGTTTGCAATGCCACGCCGGGGCCGTTGCCGCGCGGATAGCGCACTGCCGCCGGGCCATCATGGTGAAAGCCGGTGCTGAGCAGTTGCCGGCACTCGTTTTCATTGCTTGGCGCCATCACCAGCAGGTTCGGCACGCAACGCAAAAAACTCAGGTCGAGGTTGCCGGCATGGGTAGCGCCGTCTGGGCCAACAACGCCGGCACGGTCGAGTGCGAACAGTACGTCGAGGTTCTGGACGGCTACATCGTGGATCAGTTGATCGTAGCCACGTTGCAGGAAGGATGAATAAATGGCGACGACCGGCTTCATCCCTTCGCAGGCCATGCCGGCCGCCAGCGTCACCGCATGTTGTTCAGCAATGGCGACATCAAAATAGCGTGTGGGGTATTCCTTGCTGAAACGCACCAGGCCAGAGCCCTCGCGCATCGCCGGAGTAATCGCCAGCAGGCGGCTATCGGCTGCCGCCATGTCGCACAACCAATCGCCAAACACCTGGGTATAACTGGGTTTTGTCGGTGCCGGCTTTTTCACGACGCCCTGCTCCGGGTCGAACGGGCCCACCGCGTGATAGCCGATCTGATCGCCCTCCGCGCGCTCGTAACCTTTGCCCTTGGTGGTCATCACGTGCAGCAGCTGCGGGCCTTTCAATCCCTTGAGGGTGTTGAGGGCAGTGATCAGCGCCGGCAGATTGTGACCATCGATGGGGCCGGTGTAGTGAAAGCCCATTTCCTCAAACAGGGTGGAGGGCACGAACATGCCCTTCCAGTGCTCTTCCCAACGGCGCATGAATCGTGCAGTAGGGCGGTTCTTGTCACCCAGTAGGCGCTTGCCGCCTTCGCGTACAGCATTGAGTGTGCGATTGGTCATCAATCGGCCGAACATCTTGGTGAGGCCACCGACGTTTTCCGAGATCGACATCTGGTTGTCATTGAGCACCACCAGCAGGTTCGGTTCGGGTTCAATGCCACCGGCATGATTGAGTGCCTCGTATGCCATGCCGGCGGTCATCGCACCATCGCCGATTACCGCCACTACGCGCCGCTCATCGCCACTCTGGGCCAGCGCCAACGCCATGCCCAGCGCGGCCGAGATTGAAGTGGAACTGTGGCCGACGCCAAAGGTGTCGTACGCACTTTCCTCGCGCTTAGGGAATGGTGCAATACCACCCTTGAGCTTGACCGTGTGAATCTGGTCGCGGCGACCAGTCAGGATTTTATGTGGGTAGCATTGGTGGCCAACGTCCCACACCAGGCGATCATCGGGGGTGTTGAATACGTAGTGCAGAGCCACGGTCAGTTCAATCACGCCGAGGCCCGCGCCGAAATGACCGCCAACCTGTGCAACCGTTTCGATCAAGTAGGCGCGCAACTCATCGGCGACTGCCTTGAGCTCATCCTCGGAAACTGTGCGCAGATCGGCCGGAACGGCGATCTGCGACAACAGCGGGTAGCGGGTGGGATCGATCATTGCCCGTCACGTCAGTTCAAACCGTGATTTTCGGCCACTCCGGCGGCTGGGGCAAGGCGCGTGATGGAATTGCGCTTCAGCGCTTGCCGCGCAGGCGGTCAAACAAGCCGGATTTGGCCGCTTGTTCGGTCTCCGGTTCAGGTACTCGCTCGACCTGCGCAAAGCCCGATGCCAGGTTGGCGTTGACGAAGTCGATCACCTCGGCAACCGGCGCGGTGCTTTGTTCGGCGATTTCGAGGATTGTCGCCGGGCCTTTCATCATCGAGGTCGCGATGCGGAAATGCTTGGGGAACTCGCGTTCGATCTGCGGCCATTTGCTGAGCGAAAAGCGCTCATTCATGGCATAGCCTTCTGCCAACTTGCCCTCGCCCGATACCAGCGCAAACAGCCAGCGCAAGCGAGCCATCGGCTGCGCGCCACCTTTTTTGACCACCTCGGCAAATGCGGCTGCATCGAGTACTTGCATCTCATCACGCAACATATCGCCCTGGCAGAACGGTAGCAGTGCCTTGAGCGAACTCGGCCCAAAATATACCCGCGTTTCCGGATCAAGCACCAGCGGCTCGGCACCATCGCGGACGATACGTACCTGCTGGGTCAGAGCGCCGGGTGCAAGGTGGTCGCCAAGGCGCGGAGCCCGTGGTGGCGGTGCGATTTGCTCGGGCTGTGCCGCGATGGCTACCGGTTCGACGTGGGTAACGGCTGGCGTTGGCGTCGATGGTGCGGGGGTTGTTGCCATGGACGCCTGTTGCTTGCTGGCGGGTGCAGCAGCCAACAAGGCACGCATCAATTCGGTCAGGGTCACCTCAGTAACCGGCCGGGCCAGACTCAAGCCCGGCTCACTACGGCTACCGGCGCTGAGCGGAATCACGGTGTGCTCGTTCTGGCGCGCGCGCAGCCAGGTCATTTGCCCGTAGATGGAGTCGATATCGACCACCAACACGTCGGCACTGCGCTCATCGCAGAGTTGAAATGCACGGCCAGTGCTCGCATTGCTCACAGCAAACAGCGCGTGCAATTGCTCGCGCTCGTCCGGTTCCATACCGGTAAAACACCATCCTCGCATGAACTCCCCCTCCGGATTCGAGCGCGGCGCGCCATCAAAGCTGCGCAAGTGTCCGGGAATTGGCTACTTGCGTCAATTGCGGTGGCCAAACCCAGCAACGGCCAAGCTCAGGTGTTCAGGCGTGCCCGTCGCGGCAAATGGCTCTTCAAAAACGCCATTTGGTCGGCAAGGATGTTGCGGTTGGACAGGATCAGGTGCTCCACCCAACTGGGCCGGAACGGTACCGCCAGCAGTGGCATGCCGGCTTGCTGTGGTGTGCGGTTGCCCTTGCGCGAGTTGCAGTTGATGCAGGCGGACACCACATTTTCCCAGATATCGTGGCCACCACGCGAGATCGGCTGCACGTGATCGCGGGTCAACTGGTGGCGACCCAACTCATTGCCGCAGTAAAGGCACAGGTGTGCGTCGCGCGCGAACAACGCCGTATTGGTCAGTGCCGGGGTCGGGTCGATGGCGCTTGCGCGCGCATGGCCGCGGGCGGCAATGATCGAATGCAACTCGATGATGCTTTGTTGGCCATTGCTACGGTTGATGCCGCCGCGTACCAGCAGGCAGGGCGAGCCCAGTGTCCAGGCAATGGCATCGCGCGCGAACAGGCAGGCGGCGTCTTGCCAACTGATCCAGTTCAGGATGCGGCCATAGGCGTCGAGCGAAAGGACACGCGGTGGATGCGAGGTGCCGGCAAAAACCGGCCGCACCGGGAATGCGATGATCCCGGAGGACGTGTGGCTTGGACCGGCTGTGTCGGTATCCATTGCCCCCTGAGCATAAAGCAAAACCGTGACGATTTGTTGTTATCTCAAGGTGCTTACAGGGGTTTCGCCAAGCGCAGCATATCGGTGTGGTAGCCGGCGGCCTGGTAGACCGACAGGGCGCGGGCATTGCCGGGAAACGCGCCCAGCGTGAGCCGTTCACAGCGATGCTCGCGGGCAAAGGCCTCAGTGTAATCAAGCAGCGCCCGGCCCAGGCCGCGACCGTCCCAGTTGCTCGCCACCGCAATGTCGGAGATGTGGCAGTTCATCTTGCCCGAAAAATAATCAGTGACCAATTGCAGGTGCAAAAATCCGGCCGGGCTGCCATCGTCGGTTTCGGCGATCAGCATGAAGTTTCCCGGTCGCGGTTCCTCAAGGTGTTTGAGCAGGTCGCGGCGGATGCCATCGGCGACAACCGGTCGCTTGCGTCCGGGGGGCATTTCAAAATCGACAAACCGTGGAACCAGAGAAAGGATGAAATCATCATCACCGGGCTCTGCTGCGCGCATGAGCAACTCGGTGTCACCGACCTGGATATGCATACTGATTGGCGCTTTTTTGGGTTAGTTGGGCTGAGCATTTGCAACGCTCAACTGCAAGACTACCGAACTGGCACAAATGCGCAACTGTCTGCATGCAGATTCAGGCAATAATGCGGCGAGATCATGGTGAAACGGACGAACTCGCTGGCGTCGACTTTTCACAGCGGATAGTGTTGTATCAATCAGGAACCCGTTCAATGAAAGTACTCGTTTTTTGCTCGGCCGCGCTCGCATTTGTGCTGGGCAATGCCTCGGCCCAGGATATGGCAGAGCCAGTTTCGCCTGAACTGACAACCACACGCATGGAAACGCTTGTTGTCAGCGGCAAACAGCCCGGGCCAGGCATGTGGCGCGTCAGCAACGGCGATCACGACCTGTGGATTCTGGGCACGCTGTCGCCATTGCCCAAGCGCATGCAATGGGAGTCGGGAAAGGTTGAGCGGCTGGTTGCACGATCACAGGAGTTGTTGGCGCAACCCTCGGTAACCTTGAATGCCGATGTCGGGTTCTTTGGTCGTCTGGCACTGATTCCAACCGCGCTGCGTGTACGCAACAACCCCGATGGCAAACCGTTGCAGGAGCAAGTATCGGATGCGTTGTACCAGCGCTGGCTGGTTTTGAAAAAACGTTATCTGGGACGCAGCAAATCAGTGGAAAAGCGACGGCCGATCATGGCTGCGATCAAGCTGTACGAAGCAGCGCTGGATGACAACGCGTTGAGCGAAAAAAACCGGGTCTGGCCAGTGTTGCGCAAATCCGCCAAGCGCAACAAGGTGCCCATTACCGTGCCGATGGTGACCATCAAAATTGCCAATCCCAAGGCCACGTTGAAGGAGTTTGCAAAAACTGCGCTCGATGACGAAGCCTGTTTTGCGACGACGCTGGATCGACTGGAAACCGACATGGACAACATGAAGGCGCGCGCGAATGCCTGGGCGGTTGGCGATGTGCCGGCGCTGATTGCGTTGCCGCATCCGGATCAACGCGGCGTTTGCGCCGATGCTGTGCTGGCAACCGCGATTGCCGAAAAGCAGGGCATGACTGATCTGCGCGAGCAATTGCGTGTGCGCTGGCTGCAGGCGGCCGATGCGGCGTTGCTCAAGAATGAATCGACGGTTGCCGTGATGGCGATCGAAAGCCTGCTGGGCGACAACGGTTTTCTCGTGGCGTTACGCGAGCGTGGCTATGACGTGGTGGCGCCGGAGTAGGGCCGTCGCTGTCAGGTGCGTCATGGTGGTGCGACGCGTCGCCCGTATTCGCAGAATTGGTCGCCCACAAGGTGGGCTCCTACAAATGCGCCCCCCTGTAGGAGCCCACCTTGTGGGCGACCGGGATCATCACCACGCCGGAAACTGTCACTCCAGTGTATGGCTCTGCAACTCAGCTATCGAAGTTGTCGGCATCCAGCGCCAGCAAGCTGGCCGCACCCGCGCGTATGCCGGCGGCGTGGTTCAAGGTGCGTGGCAGGATGCGGGCGAAATAGAAGCGCGCGGTATCGCGCTTGGCGGCCTTGAATGCCGCCGGATAATCGCCGGCAGCGCTGACCGCCACCGCGCGCGCCCACCAGTAAGCCAGCACCACGTAGCCGGTATGGAACAGGTAATCGACTGCGGCGGCACCAATCTCCTCGGGGTCGCGTGCGGCCTTGCCACCGATTTCCAGGGTCAGCGTTGCCAGTTCTTTGGCCTTTTCTGCCAACGGGCCGATGAACTCGGCCAACGCCGCGTTCCCGGCATGTTCAATGCAGAACGCCTCGATGAGCGCACCAAACTGACGCAGGCCCGGCCCTTGCGTTTGCAGTATTTTGCGGCCGAGCAGATCCAGCGCCTGGATCTGGGTGGTGCCTTCGTAAATGGTGGTGATGCGGGCATCGCGGCTGAGTTGCTCCATGCCCCACCCGCGCACATAGCCGTGGCCACCAAAGCATTGCAGCGCGTTGTAGGTACTTTCGATACTCCATTCGGTCAGGCAGGCCTTGACCACCGGGGTGAGGAAGCTGAGCAGGTCATCGGCGCGTTTGCGCTCCTCGGCGTCGGCGCTGTGTTCGATGACATCGAGCAGGGTCGCCGCGTGATAGGCCAGCAGCCGGCCGCCCTCGGCAAAGGCTTTGCAGGTCAGCAGCATGCGCCGTACATCAGGATGCACGATCAGCGGGTCGGCGGGCTTGTCCGGGAACTTGGGGCCGGACAGTGAACGCATCTGCAGCCGGTCGCGGGTATAGGCCAGCGCGTTCTGGTAAGCGCGATCGATCAGGCCAAGGCCCTGGATGCCGACCGAAAGGCGGGCACTGTTCATCATCGTGAACATCACCGACAGACCCTTGTTGGCCGGGCCGATCAGGTAGCCCTGCGCGCCGTCGAAGTTCATCACGCAGGTGGCCGAGCCGTGGATGCCCATCTTGTGTTCGATGGCGCCACAGCGCACCGCATTGCCGTCACCGACACTGCCATCGCGTGCAACCGTGCGCTTGGGCACGATGAAGGTGGAAATGCCCTTGGTTCCGGGCGGTGCATCGGGCAGCCGCGCCAGCACCAGATGCACGATGTTGTCAGTGAAATCGTGCTCGCCGGCGGTGATGAATATCTTGGTGCCGGTGATCGCGTAACTGCCATCGGCCTGCGGTTCGGCGCGGGTTTTGAGCAGGCCCAGATCGGAACCGCAATGCGGTTCGGTGAGGCACATGGTGCCGGTCCAGCGGCCATCGACGATGGCGCGCAGGAACACGTCTTTTTGCCAGTCTTCGCCATGATGTTTCAGCGCTTCGGTAGCGCCATGCGAAAGCAACGGGTAGTTGCCCCAGGCGAGGTTGGCGGCATCGATCATTTCCTTGAGCGCTACGCCGAACGACTCCGGCAGACCCTGCCCGCCAAATGCCTCAGCGGCGGTCAATCCGTTCCAGCCACCTTCAACGAACTGCTGATACGCCTGCTTGAAGCCCTTGGGTGCCGACACCGCGCCGCTGGCCTTGTCGTAGACGCAGCCTTCGGCATCGCCGGTTTGATTGAGCGGCGCCAGCACCTGCTCGGTGAAACGCGCGCCTTCTTCAAGCACGGCATCGAGCACGTCGCGCTGCGCGGCATCAAAGCCCAAACGCTGGTACAGCGCCTGTACGCCAAGCACGTCGAACAGGGCGAATTGCATGTCACGTTGTGGGGCTTTGTAGCTGTTCATGGTCGGAAATCCATTGTGGAAAATCAGCGAAACACGCCATCAAGCCCGGGAACGGGCGACAGCACGCTTTCAAACTCGGTTGGGTAGCGATCATCCGGGTCGCTGGTGATGAGGTGCCCGTCAAGCCGGTAGCGCAGGCCGCGATGGTCGCTTTGTGCCAGCGCGGCTGCGTCGAGTGCTGCGGGCGAGGGTTGCAGGGCGAGGGTGAAAATCTCGACCGAGTTTGGTGCGATCTGGCGCTTTGGCTTGAGTGTAATCGTGCCGGCAGCGATGCTGTTGACCTGCATCCTCAAGTCGATGTTGTCGATCCGCGCGCTGACATTGCTGAAGTTTTCGATGCGCACATTAAGCGACCATTGGCCGTCGGCCTGCACAGTGAGCTGCTGGATGGTGGCTTGTGGTGGATAGATACGTCGGATCTCGCCGCCGCCGCCGCAAGCGGCGAGCAGCAACGTGGCAGCGAGCAACACGATGACGCGAACGCGAATGAGCATGGTGGAATCCATCGGGTAGATGTCGGCTTTCAGAAGAATACAGGCCGGCCGTGGACACCTCACGCAGGTGATACCAGCAGCCTACCGGGCGCTTGGCCTGGGGGCGTCACCCAGATCAAGCCGCCGCTCAATGCGCTCGATGCGCTCGGCCAGGTGATCGACTCGAACGCCACCTTCGGCCGCGCCTTCTTCGGCGTGCGCTACGTCACGTCGTAGCCCTGCCATCGCAACCTCAAGTCGGCCGAGGCGCGTTACCGCCTCATCCTGCTTGCGCTCGATGCGCGCAAGCCCGGCCTGAAATTGCTTCAGATGTTCCAGCAGCAGGCTTTCGACGTTGTCGGTCATCACCCTATCTCCTTCCGCCCCGAAGATCGTATCACGCCATTGTTGCAGGCCGAGTGACGCGTTGGCGTAGCAACGTCCCCAGCGCCGTTGCTGCCTGCGGCGCTCATGCCGCCTTCTCGACCCGCGCGGTTACGCTGCGCTTGCCGGCAGCGAGATCGACCGGATCGAAATCATCGACCGTGATCGCATCCATGGTGATTTTGCGCAATTCTTCGAGCAGGCGACGCTCATCGGCGCTGATCCAGCCCTCCTTCACGCCTTCGCTCAGTTGATCCTCGAACTCCAGCGCTTCGATATCGCTGTTTTTCAGCGCCTTGAGGAATTTACGCTCGATCGGCTCGGCCAGAATGGCTTTCGCCAGCGCCGCATTGATACGGCCGGCCGGGTGGTGCGCGCCGGGGGTCAGATACACCCCTTCACCAAGGCGATCACGCGCTGCTGATGGCGACATCAGCAGCGCCGCGGCACGGCGACCGAGTCGATCCGACGGTGCCTGCGCCCGCCGACCGAACGGGAACACCAGCAGCCACAGCAACCAGCCGACCGGACGGATCGGGAAATTGCGCAGCGCCGCCGACAGCGCCAGTTCGATGCGATGGGCGCGGTCGTGGAAGGCCCAGGCCAGCAATGGCTGCTCGTCGCTTGGGCGGCCTTCATCCTCGTAACGCTTGAGCATGGCGCTGGCGATATACAGGCCACTGAGCACATCGCCCAGACGCGCCGACAGGCTTTCCTTGAACTTGAGCTTGCCGCCGAGCAGCAGCATTGAGGTGTCGGCAACCAGTGCCAGATTGGCCGAATAGCGGTTGAGCTTGCGGTAGAAGCGGGCGGTGTATTTGTCGCCCGGCGCGCTGCCGTAATTGGCGAAGGTGAGGCCGAGCCAGAAGCTGCGCACGGCATTGGAAATGGCGAAGCCGATATGGCTGAACAGCGCATGGTCGAACGCGCGCAGGCCGGCAGCGCGATCCGGGTCTTGTGCCGCCTGCATTTCCTTCAGTACCCACGGATGGCAGCGGATGGCGCCCTGGCCGAAGATCATCATGCTGCGGGTGAGGATGTTGGCACCCTCCACCGTGATCGCAATCGGCGAGCCCTGCCAGGCGCGGCCCAGATAATTGCGTGGGCCGAGGATGACACCCTTGCCGCCATGCACGTCCATCGCGTCCTTGACCACTTCGCGGCTGATTTCAGTGGCGTGATATTTGGCGATCGCCGACGGCACCGACGGCTTCTCGCCGCGATCCACCGCCGCCGCCGTGGATAGTGTCAGCGCGCTCATCGCGTAGGTGTGGCCGGCGATGCGCGCCAAGGCTTCCTGAATACCCTCGAAGCGGCCAATCGAGAGGCCAAACTGTTTGCGGATGCGTGAATAGGCACCGGTGACCAGCGCACCGATCTTCATCGCGCCGGTAGCATTGGAGGGCAGCGAAATTGCGCGGCCCACCGACAGCACCTCAACCAGCATGCGCCAGCCCTGGCCGGCCATGTCCGGGCCGCCAATCAGCGCCGACAGCGGCACGAACACGTCCTTGCCGCGCACCGGGCCATTCTGGAACGGCACATTGAGCGGGAAATGGCGACGGCCGATTTCCAGCCCTGGGGTATCGCGCGGAATCAGCGCCAGGCTGATGCCGATGTCCTTGACTTCGCCGAGCAAGCCGTCCGGGTCGTACATGCGGAACGCCAGACCGACCACGCTCGCAACGGGTGCCAGGGTGATGTAGCGCTTGTCGAAGGTAAGCCGGATGCCGACCACTTCGGCGCCGTTCCACTTGCCGGTGCAGACGATGCCGTAATCGGGGATCGAGGTGGCATCCGAACCGGCATGCGGGCCGGTCAGCGCGAAACAGGGGATGTCACGGCCATCGGCCAGGCGTGGCAGGTAATGGTTTTTCTGCTCCTCGGTGCCGTAGTGCAGCAGCAATTCGGCCGGGCCCAGCGAGTTGGGTACGGCGACGGTCGAGCTGACCGTGGTCGATATCGACGCCAGCTTTTGCAGTACCCGCGAATGCGCCAGTGCCGAGAACTGCAGGCCACCGTACTGTCGAGGAATGATCATGCCGAAGAACTTGTGCTTCTTCAGGTAATCCCACACCTTCGGCGGCAGATCGGCGCGCTCGTGGGTGATTTCCCAATCATCGATCAGTGCGCACACGTCTTCACAGGGGCCATCAAGGAATGCTTGTTCCTCGGCGCTCAGTCGCGGCTTGGGCTGATCGAGCAACTCGTTCCATTTGGGCTTGCCGGAAAACAACTCGCCCTCAAAACCGACCGTGCCTGCCTCCAGTGCAGTGCGCTCGGTAGCCGACAGTGGCGGCAGGATGCGGGTGTAAAACTTCAGCAGCGGCGTGGTGATCGCGCTGCGCCGAAACGGCGCGATCAACAGCGGCACGGTAATCAAGACCAGGCCAATCACCGCGATCCAGAGAGCGACCGGGTTGGCGCCGGCAAATGCCGAGCCGGTCAGCAGCGCGGCTGAAAGCAGCGCCCAGAACAGCAGCGGCATGCGGTGATAGGCGGCCAACGCGCCGGCCACGGCAATAGCAAGAAACGGAAGCACGATGCTCATCGGTGTTCTCCGGTACACAGCGCGGCGCGAGCCGCAGGGGACGCAAGAAAAGCGTGAATGGCGGCCGTGAAGGCCGCATTGTCGTCGCCAGCCACCATATGGCTGGCTTTGTCGATACGCCGGTGCTGGGCGTGTGGCACCAGTTCAAGAAACTCGGCCACAGTCTGTTCGGACACCAGATCGCTTTGGCCACCGCTGATCAGCAACAACGGAACGGTGATCTGCCGCGCAGCTTCGACCACGCGGCGCTGGATCGGTTCGCTCTGAATGGGTAGGTCGGTCAGCATGCGCGGGTCCCAATGCCAAACCAGACGCCCATCGTCGCGCTTCACCAGCAGCGAGGCAAGCTGTTCCGGACGCTTGCGTACACGCTGTTGCGGCAGGTAGCCGGCAATCGCGTCGGCGGCATGTTCAGTGTCATCAAACCCGTCCGGGTGCGCACTCATGAACGCGACGATGCGGGCGAAGCCCTCCGCCTCCCAGCGCGGGGTGATGTCGACCAGCACCATGGCATCAAACAAAGCGTGTTCGGCCTGTGCCATCAACCCGGTCAAGCCGCCCATCGAGGCGCCGATCAGCAGCCGTGGCCCTGATACCTGCGCTGTGATCGCATGCAGATCGGCGACCCATTGTTCGGGTTGGTAACGCTGCATCGGCGCATTGCGACCGCTTTCGCCGTGGCCGCGGGCGTCAAAACTCATTGTCGAGTAACCGTTCGCGCGCAGGCTGCCCGCAGTGCCCTGCCACGATTGCCGGGTTTGCCCGAAGCCATGTGCCAGCAGCACCTCGGGCCCTTGCGTCGGCCAGCGCTCGGCAGCCAGCAGCAAACCGTCGGCGCTGTGGATACGCAGCGCTTGCGAGGTGGCGTGAATCCCGGCGGCAATATCCGACTTTACCATACTCAACAGTATGGTAAAGCCCGGCCCGCTTGTCAATCTGTGGGAGCCCACCCTGTGGGCGACGGTAGTGGTGGGTTGATGCGGTGATGGGTGTCATAATGCTTCCACCCGTTACCAATGCGCGAGACGTGCCATGGAGTTTACCGCCGTATTTGAAAAGGTTCCCGAGGGCTATATCGCATTCGTTGAAGAGCTTCCCGGCGCCAATACGCAGGGTGCCACCTTGGATGAGGCGCGGGCCAATGTACGAGAGGCCATCGAATTGGTACTGGCGGCGAACCGCGCCCTTGCCGAAGAATCGATTAAAGGGCGCAAGGTCTTGAAAGAGAGGCTGGCTGCAGCCGCCTGATGAAGCGCCGCGATCTTGTGCGGCACTTGGAGCACAATGGATGTCAGCTGCTACGCCAAGGTGGTGCCCACTCGGTCTTTGTGAATCGCGTGGCGCAGAAGGCGACAACGGTGCCGCGTCACCGAGAAATCAATGAGTATTTGGCGCGCCGCATCTGTAAAGACCTTGAGGTTCCGCCGCCGTAATGCCACCCACCTGAGTTGGGCTCGATCACTTGCCAGTGCCCGACATATGGTTACACTGCGCCGATGGCTAGAACGATGACCAAGACTGACAAGCCCGCGCGGCTGAGTGCCGAGGACTGGGCCCGCGCTGCGCTCGACGTGGTTGCCGAAAGCGGCATTGCAGCGGTCGCGGTGGAGCCATTGGCGCGCCGGCTCAGTGTCACCAAGGGCAGCTTCTACTGGCATTACCCATCGCGCGAAGCCTTGCTGGAGGCCGCGCTCAGCCGTTGGGAGGCGTACGAACAGGAAGCAGTGTTCGGCACCCTTGAGGCCATTTCCGACCCGCGCGAGCGGATGCGCGCACTGTTCAAACTGGTGGCGCACGAAGCCCGCTCACACATTATCTATTCCGAACTGCTCAAGGCATTGGACCATCCGGTGGTGCAGCCGGTGATCGAGCGGGTGTCCAAACGCCGCCTGGATTACCTCACCGCGTCCTATCGTCAGGCCGGCATGGGCCGGGTCGAGGCGCAACATCGCGCGCGCCTCACCTATGCTGCCTACGTCGGATTCCTGCAACTGAGCCTGCAATCGCAGCAGGCGCGGCTGCATCACGATGAATACGACGCCTACGTCGAGCATGTGATGACAACCTTGATTCCGGTTGCGGCGCCATAACCTGATCAATCCCCATTCAACCGACAAGGTTCGTTCATGCCCAGTTCGTTGCCTGCATTGACCCACTGGGTCGAAACCGTTGCCCGCCTCACCCAACCCGCGCACATTCACTGGTGCGATGGCTCCGATGACGAACGCCGTGCGCTCACCGCCGGCATGCTCGACAACGGCGACCTGCTGCCGCTGAACCCGGATACTCACCCGGATTGCTACCTGCATCGTTCGCACCCGGATGATGTGGCCAGGGTCGAGCACCTCACTTTCATCTGCACCGAAAACTGCGACGACGCCGGCCCCAACAACCTGTGGCTGGCGCCGGATGAAGGCCACGCCCGCATCGATGCACTGTTCGCCGGCTGCATGCGTGGCCGCACGATGTATGTGGTGCCGTACTGCATGGGCCCGATCGACTCACCGCTGGCACGCTGCGGGGTTGAAATCACCGACAGCCCGTACGTGGTGGCCAACATGCGGATCATGACCCGCATGGGCGCTGCGGCGCAGGCGCGGATCGAGCGCGACGGGCATTTCGTCAAGGGCCTGCACTCGATCGGCGAGCTCGATCCCGAGCGCCGCTACATCATGCACTTCCCCGAACAACTCACGATCAAGAGCTATGGCTCGGGCTATGGCGGCAACGCCTTGCTTGGCAAGAAGTGCCACGCCCTGCGCATTGCCTCGTGGCAGGCGCGTGACGAGGGCTGGCTGGCCGAGCACATGCTGATCGTCGGCATCCAGACCCCATCTGGCGAAACGCATTACATTGCCGCCGCGTTTCCCTCCGCCTGCGGCAAAACCAATCTGGCCATGTTGATTCCACCGCAGGCCTACCGCGAAGCCGGTTGGAAGGTGTGGACCCTGGGCGATGACATCTGCTGGATGCAGCCCGGTGCCGATGGCCGGCTGTGGGCGATCAATCCCGAAGCCGGGTTTTTTGGCGTTGCGCCCGGCACCAGCAGCAAGACCAATCGCAATGCCGTCGAGATGCTGCATCACGACGCCATCTTCACCAACGTCGCGCTCACCGACGACAACCAGCCGTGGTGGCAAGGATTGGACAACCGGGTGCCGGCATTCGACTGGCGTGGCCGCCCCTATGATCCGGGCAATGGCCCGGCGGCGCATCCCAACTCACGCTTCACCGTCAGTGCCCGGCAATGCCCCAGCTATTCGCCGCGTATGGAAGATGCGCACGGCGTGCCGATCTCGGCAATCGTGTTCGGTGGCCGCCGCGAATCGCTGGTGCCGCTGGTGTTTGAAGCGCGCGACTGGTGCCATGGCGTGTTGCTGGGTGCAGCAATGGCGTCGGAAACCACCGCTGCCGCCACCGGCGCGGTGGGCGTAGTGCGCCGCGACCCGATGGCGATGAAGCCCTTTTGCGGCTACAACTTCGCCGACTACTTCGCGCATTGGCTCAGCTTCGAGCAGCCCGAGGCCAAGCTGCCGAAGATTTTCCACGTCAACTGGTTCCGCAAGGATGCCGATGGCCAATTCCTGTGGCCCGGCTTCGGCGACAACCTGCGCGTGCTGGAGTGGATGATTCGTCGCATCCAGGGTGATGCCGACGCGTTGCACACACCGATCGGCCTGCTGCCGCACCCACATGAGATCAACTGCGACGGGCTCGGCTGCAATCCCGATCAACTCAGGCAACTGCTGGCGGTGGATCGTGACGCCTGGAAAGCCGAGATCGCAGCGGTACGCGCGTATCTGCAAACCTACGGTGAGCGCCTGCCCGCCGCGATGAATGCCGAACTGGATCGGGTTGCAGCGGCGTTGGCTGGCTGAGTATCGGCCGTGGGTCGGCGTAACATCTAACGGCTTAAGGTAGTCCTGATTAGCGCTATATCTCAGCCCGGCGGGCTTCGGCCCCTTCTCCCTCCGGGAGAAGGTGGCGCGAAGCGCCGGATGAGGGTTCAAGCCCGTACGATAGCCGATACTCGCACCGAACCCTCACCCCCAACCCCTCTCC
>JAUXUI010000058.1 GCA_030681035.1 Lysobacteraceae bacterium | reverse complement strand
AAGAAAAATCGGCCTTGGTTCGTGAGGCCCTGCGCGCCTTGATCGAACGCGAAAGCGCCCGTCGCCTGGCGCGCCTGGGCGGCAGCGAGCCCGACTTGAAGCCGGTGCCGCGCCGACGCCAGCACACCACGTGATCCTGGTCGATACCTCGATCTGGATCGATCACCTGCGTGCTGGCGACAGCGTGCTGACACGCCTGCTCGAAACCGGCCGGGTGCTGGCGCATCCTTTGGTGATTGGCGAACTGGCACTTGGCCATCTGCACCAACGCCAACAAATACTGGATGCCCTGCACGATCTGCCCAAGGCAACGGTTGCCACCGATGTCGAGGTGCTGGCGTTCATCGACCGGCAACAGTTGGCAGGGCTTGGCATCGGCTATGTCGATGTGCATTTGCTCGCAAGCGTGCAACTGACTCCAGACGCCCAGTTGTGGACGCGCGACAAACGCCTGCATGCCGTCGCCAGCGAGCGCCAATGGGCAGCCAAGCTGGGAGAAATCAGTTAACCAAGCCCGCCACCCACACTTTCGCCGCCACGCTGATGGAGTTTCCCACTAGCGCTTATGCCCTGCGGGCTGCCAGCGCTGATGTCCGAACCCATCCTCGATCTGTCGCCCTCGCCCGGCGACAGCGTGAAGACCACCACCTGCTACATGTGCGCCTGCCGCTGTGGCATCAAGGTGTGGTTGAAGGACGGCAAGCTGCGCTACATCCAAGGCAATCCGGCGCACCCGGTTAACCGTGGTGTCCAGCGTGCCAAAAGCGTGGCCGGAATCGTGCACGGAATACAGGTCAGATTGGGATCATTGCGGAAACATTTCCGTCTGATCGGCATTTCAGGCCCACATTCCACGGGTGCATCAGGCGGCCCTTTGGTCCTCGACGATCAACCTGTGGCCCATGGCGGCCAGCGCCGACACCACACCATCCAGGCGTGAAGCGTGATCTGGGTTGACGAGGCGACGCACGGCGCCTTCCGAGATGTCCAAGCGCTGGGCGAGCGCGACATTGGAGATGCCCTCGTCCCGCATCGCGGCCCGCAATGCAAGCTTGGCAGCGACCAGCGGTGCCACGGGGACGAGGTATTCTCCCGGCGCCGGCCGCGAAGGAGTGGGCGAGTCGCGCCCTTCGATGGAATAGCCCGCCAGAGCCGCACCCAGGGCGTCGCTCATTTCGCGGAGGGCTACCTCCTCCGACTCGCCATCGGTGATGGCTTCGGGCACGTCCGGCGCGGTTGCGAGATAACGCCCGTCGTCATCTCGCTCGATGGTCACCGGGTAGACGTAACGCATGGTTGTGGCTCCTGAAGTTCGTCGGATCGAATGCCGAGTTGGGTACACCAGTTCCTTCTTCCGATCCTTGAGCGTCGTGAACCGGTCGCCAAAGTACAGACGGCCATGGCTGCCCTTACCGTGAGATTCGAATCGGACCGGTTTGCCTGTTCGCTGTCCGAGCCGTTTCACTCGCTTCTCGAACGGGTGTCCATTCACGATGCCATGCTCGCACATTTATGTACGTTTTGCAGCCTCGCCGCAAAAAGTGGATGCCCGTGGCAGCCACGCAAGCCCCGCACACTACGCGAAACGCATTGATGCACGCCGAGCGATCCGGGTGGAACGAATTGGTTGCGTGAATACGTCATGGCGACAGCATGACGTGCTCGCAGCTATGCGTCAGTCAGCAAACCGCGTATGGGCGTGTAGGAAACTTCGGAATCTTGGGTGTTCCGGGCTTTTCCCCGGGCTTTTCCGGAATCTTGGGTGTCCCGTGCTTTTAGTGCGTGCTTTTAGTGCCGTGCTTTTAGTGTTTGCGGTTAAGCGGCGCTTTTCTAAGCATTCCGGGCTCCGGACTTCAACGCTGCCATTATCTTGTCGAACGGCTCAATCGTTGCACCTCTGAAGTCGCCAAAAAACATGGCTGCATTGTATGCGTCGTAGCCAAGTTTATCTTTGACCTGCGTGTCTGCACCCGAAGCGATCAAGACCTTAACTACGTCAAGATTGCCTGCCATGGCGGCAAATATCAGAGCAGTTATCCCTTGCGCATCCTGAGCGTCGATATTGGTACCACTGCGTATGAGGTTCTTGACCTGTTCAAGATTCCCATTGCTGGCAGCCTCCATCAGTCGAACATCTTGATCCGGAGACATTGGCTGAACCGTCGGCATCTGCATGCGCTACCTCTAAATATCTCGGTCATCAAATGCGCTAGATTCCCAGGAAAGGACCGCTGTCTTTCACCGAAAGAGCCACGTACCTTTCATTTCCCACTCACCTTGCCGCGCCGATGCAGAGTGTCCAGCTTCCCATTCCCGCGGCCAGTGCCTGAATCACACGGTAAATTGTGGGTGTCCAGCTTCGCTGCCCAGCTTTGCTGCCATTTACGATGCCATGCTCACACATTTATGTACGTTTTGCAGCCTCGCCGCAAAAAAGTGGCTGCCCGTGGCAGCCACGTAAGCCCCGCACACTACGCGAAACACATTGATGCACGCCGAGCGATCCGGGTGGAACGAGTTGACTGCGTGGATACGTCATGGCGACAGCATGACGTGCTCACAGCTATGCGTCAGTCAGCAAACTGCGCATGGGCGCGTAGGAAATCTCGGAATCATGGGTGTTCCGGGCTTTTCCCCGGGCTTTTCCGGAATCTTGGGTGTCCCGTGCTTTTCCACGTGCTTTTCCACGTGCTTTTCCAGCGAAGGGTTGGACGTGCATTCCACTGCCCTGCAAGCTCCCAGCGCCGTCAATGACTGCGGAAGACTCTCGCATCGCTCGCACTGCACTGCACTGCACTGCACTGCACTGCATTGCACTGCATTGCATTGCATTGCATTGCATTGCACGGCACGGCACGGCACGATACGATCAAACACTCTTGGACTCCCCTGAGACATCATGCTTTGGCTCCTGCTTGCTCTGGCTGCGGTTGTCGCAGTCATTCTGTGGAAAGGCTCCAAGAAAGAGCATCCCCCTACGCGCACACCGCCTACCGAGCGGCCACCTGCGCCGCCAGGCGGTCTGAAGAGAGAGCATCCCCCTACACGCACACCGCCTACCGAAGACACCAGCCGGCCGATCACGTTGAAGATGTCGATCACGACTGGCGAGCCTCCACGCTCGAAGCCAGAGCCACGCCCTGACACGCCCCTGGAAAAGGATGCGTGGGAAGACTGGAGCGACGAACTTTATGCCGAAGCCTCGCGCGAACTATCTGCGGAGCTGACTATCACGTATTGCGACCGCAACGGCCAGACTACGCATCGTGACATTACCGTCGAGAAGTACGCCCGGACCGCAGAAGGCGGTGTGCTGGCAGCCTTCTGCCACCTCAGGCAAGCGCGTCGCCCCTTCTACTTCTCTCGCATTCAACTCGCCGCCGACCGCAACGACGGCACGGTTATCGCAGACTTGGGCGCATGGCTGGACGAAAGATATGAAGCCAGCCCCAAAGGAGCCCGCGACCGCTTCATAGGAAACCACGAGGCCGCGCTGGGCGCGCTTTTCTTCGTCGCTAAAGCCGATGACGCCTTCCACGCCAAGGAAAAGGGCGTTATGCGCAGCTTCTGCGCTAGCCAAGGACTCGACGACACAACGGTTCAGGAACTCGTAGTCGAATTGGTCGCGCATTGGGTCGTGCCGAGCCGCATTGCCTATGGAAAAGACCTACGGTCACTGCTTCAACGCGACGAGCCTTACCGCCTCGTGGTGCTGGAACATGCCAAAGCAATCGTCGGCACAGGGAAAACCGTACGTGACGAAGAGGCCCGGGCGCTCGAACGCATGCAGCGCGAACTGAAGCTGCCCGAACAATCAACGCCGTGACCTGTCCCGTTCATGGCATCTGCTCGCGCTCACCTCTGTGTCCACCTTATGCCCGGCAGCGAAGCGCCGCTAGTGTAGTGTTCGATTCTTGATGGAACTTAAAAGTCTTGCCGATGTCCAATTCATCACCTGGATTGAGCATGGAGTGAGTCAGTGCGAGTAGCCCCGGCGATTGAATTGACCAAAGCGCAGGAGCACGAGCTGA
>JAUXUI010000055.1 GCA_030681035.1 Lysobacteraceae bacterium | reverse complement strand
TGCTCTAATCTTTTGAAGATTTCTGGATTGTCCTAATGACTCCGATCCGCTATGGCCTGAAGGCCATGCGGAATCGTATGCCCTAAAGGACTCCGATCCGCTATGGCCTGAAGGCCATGCGGAATCGTATGCCACGTCGCTTCGCTCCTCGCAATGACGGCTTGTACAGAGCATCCCTAAGATATTGGGTTTTCGCGCGGTGGATTGTCACCACGACACGGCATCAAGCCTGCGATTGCAGGCGTACCAATGCCGCCTCGCCGGCTTGGCGAAAAGCGGTTTCGCTGAAACGCGCGAACACTCGCGCGCGCGCTAGCTGCCCCATCGCTGCCAATTGTGCAGGTTTTGACAGCGCCGCAGCGAGCGCGTCGGCCAATGCCTCCGCTTCGTTTGCTGGCACCAGCCAGCCGCCCACTCCGTGTTCCAGGGTATAGCGCATTTGCCCAACGGCGGACGCAATGACCGGCAATCCCGCCTGCATGGCCTCGTGCATGGCGATGCACAGCCCTTCGGCACGGGACGGTTGCAGGTACAGGTGCAGGCCAGCGAGGAATTCGCGTGGTTGCTCGGTGTAGCCAACGAGATGCAAATCGGCAAATCCGATGCGCTGTGCTGTCGCACGCAGTGCCGCGTGCTCTTCGCCGTCACCGGCGATCATGATTTCAAAACGCACCGGCGACTTGAATCCGCGCGCTTGCAATATTTCCAGGGCGGCCAGCAGCACGTCGTAACCTTTGATGCGATTCAGGCGGCCGAGGCTGCCGATGCGCAGGGTTGCGCCTTCTTGCCACGGTTGCGACTGCGGCGCGTTGGGGTCAGCGGCAAATAGCGGCCAGATCACACGACGCTCAGGCGGCACTTCAAAGCGCTCCGAGGTGAGTGTGTCGACCAGATCAGAGTCGCTTACCCACAACGCGGGACGCCGGCGCAACAACCGTAGCAGCCTGCGGCCAGTGGCGTTGAGGTAGGCGTTGTGTTGCCACACCACCACCGGCACGTTGTGACGCCAGCCATAGACCAGGCCGATCACGCTCGCACGTGACAGCGAGGTCCAGACATGACTGGGCTGGTACGTTTGCAACGCGCCGTCAAGCCAGCGCGCGGCGGCGAGATGGTCTTTTTCGCCACCATCGCGGATAACCACCTCAAGCCCGTCAGCCAGCATCGCCGGTAGCGCACGACCATCGCGGCGGGTCAATGCAAAGACTGTCACTTGCGCACCGGCATCGCGCATCACGCGGGTGACTGCGGGCACCGGCAATGCCGCACCACCGCCTTCCAATGAGTTGATAACGTAGGCGATCTTCATCAGGTCATTGCGCCAGAAAAGCAGGATTGTCGCGATTGCCGTGTTCGCGAATTGTTATGGTTCCGGACGCGCTGTCACCGCGTTGCGCACACTTGGCAGGTTGGGTGTGCGCGGCACCACGGGCCTGCACCAAGGCCGACGTGAGCAAGGGTTGCCGATGCGTCATGGTGTTGTGGCTTTGCTTGCTGCTCAGCCCAGCCCGGACGTTTGTTGTTCCTTGAGCCGCTTTTCAAGATAGTGGATGTTCATGCCGCCGAGTTGGAAGCCGCGGTCGGCCATGATTCGCTGTTGCAGTGGCAGGTTGGTCTTGATGCCATCGACAATCATCTCGCCCAGCGCTACCCGCATCCGGGCAATCGCCTGGGCACGGTCGGCGCCATGCACGATCAGCTTGCCGATCATCGAATCATAGTTCGGTGGCACCCGATAGCCTTCATAGATATGGCTATCGACGCGCACGCCGGGGCCGCCGGGGGCGTGAAAATGATTGATCAGGCCGGGACAGGGCATAAAGGTGTCCGGGTCCTCGGCGTTGACGCGGCATTCGATGGCGTGGCCGCGAATGATCACATCGCTTTGCTGTATCGACAGTTTCTGGCCAGCGGCAATCAGCAGTTGTTCGCGCACCAGATCGATACCGGTCACCCACTCGGTTACCGGGTGCTCGACCTGGATGCGGGTATTCATCTCGATGAAGTAGAACGCGCCGTCTTCGTACAGAAACTCGAAGGTGCCGGCGCCGCGATAGCCGATGCGCAGGCAGGCATCCACGCAGACCCGGCCGATCTGTTCGCGTTGGGCATCGGTGATCCCCGGTGCGGGGGCTTCTTCGACTACTTTCTGGTGGCGACGCTGCATCGAGCAGTCGCGCTCGCCCAGATGGATGGCCTGTCCCTGGCCATCGGCCAGCACCTGAACTTCGACATGGCGCGGGTTCTCCAGGAATTTTTCCATGTAGACCTGGCCATTGCCGAACGCCGCCTTGGCTTCGCTCTGGGTGGTAACGATGGCGTTGAGCAACGTGGCCTCGGTATGCACCACGCGCATGCCACGGCCGCCACCGCCGCCGGCTGCCTTGATGATGACCGGGTAACCGATATCGCGGGCGATGCGGTGATTCTCATCGCCATCCTCGCCCAGCGGCCCGCCGGAGCCGGGCACGCAGGGCACGCCAGCGGCCTTCATGGCGCGGATTGCCTCAACCTTGTCGCCCATCATGCGGATCACGTCGGCGGTGGGGCCGATGAAGATGAAGCCGGATTTTTCGACGCGTTCGGCAAAGTCGGCATTCTCCGAGAGAAAGCCGTAGCCCGGATGAATCGCCTGGGCGTCGGTCACTTCGGCAGCGGCAATGATCGCCGGAATGTCGAGGTAGCTGTGCGCTGATGGCGGTGGCCCGATGCACACCGACTCGTCGGCCATCGCCACATGTTTGAGGTTGCGATCCACCGTTGAGTGTACGGCCACCGTCTTGATACCCAGCGCATGGCAGGCACGCAGAATACGCAGGGCAATTTCGCCGCGGTTGGCGATGACGACTTTCTCCAGCATCATCGTTCAACCAATCACGAACATGGGTTCGTCGAACTCCACCGGCTGCCCATTCTCGACCAGAATGGCGACGATGGTGCCGGAGACATCTGCTTCGATCGGATTGAACATTTTCATTGCTTCGATGACGGCCAGGGTGTCGCCAGCCTTGACGCTCTGGCCGACCTTGATGAACGGTGCCGCCTCGGGATTGGGCGAGGCGTAATAGGTGCCGACCATTGGCGAGCGCACCATGTGGCCGTCGGGTATCGCCTTGCCGCCGTGCTTGCTGTAGCTGTCTTCGGCAACGGGTGCCGGGCGTGCATGTTCGGCAGCGTGTGTCACCGGTGCTGCGTGCATCGCAGCGGGCACGGCGCTGGTACGTGGCAGTCGTGCCAGGCGCACCGACTCTTCGCCCTCCTTGATCTCGATTTCGGTGAGCTGTGATTCTTCCAGCAGATCAATCAGTTTTTTTATCTTGCGAAGATCCATGTCGGCCTCAAGCGGTAAATAGTGGGGATTATTCGGGTTGGTTGAGCCGCGCAATCGCGGCCTGTAGGGCATAGCGGTAGCTGTCGGCACCAAAGCCGGCGATCACGCCAACCGCCAGGTCGCTGAAGTACGACTGCCGGCGGAACGGCTCGCGCGCATGCACGTTGGACAAATGCACCTCGATGAACGGGATCGCCACCGCCGCCAGCGCATCGCGCAACGCCACGCTGGTATGGGTAAAGGCGGCCGGGTTGATGACGATGAAGGTGGTGCCATCGCCACGCGCCGCGTGCAGCCGCTCGATCAATACGTGCTCGGCATTGGATTGCAGGCACTGCAACGGATGGCCGGCGGCCTGCGCCTGCACCAGCAGCGCGGCATCAATCTCGGCAAGCGTGGTGTGGCCGTAAACGGCCGGCTCGCGGGTACCGAGCAAGTTCAGGTTGGGGCCGTGAAGAACCAGAATCATCGCCATGAGCCTTGGCTATCGAGGCGCACAGTCTGAGCGAAAACTCGGCACTTTGTCCAGAAGTTAGCGCCCGGTTGGCCGAAGATCGCCGCAATTAGTTGGCAAGATTACCTTGGTGGCCGGCCTGACTGGTCCATTGTGCTAGCGCTTTGTGACTGAAACTGCCGGCTTTTTGTGCCGTAACCTTGCCCTCGGCGTCGATCAGTACCGAAAAGGGCAGCACGCTTTGGCGGTTGCCCATGCGCACCGAGCTGTCATCGCCCGAGGGGATTTCCAGCGCGATTCGATAATCCACCGGCAACTTGGCGAGGAACTCGCGCACCGCGACCTCGCTGTCGAGCGCTACACCCAGCACTTGTACGCCATGCTCGCCCTGTTCGGCAGCAAAGGCGTCGAGCACGGGCATTTCCTTGATGCACGGTCCGCACCATGATGCCCAGTAGTTGATCAGCACCGGCCGGCCACGCAGTGCAGCGAGTTCGGCTGTCGTGCCGTCGAGTTGCCGCCAGCTCAACGCCGGCACGGTGTCACCCACGCCGACGATGCTGAGCCCGGCGGGTGCCGGGCGCTCGGGTGGCAACGCAAATTGCTTGCCGACCAGCAGCCCGGCCAAGCCACCGAGCACGGCAATGACCAGCAGGATCAGTGTATTGCGCATTACGGGTTAGCCTTTCGTATCCGTTCGGCGAAGGGCGCGGCTTTTTCGAAACCGATCAAGCGCAGGTGGCGCTGCTCGTTCCCGTCAAGCCCGAAAAACAGGGTGCCCGGCGGGCCAATGATACCGAATCGCTGCATCAGTTCCTGGTCCACGTCATCATTGGCGGTGACATCGGCCTTGAGCAGCACAAACCCGCTCAGGGCACTGTGTACGGCGGGGTCGGTGAAGGTGTACTTTTCCATCTCTTTGCAGCTGACGCACCAGTCGGCATAAAAATCGAACAGCACCGGCTGGCCCGAGGCGTTGGCCGCAGCGATGGCGCGGTCGAGATCGGCGGACGACTTGATGATGGTGAAATGCAGTTCGGCCGTTGCCGGAGCGCCGCCACCAAACACGCCCTTGAGCGGTTGCAGCAAGTCGCGGCCACCGGCCAGTGCGCCAAGCATCTGCGCGCTGCCGATCAGCAGCAGCAACACCCCAATCGCCTTCCACAGCCGTTTCCAGCCGGACGCTGCGGCGGCCACCGGTTCCAGCGCGCCGAGGTAGATCGCGCTGCCGATCAGCAGGCTGCCGCTCAGTGCCAAGGTTACGGCGGGATCGACGATGCGATCGAGCATCCAGATAGCCAGGCCAAGGAACAGCACGCCGAACACCGCCTTGACGGCATCCATCCAGGCGCCGGCACGCGGCAAAATGCGCCCGGCAGCGGTACCGAATACGAGCAACGGTGCGCCCATGCCCATCGCCAGCGAAAACAGCGCCAGGCCACCGAGTATCGGGTCGCGGGTCTGGCTGATGTACAGCACTGCGGCGGCCAGCGGCGGTGCCACGCAGGGGCCGACGATCAACGCCGAGAGTACGCCCATGATGGCGACACCAATCAGCGAACCGCCGGACTGCTTGTTGCTCAGTTCGGTCAACCGGGTTTGCAGGCTGCTGGGCAATTGCAGCTCGTAGAACCCGAACATCGAGAAGCTCAGCACCACAAACAGCAAGGCAAAGCTGATCAATATCCACGGCGTCTGGAACACGATCTGCAAGTTGGCGCCGGCCATGCCCGCGACCACGCCGGCGATGGTGAACACCACCGCCGTGGCGAGCACATAGACCAGCGACAACACAAACGCGCGGCGGGTGGTGATATTGCCGGCGCCGGCAATGATGCCCGACAGGATCGGCACCATCGGGAACACGCAGGGCGTAAACGCCAGCAGCAGGCCAAAGCCAAAGAAGGTGAGCAGCGTCCAGATGCGGTTGGGGCCGGATAACGCAGCGGCGAGGCGGCTGTCCTCGGCCTGCGGCACATCGCCGGCAGCGCTGGCGCCATCGCTGGCCGGCAGCGATACCGCCAGCGTGCGCGTTATTGGCGGGTAGCAGATGCCGTCGGTTTCGCAGCCCTGGAATGTGGCTTTGATCTGGATTTCGCGTGCTGTGCCATCAGTGCGCCGCACTGGCACCGGCACCTCGATCGGTTCGAAATACACCACCTGTTGGCCGAAGTGCTCGTCCTCATGGCTGACCCCTGCCGGCCAGCGCGGCTCACCGAGCGTGATGTCGTCGGCGCCCTCAATGCTCAGACGGGTGCGGTCGCGGTACAGATAGTGGCCAGGGGCCGGGCTGAAGCGCAGCAACAATTCATCGCCGGCATCGGCGATGGCCTCGAATGCAAACGCTTGCTCGGGTGGCAGCGGCAGGCCGTCATTGCCATCGCGCCCGTTGCCGGGCTTGAGCAACGCAGCCAGCGGGTTGTTGCCAGGGGCGTTGGCGATGGCAGAAACCGTGGTCGCGCCCGGCAGCGCAATCCGCTGCGGCACCTTGTGCGGTGGATAACAGATGCCGACATCGGCGCAACCCTGTGACGACACCACAAACGCCGCCTCGGACGCACCAGCCGCAGGGGTGATCGGCAGACGCACCACCAGCTCGTGGCGGTAGGTTTCCACATCGCCAAAAAACTCATCATGCTTGCGCTTGCCCGGCGGCAATTGCAGTTCGCCAGGGCTGAAGCCCTCGGGCGTGAGGATTTTGATGCGGTGGCGATACAGGTAATAGCCATCGGCAATCTGCCAACGCAGTTCGATGGCGTTCGCGTCCAGCGCACGTGTAGTCAGCGCGAAGGCCTGCTCGACCGGCAACAGCTCCGATTCATCGATGGCGGCACGGGCGGGTGGCGCGAACGCAGCGGTCAGGGCCAGAACAAACAACACCAAGCGGGGCAGCAACAGACGAGCAATCACGCAGAATCCTTCGGTTTGCAGAGTTTCGTGGAGTGTCCCGCCGGGCAGCGGTCATGGTCGGAGCCGGTTCGACCGCTGAAACATGACGAAGTTCGGGCAGCTACCGCTCACAGCCATCCCCTGCGTTGCGGCTGGCCGTTGCCGCTGACAGCGACCGCCGATTGTAGCGCCGGGATGGATTGCGTGCAGCGGCGTTACTTCGGATGTACCGAGCTCTTGAAATCGCTGTGCGTTCCCCCATCTTGGGGGGAGCTGGCGCGCCTTCTTTTGGGGGGCGCGTCGCGCTATCATTGGCACTCACGCGGGAGGAGTGCTAACAAGTCTCCCGCAGGTTATTCAAAATCAATCGCTTAACGAGGAATACCATGAACATCCAGCCGCTGTACGATCGCGTTGTCATCAAGCGCATGGAAGAAGAGAAGCTGTCCGCCGGTGGCATTGTCATCCCGGATTCGGCCACCGAAAAGCCGCTCAAGGGCGAAGTGATTGCCGTTGGCGAAGGCAAGGCCCTGGATAACGGCAGCGTGCGCGCACCCAAGGTCAAGAAGGGCGACAAGGTACTGTTCGGCAAGTACGCCGGCACCGAGGTCAAGCTTGACGGCGTTGACCTGCTGGTCGTCAAGGAAGACGACATCTTCGCCATCCTCAACTGATCCCGCTGACGCTTGCTCCGGCGCGGCCCTGAGCCGCCGCCGCTGCAAACCGTCAAGCGCAAATCCATTCGCAACTCAGAGGTAATGCAATCATGGCAGCTAAAGAAGTTCGTTTCGGTGAAGACGCCCGCGCCCGCATGGTGCGCGGTGTGAATATCCTGGCCAATGCAGTCAAGGTGACGCTGGGCCCGAAGGGCCGCAACGTGGTCCTGCAAAAGAGCTTCGGCGCGCCGACCATCACCAAGGACGGCGTGTCCGTCGCGCGTGAGGTTGAGCTGGCCGACAAGTTCGAGAACATGGGCGCGCAGATGGTGAAGGAAGTCGCCTCCAAGACCTCCGACACCGCCGGTGACGGCACCACCACCGCCACCGTGTTGGCACAGGCGATGATCCGCGAGGGCATGAAGGCGGTCGCCGCCGGCATGAACCCGATGGACCTCAAGCGCGGCATCGACAAGACCGTCACCGCCGCTGTCGCCGAGCTCAAGAAAATCTCCAAGCCCTGCGCCACCAGCAAGGAAATCGCCCAGGTTGGCGCCATTTCCGCCAACTCCGATTTCAACATCGGTGAGCTGATCGCCAAGGCCATGGACAAGGTCGGCAAGGAAGGCGTGATCACCGTGGAAGACGGTTCGGGCCTGGACAACGAGCTCGACGTGGTTGAGGGCATGCAGTTTGATCGCGGCTACCTGAGCCCGTACTTCGTCAACAACCAGCAGTCGATGTCGGCCGAGCTGGAAGACCCGTTCATCCTGCTGTTCGACAAGAAGATCGCCAACGTGCGCGAGCTGATCCCGGTGCTGGAAGCCGTGGCCAAGGCTGGAAAGCCGCTGCTGATCGTTGCCGAAGAAGTCGAGGGCGAAGCCCTGGCAACGCTGGTGGTCAACACCATCCGCGGCATCGTCAAGGTGTGCGCGGTCAAGGCACCGGGCTTTGGTGATCGGCGCAAGGCGATGCTCGAAGACATGGCCATCCTCACCGGTGGTACCGTGATTTCCGAGGAAGTCGGCCTGCAGCTCGAAAAGGCCACGATCAGCGATCTCGGCCGTGCCAAGAAGATCCAGGTCAGCAAGGACAACACCACCATCATCGATGGCGCCGGTGAAGCCGAAGCGATCCAGACCCGGATCAAGCAGATCAAGGCGCAGCTTGAAGACACCAGCTCCGATTACGACCGCGAAAAGCTGCAAGAGCGCATGGCCAAGCTGGCCGGCGGCGTGGCCGTGATCAAGGTGGGTGCCTCGACCGAAATCGAGATGAAAGAGAAGAAAGCCCGCGTCGAAGATGCCCTGCACGCAACCCGCGCAGCGGTCGAAGAAGGCGTGGTACCGGGCGGCGGCGTGGCCCTGGTGCGTGCCCTGCAGGCGCTGCATGCGCTCAAGGGTGACAACGAAGACCAGAACCACGGCATCGTGATCGCCAAGCGTGCGATGGAAGCGCCACTGCGCGAAATCGCCACCAACTCCGGCGATGAGCCGTCGGTGGTGCTCAACAAGATTTCCGACGGCAAGGGCAGCTACGGCTACAACGCCGCCAGCGGCGAGTTCGGCGACATGCTGGAGATGGGTATTCTCGACCCGACCAAGGTCACCCGCACCGCGCTGCAGAACGCAGCATCGATTGCCGGCCTGATGATCACCACCGAGGCGATGATTGCTGACGCCCCGGACAAGGACAAGGGCGGCAGCGCCGGCGGCCATGACGGCGGTATGGGCGGCATGGGTGGCGGCATGGGCGATATGGGCTTCTGATCAGCGCTCACGCGCTGATTGGCCGGGTCATCATGGCCCGGGTTAGCCAAGATGGCGCCATCCGTGGCAGCCATCGTTTCGTTCAAATACGTTGAAAACAAAGCCCCGCAGTGATGCGGGGCTTTGTTGTTTCTGGCTGCTGCACCGCACGGTACAGTTTTGCGCTGCAGCGTGACAGTAGTGAAATTTCCGTTAGTCTGTCATCTCCCGACGTGGGGGAGGGAGTAAAGCCCGTATCTGGCTCTGGCCGATACGGGCTTTATCTTGTGTGCGGCAAGCCAGCGGCTCACAGCAGCGCTCTGCGCGTTTCGGCGTTGACGTGCCCATGCAACTACGCCGGATCATCACCTCACCGATCCAACGAGCTTGATACCCCGCGCCCGCCCTTGTTCAGCACATGGGTGTAGATCATCGTCGTGCTCACATCTTTTTGTAGGAGCTCACCCTGTGAGCGACCGAAATGAACGAGCGCGACGGTGAATACGGTACAGCCCAACCATCGCCATGCCTCGCACCTCGAAGCAGTGATGGACCTAGCGCTGTCGCACGCTTGATCGCCCGTGCAAGCACGCTGTCGTCGATATGATGCCTGCGCACAACGCCATCACGCGGGTCGCGCGAACGCTGCACCGACGGGAACACGTATTGCCAACCGAACTCCTTGGGCGCGCGCGGATACTTCCGGGCCAGCGCGAAAGGAAGCCATGTTGCTCCATAGCCTTGCGCCAGATCGTTTTGGTGAATCTGGCGTGCCCGCGCGATTACCCGTTGCAGCGGCTCCAGCAGCGTGCGCGGCAATACTCGCGCACGGTGATTTCGTTGCGGGCAAAATCGACATCCTTCACGCGCAAGCGCAAGCACTCCATCAAACGCATGCCGGTACCGTACAACAGGCTGGCCAACAGCCATGGCCTGCCCTCCATCGCCAACAACAAACGCTGCACTTCCTCGCGCGACAGCACCGATGGCACGCGCTGTGGCCGTTTCGCCCGCACCACTTTGTCCAGCCACGGCAAGTCCACCGCCAGCACTTCGCGATAGAGAAACAGCAAAGCCGACAGCGCCTGATTCTGGGTGCTGGCGGCAACACGCCCCTGCACCGCAAGTGCCGACAGGAAGCGCTCTACCTCAGGCCCACCCATGTCTTTCAGGTGGCGCTTGCCATTGGCCAGGATAAATCGGCGAATCCAGCCCACATAAGCCTCCTCCGAACGAATTGCCATCCCCAGGCGACGCATGCGCGCGCGTACCTGATCGAGCAGGCGCGGCGGCTTCCTGGTCGCGCCGTCAGCGCGGCCGCTCGCGGCGGGCAAACCACCGCGCCCATCGCTGTGGCCGGGGCCGAACTCGGAACCCGAGTCGGTGCTATTGCCAGCCGAATCCGAGGCGGCTACCCTGCTTCTGACGCTACTGCGATACGATGGTTTCAAGCGCCTGCTCCCACGCAAAGGACATTGCAAGGATAGGCTGCAAGGATAGGCTGCACCATCGGAATAAGCCGGTGTTTCAGGTAAGATTTTTCCTACACCAAAGCGCCCGAAGCCTGGCTTAGGCTGCGGGCTTACACGGCGATTCGTCGTCGAATAGAAGTTCTTCGATCACCGTCACCGATAACTCGGTTTCGATGAGGGTTTTTCCTACACCACGAAGCGCGGATTGCCGATTGACAGGCCATCGCGGACACGCACAATCAATGCAGGGCTTTGCTCTGACGGATAACGCAGTTAATCCGGCAGAGCAAAGCCCTGCATTGGCGAAAGCTCGCGCCGGTCCTGTCGCTTCGGATCGCTTCGC
>JAUXUI010000028.1 GCA_030681035.1 Lysobacteraceae bacterium | reverse complement strand
CAGGCGAACGCTTTTCCCCCTTGTTCAGGCCATCTGGACGGATTTTGGGTGCAGCACGGCCATGCGTTTGAAGTTCCACGCCAGACAAACCAGCGTCCATTCGTGGCGCGCATGCGCCAGCCCGCGCAGCAGAAACTGGCGAAACCCCATCACCGATTTGATGATCCCGAACACCGGCTCCACGGTCTGCTTGCGCAGCGCATAGGCGGCACGCCCGGCGCGGGTCTTGAGCCGGTGTTTCATCTGCTCGACCCGATTGGCCGATTTGCACAACGGCGCCGGCTCATCGAAGCGTTCGCGCCATGCCGGGTGGTGGCCATCGCGGCCCACCGCAATCAGCGGCTCGATCTTCGCGGCATGGCAGGCGTCGACATTCTTCGCGCTGAAGTAGCCGGTATCGGCCAGCAGGCGCTGCGGCTGATTCAAGCCCTCGGGCAGCGCCTGCAACGCGTCCAGCAGCGGCGCGATTTGCTCTTTGTCGTTGCCGGCCTGGGTGAGGTGCGGCGCCAGGATCAGCATCGATTCGCTGTCGACCACGGCTTGGCCGTTGTAGCACTGCTCGAAGCCACCGCCGGGCATCTTCATGATGCGCGAGTCGGCATCGGTCAGGTTGTACTGGTCGTCCGCGCGCGGACCCGCCGTCGGCGGCGTCGGCGGCTTGCCGCCCGGCTTCTTGCCGGTCGCCTTGTGCTTGGCCTCACGCTGCGCCAGCTTGGCCTGATACGCGGCTTGTTCGTGCGCGTCGCGTTCCTTGGCACGCGCTTCGATCACCGCCTTGGCATGCGCAATAGCCGCCAGACGATCTTCGCGCCGCGCGATCTCCTCAGGCAGGCTTACCCCATCGGGAACCGTGCTGCGGTCGGCCGCTTCCGCCAGTGCCAGCAACTCCTGCACCTCGGCCTTGAGCTGTGCTTCAATCTTCTGCGCGTGGCCATACGAGAGCGCACTGTGGCGCGAGGCGTTGGCGTGAATCTTGGTGCCATCCAAACTCACCGTGCCAAACCGCGAGAGCTGGTTCTCGCGCGCCACCTGCAGCACCTGCACAAAGATCGCGGCAAACTGCGCGCCAAAACGACGACGAAAATGCGACAGCGTGTCGTGG
>JAUXUI010000132.1 GCA_030681035.1 Lysobacteraceae bacterium | reverse complement strand
TCCGCGCTGGGCGAGGGCAAGCCCTCGAACAGGCAGCCCGCGGCAAGCTGACTATCGATTTCGTTGGATGTCGTCATGGCCCCAAGCATGCCAGTTCCGCGGTACCCAAAGGGTATCCGAGAAAAACTCTCAGGCTCTCAGCCCACATGCGTCGTTCGATGATCTTGCTGCTGTGATTGTAGTGATCAATCCGCTGATCAGAGGATAGACAGAAGAGTTCGCTACAAGGACATTCCCGAGGATCGCGTCTATGGGGCCAACTCAGCCGACGAGGCAATTACGCTGTTGGCACATTGGCTACCGAAATACACCGATGCACCATCGGCGCATCGCTTGATCGGGGGTGGCGGCAGTTCTCGGTCTGCTTGCGACCCGAAGCAGACCTTACGAGGAAGCGCGCGTGGCTATCGCATCCGTGCCCATGCGCTGATCTGTTTTCTCGCGCTGGTGCTGTACCGGGTGATGCGCCTGCGGCTCAAGGCCAACGGCAGCAGCGTGAGCCCGAAGACTGCATTGGAACAACAGCGCGCGCTTGATGCGTGTAGCAAGTGCCATAACTACACCAAAAAACACGTCAACGTCGCCAAGGGCTTGCCTGCGCTCATCATGAACAGCAGGCTCGTGCAGGTACTCGCGTTCTGCCACGAAAAAGCGGGGGAAAACGAACGGGTAGCGAGCGACTTGCGCGACTGGCTGCGCAAACGTTTTTCCGTCCAGATGCGCGAGCCAGGCTTCGAGCCATTCATGCAGGCACTCATGACTGCCAAGCCCTGCGACTACCAGGCCATCACCACCGAAGCCTTTGCCTGGCTGCGGCAGATGGCGGCGGCGAGGAAGCCCGATTGATGCTGACAGCGCTCTCAGGCCAGCCCGCGCAGGCGTTGATAGGCGTCGCGCGGCGCGATGATCGGCAGACCCTGTGCCGTGCCCAGCGCCAACAGTGCCTTGTCGCCGGTGACGAACAGATCGGCCCGGGCCGCCAATGCGGCCGCAATGATCGGCGCGTCATCCGGAACGGGGAAGTCCGCCGGCGGCTGCCAAGTGCCGTCGGCGATTTCGCATGCCGTCGCCATGGCTGCGCGTGCGGCATCGAGGCCGGCTGCGGTGGCTTTGAGCTTGTCGTGCAGGATGCGCAACACCTCGTCGCGAACGCCAGCGCAGAGCAGCAATTCGAAGTCGCCATGGCCGTGGCGCTGCAATGCAATGCGCAGCAAGTCGGCACACAGTCCGCGTGCGATGAGCCCGCTCAGCCAGACGTTGCTGTCGAACAGGATTTTCAAGAGAAGTCCCGGAAGACGTCCTCATCGGTCAGGTATCCGGCTTTTTCTGCCAACGGCACCAGCAACTTGCGCGCGCGCTCCAGTTCCGCCAGTGCGGTCTGCCGGCGCAGCATTTCGCGCACCAGGTCGCTCTTGCTGCGCTTGGCCTCGCTCGCCAGATCAGTGAGCTGGGCATCCAGTTCATCATCAAGGCGAATGGTGAGGGTGGACATGTGGCGATCCTCGCTTCAGCGTAAGACAATGTATCACGCCGGATCTGGCGCATGAGCATCGCCGCCGTACCCAAGTATCTGGGCCAGGATTTCAGCACTGCATCATCGCGCGCCATGTCGAGCAACTCATGCGCGCCGCCAAAAAATGGAAAGAAAAATCCGAGAAGAAAAATCCGAGCAAGGATTACGACTATCAGGACACGTTCAAGCTCAAGGCGTGGCTATCGGGGAAATGGCATGACCTCTTCCTCGCTGGGCGTGTTCAATGGATGTGTGAAAAGTTCGACATTCCTGTACCCGATTGGGCCAAGAACGCCAAGGCTACCCCCTCATCGCTATCAGTCGTCCGTAACGACACCTTCCACGAGGCCTTGTTCTTCGATCGGCCGCTGGGATTTTCGATTTACGGCGGCAACCAGTCCGCACCAGATCAGATCAACACCATTCTTCAAATGCAGGCGCTGGTATGCAGGCTGCTGGTCGCCATTCTTGGTCAACCTGGGAGCAGCTATATCAAGACTCCCGTCGATACCCGGCAGCGGCACGCGCTTGAACTACGCGGATGAATAATGTGATGACGTCTGCGCGGCAGGAGGGTTGACCAAGTCAAGCAAGTTGAGCGGATTGCGTCTCAAACAACTCGAAGCAGTTGGTCCCATTTTGTCGTGAATGCCTTCGAAAGGTTCTCTTGGCGCATGCCCCACTGCGGCGTGCGCCGCCATCCACTCATCGCAAAGCCCAGGGTGCCGCGCCCGTATTTCTGGTTGACTTGATCCAGAACCGCCATCGTTCGGGTTGACCGCACATCCTCGCCGGCGAACAGGTCACCTTGCTGTTGGTCGCACTGAGTCAGGTCAAGCAGCCCCACGCCCGCCTTTTTGTATTGGTAGCCCGTCCGATACATGGCACGTGTCAAGGCACTTGCCACGGTCAACACTTCGCGCGTATCGCTGGTCGGGGCAACGAAGTTCATCGCCTTGCTCGGATGATATTGAGCCTGCCCTGGTTTGAAGGCATTGGTGTTGAGCCAGACCCATACGCCAGAGGCTTTCAGGCGCCTGGCACGCAGCTTCTCGCAGGCCATCACTGCAAAGGTCGCTACTGCTTCATGGAGGTCTTGCTGTTGGATAATCTCGTGGCCAAAGGAACGTGAGCAGATGATTTGCTGCCTGTCAGGCTCGGCATCCTGCAAGTCCGTGCAGACAAGGCCCTGCAACTCCCGTTGGGTGCGCGCGAGCGTTACGCCATAGCGGGCGCGCAAGGTGTCGGTGCTCGCATCCAGCAGGTTCCTGGCCGTGAGGATGCCGTCCTCACCCAGGCGTGCAGTCAACCGACGGCCAACGCCCCAGACATCGGCAACCGGAAAGTGCTTGAGTTGGTCGGAGGGGTTGTCGATCTCGGTCACCCCGGATGGATGCTTCTTGGCCAGCTTGTTGGCTGCCTTGGCCAAGGTCTTTGTGGGGGCAATACCAACGCAGCAGGGGATTCCCGTCCACTGCAGTATCCGGGCTCGAGCTTCTGCGGCGGCCTGCATACGATCCCGCACACCCTCGAAGCTGATGAAGCTCTCGTCGATCGAGTAAACCTCCACTCGTGCAAAGAGGTCGCGCAAGATGGTTACGATTCGTCCGCTCAAGTCGCCATAGAGCCCGAAGTTGGCCGAACGGATGATAAGTTGGCTGCGGATGTGAGGCGCCACCTCGAAGATCGGCTGCGCCATCTTCACGCCCAGTGCCTTGGCCTCATCGCTACGGGCGATACAGCAACCGTCGTTGTTCGACAGCACCACGACGGGCTTGCCAATCAGCTCGGGCTGGAACACCCGCTCGCAGGACGCATAGAAATTGTTGCCATCCACCAGACCGAACATGGCTCACCGCCGCAAGTGCTTGCGGAACGACCAGGTCACCACGCCCCAGACCTGAAGTTCGGAATCTTCCGTTACATGAATGGGTGCGAGCTGATCGTCACCGGAAACCAGTTCAACACTGTGCCGACGAAAGCGCAGCTTTTTGACCATCAGCCCACCTTCCCAGAGCACGATGGCGATATCCCCATCCTGGGCCTTGATCGAGCGATCAACCACTAAAGTGTCACCCGGATGGATGCCAAAACCGATCATGCTGTCGCCCTCGGCCTCTGCAAAGAAGGTCGCCACCGGGTTGGTGATGCAGCGCTTGGTGATATCCAGGTCCTCGCCCAGAAAATCATCGGCTGGGCTGGGAAAGCCGCAGGTGACCCGCATGCCAACCAAAGGAAGGGCGGGTATGGTCGAGGTGAGAGTGCTGAGACCCAATACGCGGGCGGATGACGTAGACATGGTGGGGCCTGATTGGCGCTGATCTTCAGCAAAATGGCACTGGACCTGATAATACAAGGTATCGCATGGCGCGATGAATGCATCGTAACAGTATGAAAATAATATAAATATTTGGATCTTCCGCATTTCTGCCGAAGAGCGGTGCCAATCAACTGGCGAGAAGGCTGGGGAGGGGCAACTCAGCCGTTGAGAGAGCCCGCTGGGAGAATCATTCTATAGCTTTGGCGCGCTGCGCAATGGCGGTCTCGGGGTTTGGCGACGATGCCGGGGTGACGGTGGGTGGCTATTTTCGCCGACGCGAGGCCTTGGCAGCCGGCTTGCGCAGAGCTGCCGCGATGGCCCGTTGCGCCCATGGCTGTATCTGTTCGGCAGAATCGAGCGCTTCTTCCGGAACATTCCAGTAACTCATCGGCGCCGACCGCCCCTTGCTGGTGTAGATGAACGGTTCGCAGCCGGCAGCGACGAACGCCGGTCGGGTGAGTTCGTCCACTTTCAGATACAACTGGCCGTCGATGACGATGGCGATGAACAGACCTTCGCAGTAAACCCCGTGGCCGCCAAACATCTTGCGCATGCGGATCGAGCCAAGCGGCTCCAGTAACTCGTGCAGCAGCTCCAGGTAACCCTCGTCGTTGCTCATGCCTGTGCTGTCCTCAAGGGTTCGGCGTCGTGTTGCGGACGCGACGCACCATTACAGATGTTGGCGAAGTGTCGCCGCATAGGCTTCTCGCTCATGCGCTTGCGAAGTTGGCAGGGCACCCGGATACACGCGCAGGAAATCATCGCCGTGCAGCCGCGGATGCACATGGATGTGCAGGTGCGGCACTTCCTGAAACGCCGCCGGGCCAATCGAGTGCCACAGGCTCAGGCCCTCGTTCGGAAAGGCTTTGCCAACCGCTGCGGTGATCTTGACGACGCTGGCCATGAGGGCAGCGCCGGTGCGTTCATCCAGTTCCCGGATATCCGCAAAATGTGCGCGTGGAATGACCAATGTGTGACCAGGATGGAATTGCCGGAGGCCGATGAACGCCAACGTCAGCTCATCCTCATGGACGATGCTGGCCGGGGCAGTGCCGTTGGCGATCTGGCAGAAGACGCATTGATCGGGCGCGACGTCAGTCATTTCAATTGCCGAAGGAATGGCGATCCTTCGCGAAGGGTAGCGCGAAAACACGATCGGTGGCGGCAAGGAGTTTGTGGCAAGGCGATGGTGAACTGGGCCCATGAGCACGGTGTCGATCTGCGTCTGATCGAGCCGTGCTGATGCCCGACACATCCAAGCCTACCGCCTGATAATCGCCGGCGGCCAGGGTGTTGTCGATCTCGCGCCAGCCGGCTCCCGGCTCGAACAGGCGCTGGCGGGTGTTGACGGTAGTGCCCAGGCCGTACGTGCCGCCGCTGGCGATGGTTTCCCCGTCGATGCTGTATTCGGCGATCAGGTCGATCACTCCAGCCGGCAGCGAGGTCGGCAGATCGGCTGGGCTGGTGGCATCGGGCGGGATGAAGCTAGTGTCACGTCACATGTAGTATGACGTATGCAATATGGTAGGCTTAGGCCGTCTTTTTCAAGACGGCGAGGGCTTTCCGATGAAGCTATACAAAGTGACGCTGTTGGCGGATGAAAGGACGGGTCTGGAAGCGAT
>JAUXUI010000131.1 GCA_030681035.1 Lysobacteraceae bacterium | reverse complement strand
CTGCTCGCGTTGATTGCTCGAAAAACCTATCGCCATCGAGCGAACGTCTCGAAACCGCGCAACCTCGGCCACAAGCCGCACAAACCGATGACGCAAAAACAGTGCTAGCCCAGACCAGAAGGCTTAACTTGGGTGGATTGGACCCGGGACACGGGACCACGGGACCATGGGACCATGGGAAAAGCTTAAGGCTCTATGGTCCGCAAAAGACGCAAAGATCGCAAAGGCGGTGACGTAGGATGGGTAGAGCGCAGCGAAACCCATCATTGCCAAATGTAATCGATGGGTTTCGCTGCGCTCTACCCATCCTACGGGCTGCCGTGGTTATCTCGGAATTGGCGCAACATCATGGCGGCCCCGGGTTACGCGCTTTGCGCTAACCCGGGCTACAACGGCGCGATGTTGTAGTCCGTGGTGCGGAGGGATTAAACGTAAAAGCGGCGCTGTAGCACATGGCTGCGAGTTCGGCGCTGGGCTGCGGTTGCCGCTGCGGTTACCTCGTCAGGCCAGCGCCTCAATCACGGATACCCAGCCGCTTGCGCTCCAGCCGCCGCAAAAACTCGTCCATGATGCGGCGATACAGGTCCTCGCCCAGATAGCCATCCTCGACCCCGGCATCGATCGATGGATTGTCGTTGACTTCGATGACCACCACACGATCCTTGGTTGCCTTGATATCCACGCCATACAGGCCGTCGCCGATCGCATTGGTTGCGCGCAGCGCCAGCTTGACCACGTCAGCGGGGGCATCGCGCACCGGCAAGGTCTTGTATTTCCCGACCCGGTCGCCGCCCTTGGCCGCCGCGTGATTGTAAATCTGCCAATGGCCGCGTGACATGAAGTACTGGCAGGCATACAGGGGTTGCCCGGCGAGCACACCAATGCGCCAGTCGAACTCGGTGTACATGTATTCCTGCGCCAGCAGCAACGCGGTATGTTGAAACAACAGCTCGGCGGCGGCCTTGAGTTGTTCGGGCGTTTCCACCTTGCTGATGCCACGCGAAAAACTGCCGTCAGGGATTTTCAGAACGATGGGAAACCCGATCAGGTCGGGCAGCGCGGCGAGGCGCTTGGCGTCATCGCGGAACACGATTTCGGTGCGTGGAATCGACAGCTTGCGCGACTTGAGCAGATCATGCAGATAGATCTTGTTGGTACAGCGCAGAATGGAAACCGGATCGTCAATCACCACCATGCCTTCACGATCGGCACGGTGTGAGAAACGATAGGTGTGATTATCGAGGGCCGTGGTTTCACGGATGAACAACCCATCGTATTCAGCGAGGCGGGCGAAATCATTCTTGGTGATCGGGTCGAGCTCGATACCCAGCTCTTTGCCCGCATCGATGAACAGCTTCAACGCCTTCTTGTTTGACGGCGGCATCGGATCGGCCGGGTCGTGCAGCATGGCCATGTCGTAGCGATAGCTACGCCGCGCACGCGGCTTGCGCCACAGCTTGCGGCTGAAGCCAGCCAGCGCTTCGGCAAAGGCGTCCTCCTGACCGTCAGAAAGGGTATGCAGGCCGGCGGGCTTGATCGAAGCAATCCGCCATACCCGTTCGCGCTCGAACTCGATACGCAAAATCGGGCAGGGAAACGCTTCGAACACCTGGCGGGTGAGATCGGTCAGCGGCGCATAGTTGGTCTGCCCGAAATACAGCAACAGGCCAAAATCGGTGGCATCGCGCGCGCCTTCGGGCAGAAACTTGGCCAGCTTCTGGTTGAGGTCCTCGATGTCCACGCCGTACAGCGAGCGCCGGCGCAGATCATTGATGGTGCGTACCGAGGGAATCACCTTGTGCCCGCGCGCTTCCGCCAGCAACGAAACGTAATAGCCCAGGCCAAGGTATTTGTAGCTGCGGCAAAGGTTGATGACCTGGGTACGCTCGCGCTCCAGGTCTTGCGCCTGCAGCGGTTCCTTCAGGTAATCAACGGCGGAAACGACATTGTCGGAGGGGTAATAAGAACCCCAGTCCGAGGCTTTTTCGACAACGATCAGTAGGCGGCTCATAGTGGCGCATAGTGTGCCAGTTTTGCCTGCCGACGCCAGCGCGCAGGCATATTCGCCAAAACTACGCAGTTCACCGTTATTCAGAGTGGTACAAAAACCACAGCACCTTCATGCAACATGAATTGTCCCGGCCCCAGCGCGTTGGTGACCTCATGGCGGTGCTCATGGATGTGGACGATTACGCCGGGGTGACATTGCCGGTACACCACCACGCGCACCGCGTCGATATCGCCAAGCGAGGTCAGTAACGTTTCCCGTGCCTTCTGCAACTCGGCTTGGCGCGTCTCGGCGTTGGCGCGGGTTGCCTCCAGCTTGGTGCTGACCTCGGCCAGGTCGGTGGGTGGATGTGTGCGTATGCGTTCTTGCAATTGCAGCAGCGACAGAAGCTCGACTTCGCGTTCAGCCAACTCGGCCTGCAACTCATCCAGCCGTTCGCGGGTTTCGCTGGACATGCCCACCGCCACCTCGGTGCGTGCATAGGTGCTGGCACCGAGGGTGACCACCTCGATGCGATGATTGGCGTGAGCGACGCCACCCATCAGGCTGCCGCGCGATGCGTTTTTTCCACCTACGACAATCAAGCCGTTGGCTGACAGCGTGCTGTTGATCACGGAGTTGCGTACGCAGATATCGCCGTTGGCAAACACGTTGGCGTTCTCAATGAAACCGGCTTGCACATCGTGAGGCGAAAAAACCTCGCTGGCGTGGCCGCGGATGCCTTCCTTCACTAACACGCTGCCACCGGCGCGCACGGTGGCGTCCTCGATATTGTGTTCCACGATCACGTCCTTACGGCTTTTGACCTGAAATCCCGCAATCACATGGCCTTTAACATGCACAGGAATGCGGCTATCGACATTGCCGGTTTGCGCTCCGACATCACCAGCGATCACCAGCAACTCGGCGACTGATAAATGATGGCCATCAACGAACAACGCGCCATCGTACTCGGCTGCCAATTTCCCGTGTGTGTCGCAATGCACGCCATCCAGCTGCAGACTCACCGATTGCACGGGTGCTGCAGCAATGCGCTCACCACGCACCGTATAACCGTCCTCGCCAGGTTGCGCCTCCTTCAGGTGGCCGATGGAATCGCCGCCGCGTACATTCCACGGGTAATCGCGTTCGTGAAAGTCGATGCGGCCATGTGCCAATACCTGGCCGACCATACTGCCGCGATGCAGCACCGTAAATTGCGCATCCCTGCCAATCGTTGGCAATTTGCCATGGGCCACAGCAAGCGTTACTGCGCCCGCTTCCGGGTTTGCAGCGGCTGAGTCCAACACCTGCTGGATTGCGTCGGGATCAACACCCGCCACCACGTCATGTGCTTCAAGCACACCAAGCGCGTGCTCGGCTGTCACCGCCTGCCCGCTGGCGCTGCGAGGGAACAGATCCATCGTCGCCGCCATTGCATCGGCAGCCACCGACAGCCGAGGATCAAGCGTGAGCACATGGCCATCGAACTCAGCCACCCCCAGCCAGCGCGCGCTATAAGTTTCGTGCTGCGCACCGGGTGTTGCCAGCACGCCGGAACCAGGCTGCAAGGCAGCCGGCTGGCCGTTACGCGCATGCAAGCGTTTGCCGGTAACGGTGACGCCTGGATTCCCCGTGCTTGCCGGCAGCAGCGTGGCCAGCACCTCGCCCGGCAGCACCACACGCGCGCCGACATCATCTGCGGCAATATCGAGATGCCACGTCAGCACCGCGTCGATGCCATCGCGTGCTGCTTCACCCTTGGCGATGCAGTATTCCAGCCCATCGCTGGACGCTACATCCTCATCGCGCAGCGGCAACGCGTCCAGTGCGTCGTTGTGCCGCGCATGCACCAGTTCGGCAATGCGTGCCTCGTTGATGCCGCAGCTGATCTTGTGCTTGCGCAGCAAGGCGCGGATTGCCTCGTCACTGGCGGGCGCTGTCGCTGAGAGGCCGACCAGCCAGGCCACCATGCCATCACCCGACACCCGCAGGCCAAGCCCGGGGTCACCAGTCGCGCGGGTCATCACAGCAACCGCGCCGCATCGGCGTTGTCGCAGCGGTTGGTGGCAACTCGGCTGCGGTACATCGAACGGGTCATACAATCTCCGCGCCAGCTAAAGCACGCACAGTGTATTCCCGAAACATGCAAATGCATTGTGCACTGCGTGGCATTCCCGGTTGGCGTACGCGACAGCAGGTGCTGGGGAAAAGCTTTCCAAAACCAGCATCGCGCGAGATCAACCCGATGCGGAAGACCGCGCCATCACGCAGCGTATTCAGCGGGTTCGCATCGAACCAGGCACGCCAATGCGGCAATAACAATCAACACAATGCAGTCATCACCACGGCCACGCCGCGATCGCCTTGGCCACGGCTTTGGGGCGCTCCATCAACGGCATGTGACCGCAGCCTTCCAATACCACGCTGCGGCTGTCCGTCAGGCCGGCACGAAAGGCATGCATCGCGCTGACGTCGATCACCCGATCCTGCCGGCACCACAGCAGCAGCACCGGCATCCGGATATCGGCCAGCCGCGCGGCGAGCGCGTAGCGCTGCTCGGGGGCGCTGATTTGAGCCAGAACCGCGCGCTCGAAGTCGGCATCAGCATCGCGTTGCCGCGCCAGCGCCAGATCCATCGGCCACGGCAAAAACGGCGGCGTGCTGAACACCAAGGCCATTTGCCGATGCAGATCGGCGCGGTTATGCACGGCAAACGGATTGCCGCCAGCGCCGACCGCACGGCTGAATGCGTTGTCGGTGAATGGCACGCCGGCCGAGGACATCAGCACCAGACGCTGCACCTGTTCGGGGTGATTGGCGGCGAGCAGGCCGCTGATATGGCCGCCCATGGAGTGCCCGACCACAATCACCGGTTCATCGCTCAGCGCAGCGATGAACGGGTGCAGACGGTCGGCCTGCGCGATCACCCCGTAATCGGCGCCGGGCAGGCGTTGGGAGGCGTTCCAGCCCGGCAGGTCGGGCGCGATCAGGTGAAAGCGATCCGCCAACTGCGCCATCAACGGCAGCCAGTGCTCCTTGCTGCCGGTAAAGCCATGCACCAGCACCACGGTTGGCCCGCTGCCCGCTTCCAGGTACTGCCAGCGATGCCCGGCAACCGTCAGCGACTTGACCTTGGCATCGGCCAGCCAGCGCAGGCGCGCGTATTCCGCGCTCAGCAACCACTGTGGCCGCCACGCCAGCACGGCGACAGCGACCACAATCAATAACAGGGCGAACGCAATGCGAGGATGTCGCACCGACTACTTGCCCTTGTCGCCCAGCACTGATTCGACCGAACCCACGGTAATCGGGTGATAGCCGGGGCGGGCTGTGGCAAACACGCGGAGTGCAAACGCTTTGCCGTCCTTGCTCGCGGCCAGCGCTTCATAGGTCGGCATGATCAGCTTGCGGCGGCCGATGCGCTTGAGGAACGAGGCCATTGCGGGGCGTGCTTCAAAATAGCCACTGCGTTCGGCCAGGGGATACCAGCGCTGCGCGATTTCGCCGTTGGCGGTACCGGTAAACTGAAAGGCATCGTCGAGTTCGATCAGGCGCTTGGGTGGCAGCTTTTTCGGCAATTGCTCGATGAAGTGTACCCACTCCTGCGTGCTCCACTTTGCGGTATCGATTTCGTTGGCAGCGATACGGCGCTTGAGCCAACGCTCGGCAGCCGTGTCCACCGCGGTAAAGCGTGCGCTTTGCGCCGCGCTGGCAAACTTGGGAATACCCGGTTGCGTGAGCCATGCATCCACCTCGGCAGCACTCACCACATCCGGTGCCGCCGCCAGCAATTGCGTGTTCAGGTAGACACGAAAATCATCGCTGCTGATGCTCTGGAACGCGAAGTGATCAAAGTAACCGCGCAAGAAAGCATCAAAGCGCTCACGGCCGAAACGCTGTTCCAGAAAACTCAGGAACCAGGCGCCCTTGACGTAGGGCACGTCGGTCAGCGCTTCGTCGGGATCGCGTCCTGTCAGAGGCGGCAAGGCCAGCAACTGGTCGTTTTTTGCCAACGTTGCCAGCTCTTGCTTGAGGCCATACTGGCTGATCACGTTTTCCATCTGTGCCTGTTCGACCCCGAATACGGCCTCGACCAGACGGTTTTCCACGTAGCTGGTAAAACCTTCGTTGAGCCACATATCCTTCCAACTGGCGTTGGTAACCAGGTTGCCCGACCAGCTGTGTGCCAGCTCGTGTGCGACCAGGCTCACCAGTGAGCGATCACCAACAATCACGGTCGGGGTGGCGAAGGTGAGGCGCGGGTTTTCCATGCCGCCGAACGGAAAGCTCGGCGGCAGCACCAGCAGGTCGTAGCGGCCCCAGCGATACGGCCCGTACAGCGATTCCGCAGCCTGGATCATCTTTTCGGTATCGACAAACTCGTTGGCGGCGGCGGCCAACATCGATGGCTCGGCCCAAACCCCTGCGCGCTCGGACAAGGGTGCGAACTTCAGATCGCCAACCGCCAGCGCCATCAGATACGACGGGATCGGCTGCGGCATGCGGAACACGTAATCGCCATCACGGGCGGCGGCGGGGTCGTTGTCTGCGCTCATCAACGCGATCAGGCTGGCCGGCGTGCGCACGTGCGCGCTGTAGGTGAAGCGTACCGAGGGGGTGTCCTGCAATGGCACCCAACTGCGCGCGTGAATGGCCTGCGACTGGCTGAACAGGAAGGGATGCTTGCCGCCGGCGGTCATCGCCGGCTCCAGCCATTGCAGCCCCGAGGCCTGCGGCGAGGTGTGGTAACGGATGCGCACCACCTCGTAAGGCTTGCGCAGGGTGATGCTGAGCTTGCTGCCGAATACCGGATCATTGGCCGCCAGCTCGAACTTCAGCCGCCGCCACACGCCATCGCCGGACTTGCCCAGCACTTTGTCGATGTGTAGCGCGCGGGTGTCCAGCACCAGCACGCGATGTGCCGGGTCGAGCCAGTTCAGGCGCAGGTCGGCGCGCCCGGTGAGTTCTTTCTTGTCGAAATCCACCCGCAGGTCAAGACCGAGGTCGGCAATCCGCACCTTGTCCGGTTCGGCCCAGGAGCTGGGATCATTCGCGTGTGCGAGCAGCGGCGCGAGCAACAATAATAGCGACAGGGCGATACGCATGGGATGACTCCGCAGGTTGACGCTGCAAGTCTAACGCGGATGCCTCAAAACCGAATGGCACCTAAATAAGCCGTCATGCCCGCGAAAGCGGGCATCCAGCGCCTTTCGCCCATGCCCAATCTCCTGAAGTCACTGGATTCCCGCTGTAGCCTGCCCTCGAATGCTTTCATCGGGAGCGGGGATGGCGAAGCGAGTGGATGCTGGCTTGAGCAAGCACCGTTTGCCTCAAACCCGATAACCGCTGTGGATGGCGACAATGCCGGCCGACAGGTTGCGGTACTCGCAGCGCTCGAAGCCTGCGGCCTGCATCATCGCCTTGAGCGCGTCCTGCGGCGGATGCTTGCGGATCGATTCGGCGAGGTATTGGTAACTGTCGGCATCGCCGGCAAACAACCGGCCCAGGCGCGGCAGCACCCTGAACGAATGGAAATCGTAGATCGGCCGGAACCACTCGGGCTGAACCTGCGAAAACTCCAGCACCAGCGCCCGCCCGCCGACCTTCAGCACCCGCTGCATTTCGCTCAGCGCGGCCTGCTTGTCGGTGACATTGCGCAGGCCAAAGGCGATCGTCACCAGATCAAAGCGCGCATCCGGAAACGGCAACGCTTCGGCGTTGAGTTGCACATAATCCAGGCCGCGCACCAGGCCACGGTCGGTGAGTCGATCACGGCCGACGCGCAGCATCTCGCCATTGATATCGCCAAGTACAACCGAACCGGATTCGCCGACGCGCTGGTGCAGCAAAGCAGCAATGTCGCCGGTGCCGCCGGCCAGATCGAGCACGCGATCGCCACGACGCACGCCCGAGGTGCCGACAAAATAGCGCTTCCACAGGCGATGGATGCCCAGGCTCATCAGGTCGTTCATCAGGTCGTAGCTGCCGGCAACCGACGAAAACACCTGGCCGACCAATTTTTTCTTTTCCCCGACCGGCACGTCGCGAAAGCCGAAGTGGGTGGTTTCGGGATTTTGTACGGGCTCGTTCATGGTGCCGATTATCGCACCAGTTACTGCATGCATTGGCATAATGCGGCGTAATCCCGCGCCCTGACAGAATTGCCCATGACCGACATCGCTGTGCTTGACACGCCGCGCCTGCGACTGCGGCCGATGGTGGCGGGCGATGCCGGGTTTTTGTTGGGGCTGCTCAATGAAGCGGAATTCCTGCGCCAGATCGGTGATCGCGGCGTGCGCAGCCACGCCGACGCCGAGCGTTACATCGCCAACGGCCCGGTCGCGAGTTACCAGCGCCACGGATTTGGCCTGCTGCTGGTCGAGCGCAAGTGCGATGGCGCGGCGCTCGGTATCGCCGGCTTGCTCAAGCGTGAACATCTGGACGATGTGGATATGGGTTACGCACTCACCGCCAGTGCCTGTGGCCAGGGCTATGCCGGCGAAGCGGCGCGCGCACTGCTGGAGCATGCGCACACAGTGCTGGGTTTTGTACGCCTGATAGCGATTGTGATGCCGCACAACCTGCCGTCATTGCAACTCTTGCAGCGCTTGGGATTTACCTTTGAACGCACGCTGCCGGCCGAAGCCGGGCAACACGAGTTGCATCGGTATGGCATCGCATTGCCAGCATGAAACGTTGCGCGATAATGCCACCATGAATGCCGTTATCCATCATAACCCGCGCTGCTCGAAATCCCGCGCCACCCTCGCCCTGCTCGAACATCATGGATTGACGGTTGAGGTGATCGACTACCTCGCCAATCCACCTTCGGTAGCGCATTTGCGTGAACTGGTTTCGAAATTGAATCTGCCGGTTACGCGCATCGTGCGATTTGGCGAAGCCTTGGCCAAGGAGCTTGGGCTTGCCGTAGATGACGCGCGTTCATCGACGCAGTGGCTCGAATTGCTGCACACGCATCCGATCCTGATCGAGCGCCCGATTGTGGTGATCGGTGATCGCGCGGTAATTGGCCGGCCGCCGGAAAACGTGCTGGCGCTGCTTGATCGGTAAGAGTTCAACGTGGCGTGGTCGGTTGTGGCGGGCCTTGCAGATACGCAATCAGGGCAGCCATATCCGCTTCGGAAAGTTGTGCGTAGCCGGCCTTGGCGCTGCGCACGCGCGCGGACAGATTGGCGTTGATGGCGGTATCAGCGATGATCCAGTGGCGCAGCGCCTGTTCGTCGCGGCGACCGGCGACGTCATCCAGCGGCAGCCGCGGATTGCCTTTGCCAGCAAGCGAATGGCAGCGCGAGCAGCCCTGTTCGGCATACACCTGTGCACCGTGCGCACGCTGATCGGCTAGCACCACCGATTCGGCGACAGCCGACGGTGTGTTGTGGTTCTGCCAGCCGGCCAGCGCTGCTGCCAGTGCCAGCAGCAGCACGCCGGTCAGCAATGCCACGAGACGAGCCCATTGTTCACGCATGGCGGCTTACCCGATTCATGCCAAGTCAAAGATTTCGGAATGCACCCGGCGCAGCGGCACTGCCAGCGCCCTGAGCGCGCGCTCGGCAACGCCGATCATCGGCTGCGGGCCGCAGATGAAATAATGCAGGCCAGTGCGTTGCTCGGGTAGATGGCGCGCAAGAATCTCCTGCCGCAACAGGCCGCGCTCGCCGCGCCAGTCCGCTGCCGGCTCGCCAAGAACATGCACCAGCCGCAAATCCAGGCGTTCGCCGAGCGCTTGCAACTCCTCGCGGAACAGCGTGTGTTGCCACAGTCGGTTGCCGTAAAACAGCCACAATGGGCGTGGCTCGTTGCGATCGGCGAGCGCGCGCAGCATGCTGATGATGGGTGCAATGCCGACCCCGCCGGCAATAAACACAAAACCGGCTGCCTTCGGGTAACGGTCACAACTGAAGGCACCGTAAGGCCCATCAACATAAGCGACAGTACCCGGCTTGCACTCGGCCATGGCGGTGGAAAAGTCGCCCAGCGCCTTGATGGTGAAGGTGATGGTGCCGGGCCGGGTGGGGCTCGATGCCAGCGAGAATGGATGCTCACGCAAGGCGAACGGGGAATCGCCGACACTCAGCCAGGCGAACTGCCCGGGCTGGTAGTCAAAGCCGTCATGGCCAACCGCTTGCAGATGCACACTGACACTGCGGCCGTGCTCGGCTTGAACCGAACACACCCGAAATGGGCGCCGCAGCAGCCGCCACGGCCGCAGCAGGCGCACATGCACGATCAAACCCAGCCATGCCAGCGACAGCGCCGTCCACGCCAGCCGCTTGCCCGGGCTGTTGAGCATGCGCGCGGCGATGTCAACGTGGATCACCGCCAGTGCCAGTGCCAGTATCGCCAGCACGGCGTGTACACGCCGCCAGCGGTCGTAGTCGATGCCCAGCCGCTTGCGCCACAGCGAGCTGATCAGCAGTGCCGCAAGCAACGCCAGCGCCAGCCGGCCCAAGCTGATGGCCGGCGCTGCATGGCGCGGATCGAGCGGCCCGACCGCGCCCGGGTCGAGCGCGGTGGCAATCAGTGCGTGCAGCACGATCAACACCAGCATCACCAGCGCCAGATAGCGATGGAAAAAATAAATCACATCGATACCGAATGGCGCACAGGCGCGCTTGAAGCGGGCGGTGAGCACAAACTGCACGCCCATCATCGCCACCCCGGCGTAGCCCAGGATCATGGCGAAATCCCAGCCAAACCCGGCCGCAACGGTTGGCGGGGCCGAGGCAAGTGCCAGCGGCACCATGACCAAGGCCAGGTACACGGCGAGCCAGAATGCAGCTTGCATGAGCGGGCGGATGGCGCATTCTCCAGATATACCGCCAACAGTATGTCCCGTCTGTACCGCGATTTCAGCACCGATTCACCGTGTTGGCGCAAACTACACGCTGCGAATTATTGCTGGAGGCAAGCCGGATGAATACGCGACTCGCGCTCACGACCCTGTTCCTCGGCGCACTGTTGCTGTGTGGCCCGCTGCGGGCGCAGGAGCATTACGCGTTCGGCTTCAGCCCGAACAGTGGCGATGCCTGGGTGGATGCGCAACTGGGCGACTTCAACGTCTATGCTGCGGGCAATCTCGACGGTTTTGTCGATGAGGTGGTGGTGAGCTACGGCGCACCGCGCGTCCTGGTGCGCGAATATGTGGTTGATCGTCGCTGGCCGCCCGGCGATGTCTACTATGCCTGTGCGCTGGCGCATTACAGCCATCGCCCCTGCCGCGCGGTGCTCGACATCTGGGAGCACGACCATGGCAAGGGCTGGGGCGTGATCGCCAAGCGGCTGGGGATCAAGCCCGGCTCGGCCGATTTTCACGCGATGAAGGCCGACCTCGGCAAGTCCAAAGGCCGATCAAAGGCGAAAGGTCATGGGCCGGGCAACAGCAAGGACAAGGGCAAGGGCCGCGACAAGGACCACGGCCCACCCGGGCGCTGAGTCGGTTCAGTTGCCGCGGGTAGTGATGCTGGGATCGAGCCGTTGCAGGGCTCGGCCAATGTCGGTTTCGCCGGTGCGCTCGATATCATCGCGGCCATAACTGCGGCCGGGAGCATTGGCGATACAGCCGTCCCGGTCACGGACTTTCATCCGGGTACCGGTATGGCGGATGCAGTGGCGCTCGGCACGCAGCGCTGCTTTGGTTTGGGGCACAGCGTTGTCGGCATTGTCAGCGTCGGTGGAGGCTACCGCTGCAATCGGCGTTTCGGCGTGAGCCAGCCCGAAGCCCAGCAGCAGGGCGATCATCAACAGGGCGTTGCGCATGGCGAATCTCCGATGTGGCTGGGGGCCCAGTGTACCCCTGCGCTGGTGCCTTGAATGAGCGCAGGGCAACCGACGTTTCAGGCAGTCGAACACCGTTCATCATTGGCGCGTCATGAGCAATCGTTCTGTCGATATGAGCAATCGTGGCATTACAGCGGCGGCGTTGCACGCTACCTTGGCCACGTCATGATCAGCCATTCGACCCCTTCCGCTGCGCCCGATCGCCACTGTTGTTGTTGCGGTGGCATCTGCGCGTCTCGCGGATAACGGCACGGCTGATCGGGTAATCCCTTACTCACCCCACCGAATCCTGCGACGGCATCGACCGCGCCAGGGTTCACGCTGGGCGGCGTTGTCGCAGGCCTCGACCAATCGAGAGCTCACGATGCCATTGTCTACGCAACTTCCCACACACTCCCCTCGCCGTCACGCGTTGACGCTGTCGCTGCTGTCGGCGCTGAGCATGGCGCTGCCGGCGCAGGCGACCAACGGCTATTTCGCCCACGGCTACGGCGTCAAAAGCCAGGGCATGGCCGGTGTCGGCTACGCGCTGCCACAGGACGGCCTGGCCTCGGCCTTCAATCCGGCCGGCATCGCCGAGCTCGATGATCGTTTCGATCTGGGCGCCACCGGCTTTTTCCCGCGCCGCAGTGCCGACATCCAAGGCAACGCATTTGGCCCCGATGCGCATTTTGAAGGCGACGGTCGCAAGACTTTCGTGATCCCCGAGTTCGCCTGGGTGCATCGGTTGTCGCCGCGCTGGAGCACCGGTTTGGCGGTGTACGGTAACGGCGGCCTCAACACCCAGTTCAAGGACAACCCGTTCGCCCGCTTTGGCGGCAGTGGCGAGGCTGGCGTCAACCTCGAACAACTGTTCATCACGCCATCACTGGCGTATCGCATCGGCGAAAACCATCGTTTTGGCGCGGCGCTGAACATCGCCTACCAGCGCTTCTATGCCCGTGGCCTGGGGCTGTTCGCGGGTTTCTCGCAGGCGCCCGACAACGTCAGCAACAAGGGTACCGATTCCTCGGTGGGTGTTGGTCTGCGCCTGGGCTGGTCGAGCACGCTGGCGCCGGGGCTGACGCTCGGCGCGAGCTGGGCATCGAAGATTGATGGCCGTTTCAACAAGTATCGCGGCCTGTTTGCCGATAACGGCGGCTTTGACATTCCGGAAAACTATGGTGCCGGCATTGCCTACAAGCCATCCGACAACTGGACACTTGCAGTCGATGTGCAGCGCATCCGCTACAGTCAGACCGGTTCGGTCGGCAATTCGCTGGCGCCGTTGTTGCAGGGGGTGCCGCTGGGTGCCGACAACGGCCCTGGTTTTGGTTGGCGCAGCGCTACCACGTACAAGTTCGGATTGAGCCACGCGTTGAGTCAACGCCTCGAAGTGCGCGCCGGCTACAGCTACATCGATCAACCGGTACCGGCGAGCGAAACCTTCTTCAATATCCTCGCGCCGGGTGTGGTGGAAGACCATCTCACTGCCGGTTTCACTTTCACCCTGCGCGATGGCGATGAGTTCAGCGCGTTCATCACCCATGGATTTGGCAAGACCGTCAATGGCCGCAACTCGATCCCGGCCGGGTTTCCGCCAGGCGGCTTCGGGGGTGGCGAGGCCAATATCCGCTTGCGCGAGAACATCGTCGGTATCGCCTACGCCTGGAAGCTGTAATGACCGTTGATCTCTGGAGCTACTACGGCCCGGCGCTGGCCGGTGGGGCGTTGATCGGGACGGCGGCGAGCGTGTTGTTCTGGTGCAATGGCCGCATCGCTGGGGTCAGTGGCATCGCTGCCGGCTTGCTCGGTTCGATCGGCGATGAGCGCCGCTGGCGCGCGCTGTTTGTGCTCGGGTTGATTGCCGGTACCGGCGCCTACGTGGCGCTCAGCGGCGATCTGCCTATCCCGCGTGCCGACTTCTCGCCCGCCACGCTGATCGTTGCGGGCTTGCTGGTCGGCTACGGCACGGCGCTGGGCGGCGGCTGCACCAGTGGCCACGGCGTGTGTGGTCTGGCGCGGGGCTCGCGGCGCTCGCTGCTGGCGACGCTGGTATTCATCGCAGTCGCCATGCTGGTCACCTACCTCACCCGTCACCTGCTTGGCGGATCGCCATGAGCGCGCACGCTGTGCATGGCCTGCAGCGCGCGCTGGCGAGCTTCGTCAGCGGCGCGCTGTTTGGCGTCGGCCTCGCGCTGTCGCACATGACCGACCCGCTGCGGGTGCTGGGCTTTCTCGATGTGGCCGGTGACTGGGATGCGCGATTGATCGCAGTGATTGCGGGTGCGGTGCTGGTCAGTGCGCTGCTGTTTGCGCTGGCACGGCGGCGCGGCAAGCCGCAATGGAGCGCGCGCTTTCACCTGCCCGATAGCGATGTGATCGATCTTCGCCTGCTGCTGGGCGCCATTATTTTCGGTGTGGGTTGGGGGCTGTCCGGTTACTGCCCCGGCCCGGCGATTGCGTCACTGGCGTATTTCAACAATGAAGCGCTGTGGCTGGTGCTGGCGATGCTGGCCGGTTCGGCGCTGCGGCAATGGCAGTTGCGCGGTCGTTGAGGGGTTTATGGTTGCCGCGTGCTCGCGGTCATCGGCGTGAATGCTTCACAATGCGGCTTCGTTCATCACTGTAGCCGCCCGTGAAAATCACCACGTTCAACGCCAATGGCTTGCGTTCGGCCGCGCGCAAAGGCTTCTTCGACTGGTTCGCGCAGCACGATGCCGATGTGCTGTGCGTGCAGGAAACCAAGGCACAGGAGCATCAGTTGCGCGAACCGGCGTTGCAGGCGTCGGGCTACCAGGCGTTTTACAAGGATGCCATCACCCGCAAGGGTTACAGCGGGGTGGCGATCTACGCCCGCCACGAACCCGATGAAGTGCGCGACGCGCTGGGCTGGGCGCCGTTCGACGACGAAGGCCGTTACATTGAGGCACGTTTTGGCAAGCTCAGCGTGGTCTCGCTGTATCTGCCATCGGGCTCGTCCGGGCCCGAGCGGCAAGCGTTCAAGTTCGAGGTGATGGACTGGATCGCGCCGATTTTCCGTGAATGGCTGCACAGCGGTCGTGATTACGTGATCTGCGGCGACTGGAACATCGTACACACGCGCAAGGATATCCGTAACTGGACCTCGAACCAGAAAAATTCCGGTTGCCTGCCCGAAGAGCGGGCGTGGCTTGATCACCTGGTCGGCGACGACGGCTGGCTCGACAGCTATCGCCAGCTGCACCCGGATGGCGAGGACTACACCTGGTGGTCGCAACGCGGGCAGGCGCGCGCCAACAACGTCGGTTGGCGCCTCGACTATTCGATGGTGACGCCATCGCTGCGCACGCGATTGCGCGATTGCGCCATCCACCCCGAACCACGGTTTTCCGATCACGCGCCGTATGCGCTGGAATTAAAGTGAGCGTGGCGCAGCGGTTGCGAACGATGGCGCGCGCATTCGCGCAACCCGAAGCCCGCACCTTGTTCGTGATGGGTTTCGGCTGTGGACTGCCGTTTTTGCTGGTCGGCCCTACCTTGTCGATCTGGTTGCGCGAAAGCGGGATGTCGCTGGGCGCGATCGGGCTGGTCGCCTACACCGGTTTTTTCTACGTCTTCAAGTTTCTGTGGGCACCGTTGCTGGATCGCTGGCAGGCTCCGGGGCTGGCTTACCTGGGGCGACGCCGCGGCTGGTTGCTGGCCGCGCAACTGCTGTTGATGGGCGGGCTGGGTGGCTTGGCCATGATCGGCCTGGATACCGCTGCGATGACGGTGTTCGTACTGCTGCTGGCGCTCACCGCCTTTGCTGGCGCGACCCAGGACACCGTGGTGGATGCCTATCGCATCGAAATCGCGCCGCCCGAACAGCAGGGCACACTGGCCGCCACCTACAGCCTTGGCTATCGGATCGGCCTGATCAGTGGCGGTGCCGGTGCTTTGTACGTCGCCGAATTCTGGGGTTGGCGGGTGGCGTATCTGGTAATGGCGCTGATGCTGTTGCCGGCGGTATTGGCGACACTGCTGGCGCGCGAACCCGAGCGCACTGCCGCGTTGCACACCGAGCCGCTGCTGGCGTTCATGATCGGCCCGTTCGTCGCCTTCTTTCGCCGCTTTGGCTGGGTGCTGGCGCTCGCGCTGCTGGCGTTCGTGGGCTTGTACAAGCTGCCCGATCAGATGCTCGGTGTGCTGGCCGGGCCGTTCTACCTCGACACCGGCTTCAGCAAGGCCGATATCGCCAATGTGTCGAAGTTGTACGGGGTGTGGATTGGTATCGCTGGCGGCTTTGTTGGCGCGTTCGCGGTGTCCGCATGGGGCCACTACCGCAGCTTGCTGATTGCGGCAGTCGCGGTGGCGCTGTCGAATCTGCTGTTTATCGTGATGGCGTTCCATCCCGGCGAGCTGTGGGCCTTTGTGCTGACCATTTCCGGCGACAACTTCAGCCAGGGTTTCGCCGGCGTGGTGCTGGTCGCCTTCATGTCGGGGTTGACCAATCGCAATTTCACCGCAACCCAGTATGCGTTGCTGAGCGCGCTGGCCAACCTGCCCGGCAAGCTGATTGGTGGGGTATCCGGGTTCATCGTCGAGGCGTGGGGCTATGTCGGATTTTTCAGCTTCAGCGCGATATCAATCCTCCCCACCCTGCTGTTGTTGGCGTGGTTGCATCGCCGTTCAAAGTCGGGTGCGCTTGCGTCCTGACACGATCACGTTAAGCTTTGCGGTACAGGGGGATGTCAAACTGGGAAAGTAATGGCTGATATCCTTCTACGTGACGTCGATGCCGGCATGGTTGAGCGGATCAAGGAAGTTGCGCGCGAGCGCGATTGGCCAATCCACGATGTGCTGTTGTTCGCGCTCAAGCGCGGTCTTGGCATCATCGAACCCGAGCCGCCTAAAGTGCCCGGCGATATCGCACGTCTGGCCGGTTCGTTCGAGGATGCCGAGTCGCGCGCGTTCAACGAGGCGTTGTCGGCTTTGAAGGGGCTGGATAACGATCAGGCCTATTGATTCGCGGCATTTGTGCTTGCCACTGGGAGTCGGCAGGCATTTCATGGCACCCTATCCCACCCGTCCGCCAGTGAGCCTCGCATGTATCTCGAGTTCTACGGCCTGAAGGAGCCGCCGTTCTCGATCACGCCGGATCCGCGCTTCGTCTACCTGTCCGAGCGTCATCGTGATGCCTTGGCGCATCTGCTGTATGGCATTGGCCAGGGTGGCGGTGGCGGTTTTGTGCAACTCACCGGCGAGGTCGGTACCGGCAAGACCACGCTCAGCCGGTTGCTGCTGGAGCAGTTGCCGGACAATACCCAGGTGGCGTTGATCCTCAATCCGCATCTGTCGCCAATCGAGTTGCTGGAAACCATCGGCGAGGAGTTGCATCTGGATCTGGCTGGTCGGCGCGGCAGCCTCAAACGCCTGCTGGATGTTTTGAATGCCCACCTGCTCAAGGCGTATGCCGAAGGGCAGCGCGTGGTGCTGATTATCGATGAAGCGCAGGAATTGTCGCGACTGGCACTGGAGCAGGTACGCCTGCTGACCAATCTGGAAACGCCGTCGCAAAAGCTGCTGCAGATCGTTTTGCTGGGCCAGCCCGAGCTGCGCGATTTGCTCGAACGCCCTGAATTGCGGCAACTGTCGCAGCGGGTAACCGCCCGTTATCACCTCACCCCGTTGACCCGCGAGGAAACCGAAGTCTATGTTCGCCACCGCCTTGCGGTGGCTGGTGCAACCCGGTTTCCATTCACCAAGCTGGCACTGCGACGCCTGCACGAGCGATCAGGCGGGGTGCCGCGCCTGATCAACGTGATCGCCGACCGGGCATTGCTGGCCGGCTTCGCCCACGATCAGGCGCAGATTGGTGAACGCCTGGTCGAGCGTGCGGCCGGTGAAGCCCTGAGCACCCGTATCCGTCGTTATTCGCCGCCGCCGGCGTTGCTGGTTGGCGCACTCGCTGTGGCGCTTGCCGCATTGCTGTTGTGGTTGCTGCCGGGCCGCGATCCGCCGCTGGCAGCACCCCAACCGGTGCAACCGGTTACGGATGTTGTGCCAGCCAGGTCAGCGGTGGCAACGGCACCGGAATCACTGGATCAGGCGGCGCTGGCCGAGCGGATCCGTGCGACAGGCCCATCATTGCTGCTCGCCTTCAACCGCATGTTGGCGTTGTGGTCGGTGCGTGCCGAGGCAATTGATGCCGCCACCGCCAGCCGTTGCCCTGCGGTACTCAGCAGCGGCGTTTTTTGTTTGCGCGGCAACGCCAACCTGAGCAAGCTGGCGCGTCTGGGGCGCCCGGCCATCGTGCATTTGCATGGCGAGGGAACCGATGCCTGGGCATTGTTGCTGGGGGTGGATGCACTGCGCGTCCGGCTGTGGCTTGGCGGTGAGCGCGTCGAACTCGACCGCCTGTTGCTGGAGCGGCAGTGGAATGGCGAGTTCATCAGTATCTGGCGAGCGCCGGAGTTCGTGGTATTGCCGTTGCGGCAGGGCGATAGCGGCGCGGCAGTAGACTGGCTGCGCACACAGGTGCAGGCAGACGGCGATCAGGGCGCAATTGGGCCGGCGCTATTTGATGCCGAACTGATGCTCGCGGTGAAGCGGACACAGGCTCGTTATGGGTTGCTTCCTGATGGTGTTGTCGGGCAGGAAACATTGCTCGCGTTGATCGCCAATGATGATAGTGGCCCGCAACTGCGCACCCGCCTGGATTGATCGATGAGCTTGATACTGCAAGCCTTGCGCAAGTCCGAAGCCCAGCGGCAGTTGGGCCAGGCACCGTCCTTGCTCAGCCCGATGCCGGTCATGCGCGCAACACGCAGTAGCGGTTGGCGGTGGGCCGCTTTTGTGTTGTTGTTGGCACTGGTGGCGAGCGTCGCGTGGTGGCTGGGTCAACGCGGTCAGTACGGCGAATCCACCGCCGTCGGCGATGGCGACCGAGCCATCGCAGCACAAGCCGATGTGCAGCCCGATGTGCGCCCGCAGGTACCCGCGACACCGGCACTGATTGAAAGCGGTGCGAATGCGACACGTGCTCCGGTGGCCCATGTTGCCAAGCCAGCACAGCCAAAACCCGTGCAGCCAAAGCCAACCCACCCGATAGCAGCGGTGGCCGCAATAGCGCTGCCAGCGATTGCTGTCGAACCACCTACAGCGCCACCTGCGCCGACAATCTTTGCGAGCGAGCCGGAATTGCGTGCGCTGGCAGATTTGCCGCCTGCGGATCGGCAGAACCTGCCGCCGCTGCGCATCACCATGCATGTGTTTGCTGACCAGCCAACGCAGCGCTTTGCCATCATTGATGGCCACCGTGTGGGCGAAGGCGCGCTGCTGGGTGATGGCGTGGTGCTGTCCGAAATCACCCGTGCCGGCGTGATCCTGGATCTGCACGGGCGGCGCGTGCTGGTGGCGAGGCCCTGATGTTCGTCAACGTCCCCTCCCGCCATCGCCGCGTGCTGCGCTGGGCAACGCCGCTGCTGGTGTTGCTGACGATGACGGTTTTCGTTTGGCTGGTAACGCTGCAACAGCCGGGTGCGCATAATGCCGCGCTGCTGCGTTGGGGTACGGTTTCCGGCGCCCTGCCCGCGTCTTTTCAGCAATGGTATGAAGCCGTGCATGGGGGGCGTGCGGTCAGCCTCGTCAGCGCGCTGTTTGTCCATGCCGGATGGGTGCATGTGCTGGGCAATATGCTGTTTCTGATGATTTTTGGCTTGCCCAGCGAGCGGGCAATGGGTTCGTGGCGATTCCTGTTGCTGTTCATGCTGGGTGGCGCGTTGTCCAATCTGGCGGCTGCCGCGCTGATGGACTCGCCCAATCGCATCATCGTCGGCGCCAGTGGTGCGGTATCGGCGGTGATCGGCGCCTATGTCGCCCTGTTTCCCCGCGCCTCGTTGGGCGTGGTGTTGCCACTGGGCCTGTATCTGCAATTCGTGCGAGCCCCAGCACTGGTATTGATCGGCATCTGGGCGCTGTTGCAAGGGTTGTTTACCTTTGTCGGCCCTGCCTTCGGTGCGGTTGCCTGGTGGGCACACCTGAGCGGGTTTGCATTTGGTGTGGTGTACGCTTTGGTATCACGCCGCAGCATTGCACGCCGCCTGCGCAGGTTTGGTGACTGATCGCGCACGGCGGCGTTCGGTCAGTCGCCCACAGGGTGCCTACAGGGAGCGTTCACCGCTTTCGTGGGAGCGCGCCCCAGATCAAGTCTGGGGCAGGCTCTGCACGCGAAGCTCTTTCGCCAGTTCGTTCGTCGGCAGGCCGGCTCCCACAGAAGCACTGGCTCGCACCGGCGTGCAACACAGCTGCTCCTTCAGGCGAACGCAACCGGTTTTATTGTAGGAGCCCACCCTGTGGGCGACCGACCAGCGTGATCGTTGAAAAAGTCACGCCGTTCCCACTGCCGGCCAAGCCCTCGCGTTGAAACGTGTCCGCTTGGCCAGAACCGTCAATCGGCTTCCCACCACATCCAGAAGCCGTCATTCAGGCGCTTGAACAGCCCGCCTTCGGCGATGTCATCCAGCGCCACCAGTGGCCGCTCCACCAGCACGTTGTCATCCAGGCTGACCCGCAAGGTGCCAACCCTTTGCCCTTTGCCGACCGGCGCCAGCAACTGCGCGGGCACATCCATGCTGGGCTTGAGATCGTTGTAGCGGCCGCGTGGCAGGGTAATCCGCAGCGGCGTGACAAGGCCCAGGGCAACGGTATCGGACTTGCCTTTCCACAACTTCACCTCGGCAACCTGGGCCGCTGCCGCATACAGCGTATGCGTTTCATAAAAGCGAAAGCCCCAGTTGAGCAGCGCCTGGCTGTCGTCGGCACGCAGCTTTTCGCTGGTTGAGCCCATTACCACCGAAATCAGGCGCTGATCGTCGCGCAGTGCGGATGTGGCAAGGCAATAGCCGGCACCCGAATGGTGGCCGGTCTTGATGCCATCGATGCTGGCATCGCGCCACAACAGCGAGTTTCGATTGTGCTGGCGGATATTGTTGAAGGTGTATTCCTTCAATTTGTAATAGGCATATTCATCGGGAAAATCCCGAATCAGGGCCTGCGACATCACGGCAATATCGCGTGCGGTGCTGTAGTGCTTGGCATTGGACAGGCCATGTGCGTTGACGAAGTGACTACCGGTCATGCCCAGCCGCTGTGCGTACTGGTTCATCAGCGCGGCGAATGCTTCTTCGCTGCCCGCGACATGTTCGGCGATGGCGATCGAGGCATCGTTGCCTGATTGCACAATCATGCCGTGCAGCAGGTCATCGAACTTCACCTGGCTGCCCAGCGGCATGAAGCTGGTGCTGCCGTCGGTGCCGGCGCCGCCGCTGCGCCACGCGTTTTCGCTGATCGTTACCAGATCGGCGGCACTGATCTTGCCAGCCTTGAGTTCGGCGGCGGCAACGTAGGAGGTCATCACCTTGGTGATGCTGGCGGGCTCGACGCGGGTATCGATGTTTTCACCAGCGAGCACCTGGCCGGTGGCGTAGTCCATCAGCAGCCAGGCGCTGCCGGTGATTGACGGCGGTGGCGGCGTGGGTGCGGGTTGCATGGATGGCTGCGGCGCGGGGACGGGCAGCGGTGCTTGCGCCACCGCGAGAGGGGTGGACGAAAGCAGCAGTAAAGCAAAAATGGCAGGTATAACCTTCATCGAAATCCTTCTTGGCGATAATCAGGTGGGGGTGTGCGGGGGCCGGTTATGGGTGCATCAATTGCGGGTACGGAAAGCCAATCGCCTGCAATTGTTGGCGCAGCGTCTGGATGGCAGCAAAGCCGGTGACCGGCCCGGCGCGCACACGCCACAACGATTGGCCATTGACGCGAGCACGAAAAATGCGCGCGTCGGGGATGCCTGAATCGCGCAAGCGGCGGTGTACGCGGCGCGCATTGTCGTGGTCGGCAAAACTGCCGACCTGCAAATATACCGGTGCATTGGGATCCACCGTGGTATCTGCGGCTGGATTGCTCGATTGCAGGGGTTCAGATGCCAGGTCATCCGGGTCGAGTGCAACCACTTCCACCGGCGCGGTGCCCTTGATGTGAACGCCGAGTTTCACGGCGGCGACATACGACAGGTCGATCAGGCGATCACCATGAAACGGCCCGCGATCATTGACCCGCACCACGACGCTGCGGCCGTTGTCGAGATTGGTGACGCGCACATAGCTGGGCAGCGGCAGGCTTTTGTGCGCGGCCGTGAAGCGGTACATGTCGTAAGGCTCAAGGCTGGAGGTCGCCCGCCCGTGAAACTTGGTGCCGTACCACGAGGCGGTGCCGCGCTCGTGATAGCCGATGGCACTGGGCAGCACCTGATAACTGCGGCCCAGCACGGTGTACGGCGAGCGATTGCCATAGCGCGAGCGCGGTTCAGCTTGCGGTACCGGTTCCGGGATGGCACTGATATCAGGCGGTACCGGTGGCCCGCCGTCGCTGATATGTGGCGCATACAAGCCCCCGCCGGAGGGTGCCGGGGTGGTGCTCGTTGCGTCTTTGCCAGCCGGTACGGCCACCCGTTTTGGCGCGCTGCCACAGGCTGCCAGCACGAGAATCAGCAGCGCCAGTGCGGCGCGCGCCGCCATCACGGTGCCACCGTGGCCGAGTCTGCGCTCAATGCCTGCGCCAACTGGTAGACCGCCATCGCATACATCGGTGAGCGGTTGTAGCGGGTGATGCTGTAGAAGTTTCGGAAACCGAACCAGTATTCCGGCCCATCGATGCCGTCGAGCACGATCAGGCTGGCGGGCAGATCATCGCCCACGGCGGTTTGCGGTCGGAACCCGCTGTCCGCCAGCTCGACCAGCGAGAATGCTGGCTCATACGAAGCCTGTGCCGGCGGCACCGCATTGGCCTCGGCGTTGGCGCGCACCACCACCGGCTGCCCCGGCTGCCACTGGTGTTCGATGAAATAATTGGCGATCGAGGCAAACACATCGGGCAAGGAACCGAACAGATCGCGCTGTCCATCACCATCGCCGTCGCGGGCGAAATGGCGGTAACTCGATGGCATGAACTGGCCCCAGCCCATGGCACCGGCATAGCTGCCTTGCAAGGTATTCAGATCCAGCGCCTCTTCCTTGGCCAGTGCGAACAGTTCACCCAGTTCCTTGCGGAAAAACGGTTGCCGCGGCGGGTAATGAAAGCCCAGCGTATACAGCGCATCAAGCACGCGGTAGCGGCCGCGGTTGCGGCCATAATTGGTTTCGACACCGATAATGGCGACGATGATTTCTGCGGGTACGCCGGTATTGGCCTGCACGGCGGCCAATTCAGCCTGGTGTTCGAGCATGAAGGCACGGCCGTCAGCAATGCGTGCAGGGGTCATAAATATTGGTCGGTACGCGCTCCATGGCTTGCCTTCAGCGGGCCGCGTGATGGCATCGATGATGCTCTGCTGGTAGGCGGCACCGGCCAGCAGCGAGTCGATTTGGGCGCTTTGCAGGCCAAACTCATGTGCGGTTTGCGCAATAAATGCAGCACGCTCGTCCTGCGCAACGCTGGCGCTGGCACAAAGCAATAACAACGATCCCAATAAAGCTCGCACCCGCACTCTCCCTGAAAAGTATAAAAATCTACCATGTCGCGCCATCGCAGCCGACATTTGCAACGTGGCTTGTTCAGGTGCGGTCGAGATATTCACGGTGTTCACGGCCCCATCAGCTTGCGGTGCGCATGCACCGACATCACCACCCCGAAGCCGGCCAGCAACGATACCGCCGAGGTACCGCCGTAACTGAGCAACGGCATTGGCACGCCGACTACCGGCAACAGCCCGGAGATCATGCCGCCGTTGACAAACACATAGACAAAAAAAGTCAGCGCCAGTGAACCGGCGAGCAGCCGCGAATAGCAGTCACGCGATTGCGCGGCTATCCACAGGCAGCGGCCGACAATGAACAGATACAGGGCAAGTACGATACAAACACCGAGCCAGCCAAACTCCTCGGAGAGCACCGCAAAAATGAAGTCGGTGGTCTGTTCGGGCAGAAAATCCAGATGTGCCTGGCTGCCATTGCCCCAGCCCTTGCCGAGCAAACCGCCGGAGCCCACCGCGACTTTCGACTGCATGATGTTCCAGCCGGTGCCCAACGGGTCGGCTTCCGGGTTCATGAAAGTCAGCAAGCGCGCACGCTGGTATTCCTTGAGCAGCATCCAGCCAAACGGCGCCATGGCCAGTGCAGCGCCACCCAGCAGGGCGATGCGCCACCAGGCGAAACCGGCGAGAAAAATCACCAGAATGCCACTGGCTGCCACCGGCACGGCGGTACCCAGATCGGGCTGCGCCGCAATCATCAGCGTCGGGATGCCCAGGCCGATTGCCGATAATGCGGCAACCCGCCAACCCGGCGGCAACGGCCGGCGCTGGATGATCCAGGCCACCATCATCGGCACCGAGAGCTTCAACAACTCAGCCGGTTGCAGGTAGAAAACGCCCAGATCCAGCCAGTGGCGACCACTGCGCCCGGAACCGAATACCGGAACCAGCATCAGCAGCAGCAATGTGCCGGCGTATATCCATGGCGTCCACACACGAATGCGTGCCGGCGGGATCTGCGCGATCAGCAACATCGCCGCAACGCCCACCGCAAAACGCAGCGCCTGCGAAATCAGCAAGTCCGTGCGTTCGCCGCTGGCGCTGTGCAGTACCGCCATGCCAATTGCCATCAGCGCAAGCAAGGCGAGCAGCAGCGGCAGGTCCAGCGCATTGGCAGCGCGCAGTGGCAGCCGGCGCAGTGAATACCACAGCGCATTCATTGTGTTCGGCCCTCGTCGAGTAGCCAGGCATCGAATATCTTGCGTGCAATCGGCGCTGCTGCCTGCGAGCCGGAGCCGCCGCTTTCCACCACCAGCGCCAGCGCGATGCGCGGTGCATCGGCAGGCGCAAAGGCGATGAACAGCGCGCGATGGCGAAGGTTGAAAGGCAGGTCTTCAAGCTTGATCGCGGTATCGCCAACACGGGTGACACGCTGCGCGGTGCCGGTTTTACCGGCAATTTGATAAGGCGTGCCTACCGCCGCCGCACGCGCGCTACCTGTAGGCGGTTGCATTACTGCGACCATGCCATCGCGCACAGCGGCCAGATTGGCGGCGTCCGCAACCACGCGCTCACCGGCTGCGATCGGCTCAGGCACTAACTCACTGGCAAAGCCTGGCCGGGTGGCGCGCAATAGATGGGATTGATGCTTGACGCCGCCACCGGCGATGATGGCCACGCCCTGCGCCAATTGCAGTGGCGTGGTAACCCAGTAGCCTTGGCCAATACCGATAATCACGGTTTCGCCGGGAAACCACGCCTCGCCGCGCACGCGTTGCTTCCATTCGCGTGACGGCAAGATGCCGGAGACTTCGCCCAGCAGATCAATGCCGGTTGGCGCACCAAAACCAAAGCGAGCCATCTGGGTGCTGATGCGATCAATACCCAGTTCGGTCGCCAGGGTGTAGTAGTACGTATTCACCGACTGCGCCAGCGATTCACGCAAGTCGATACGGCCATGGCCACCGCGTTTCCAGTCGCGGTATTCGCGCTTCTGTCCCGGCAACTTGTAGGCCCCCGTGGAAAGCACAGTGTCCGATGGCTTGCGCAAGCCCAACTCCAGGCCAATCAGCGCCAACAGCGGCTTGATCGTTGAGCCGGGCTCATAGCCACCAAGCAACACGCGGTTGAACAATGGCCGCGAAGGCGAGGCGTTGAGGGCAGCGTACTCGGCAACGCCAATACCGCCGACGAACGGATTGGGGTCAAAGCTGGGCAGGCTGACCATCGCCAGCACCTCGCCATTGCGCGGATCAAGCACCACTGCCGCACCGTGGTTTTCGCCAAACGCCGCCGTGGTTGCGGCTTGCAGGCGCGCATCAAGGCTCAGATACAGATCGGTGCCGGGTTTTGCCGGGTTGCGCCGGATCACCCGCAGGTCACGGCCGCGCGCGTTTTGCTCCACTTCCTCATAACCAATTTCGCCGCGCAGGCGGGATTCGTAAAACCGCTCGATGCCGGTTTTCCCGCTGTGTGACAACGCCGCATAGCGGCTGTCATCAAGTGATTTGAGATCCTCGGCATCGCGCCGCCCGACATAGCCCACCACATGCGCAAACAGCGCGCCATAAGGGTAACGCCGGGTCAGGTATGGGGTGACATCAACGCCGGGAAAGCGGTAGCGATTGACCGCAAAGCGCGCCACCTCCGCTTCGCTCAGCCGCAGTTTCAGCGGCACCGGCAAAAACCGCCGGCTGGCTTGCCGCGCCGATTCAAAACGCTGTCGATCCTCGTTACTTAGTGTGATCACCTCGGACAAGGCGGCCAGCGTGGCCGGGATGTCGGCAACCAATTCGGGCACCAGTTCCAGCCGGTAGGCCGGTACATTGTCGGCAAGCAGGCGGCCGGCACGGTCGTAGATCAACCCGCGAGCGGGTGCGATGGGGCGCGCCTTGATGCGGTTGGCTTCCGAACGGGTGCTGTAAACCGCGTGATGGATCACTTGCAGGCGGAAATACCACCCCGCCAGCAGCAGCGTTGCCAACGTGACAGCAATGAAGCCCAGTACAGCACGGCTGCGGAAGATCGTCGCTTCAGCGAAGGCATCACGCAGGGTGCGGCCGGCGCTTCTCATGGCAAACGACGCCCACGCTGGCGCGCCAGCTCCATGAAGATGACCAGAAATGGCCACAGCAACAGACCGGTGATCGGCGAATACCAAAATGCCAGCGGTGGCAGGCCTTCACCGAGGAATACCCGAATGGCCGCAGCGACAATGCGGTCGTTGAGCAGCAGCGCAAATACCGCCAGCGATTGCTGCCCGATCGGGAAAAAGCGCAGGCGTGGGCGAAACCGCTGCACGATGAAGGTGAGCACCACCAGGCGCAGCGCATATTCACCCAGCAAGGTGCCAAAGATCAGGTCGGCCGCCACACCGAGCACAAATGCCACGCCAAGGCCGACGTGTTCGGGCGCCTCAAGCACCCAATAGGCCAACACCAACGCCAGCCAGAACGGTTTGAATGCGGCCAGCCAACCGGGCAACGGTATCAGGCCCAGTATCAGCGCCGTCAACGCGCTGATCAAAAATAATGAGGACGCAAAACGAGACCGGCTCATGGCTCGATCGGCTCAAGGCTGTTGCTCTCCGGCACGATGGGTGGCAGCGAGGGTGGCCCGATATGGGTGTCGGCAGGCTGCGCCCAGACCAACAACACCTGATGCGCCCGAGCGACTGCGGCTGCGGGTGCAAGGTCGGCGACAGAGAACAGTTGCGACTCGTCCTGACGCAGCGCGATGACCTTGCCCACCGCAAAGCCGGCCGGAAACTTGCCACCAATACCGGACGTGATCAATTCATCGTTTTCGCGAATATCGCCGCTTTGCGGAATGTCGCGTACTTCCAGCCGGTCCCGCTCGCCGGTGCCGTAGGCGATTACCCGCAAACCCGAACGCACCACTTGCACCGGCACCGCGTGATCGGGGTCGGTGACCAGCAGGGCATTGGCGTGACCAGGCGCTACGGCCGTCACCTGGCCAAGCAGTCCGCTGGCGTCGATGAATGCCTGGCCCACAGCGACCCCGTCGCTGGCACCCAGATCGAGCACAACCTGGTGGCGGCCGGGGTCGAGGTCGACATCAATGATGGTGGCCAGGCGCACGCCCAACTGCATGCTGCGCGTACCGCCAAGCAGATCGCGCAGTTGCCGGTTTTCGTCCGCCAGTGCCAACAGACGCCGCTCACGCGCCTGGGTGAGCAGCAATTCATCGCGCAGGCGATGATTTTCGCCCAGCAGTTGGTTACGGCCTTGCAAGGATTCGCCAGTAAAACGCAACAACTGCGAAGGCGCGGCGGCCAACCAGTAAATCGGCCCGACCAGCAAACCAGCCTGTTGCCGCACCTGCGTCAGCCAGGAGCCGCGCATGTCGGCAGTCATCAACGCCAAAGCCAGTGCCATATAAGCGAGCAGGCGCAGCGGGCTGGCCTGGGACTCGGAAAATCGCAGTGTAGAGTTCGTTGACAGCGACACAAGCTACTCATGTTGTGGGCTGTATTGCGCCCGTGCCGATTATTCTGCCGCGAAAAACTCGTTGCCCTGCATGTCCATCAGCTCCAGCGCACGGCCACCGCCCCGCGCCACACAGGTCAGCGGGTCATCAGCAATGTGTACATGCAGGCCGGTTTCTTCAGAGATCAACTTGTCCAGATCGCGCAACAACGCACCGCCACCAGTGAGCACGATGCCGCGCTCGGCAACGTCGGCGCACAACTCCGGCGGGGTCTGTTCCAGCGCATGCTTGACCGCGCTGATGATGCCCGACAACGGCTCGTGCAGGGCTTCCAGCACCTCGTTGGAGTTGATGGAAATCATCCGTGGCACGCCTTCGGCCAGATTGCGCCCCGACACCTCGATTTCCAGCACCTCGGCCTGCGGAAACGCACAGCCGATCTGCAGCTTGATCCGCTCGGCGGTGGCCTCGCCAATCAAGGTGCCGTGGCTGCGCCGCACATAATTGATGATCGCCTCGTCGAAACGGTCACCGCCAATGCGCACCGACTGCGAATAGACCACGCCATTGAGCGAGATCACCGCCACCTCGGAAGTACCACCACCGATATCGATCACCATCGAGCCACGCGCCTCGTGAACCGGGATGCCGGCACCGATTGCCGCCGCCATCGGCTCCTCGATGATGAACACCTCGCGGGCGCCGGCTTCCTCGGCCGACTCCTTGATCGCACGCCGCTCCACCTGGGTCGAACCACAGGGCACGCAGATCAGCACCCGCGGGCTGGGCCGCAGCAGCCGGGACTTGTGTACCTTGCGGATGAAATGCTTGAGCATTTCCTCGGTGGTGGTGAAATCGGCGATCACCCCGTCCTTCAGCGGACGAATGGTGGTGATGTGCCCCGGCGTACGCCCAAGCATCATTTTGGCTTCGGTGCCGACCGCCACAACCGACTTCACCGAGCCGCGGTTGTGATCCTGGCGAATGGCCACCACCGACGGCTCATTGAGAACGATGCCCTGGCCGCGCACATAGATCAGGGTGTTGGCCGTGCCCAGATCAATGGACAGGTCGGAAGAAAACAGACCGCGTAGGCTTTTGAACATGTGGGATAAGTTCTTGCGGGGGGTGAGCCCGCTAGCCTAGCAACCCCCTGCGCGCGCAGCAACAACAAACAAGCGCCATCCGGTGGCGATTCACGATTGACAGCAAACAGCATTGGCGAGATTGCGGGTGTCCGGTTTCCGTCTGCTGGGCTCCCGGGGCAGAGCAACAACCGCATTACTATCGATCAATCGTGGTCAGTCATTTGCTGTTTCAGCTACATGAATGATCTTGGCTCTGCCATCTTGCCCTGGGCTACGGAACTCCGTAGAATTTGCCTCAACACACCCGCCACGCTTAGCCCTGCTTCGGTAGGTGACGCGCATAATTGGCGGGTTTTTTTTGCCTGAAAATGCACTATCCCAAAAAAGCCCTCAGCTATTCCGATCAGCTCGCGCAACTCCAACGGCGCGGTTTACAGGTCGACGACCCGGTCCGAGCTCTGCACTGGTTGCAACATGTCAGCTACTACCGCGTGAGCGCCTACTTCCTGCCGTTCAAGGATGGCGAGGACTTTCGTCCAGGTACTGAGTTCGACGACGTTGCAGGACTCTACATCTTCGACCGGAAGCTGCGGCTGCTGCTTCTCGATGCCATTGAACGCATCGAGGTTGCGCTCCGTACGGCGATCACCTACGAGATCGGTCATGCTTACGGTCCGTTTGGTCATACCGATCCAGCCAACTTCTCGCCGCGCTTCAATCACGCAAAGTTCATGGAAGAGCTGGGTAAGGAGGAGCGCCGTGCGAAGGAAACATTCGCAGCGCACTTTCGTCGTAAATACACCGCCGAGCCGCATCTTCCCGTCTGGATGGCGACCGAGCTGTTGTCGTTCGGCACAGTGTCAATGCTGTATGGCGGGCTCGCACCAGCCATCAAGCGCAGGATCGCTTCCGAGTACGACATTCCAGATAGTCACTTTGCCAGCTGGATGCATGCGCTTAGTTACGTCCGCAATGTCTGCGCTCATCACAAGCGTTTGTGGAATCGCCAAATGGGGATCAAACCACAGTTGCCATCACGCAGCTTGGCGTGGCCACATGACGTGCCCGACAACGGCCGCCTGTATTGCATCCTGGTTGTGCTGCAACACATGCTCAAGGTCGTGTCCCCACGCTGTCATTGGCGTGATCGGCTCTTTGAGCTTTTTGACATGCATCCAAACGTGCCGTTGACCGCAATGCAGATTCCAGACGGCTGGCGTACAAAAGCTATTTGGCGTTGAAGCAAGCGTGCTTCACCAGTGGCACCATTGGTGGACGAATCTGTCCGAATCCGGGACACACTCAACCTCACCAAAATGGTTTGTAGTCAATCAGGCTGGTCCGCTACCCGTTCTGATTGTCGTGGTTTTTTGATGTCCTGTGCTTTATTGCGGTTCGCGGCCTTTCGGTTAGAAGCACGTAGAAGCACGGGACACCCAGAGAGTGCTGCACACAAAGCAGAGGAAGCTAGTGTCACGTCACATGTAGTATGACGTATGCAATATGGTAGGCTTAGGCCGTCTTTTTCAAGACGGCGAGGGCTTTCCGATGAAGCTATACAAAGTGACGCTGTTGGCGGATGAAAGGACGGGTCTGGAAGCGAT
>JAUXUI010000125.1 GCA_030681035.1 Lysobacteraceae bacterium | reverse complement strand
CGGGCTGCAAATCCGTCTGCGCGGTGCATATTTCCGCCGAATCTTGGCCCGTAGCGGTGCTACGCGCCGGCGATCCGGCGAAAATCTGTCCTCGCGCAGCCAGATTTTCGCCTCGACCGGCAAAGCCCGACAGGCTCCTAGACACTTCACTCGGCCTGCATGCCGGTAGTCAGATCGCCCACAGGGTGGGCTCCTACAGTGGAGCGCTGTTTTGTGTAGGAGCCCACCCTGTGGGCGAATTGCCCGTAGCTCATGGGATGGGTAGAGCACGAAACCCATCGCAACGGATGGTTGTCAGTTCAGCACTTGATGCAGCCACTGCAACAACTGTGGCATCGGCAGCGCGCCGGACATGCGGTTCAACTCGCTACCATCGCGGAACACGATCAGGGTCGGGATGCTGCGGATAGCCAGTTGCTGGGCCAATGCCGGATGTGCTTCGGTATTGAGCTTGCATAGGCGCAGGCCCGGTTCCAGTCGTTGCGCTGCTTGTTCAAACACCGGGGCGAACTGTTTGCACGGCCCGCACCACGGCGCCCAACAATCGAGTACCACCGGTACAGCGGTATGCGCGATCACCCGCGAAAAGGCAGCCTGGTCGAGATCCATCGGCACGCCTGCAAACAACGGCTTGTCGCAACGGCCGCAGCGTGGCGTTTCGGCGAGCCGCGCTTCGGGGACACGGTTCACCGCCAGGCAGTGCGGGCAGGTGATTTCAATGGGCGATGATGGCGTCATAGTGGCAATGGCTGATTAACGGTTACGGATAAAGGCACTGACTTTCGGGTAGACCTGCTCGCGCCAGCGCCGGCCACTGAAGATGCCATAGTGGCCAGCACCGCGCACCATGAAGTGCTGCTTCTTCTGTTCTGGCAGGCCCGAGCACAGACGATGGGCAGCCTGGGTCTGGCCGAGGCCCGAAATGTCGTCAAGCTCGCCCTCGATGGTCAGCAGCGCCGTATTGGCGATCGCCGCCGGGTTGACCCGCTCGCCGCCGACATCCCATTCCCCGCGCGGCAGCAGGTGTTGCTGGAACACGATGCGGATGGTGTCGAGATAATACTCGGCGGGCATGTCGAGTACGGCGTTGTATTCGTCGTAGAAGCGGCGGTGGCTGTCGGCGTCTTCCAGATCGCCGCGCACCAGGTCGCGGTAGAAATCCCAGTGCGACTCGAAATGCCGGTTCGGATTCATCGCCACAAAACCCATGTGCTGCAGGAAGCCGGGGTACACCAGTCGGCCATTGCCGGGGTAACTATGCGGCACCGGAAAAACCACGTTGTTTTCGAACCAGCTCAGTGGTTTGGTTGTAGCTAGTGTATTGACCTGGGTCGGGCTTTCGCGGGTATCGATCGGGCCGCCCATCAAGGTCATGGTACGCGGCGTCGGCTCACCCTTTGCGGCGAGCAATGAGATGGCTGCCAGCACCGGCACAGTTGGCTGACAGACCGAGATCACGTTTAGATTTTTGGCGCCGATATGACGGATGAAATCCTGGATATAGCTGACGTAGTCGTCCAGAGTGAAACCGCCTTCGGACAGCGGCACCATGCGTGCGTCAACCCAGTCTGTGATGTAGACCTTGTGATCGGCGAGCAGGGTGCGCACGGTGTCGCGCAGCAGGGTCGAGTGATGGCCCGAAAGTGGTGCAACCAGCAGCACGATCGGGTCGTCTTTCAGATCGTCGATCGTGTCCGGGTCGTCGGAAAACCGCTTGAAACGGACCAGGTTGCAGAACGGGCGGCTCAGTGTCTGGACTTCAACGATCGGCACCTGGTGGCCGTGTGCGGTCACCGAACGGATACCGAACTCGGGTTTCTCGTACTCCTTGCCGACGCGATGCAGCAATTCGTAACCGGCGGCCATGCGTTGCGCGCCGGGCCAATACGACCACCAACTTCCGGGCGCGCTCAATATTTTGGCGTGAGCGTGTGACAGGTGTGCCAGTGGCGTCAGCCAAGAACGGTACAACTCATGTGCGTGATAAAGCATGACACCTCCAAGGACCGCGCAGACCAGCAATTGCTGCATTGCCGCATCATAGCGCGTGTCTGGCCGGAGTGCCGGTACACCCGTCGCAGTGTCGTGGAGGGGCGCTGTGCAGCACTACACTTTCACTCACCCGGTGCATCGTGCTGAAGTGGAAACGCTACCGACAATTTGCTGCCGTCACGCCAGAGAAATGCAATCGACACGCGCTCGCCCAATTCTGGCGCGGGCTGCATCAGCATCAGGTGTATTCCGCCGGGGCTTAGGGATACTGATTCGCCGGGCGCAATGCGCAGGCTTGGCACCGCACGCATGCGGCTGACGCCATCGATGGTTTCGGTGCGATGCAACTCCACCGAGCCGAACGCATCGCTATCCACCGATGCCAGCTCGGCCACCACATCGCCGTTGTTGGTGAGGGTGAGGTAACCGGCCAACATCATTGCGCCGGGCGGTGCAATGCGGATCCACGCGCCGCTGGCTTCGACTTGCGTGTGTTGCGCCATTGCCGTTGACGGCATGGCAGCGACCAAAAGCAGCATAAGGAGACGGACGATTTGCATGCGGTGATTGTAAAACATGCGATGCATTGCAAGATGAATACGGTATCGTATTGTTTTCCAGCCACGAACCAATCCGCATGATTACCCAAATCGAACACGGCGACATCCTTGAAGTGCGCTTGGCACGGCCACCGGTCAATGCGCTGAACCCCGAACTGCTGACGCAATTGCGTGAGGTAATCGAACACGCCCCGGTACGCGGTGCGGCTGGCCTGATCCTTTCGGGTGGGCCATCGGTGTTTTCGGCGGGGCTGGATGTGCCCTATCTGATGACACTCGGGCGTGCTGAACTGGCTGCTGCGTGGGCTACGTTTTTTGCGGCAATGGCAGCCTTGGCCACCTCGCCAATCCCGGTGGTTGCTGCGGTTGGTGGCCATAGCCCGGCTGGTGGTGCGGTACTGGCACTGTGCTGCGACTATCGCATCATGGTGCCCGGTGACGAACGCCGCGCCTATACGATTGGCCTGAACGAAGTGCAGGTCGGCCTGGTGGTGCCCGAAGGCGTGCAACATCTGATGCGCCGGGTGATCGGCACCTACCGCGCCGAGCGTTTGCTGGTGGCTGGCACCATGCTGGAAGCTGCCGAAGCGCAGCGGATCGGCCTTGTCGATGAGCTGAGCGAAGCCGATGCGATGTTGCCACGCGCGCTCGACTGGCTGCGCGCCCTGTTGGCGTTGCCACGTCACGCCATGCTGACCACTCGGCGCATGGCACGTGCAGATCTGATCGATGCGGTAAACCGCCCCGAGCGCATCAATCTGGATGGGTTTCTTGATGACTGGTTCAGCGCGCAGACGCAGGCGGCTCTCAAGGCAACGCTGGCGCGGCTGAAGAAGCCAGGCTGAGGCGTCCTTGAATAAATCGTCATCCCGGCGAAAGCCGAGACCCATGTGGTTGTCTGCAATGGATTTCAATTCCAATGGAATGACGGGGCGTGCTTGTTTAAAGCATCCTTGAGCCCGTGATTGAGCATTGCAACGCATATCAAACCTGAAATTTCGCGTTCGTCGGATTGTTGCCGCCGGTCGTCGTACCAATGACTACACCTTTGCCGATCAGGGCTATAGTCTGCCTCGTGGTGTCAATACGTTACTGGAGATGGCTGTGACACGTTCCGTTAAACCACAATCGGGGTTCACCTTGGTGGAATTGATGGTGACACTGTCAGTGCTGGCAATTTTGGCGGCCGTTGCGCTGCCAAGCTTTCAGGACTCGATCCGCTTGAATCGGGTAAGCACCGAAAACAATGAGCTGATAGCAGCGCTTAATCTGGCCCGCACCGAGGCCATCAAAACCCGTTCATTCGCCGAATTGTGCGCAAGTGCCGACGGTACCGCTTGTGGCGTGGACTGGAGCCAGGGATGGATGGTGTGGTCGGATATCAACCGCAACGGCGCGCTGGACGCAGGCACAGAAGTGGTGCGTTTTGAGCGCGCCGACCCGCAAGTGACGGCGGTGGCGAATATCGCTGGAATCGACGCGGGCACCAGCGCCGTGCGCTACAACGGACGTGGCCAACCGGTATTGCCGGCAGGCACGGTATTTCCGGCCAACGTCATCACATTGCACCCGCTGACCTGTGCAGCCGGGGCTGAGCATTTGCGCAATATCCTGATTGCCCGTACTGGGCAAATACGCACCTTGCGCGGAGTTTGTTCATGAATCCGAACCGATTTTACAGACCGCCGCAGCCATCACGCCAGCGCGGCCTCACGCTGATTGAAGTGCTTGTCACGGTGCTGATACTTGGCCTCGGGCTGGTGGGCCTGGCATTGCTGCAGACCACCACGTTGCGCATGATCCAAAGTTCCAATCAACGCACCATCGCCACTGAACTCGCCTATGACGCACTGGATGTAGTTCGCGCCGGTGGTAGGCAATTCGTATCACTCTACAACGTTGCCAGTGGCGGAACCGCCAGCCCGGACGGGTGTGCGATGCCCGCCAACTTGCAGCCCGCCAGCGTGGCTGCGCATTGGCAGTGCCGGGTTGCCACGGAATTACCCGGTGGGGCAGGCGCCATAGCCCTGACAACAGCAGGCACCGGTACCGCAGTCATCACCGTAACCATTCAATGGGTCGATTCGCCATGGGAAGCAGCGTCTGCTGATCAAATCACCACCTTCGTCGCGACCTCTAGCCTATGAACACGCACCGCCATTGCATCGCCAATCAAAAAGGGCAGGGCTTTTCATTGGTCGAAATGATGATTGCCATCACCTTGGCGTCGTTCCTGCTGATTGGGTTGATCCAGATATTTGCCGGCTCCAAAGCAGCGTACCGGCTTTCCGAAGGGCTGTCGCGCTCGCAAGAAAATGGCCGCTTCGCGCTCGAGTTCATGCAGCGTGATATCCGCATGGCCGGGCATTTTGGTTGTGTTAACCAGCAGGCATTGATGCAGTCCGGCGCGCGTTCGATGAACCTGCTGTTCGCGCCATTTGCGGCGCCAGGAACACGCAGCCTGGCCAGTTATGACGCAATCGCACAGCGCTCGTTGCACTTCCACGCAGCGCCGCTGGGTTACGAATACGTCGGCTCGGCGAATCCAACCGGCCCTGGCAATTCCATCAACGTCAACGAGACGCCGGGCATCAGCAGCAACGCCAATGATTGGAGTCCGGCCTTGCCAGCGGAACTGCTTGGCCGGGTAGTGCCGGGTAGCGATGTGGTGTTTTTGCATTATCTTTCGGCGGACGGCGTGCCAGCAAACGCAATATCGTCGGGCACCATTCAGTTCAATCCCGCCAACTGGGCACTGTTGCGAGGTGACTTGGATACGCCCGGTCTATTTGGTGTTTCACAGTGCGGCTCCGGTGGCGTCGCTACCGTTTTCCAGGCAACGTCAGTTGATGCGGCTACGGGCACCATCACCATCTCGCCATCGGTCGTTGGTGGTGCCGCCAATGGCCTGAACCAATCTGGAATGGTCACAGCACTTGAGCAATATCCGCCGCAACAAACCACGCTGTACCGCGCCATGAGCATCGCCTACTACGTTGGTGTGGGTGCCGGTGGCGGCCCGTCGCTGTTCCGGATTGCGTTCGATAGCACTCCGGGTACTGCGGTAGTTACCGCAAATGTCGATGAAGTGGTCGAAGGCGTTGATACCCTGCAAGTCCTTTACGGCTCCAGTAACCCCGCCGCTCCCACTGCGATGCGCAACTTGCGTACCGCCGATGCCGTGGACGCCGCCAACGACTGGCCCCGCGTCGGGTTGATGCAGATCGGTCTGCTGTTGCGCAGCCCCGAGCGTGCTTCGGTCGAGCAACGCGCACTGTCGCCGATGGTTCTCGGCGTTACCGTCAATCCACCTTCCGATGGCCGCATCCGCACTGCCTATGAAGCGACCATTGCCATCCGCAACCAGTTGTTTGGAGACTGAGCGCATGTCGTGCATGCTACCAATGCTCACTTTATCGCAGGCGCCCTTGCGCGAGCACACTTTCACCTCGCGGGGCCATAGCCGTATGGGTGCTCATAATCAGCACGGGGCGGCCTTGTTTGTTGCCCTTATCATGCTGCTTTTGCTGACCCTGATCGGTGTAACAGGCATGCAGGTGGCGACCATGCAGGAGCGCATGTCGGCGGGTTACCGTGCTGGCAACTTGGCGTTTCAAAACACCGAGCAACAATTAACCCAAACCGAAGCCAATCTACGTACCCAGGTGAACAATTCGGTGCCGGTTACCGCCAATATCGCCAATTGTGCCTTGGCATTCGAGGGCCGTGCATGGGCGACGGCGGCGCTAGATGGTGGCGCAACCCAAGGCGCCAATGTGCGCCGTATCGATCAATGCTTCGGCGGCAGTAGCCGCAAGATGCCGCAGCGCACCAACGAGAACACCAACCAGTTCTACCAGATCACCGCTTACAGCGTTGATCGGCCTGCCAACCCAGCGTCACGGGCTGCGGTGGATTCCGTATTTATTCCTTGATGTTTGCCGTTCCACGCGGGAGAAACTCCATGTTGTATAACCGCATTCGCATGATCGCCTATGGCGTGCTACTGACCCTCATCGGGGGCGTTGCCAATCCGGCTTGGGCACTGCCGCTGGATATCGCGCAGTCACCATTGTTCCTGAGCACGCGCGTGAAGCCGGCCTTTCTCATGGTCATTGATGACTCCGGCTCGATGAACTGGGAAACTTTGTTCCCGGCCATGGATGGTATGGGTGTGTGGGGGCGAGACAACTCGGCCAGCGCATTTTCGTTCTTTGCCAACGACGGATCGTTCCGACAGACGGGTAACGTCGATTTTCTTCAATTGTTCCCGTACTCGGGGCGTGCGACCGATCGGCAGAACATACCCGCCACGCCCAACTTCGGTTTCGCGCGCTCGCCCGAGTTCAACCCGGCGTACTTTGATCCCAGCGTTTTTTACGAGCCCTGGCGGGCGGCCGACGGCAACGCGCAATTCAACCCACCAACCGGCAACACGTCGATTACCGCCGCCCCCGTGGATCGCTTGCCACTTTCGGGTACCACCTTTGATCTCACCTCCAACCGGGCGGTAAACGGCAACGCCTCCAGCTTCGATTTTCGTGCTGGCATGGTGATGCCACAAGGGACTCGTTACCACCTTAATGGCAATAACTGCAGCGGTGTTGGTGGCGCAAACAATGCATGGGTAGTCGCGGCAAGCGGCATCACCGTCAACGCTACCTGCACCATTGCGATCGACTATTTCCCGGCGACGTATTTTCTTACGACCAATACGTCACCAGACGGCAACATTGCGCCGCTGGCAGTGGCCAATCAGCCCAATGCAACGCCGTCGACGTTGTACCGTTACGAAATCAAGCCGGCCAACTACTCCAGCGCGGCGCAATACGCCGCCGCAATACAAAACTTTGCCAACTGGTTTTCGTATTACCGTACGCGCCATCTTGCGGTGCGCGGCGGTATCTCGATCGCGCTTACCGGTGTCGATTTTCTGCGCACCGGCCTGTTCACCATCAACAGTTTGACCAACCCCGTAGCAATGCGAGATCTGGCGCTGGCGACGGATCGCGGTGCCCTATACAGCACCGCCACTGGTGGCATCTTTCGGAATCCCGGAAATGGCAGTACACCCAATCGACAAGCAGTGAATCACGCTGGCGGCCAGTTCCAGCGCAGCGGCGCCAATGCGCCCGTTCAGCTTGCCTGTCAGGCGAATGCCGCAATGCTGTTCACCGATGGCTTCAGTAACCAAAACTCGGTTAATGTGGGTAACGTTGATGGTGTCATGGGCGCGCCATTTGCCGACAATCACACCGACACCATGGCCGATATCGCCAGCAGGTATTATCTGGCCAATATCCGCCCGGATCTGGAGGCCGGCAAAATGGTGGTGCCTTCGGAGTGCAGCACGGCCAACCCCGACCCAAGGTTGGATTGCCGGCGCGATCCGCACATGAACTTCTATGGTGTCACTTTGGGTTCGTTTGGCGATGTGTTTGGTGTCAACGCTGCGGCAACGGCTGATCCGTTCGCCAACCCGCCGGTATGGCCATCAATGCAGAACGACAATCGCACCACGGTGGACGACATCTGGCATGCCACCGTCAACACCCGCGGCAAGATGCTCAATGCCAGCACTCCGCAAGCGATCACCACCGCCATCCGCGATGTGATCAATGCCGTGCTTGACTCAGCACAAGATTCCGGGACCCTGGCACTGACCGGTGCCCGTGTTGGTGCCAGCTCATTCACGGTCGCGCCATCCTTCAGCGTCGGCAATAACGGCACCGATTGGAGTGGACGACTGACCGCGTTTTCGGTCAATGCGGATGGTGGTGTGGGTACGCAGTTATGGGAGGCAGCAACGCAACTGCCAAACTCGGCGGCTGCGGCAACTTCACGTAACGTTTTTGTTGCCACGGTGCCCGGCGGTACCAGCAAAACTGTTGTCCCCTTTGCGGCGAGCAATCTTGGTGCAAATGCAACGGCACAGTTTGCGGCGATGGGTATCACCCCGACCGATATCGCGGTGAACTTTCCGACGGCCACGCCGACACAAGTAGTCAACTACCTGCGCGGCGACCCCAGCCTTGAACTGCCGACCCCCGGTCCGTTCCGCAAGCGCACCACGCGTCTGGGCGATATTGTTGGCTCAACGCCAGAAATCTCATCGCCCAAGGACGATTTTGGTTACGGTTCCACTTTGAGCGGCGCTTTGGCCACCGGTTACCAAGCCTACCTTGCCAGCAAAGCCAGCAATGTTTCGATGGTCTTTGTCGGTGCCAACGATGGCATGTTCCATGGCTTCAACGGATCCAATGGCCGTGAAGAGTTTGCGTTTGTGCCAAACGCTGCACTCAAGCGTATCGGTGCGCTGGCCAGCCGCCGTTATGACCATCGCTACTATGTGGATGGCCCGGTAACTGTAGCCGATACCCGCTTGGGCGGCAGTTGGGGGACGGTGGCGGTGGGTACCGGCGGCGCCGGTACGCGTACCGTGTTCGGCGTTGATATTACCAACCCGACGACGGTTGGCGCCAACGACGTGCTCTGGGAAATCAACGACAGTATCGATGCTGATATGGGCTTTTCGCTCGGCAAAGCACAGGTTTTGCCGGTAACCGGCGGGCGATGGGTGGCGTTGGTGCCCAACGGCTACAACTCGGACTCCGAAAACGCTGCGTTATTCGTCATCGATATCAACACGGGGCAGATTCTCAAGAAGTTGGTGCCAAACGATGGCAGCACCGATGCCAATGGCCTGGGAAATATTGTCGCGCTCGACAATGACGGAGATGGGTTTGCCGATACCGTTTATGGTGGCGATCTGCTGGGCAACGTCTGGAAGTTCGATTTGTCCGCAGCATCAGCCGCGTCATGGAATGTCGCCTTTGGTGGCCAGCCGCTATTCACCGCCACCGATAACAATGGCGACCCGCAGGCAATTACCGGCGGTTTTGATGTCACCACCGGCCCCGGCGGCAACAACATGTTGTTGTTCGGCAGTGGCCGTTTCTTCGTCAATGGTGACAACGCAGTGGCGATTACCCATCAGGTGCAAAGCTTCTATGCTGTGCTCGATAGCGGTTCACCCATCGGCAACCGTGCAACTTCGCTGACACAGCAGGCAATTATCTCCGAGCAAACGGTATCGGTGCCCAACCCGAACCCGCCACCGCCCGACATCACCGGCATAATTCGCAATATCACCGAGCAAAATGTGGATTTTTCAACAAAAAACGGCTGGTATATCGACTTGGTGGTTGGCTCCTCCACGCCCAAGGGCGAGCGCTTCATCGGCAATCCGCGCGTGCAGAATGGCAAGGTGTTCTTTACCACCTTCGAGCCACAAGGTGATGCGTGTACGCCCGGTGGAAAGAACTTCCTGTACGGCTTGGACGCGATAACCGGTGCGGCCTCGCTCAACGATGTCAGTATTGGCGATCCAAACGCAAACCCGATCTGTGCCAACTGTGGCGCCATCAATATTCTGGATGGTGCGCCGGTTCGCGATACCATCCTTACGGTGCCGGCGCCAGCCACGATTGCTGGTTTGGATTGCGTTCCGGGAGACCCCGGTTGCACGCCGCCGAACCCCAGTGACCCGGCAACACGTTGCACACTGGTATTGCAGACCCCAGGTGGACGGCCAATTTTTCTGCCCCGCGCCTGCGGCCGGCAATCGTGGCGGCAACTGGAATGAACGGGCGCGATATGCTGACGCGAATTGAGCCTGCAACAGGGGGCGACATGGATACTGACAATACATTGGCTGTGCGCAAGCGGATGCATGGCTTCACTTTGGTGGAACTGATGGTAGTGGTGGCGATCGTGGCAATTTTGGCTGGCGTCGCCCTACCCAGCTACCAGGACAGTGTGCGCAAGAGCCGCCGTGGCCAGGCCAAGGCCGATTTGGTGGAACTTGCGCAAGGGTTGGAGCGTTTTCGTAGCGTCAATAACACCTATGCGGGGTACGTACCGCCCTTTGCGATCTCGCCGCGGGCGGGTGGCACAGCCCAATACAACCTCAATGTAACCGGCGTTGGTGCAACCGCCTTTTTGATTACTGCGGCGCCGATCGGCGCACAGACCGACGATACCTGCGGCGCATTAACGGTGAATCAGGCCGGGGTGAAAACATCAGCAGGACCGATTGCCACTTGTTGGTGAGCCGCAGCGTAAAACACGCAGCGATCGATTGTTTGCACCTTCAGCTTCGGCATGGCGGCAAGTCCGCCAATGCCTTGCCGGTAATCTTGCGCGCGCGTCCGGAGTTGTTCACCACCACCGCCCGTTCAGCGCTGGGCTGGTCATCCACGCAAAAACGCAGGCTCAGATTGCTGCCTCGTGCGGAGCCGTCAGGTCGAAATTGTACCCGCCGACGGTTTTGGCTCGATTGAATGCGGATGCCGCGTATGGCCTGCTGCACCGCAACGATACGCGATCCGGCATCTGGCTGACCTGCTGTGTTGGGCCGATACACAATGATCCAACCCTGATGCCAGTTCAGACTATCGCTACAGCCGTGTTCGGGATTCCCCGGGCAAACCAATACGATGCTGCGCGATTTAAGCGCTTCTGCACGCGCCATTTGCAATGTGGCCATTAGTAGATTGACGGAAGAAGCCAACTGATTGTTGCGTAGCAATGATGCGATGGATGGCGTCGCCATGCCGGCTACAATCATCACCACCATCAGCGTCATCAGCAACTCGATCGCGGTCACTCCGCGTATCGATACCGAGCTTCTCTCCGATGCGGCGCTCTTGATCTGCGACATATAAATCTCCCGCTCTTATGGTGAGAGACACAATGCCGCACGATGAATGGGCGTCATATCCGCGCATCGCTCACGCTGGGGTAAGATTTTTCCTCACCTGTGTGTCGGAATATCACTGAGTCTGCTGCTGCCCGATTGGACGTTGCCCGTCTTGGCCGTGATCTGGCGAACCCAAGTTCCGCAGTTCGTGCGCGATTTTCGCGCTGAGTACTGATGCGATTCTTGTAAAATCAGTTGGTTATGCGAGCGTGGAGCCCCAATTCTCGACCTGATTAGCGCTAGCAGCCTGTCGGACTTGACTTCGAAAGGGCGGCGCCGGGGCGCCTCAGAGAAGAAAAACGCACCGCTTTGGTGCGAAAAATGCAGTTTCGGCGTGTAATTCGTTCAGGCGAACGCTTTTCCCCCTTGTTCAGGCC
>JAUXUI010000122.1 GCA_030681035.1 Lysobacteraceae bacterium | reverse complement strand
GGCCTGAAGGCCATGCGGAATCGTATGCCCTAAAGGACTCCGATCCGCTATGGCCTGAAGGCCATGCGGAATCGTATGCCCTAAAGGACTCCGATCCGCTATGGCCTGAAGGCCATGCGGAATCGTATGCCACGGGCCTTCGGCCCTCGCGATGACGGGTGACGTTGCGGTTCGCGTTATTCGCCCTGCGCTGCGTCGATCTTGTCCTGGGTGCGGGTGTCGAAATCGCTGGCATCGTGGCGTTCGCGCAATTGCTCGCTGGGTTCGCCCCAGGCCCGGTTCACCATGCGCCCGCGCTGCACCGCCGGCCGTTGCCCGATCGCTTCGGCCCAGCGCAGCACATGTTTGTAGGTGTGCGCTTCAAGAAACTCGGCGGCCTCGTAAACCGTATTGTTGACCAGGGCGCCATACCACGGCCAGATCGCCATGTCGGCAATGGTGTAGTCATCTCCAGCGATGTAGGGGTGGGTAGCCAACTGGCGATCAAGCACATCGAGCTGGCGTTTGACTTCCATCGCGTAACGGTTGATCGGGTATTCGTATTTTTCCGGGGCGTAGGCATAGAAGTGCCCAAAGCCGCCACCGAGCAGCGGCGCGCTGCCCATCTGCCAGAACAGCCACGACAGACATTCGGCACGTTTGCCGATGTCGGTTGGCACAAACGCGGCAAATTTTTCCGCAAGATAAAGCAAGATCGCGCCCGACTCGAACACCCGGATCGGCGGGCTTGCGCTTTGATCCAGCAATGCCGGGATCTTGGAATTGGGATTGACACTGACGAAGCCGCTGCCGAACTGATCGCCCTCCAGAATCTGGATCAGGTGCGCGTCGTATTCGGCGCCGGCAAAACCCAGCGCCAGCAATTCCTCAAGCAAGATGGTGACCTTGACTCCGTTGGGCGTGGCCAGCGAATACAACTGCAACGGGTGTTTTCCCTGCGGCAGGGCTTTGTCGTGGGTGGCCCCGGCGATCGGGCGGTTGATGCTGGCAAACTTGCCGCCGCTTGCGGTATCCCATTGCCAGACTTTCGGCGGGGTGTAGGTGGTGTCGGTCATCGTATGGTTACCTCAGGTTTCAATGGATAACACCTTACGCGTGGTTGCCGCAGCCAGCAATCGATTCATGGAATGTCGCGGATGCCTTTTCGTGCCCGCAATTAGCCATAAATGCGCTGCAGCTGTGTGCTGTAATGCCAGCATGATTTGCTGCCTGGGGTTTGGCTGATGGATATCGTACGCGCGGCGTTGTTGGCGTTGGGTTCGCTGTTGCTGGCGTTGATCCGGGGTGTCGCCGGCATGCTGGCACTGATCTTCGGACGGATCGATTGGCAGGCGCCGGGCTGGCTGCCGCCATTGCAACATCGGCTTGCTTCCGGTGTGGCAGCCGTGCGCGCACGGCCACGGCGCTACGCCGGCATCGCGGCATCGGTGTTGGCAGTGGCGGCACTCGGGTTGCTGGGCTATCGCTGGTGGTTGGCACAGCCGCGGCCGCCGGCGCCGGTAGCGGTGACGTTCCAGGTGTCCGCGCCTGACCTTACCGATTACCGCAAACAGCCGGTCGTGGTGCAGGCGTTGCGCGTCGAGTTCTCCGCTTCAGCCGCAGCGCTGGCGCTGGTCGGCAAGCCGGTGAGCACGGGTATCCGCATGACCCCGGAACTGGCCGGCGACTGGTCCTTCAGCAGTGATCGTGAGCTGATATTCCGGCCGCAGGATGACTGGCCGGTGGGTCAGCATTTTGAGGTGCGTTTTGACAAGGCGCTGGTGTTTGCGCCGCAGGTGCGGGTGGTCGAGGATGCGTTCGAGTTCGACAGCGCGCCGTTCACCGCACAGATCGCGCAAACCGAGTTTTATCAGGACCCACAGGACGCGACGCTGAAGAAAGCCATCGCGCAGGTCACGTTCAGCCATCCGGTGGACCCGCTGGCGTTCGAAAAACGCATCACCATGACGTTGGGCGAAACCGGCAAGAACAAACCCAAGCCGCTGCCGCAGAAGTTCGTGGTCAGCTACGACGACGACAAGCTCAATGCCTATGTGCATTCGCAGCCGCTGGCGCTGCCGCTCGATCCGGGGCTGTTGTCGCTGCGCATCGACAAGGGCGTGCATGCGGCGCGCGGCGGCAAGCCATTCACCGACGAACTGCGCGGGCAGGTGGCGGTTCCGGGTAAATACAGTCTGGCCATCGACAGCGTGGAACCGACGCTGGTCGACAACGCCCGCTTCGAGCCCGAGCAGGTGCTGATGGTGGCGGCGTCGCAGGCGGTGGGTGAGCGCGACATCAACCAGAAACTGTCGGCGTGGCTGCTGCCGGTGTATCACCCGAACAGCAAGCTGGCTGATCGCCGGAATCCGTACCACTGGTCGGGTAGCACGCGCGAGATGAGCGAGAACGTGATCGCGGCGGCCGAGAAGCTTGACCTCGATCCGGTCGCCAGCGAGCTTGAATACCAGACCCTGCACAGCTACAAGTACAAAGCTGACGTTGGCCGCTACCTGTACGTGCGGGTGGAGCACGGGCTGACCTCGTTTGGCGGCTTCATGCTGGGCAAGTCGGCCGCCTTCGTGGTGCGGGTGCCGGATTATCCGCGCATGCTGCGCTTCATGGCCGATGGCGCCTTGCTCAGTCTCAAGGGCGAACAGCGAGTCGCAGTGGTGGCGCGCAATGTGCCGGGTCTGCGGCTGGATATCGGCCGGGTGCTGCCCGAGCAGTTGTCGAATCTGGCCGCGCTCAATTACGGCAGTTACGCCAAGCCGCAATTGAGCGGGCTGGCGCCGGATCAGATCACCGAGCGCTTCGAGCAGACCCTCACCTTCACGGATGCCGAGCCGGGCAAGGCGCATTACGAAGGCATCGACCTGTCGCGCTATTTGCGCGAAGGCGGCAAGCGTGGGGTGTTTCTGCTGGCCTTGCGCAACTACGATCCGGCGCAGGAACAGCGCCAGCGCGAGGCGGCGCAAAAGCAGGCTGAAGCGCAACAAGGGTTCAGTGCCGCCGATCTCACCGCGAGCCGTGATTACCCCAACGATTACGTGTACGACACCTACAACACCGGCTTGCAGGACACCCGGCTGGTGGTGGTCACCGATCTGGGTGTGCTGCTGAAAAAATCGATGGATGGCAGCCTGGACGTGTTCGTGCAATCGCTGGAAAACGGCGAGCCGGTGGCCGGCGCCAGCGTCGAGATACTGGGCAAGAATGGCCAGCGTCTGCTGGCGCTGGGCAGTGATGCACAGGGCCATGCGCATTTTGCCGCGCTGGACGGATTCGAGCGCGAGAAAACGCCGTCGCTGCTGGTGGTGCGCAAGGGCGATGACCTGTCATTCCTGCCGCTGCGCGGTGGCGACCGCCAGCTCGACACTTCGCGCTTTGATGTCGGTGGCATCCGCAATTCCGATGTCTCCGGCCAGCTCAGTGCATGGCTGTTTTCCGACCGTGGTCTGTACCGGCCCGGCGACACCTTCAACATCGGGATGATCGTGCGCACCCTGGATTGGCAGCGCTCGATCGAGGGTGTGCCCTTGCAGGTGGATATTGTCGATCCGCGCGGCCTGCGCGTGGATCGGCGCCGCCTGCAACTGGGCAAGGAGGGCTTCGAGGAACTCAGTTATGCCACCACCGAGGCATCGCCCACCGGCGCGTGGACAGTGAGCTTGTCGCTGGTACGCGATGGTGATCGCGTCGAGCGCATCGGTTCCACCACGGTGCAGGTGAAGGAGTTCCTGCCCGACCGCATGAAAGCCAGCGCGCATCTGAGCACCGAGGTCAGCGAGGGTTGGGTCAAGCCCGAGGCGCTGCGCGCGCGCTTCAATCTGCAAAACCTGTTTGGCACCCCGGCTGCTGGGCGTCGTGTCGAGGCCACGCTGACCCTGAGCCCGGCATTCCCGGCGTTCCGCAGTTATCCGGATTATCAGTTCTACGATCCGCAGCGCGCCAAGGACGGCTACAGCGAGGCATTGGGCGCGCAGACCACCAACGAGCAGGGCGACGCCGAGTTTGTGCTCGATCTGGGCAAGTACGCCAATGCCAGCTATCGCTTGTTGTTCGTGGCGCGTGGTTTCGAGGCCGAGGGCGGGCGCAGCGTCAGCGCCGAAACCAGCAGCCTGGTGTCGTCGCGCGATTACCTGATTGGCGCCAAGGCCGATGGCGATCTCGATGCTATCCGTGGCAATGCCAAGCGCGTGCTGCGACTGATCGCGATCAACCCGGCCGCCAAACCGGCCGCCGTGGACGGACTCAAGCTGGTGCTGCTGGAACGTCGCTACGCCTCGATCCTGACCCGTCAGGATTCGGGCGTGTACAAGTACGAGAGCAAGCTCAAGGAAGTGCCACTGCGCGAGGACGCACTCGCTATTCCCGCCGCTGGCCTGGATCTACCGCTGCCCACCGAGGCGCCAGGCAGTTATGCGCTGCTGGTGAAAAATGCGGCCGGCGAAGAACTCAACCGGGTGCTGTTCACGGTAGCGGGCAACGCCAACATCAGCCGTTCGCTGGAACGCAATGCCGAGCTGCAACTGACCCTCGACAAACACGATTACCAACCCGGCGAGCAAATCGAAATTTCGGTGCGTGCGCCATATGCCGGCTCCGGGCTGATCACCATCGAGCGCGACAAGGTATACGCGCAGCAGTGGTTCAAGGCCACCAGCACCGGCTCGGTGCAGCACATCCGGGTGCCGGCCGATTTCACCGGCAACGGCTATGTGAACGTGCAGTACGTGCGCGATCCGGGCTCGCAGGAAATCTTCATGAGCCCGCTGAGCTACGCCATCGTGCCGTTCTCGGTGAGCCGCGCCGCGCATCGACTGGCGTTGAAATTGGAGGCGCCGACGTTGCTGAAACCGGGCGCGACGCTGACGATGCAGGTACACACCGGTCGTCCGGCGCGGGTGGCGGTATTCGCGGTCGACGAGGGCATTTTGCAGGTGGCGCGCTACCAACTCGGCGATCCGCTCGATCACTTTCTGCAAAAACGCATGTTGCAGGTGCAGACCCGGCAGATACTCGACTTGATCCTGCCCGAGTTTGCGCAGTTGCTGGCCGCCGCCGCGCCCGGTGGTGATGCCGACGCACTGCTCGGCCGCCATCTCAATCCGTTCCGCAAAAAACGCGCAGCACCGGTGGCGTATTGGTCGGGGCTGATCGATGTCGATGGCGAGGGTGAGGTGAGCTACGTGGTACCCGAGGATTTCAACGGCCAGTTGCGACTGATGGCGGTGGCGGTATCTGGCGACACCATGGGCGTGTTCGAATCCAGCACCACGGTGCGCGGCGATTTTGTGCTTTCGCCCAATGCGCCGGCGATGGTGGCACCCGGCGATGAGTTCGAGGTCAGTGTGGGCGTGGCCAACAACGTCGAGGGGCTTGGCGACAAGACTCTGCCGATCACGCTGACGATTCAGCCTGAGGCGCAGTTGCAGGTGCTCGACGCCGCCGAGCAGACGCTGAGCCTTGGCGCCATGCGCGAGGGGGTGGTGATCTTCCGGCTGCGCGCCGGGGGCGAGCCGGGTGCATCGCGATTGCGGTTTACCGCGCGCAGCGGCACCTATGCCGCAAGCCTCGGCGCCGATGTCTCGGTGCGGCCGGCGCAGCCGTATCGCAACACGTTGGCCATAGGCAATTTGGGCGAGGGCAAGCACAGCGTCGGTCCACTGCGCGAGTTGTATGACGCCTTCGCCAAGCGCGATGCGGCAGCCTCGTATTCGCCGCTGGTGCTGGCCAACGGCCTCAGCGGCTATCTCGATGCCTTCCCGCACCAGTGTACCGAGCAGTTGCTCAGCCGCGCGATGCCGGGGCTGGTGCTGGCGCAATACCCGGAGTTCGGCACCCTGCAAAGCACCGATTCGGCGCATGCACGTACCGGCTTTGCCGATCTGATGGGTTTGCTGCGCTCACGGCAGAACGCCGAAGGCGGCTTTGGCTATTGGATGCCGACTGTCGATGTACAGCCGTATGTGGCGGTGTACACCATGCAGTTTCTGATTGAAGCGCGTGAACGCGGCTGGTCGGTGCCCAACGAAATGCTCGCGCGCGGCAACCATTATCTGAAGCGGCTGGCCAGCGATGACAGTGATGGCTCGCTGGCCGCACTGCGCGAGCGCGCATTTGCGATCTATCTGCTGACCCGTCAACAACAGGTCACCAGCAATGCCATCGCGGCGGTGCGTGAACGCCTGGACAAGCAGTATCCCAAGCAATGGCAGGACGACGCCGTGGCCGCGTACCTGGCCGCTAGTCTCAAGCTGCTCAAGCAGGACCACGAAGCCGACCGGCTGATCGCGGCGCCCGCTGCATTGCTCAGCCGCGATGCGATCGAGTTGGAGTGGAACTACGACCGCTTCTACGATCCGCTGATCCGCGATGCCAGCGTGCTGTTTCTGCTGTCGCGCCATTTCCCCGAGCGCGCGCGAAAACTTTCGCCCAAGGCGCTGGCGAACATCGCGCAGGTGCTCGGCAAGGGTCGTTACAACACGCTGTCATCGGCATTGACGGTGCTGGCACTGGGTAGCTACAGCGATCAATTCGGCAAGCCGAAGGATGGTGCGTTGCAGATTGCGCAGAGCGATGCCAAGGGCAACAACACACCGATCGGCAAAGCCGATGGCCTGGTAATGCGCGCCACGTTCGATGCCGCCGCCACGGCGCTGCAAGTGAGCAACAGCGCCGATCAGCCAGCCTGGTACAGCGTCAGCGAAACCGGCTTCGACCGCAATCCGCCGACCGGCGAAATCAAGGAGGGTCTGGAAATCATCCGCGAGTTCACCAATGCCCAGGGCAAGGTGGTGGACACGGTGACGTTGGGCGAGGAGATCCAGGTGCATCTGAAAATCCGCGCATTGCGTGGCGCCGGTTACGGCAATGTCGCCATTGTCGATCTGCTGCCGGGCGGCTTCGAACCGGTACAGGAACTGGCGGTACCGACCCCGGTGTATGCGGGGTCGGACGACGGCAACGATGGAGACGATTCGCAAGCACCGGCTTGGCGTCCATCGATTGGCCTGGACAGCTCCAACTTCGCGCTCGATTACGCCGACGTGCGCGATGATCGCATCGTGATCTACGGCTATGCCGGTACCAGCGTCAGTCAGTTCGTGTATCGCATCAAGGCCACCAACGCCGGTCGCTTTGTGGTGCCGCCGGCCTATGCCGAAGCGATGTACGAACGCAGCGTGCAGGCGCGTTCGCTGGGCGGTATGATCGTGGTGCAGCGGCCCAAGCCATGACCGTGCAGGCTGCACTTGGCGGTAGGCAGGTCGCCCACAGGGTGGGCTCCTACAGGGAGCGATCACCGCTTTCGTGGGAGCGCGCCTGCGCGCGAAGCTCTTTCGCCAGTTCGTTCGCCGGCAGGCCGGCCCCCACAGAAGCACTGGCTCGCACCGGCGTGCAACATAGTTGCTCCAGGGTGGGCTCCAACAGGGATCTGTTACCCGGCTTTTGTGGGAGCGCACCCTGTGCGCGACACGAGTCGCCAGATCACGATCCAGGCTTGGTGTTCAGGGCCGACAAGGCGTTGGCAAGCGTGCGCGCGTTTGTCGACTGCGATGCACTGCGCTTAATACCGCAAACGGTTGCATCGCGATGATTGTCGTCGTCCATCGCCGCTGGCGCAGGCGCGTGCTGGTGGCTGCGGTTGTCGGTCTGGCGTTGGTGGCCATCCGCCTGTGGCCGCATCTGCCGCTGTCAGCGCAGGTGCCGGAATCGACCGCAGTGTATGACGCCGACGGCCGGCTGTTGCGGCTGGTGCTCAGCCGCGACGACAAGTACCGGCTGTGGTTGCCGTTGGTGCAGATGCCGCCGCAATTGATCGCGGCGGTGCAGTTGCAGGAGGACCAGTGGTTTCGCTGGCATCCCGGTGTCAATCCGCTGAGCCTGCTGCGTGGTGCGTATGAAACCTATGTCGCGCGTGGCCCTCCCCAGGGCGGCTCCACGCTCACCATGCAACTGGCGCGGTTGATGTACCGGCTCGACACGCGCAGCCCCGGCGGCAAACTGGTACAGGTGGCGCGGGCGCTGCAATTGGAGTTGTGCTATTCCAAAGACGCACTGTTGGAGGCGTATCTCAATCTTGCGCCTTATGGCGGCAATATCGAGGGCGTTGGCGCCGCCAGCCTGATCTATTTCGACAAACCGGTGGCGCGCCTCACCTTGCCCGAAACGCTGGTGTTGGCAGTGTTGCCACAGGACCCAAGCCGGCGCTTGCGCAGCACCCTCGCCAACGGGGATACCGAACACAGCAGCCGCGTACTCGGTCATTCGCTGGTGGCGGCGCGGGCGCGGCTGTATCAACGCTGGCGCGCGATTCATGGCGGCGATGCGGGTTTGGATGCATTGCTGCGCTTGCCGTTGAGCCTGCGCTCGCCCTCGGCATTGCCGTACGCAGCGCCTCACGCGGTGGATCAGCTATTGCTGGCCACACGCCGCGTTGGCGCGCTGCCAACGCGTCTCGACACTACCCTTGATTTGCGCTTGCAACGTACGCTGGAACGGCAGATCGAAGGCTTCCTGCAAATGCAGCGCGAACGCGGCATCGACAACGCCGCTGCATTGCTGCTCGATAGCCGCGACATGGCGGTGAAGGCACTGGTCGGCTCGGCCGATTATTTCGATGCCGGCATTGCCGGGCAGGTCAACGGCACCGCTGCCAAGCGCTCGCCCGGTTCCACCCTCAAGCCGTTCGTCTATGCCTTGGGTATCGATCAGGGCGTGCTGCATCCGCGCACCGTGCTGCGCGATGTGCCGACCGCGTTCGGGCCATTCAGCCCAGAGAATTTCGATGGCCGTTTTCTTGGGCCGGTAAACGCTACCGATGCCTTGATCCGCAGCCGCAATATTCCAGCGGTGCAGGTGGCGGCGCGATTGGCTTCACCCAATCTGTATGGCTTTCTCAAGGCGGCCGGCATCAGCCGCATGGCCAGTGAGCGCCATTACGGGTTGGCCTTGGTGCTTGGCGGCGGCGAAGTCACGATGCAGGAACTGGCACGCTTGTATGCGATGTTGGCCAATCGCGGGGTGATGCGACCGCTGCGCTTTCGTGTCGATGCGCCGCAGGCGCAAGGTGTGCGTTTGCTCAGCGATGCAGCCAGCTTCATGGTGATGGACATGCTGCGGCACAATCCGCGTCCCGATGATGGCGTACTGGGGCAGGGCGCGCAGGTCGGCAGTCGCGGTCTGCCGGTGTACTGGAAGACCGGCACCTCGTGGGCGTTTCGCGATGCCTGGGCGGCGGGTGTGTTCGGCCCTTACGTGTTGGTGGTGTGGAGCGGGCACTTCGATGGCAGCGGCAATCCGGCGCTGATCGGTGCGCAAGCGGCGGCGCCGTTGTTTTTCCGCATCGTTGATGCCATCGCTGCGCAGGACAGTCAACTTGCCGAGCCGGCCTGGACGTTGCCGGAAAACGTCAAACAGGTCGAAATCTGCCTGGCCAGCGGCGATCTGCCCAATGCCGAGTGTCCGCAGCGTGGCGATACCTGGTTTATTCCCGGCAAGAGCCCGATCCGGGTCAGTGCCGTGCATCGCGCGCTGATGATCGATAGCCGCAGCGGCACGATTGCCTGCCCACCGTATGACCCGCTGCACACCCGCCGCCAGGTTTTCGAATACTGGCCCTCGGATCTGGCGCAGGTGTTCGCACAGGCCGGGATGCCACGGCGAAAACCGCCTGCGGCTGCCGATTGCGCCATCGTCGCGAGTGACGGCGATCCGCCTCGCATCGATTCACCATTGCGTGGGGTCACCTACGCACTGCGCCGCAGCCAGCCCGAGCGCAACCGCATCGCCCTGAGCGCCAGTGTCGATGCGGGTGTACGCCGACTGTTCTGGTTCGCCGATAACGCCTACCTCGGCCATTCCGCGCCCGGCGAGACCCTGTTCTGGCAAGCCCCGCATGTGGGCACGTCCCGTCTGCGCGCGGTGGATGATCAGGGGCAGGTGGATGAACGCGTTGTCAAGGTAGAGGTGATGGAATAAGGGGCCAATTGGCCCATTGACGCTGGTAAAAGGTCGGCCGGATACTGGCAACAGAGGATCAATGTCCGTACTGGCTGTCGCGGAGGTTCGCATGCAGCGCCCGATGGTGTTTTTCATTGTGCTCATGCTCGGCGCCTGTGCCTCGGCGCCATTCACCCAGCGTGCGCCGGATCTGTTCCGGGACAACTGGTTCAGGCCGACGGATGAACCGATCGACGCGGCTGCCGTGTTCGCACTGTCCGCACCAATGCACAGCTACCTGAAGACCGGTATCGCGCGGCAATTACACACTGAAAAGCCACAGCTCGGTTTGATCAAAGCCCTGCAATCGGGTGGAAAGCTCAACATCGAGTACGACGCCGCATTCACTCGCAATGCCGCTGAAGCGTTCGAGGCAGGTGCTGGCAATTGCCTGTCGCTGGTGATCCTGACCGCTTCACTGGCCGATGAGATGGGATTGGATGTGCAGTTTCAGGAGGTGTTGGGCGAACGGGTCATGAGCCGAAATGGCGACCTGGTGTTTTACAACGGCCATGTCAACATTGCACTGCGTGAAAAGCTCGCGGAACAGGGCGTCAAATCGACGGACACTGCGGCAACCGTGATCGATTTTCTTCCCGACAGGTATCGGCGTGGTCAGCCGGTCAGAAATGTGTCGCAGAGCACGGTGACAGCGATGTACATGAACAATCGTGCCGCCGAGTCGCTGGCATCGGGCCAGGTCGATAACGCCTATTGGTGGGCGCGTACTGCAATTGGCCTGGAGCCGCGTTACACCGCCACCTACAACACGCTGGGGCTCATCTACCGCCGTCATGGCCACATCGATCAAGCCACGTTTGTTCTTGAACATGCGTTGGCAGTAGAGCCAGCAAATACCGTGGCGATGGCCAATGTGATTCCGGTGCTGAGGGCGCTGGGGCGCGATAGCGAAGCCGGGCGATGGGCGAACCGCCTGCGGCAATTGCAGCCGTATCCGCCGTTCCATTTTTTCGATCAAGGGCGTGATGCGATGGCGAAACGTGATTTCATGCGCGCGAGCCAACTGTTCGCGAAGGAAATCGAGCGTGCGGCGTATTACCACGAGTTCCATTACTGGTTGGCGTTGGCCTATGTTGGCCTGCATGATCCCGAGCGTGCGCGCGAACACTTCCGGATTGCCCGCGACAATGCCACTACCCGTGCTGATGCTGCACGCTATCAGACGGCGATGGACGCGCAAAGCCGTACGTTCGCATCTCGCCGTGTCGGTGAGCACAGCGCTCAAGAAAGATCACGATAATGCTGAGCACAGCGATGATCGGTATGCTGGCGCACGCATCGTCAAAGGCCGCCGACTGTCATATTTGCCGGTGTGAAACGGGTATCTCTCAAGAAACAAAACTGTAAGTTATTGTTTTTGGCTCTTCGTGGAAACGTGTGGGTGGCTGGCACCCGGTGATGGTGCCGCAGCCCATACAGCATAAGGCTTTGCTGGCTTCAGCGTTGGCTTGAAATCTGTCACGCTTTGCTGATGGCTACTTCAACCAAGCGTCCC
>JAUXUI010000024.1 GCA_030681035.1 Lysobacteraceae bacterium | reverse complement strand
CGCGCCATAAAGTCGTAGGATGGGTAGAGCGCAGCGAAACCCATCGATATCCGGCAACGATGGGTTTCGCTGCGCGACGGGCAGGATGCCCGAGTGCCGCGGAGCGCATGGATGCGCGAGAGCGGCCTCTACCCATCCTACGTCACTGCCTTTGCGTTCTTTGCGTCCTTTGCGGACCATCAGCTTTACATATTTCCCGTGGTCCCGGGTTCTGACCGAGCGCAGCGACCGAAACCCATCAATATCCTGCGATGACCGGTGTTCCGGAGTTTACGAATGGGGCGGTTTGCGGCGGAGCATCGCACGAAACATCGCCTGCGGCAGGTGCGCCCACACCAGCACTGCGGCTAGCGCCCACCACAATGGGTTGCGCAGTTGCGGGTCGAAACGGCGCAGGTAACGCCAGATGCCGCGATGTTTCTGCCATTCCACCCACAGCGGTCGGCGCCGACTTGACACCCCGCGCAGGTGCAGCACCCGCACCCGATTGGCGACGTAGACACCGTGACCGGCATCGCGCACGCGTCGACACAGATCAAGGTCTTCGGCGTGCAGCCGGTAGCCGCCATCAAAACCGCCGATCACGTTGAACACGTTTCGCGGCATCAGCATCAGCGCGCCGGATACCGCAGCAACGGCTTGCAGCGCCTTGCTGTCATCGGCGGCGATGGCGAGGCTGTCGCGCCGGCCAAAACCGGCCAGCAGGCGTGCAAGGCTGAGATCGTGGCGGCGCGCGGCGCTGTCGCGCACACCATTGTCATCCACCAGATCGGCGCCGATGATGCCAGCATCGGGCTGCGTCGTGGCCAATTCGCGTAGCGTGTCCAGATCGCTCGCCGCCAGCAGGCAGTCGGGGTTGACCAAAGCCAGCCACGGCTCGCTGCATAACGCGGCGCCTTGATTGCAGGCAACGGCGAAACCGGGATTGTGCGCATTGGCGATAACCTGCACCCGTGGATCGCGTGCGGCGTATGCGTTGGCGATCGCCACGCTGTGATCGCGCGAGCCGTTGTCGACCACCACCACGCGCGCGACACCAACGCTGGCCAGCAGCCGGCTCAGGCAGGCATCGAGTGTGCTCTGGCTGAAGTAACTCACCACCACAGCGGCGATGTCAGCCACGTTAGCGTGCAACAACGCGCAGCGTTTCCCTGTCCCCCTCTCCCTTCGGGAGAGGGCAGGGGTGAGGGAAACGGCATGGCGTGAAAACGGTTTCATGATGCGGAGTGGCCTCGTCGCCATGTTCGTTCAGCCTTCAAGCGCGTGAGTTCGGCGCGGGTGTTGGCCAATTCGCGTTCGAGCACCGCCAGGCGTTCACCGGCGGCGATGTGGCGGCGCACCTCCTCGTTGTAATGCGCGTATACGCTTTCGCCGGCATCGCCGAACAGCGACAAGCTTGGCAGGGTGGCCAGCACCTGTTCATTGCGCGCACACACGGCGAGGTAGTACAGCGGCGGGTAATTGAGCCCCTCGTGCAGCGATTCCATGTGCTGGGTGTGGGTCAGCACCCCGCCGCCGTGCGGGTCGAGTGCCCACAGTGCCGACTGGAACAGCAGTTTTTGTGCGTACAGGCGATGCGCGGGGAAGTGCTCGCCGAGCAACTGCTCAAACTCCTCGCGGTACAACTCGCGCACGTGGTACGGGTTGTTCTGGCCAGTAGCGTCGCTGTAATTGGCTTTGTCCGGGGTCGAGATCAGCAGCAGGCCCTGCTCGCTGAGCAGGCGGGCGAAGCCGCGCAACATCGCCTCCTGCTGTTCGACATGTTCCAAGGTTTCAAAACTGACGATCAGGTCAAAGCTGCCATCGGGGAGGGCATCCAGCGCGCAGACATCGGCGCGCTCGAACGTCAGCCCCGGTTGCGCGCCGTAGCGTTCACGGGCGTGGATGACGGCGCTGTCGGCGATATCCACGCCCAGCACCGAAAGCGCACCGGCGCGTGCCAGCAGCGCACTGCCAAAGCCTTCGCCGCAGGCCGCGTCGAGCACGCGCCGGCCGCGCACCAGCGGTGCGGCAAAGGCATAGCGATGCCAGTGCTCGTGCCATATCTCGCGCACGCATTCGGGGGTGAAGCGCTCGCCGGTAAACGGTAGTTCGGGTGTGGTCATGGTTCGGATTAAAAGGGCAAGGTGGGGTCACAGAAAAGTGGGGTTGGGGGGCAACGCGGCATTGCACTTACTTTAGCGCCGTCATGCCCGCGCACGCGGGCATCCAGCGACTTTTGTTCATGCTCAACCTCTTGCAGTCACTGGATTTCCGCTTGCGCGGGAATGACGAGCCGACGGAGTTCGGGCTTGAGCAAGCGCCGTGCAACCCCGGCCTGGTGTTCTGTGCTCAGCCAAACAAGTCCCCCTGATCGCGCGGTCGCGCCAGTGCATCGAGCCGGCGTTGCAGGCGCGCACGCAGTGGTGCCAGTGGGTCACTCAGGATGAAGCGGGCGATGCGTTCATTGTAATCGGGCCAGCGCGCGACCAGGCGCTGCAGGTTGTCTCCGCCCGGGCCCAGCTCAAGTGGGCCGAACGAGGCGTTGCCGATGTGTACCACATAAGCGTCATCGCACAGCACGTTGCGCCAGCCGTGTGCGGCCAGACGGCGCGAGAGATCGTTTTCTTCGCCATAGCCACGGCCAAAGGTGGCCGCATCAAAAGCGCCGCAGGCGTTGAGCGCGGCGCGCCTGAGGTACATGCAAAAGCCCATGGTGGTGGGCAGTTCCGGGTATTCCGGGGTGCCGGCGCTGGCGGCGGCCTTTGCCAGCGTGTCGGCATCATCCGGTGCTGGATTGTTTTCGCAAAAACGCGGGAAGCTGGCGATCTCGGCATTATTCGACCACGGCGCGATGGTGGCGATATGCCGATCGCTGGCCGCGCAGGCGGCAATGCGCTGCAACCAGCCGGTGGTGGTGATGGTATCGGAATTCAAAATCACCACATCGGCCGGCGCAGTGGCGGCGAGCGCGGCATTGACGTTGCCGGGGAAGCCGAGATTGGCGGCGCGATGCACCCGCGTAATCGCCAGCGCGCTGCGTTGCTGCCAGGCGTTGAGCACATCGGCCACGCGCGGATCGGTGGAGGCATCGTCGGCAACGTAGACCGGGCTGCGTGCAGGCAGAGTGCGCTCAAGGCTGGCCAGACAGGCATCGAGCGCCCGATACGCGTTGAACACCGGCACGATTACGGTGGGCAGCGATGTGCTCAAGGTGCGCGGGCCCACGTATGCGGCAGCCGCACCAGCCCGAACTCGCGCGCGGCGCCGGGCACGATCAACTGCCGCTCGATGGTATCGAACAAGCGCATCCCTTCGGGATCGAGCGGATGAACGCGCAGTTGGTAACTGCCCGGCAGTAGGCTCAGCGCCGGGAATTGCAGGCGGTAGGCGAAGCGGCCATCGCCCAGCGACATCGGGTTGGCCCCATCCATTTCCGACGACACGCCATACACCGGCGTGCCATCGGCCCGCACCAACCCGATCAGCACCACCGGCGCACGCGCATCGTTGCTGCGCACCCGCACATCCACCGCAAGCGTGTCGCCCATTGCCACGCTCACCGGTACGTCGTTGTGTTCACCATTGAGCGCCACCCAATCGATGCCGTAATCGGCCAGGCCGGCGGCCTCCGGCGCGCGTTCGGGCCGCTGCCGGCGCTCATGCCAGGCCAGATAACGCTGCGTGACATCATGCACTTCGCCGAGCGCTTGCACTTGGCCGTGTTGCAACCACAGCGCACGCTGACACAACTTTTGCACGTGATACATGCTGTGCGAAACCAGCAACAGGCTGCCGCCGCTGCCGAGGTAATCATCGAGCCAGCGGATGCATTTTTTCTGGAAACTCTCGTCGCCGACTGCCAGCACTTCGTCGGTGATCAGCAGCTCCGGGCGCAGGCTGCTGACCAGCGCAAACCCGAGACGCACTACCATGCCCGAACTGTAATGCTTGACCGGCTCGTCGAGGTAATTGCCGATGTCGGCGAAGGCCGCGATTTGATCCATCCGCGCCGCCAGCTCGCCTGCGCTCAAGCCATGCAGCGCGGCCGCCATGCGCACGTTTTCGCGGCCGCTGTATTCCGGGTGAAAGCCGGCGCCCAGTTCGAGCAAGGCGCCGATCTGGCCACGGCGCTGAACCTGGCCGTTGCTTGGCGTGAGCACGCCGGTAATCAGCTTGAGCAGGGTTGATTTGCCGGCGCCGTTTTCGCCGATGATGCCCAGCGATTCGCCGGCGCGCAGTTCAAACGACACGTCTTGCAGCACTTCGACCATGCGCCTTGGCGCCCGCCCGCGCAGCACATCCCACAATGCGTGCGCCCGATCGCCGCGCTGGCCGATCACCGGATAGCGTTTGCCCAGCCCGCTGACAGCCAGCAGCGGTGCGCGCACGGGATTGGTGCCGGTCACAGAAAGTCCTCGATATGCGGCCGCGCACGAGCGAACAGGCCGTGTGCAAACAGCAACGCAATCAGCGCGAATGCCGCCGATGCGCCAAGCGCGATCCACGGCACTGGCAGCCCCAGCAGGCCGGCGCGGATGGATTCAATCGGCGCGGCGAGTGGGTTGAAGCCGAGCACGATGGCAAAGGGTTCTGGCAATTGCGCGCGGTCGTACAGCACCGGGCTGATGAAAAACCCGAGGGTGAGCAACTGGCCAACGGCAAACCCGACATCGCGCAGAAACACCTGCAACACCGATGCGATCAATGCCGCAGCAACGCCATAGGCGAGCACCACCAGCAAGGCCAGTACAGTGACTGGCAGCCCGGCCAGGCTCAATGGCACGCCAAACGCTGCGACTGCCAGCAGCACCAGCACCATGCCGACCAGATCGGGCAACACCGAGCCCAGCACCCGCGCCAGCACATACAGCGCATGCGGTAGCGCAACCTTGCCGATCAGCGCCGCGTTGTCGGTGAGTGCGCTGGTGCCACGGGTCAGTGCATTGGCGAACAACTGCCATGGCCACAGCCCGAGCGCCAGAAATGCGGCGTACGGCACATGGCCGGTGGCCGCGCGAGCCGGCAACAAATGGGTGAACACCAGGCTCAATACCGCCAGTTGCAACAGCGGCTGCAACAGATTCCAGCCGATGCCAAGCAGGCTGCCCTGATGGCGCTCGCTGAGGTCGCGGCGCAGCAGGGCGAAGAAAACCGCATTGTGGCGGGCATTGCCCGCCTCCGGTGCGGTTTGTGCGCTCATTGCGGGAGGCGCTCGCGGATCACTTGTTGCTGCCTTCACCTTCAGCTTGGGGCGCGGCCGGCAGCGGGTCGAGGCCACGGAAACGGCGGCCGTATTCTTCGGTAAGTTTGCTCAAATCCTTGCTGGCGCGGATGATGGTAGGGGTGATCAGCACCACCAGCTCAGAGCGGTTGGTGCTCGTGTTTTGTCTGCCAAACAGTGCGCCCAGTAGCGGGATGCGACTGAGAAAAGGCACGCCGCCGGAGCCGTCAGTCTTTTCAGTCTTGATCAGGCCGGCAATGATTACCGTTTCGCCACTACGCACAAGCACCTCAGTGTTGACATCGTTGGTATCGACACTAACGTTACCGCCCACTTCCGGGCCGCTGGTGCTGGGCGAGCTTACAGTTTGTGAAACCTCCAAAAAAATGGTGCCGTCGGCATTGGCGCGCGGCTTGACCGTGAGCACGATGCCGGTCTGTCGGAATTGCACCTGACTGGCATTGAGGTTGCTGTTGTTGCCGTCATTACCACCCAGCACGGGGTTGATGATGGTGCTGGCAACCGGAATCTGTTGGCCCGAGTTGAAAGTTGCTTCTACATTGTTGCGTACCAGTACCGACGGTGCCGACAGTACCGTCACATCCGAGACGGTATCTAGTGCGCTCACAACGGCCTGTGCGCTGGGGCCGACGAAGGCAAGGTTGTTGGCAGTATTGGAAACGACGCTGCCGACATTACGAAAATCATTCAACGTCTGGCTCAATGCAAGGTTGTCGCCGGTTATGGCATTACCAAAGAACCAACTGACGCCGTATTCCAGCGTCTTGTTCAATTTGACTTCGACCACTTGTGCTTCGACATGCACCTGCAACGGCATCTGGTCGAGCCGCTCGATCGCGCGCCGGATCGAATCCCATTGTCCGGCCGAAGCGCGCACCAGCAGGGCGTTGTTATCCTCGACCGCGCTGATGAACACGTTTTCGGTGTTGCCAAGGCTGATCGCACCATTGGCCCCCGCAGCGGCGGGCGCTGGCGGCGATGACGGCGCGCCGTTTTCCAGGGTACGCACGCGCACCGAGTCCAGACCCGGTGAGATATTGAATGGATCGGCGGTGCCACGCGTATTGCGCGCCGCACCGCCGGAGCCGAACACTTGGTTGAGCTGATCGGCGAGGTCGGTAGCCTTGGCGTACTGCACTTCATAGACGAACAGGCTGCTGCCTTCACCGCCCAGGTCAATACGCTGGATCCATTGCTCGGCATCGGCGAGATACTTGGGCTGGTGGGTGATTACCATCACCGCATTGATCCCTTCCAGCGGCATGAAGCGCAGCATGCCGGTGAGCGGGGTGCCGCCCTTTTCGCCGAACACCTGGTTGAGCTGATCGACCACTTTGCTGGCTTCCTGCGCACGCAGCGGGAAGATGCCGACCGACATGCCAGCCAGCCAGTCAACATCGAAAATCTGGATGGTGCGCAGGTAGTTGTCGAGTTCCGATGAGGTACCGGAAATGACGATCATGTTGCGGCCGGGATCGACGTTGAGAACGCTGCCCTCGCGCGCGAACGGCTTGAGCAGCTTTTCCATTTCCAGTGCGGCGATGAACTTCAGCGGCACCGCGCGTACTTCAAAGCCGCGCGAGCCCTTGCCGGTGCCCACCCGCGGCGCCAGATTGCCAGCGACCGCCTTGCTCGACGGCACGATGTTGTAACGGCCATTGCTCCACACCATGCTGGCGTTGTTCCATGACAGTGCCATCTCCAGCAGCGACAGCGCCTGGTCGGCATTCACCGGCCGTGGTGTTGATAGCGTCACCGTGCCCTGCACCTCCGGCGCGATCACGTAGTTTTGCTGCAACAGATCGCCGAGGATGGCCTTGACCACCGCCAGCACCGACTCGCCCTCGAAGTTGAAGGTGGCCTCGCCAACCGGCGGGATCGCAGGGCGTGGTTCGGCAGCCAATTGCTCGTTGATCAGTTCGCCGCTACCGGGCATGAACACGGTGCCGGGCGTGCGCCCATCCACCGCGACTGGCTTGGCGGCTGCAGCATCGGCCGTCGCCGCTTCGGTTGATGTGCGGTAGTTGAGATCGTCGCGATGCTGGATCACCGGTCGTGTTTCATCGCTGGCACAGCCGGCCAACACGGTGACCAGCACGGCAAGCAGTACTACCTGCAAGCGGGGTGAAGATCGTTTCATTGGGAAGCCCATCGCATTACCTTATTGGGTGTTGTCAGTTTGCGAGCGTGCAGCCTCGCGCAGTTGGGCACGACGCGCCTGAATCCGCGCGCGAATGGCTTCCGCCTGGGCAACGGCGGCATCGGGGGTTGGCGTTGCGGTGGCGGTCGGGGCGGACGGATTGGCAGCGCTGGCGCCCGCACTGGGCGCGCTGGGCGTGGTGGTGATTGGTGTGGGTGCCTGGCCGCCGCTGCCATCAAATGCGCGCAACTCCAGGGTGAGCTGGCCATCCGGGCCTTCGAGCAGCGCGGTGCGTGCGGTAACCGACACAAGGCGCCAGTCCGGGTGCCCATCAAGCACTTGGCCGGCCCGCGCACGCAGCGGTTTGTTGGCGCCATCATCCTTGAATGTGGCGATGCTGGCGGTGGGTGTGTCGATCACTCCGGTGAGGGTCAGCTTGAGTTCGGTCTGACCGGCTTCCGCGCTGACCCGTACGGCCTGGGGCCGGCGGTCAACTGAAAATAGCGGGCGCTCGGCCGCCGCCAGCGCCGGTGCGGTGCTCGCTGCATCAGCGTGCGCTGCTGGAAAGTGCAGGTCAGGCAGTGGTGCCACCAGTGCCGGATTGGCCGGGTGCAATTGATAGCCACTGCCCAGCCCGGCCAGAGCGATGATGGCCATTTCCAGCGACCACACGCACAGCGCCAGCAACAGCAGCGATGAGGGGCGCAGGCGTTGCAGTTGTTCAATCATGGCTTGGCCTCGTTGATGAGGCGCAAATAGCCGTAAAGATCAAAGCTGACATCGAGCGCGAGGTCGGGCGCGGCGCTAGTGGCAAGCTTGCGTCGGCTGAGGATGGCGAGGCGGTCAACAAACAGCTCCGGGCTACCTGATTCCAGTGCGTTGAGCACGGCGGCCAGTTCGCCCATGCCACAACGCAGGCGCACCTGGATCACCACGCGGGTAAAGCGCTCCTTGTTGCGCGAGGTGGTGGGGGTGCGTCCAGTCAATTGGCAACTGTCGGCCGATGGGCTGGCCTGTTCCACCACGCGCTCCAGGCGTTGCACCAACCCGGCCGTGGCCAGCTCGGTGGAGGCTTCAGGCAAAAAACCGGGGTTATTGGCTTCAAATGTCTCGACTTCGGCCAGACGCTGCGCGATAAGCGGTGTTTGCGCAGCATGCATGCGCAGGCGCAATTCCTGATCGCGCAGTTCGATCAGTTGCTGGCGCAATTGCAATTGCGGCGCGGTCCACGACCAGTGGAGCAGCAGGCCATAAAGCAGCGCCAGGATCAGCAGCAAGATGCCCAGCGCGCGCCAGCGATCCATGCGGATGACGCTCATGGTTTTGCTCCGCCAGCGCTGATGGTGGCTTCGGCGGTGATGGTGAAGCGATCACGGCCCGAACGCGGGTCAGGTTGCAGGCTGCCAGCCAGTGCCGGGGCACCCAGATGCGGTGATTGTTGCAAGCGCGCCACCAGCGCCGAGGCCTGATCGCTGTAGCCGACCACGATCACCCGGCGGTCGGCTACATTGAGCCGTTCCAGCCATGTGCCATCGGGCAGGCGTTCACTGAGATCATTGAGCAGGTCGATGACACGCGGCCGTTCGCTGCGCGCCTGAGCAAGAAAGCTGGCGCCTTCCACCGCATCGTCCAGGCGTTTGCGCAGCGCTGCGGATTGCCGTGCTGCCGTGCGTTGGGTTTCCACCTCGGCGGTCAGGGCGGCAACGGCTTCGCGGCGGTTGTCGAGACTTTGCCAGCCAGCGTAGAGCAGGGCAATTACGCTGATGGCAAGCAGCAGCAGATTGAGTTGCACGGTGGGGTCGCGGCGATGCTCGCGTTGCGTGCTGGGCAGCAGATTCAGCCCCAGCGGGTGGCCGTTCTTGTCGGCCACATCAACCCCGCGCAGACCCCCGCCTATGGCATTCGCGGCGGCGACGTGTGTATTCAGCGTCGCCAACGGCAGCACCACCAGTGCGACGCGAATCTGTTTGCCCGAGTCATCCCGGCCCAGTACACGGGCATCGAAAGCCACTTGATCGGCAGTAAACGGCGTTTCGCGGTCAATTTGGTGGCGAAGCAGATCGCGCAGGCGATCAGCGGCGGCCAGCGGCAGCCGCAGTTCACGGCACAGTACCGCTGGTGACGGCAACAACAGCCAGCGGGCACGGTCAAGTGGCCATTGCGTCAACGATAGCGTGCTGCCGGAAGCTACTGCGATCTCACTGTGGCCATCATGATCGTTGCCGCTGCGCAGCGTCCAGTTGCCATCGCCTGCGGGCAGCAGCCACAACCGGCTGTCGGTACTGCGCAGTACCGCGCGCCAGCGCTCGGGCAGCCACAGCAACAGCGCCGCAAGCCAAGCGTCAAACCAGGCTGGCAACGGGCTGGAGAACCAGCGCGCGCGCAGGCGCGCAACCGGTTTGCCCAGACCATCGGCCAGAACGTCCAATACGGCCATCAGTTGATAATCCCCTCGCGTCTGGATAAGAGCACATACGCTTGCCCGCCCAGCCCGGCAGAGCCAACGCGCAGGGTTTGGGTCAAACGTGCGCGGCTGCCATCGGCAGCGCTCGCCAGTGCCGAAATACTATACATGCCGCTACCCGATGCAGTGATGAATGTTCCGCCCGGAAGCAGCGGTGGCTCGTTGCGGCCGGGCACCCAGGCGGCGCGATCTGCCACAAATTGCGGAATCTCGCCTTCGGCCATGCCCAGTGCTTGCAGCACCGGTGCGCTGGCCATGTCGGGTACTGGTGTGACGCCGGAGTAAACGGTTACGTATGGTTGCACCTTCAGGAAGGTATCGTAATCCATGCCCAGCACCTGTTGCAGCTCTTCCACGGTTTCAAACGGGCTGTCGCGCGCGCCGTAGGGCAGGCCGGCGTCGGCGTACTGCGGGTCTTCGGCGCCGTTGATTTGCAATAGATCGTCGGGGTCACGCCAATCGACAATGGCGTCGGCCAGCGCCAGGGCACGATCTTCGGGCTCGCCCAATGCCATGAACAGTTCGCTGAGCGCCACCGGATCGGAGGCATTGAGGTCAAAGCGGCTGGCTTCATCGTGGATTGAAAGTGCAATTTGCGCCGCGCCCAGGCCGAAACGGTAAACCCGGCCATCGGGAACGAATCGCGCGGCCAGATCGGGGTCGAGCATGCGTGCGGCGGCGAGTTCAATGGCCGCCTGCGCAGCGTAGCGTGCCTGCACCGAGCCACGTGCGTATACCCCTTGCCGGTATTCGGTGCGGGAAATGGTGACAAAGGTGCCGGCCAAGGCGATCATCAACACCAGCAGCCACAGTACCAATACCAGGGCGACACCACGGCGCGCATTCATCGTTGTTCCTCGCCATTGTTGAAGTCCTGGTCTTGATCGTCGGGGGAGGTGAGTTCCAGCGGCGCGGGTGCTGACTGCAACTGTGCCAGTGGCAAGGCGGCAACGAAGGGTGGCCATATCGTGTTGCGGTCGGTGAATCGAACCTGGATACGCACCTGCAACGGCAGCCGATCAGGGAAGTTCCACTGCGGCTCCCATGAACCGAGCACGCCGGTTTCATCGATGCCTCGGTAGGCGAACTCCAGCGATTGCACGCCCTCAAGCAAGGTTACTGGTGGCCGTGGCTGCTCTTCCTCGATCAGTGCGCCGGCCACCACCATTTGCGCCGAAAACTGCAATTCATCGTCGCTGCCCGCGCGCGCCAGCGCCAGCGTTTGTGCGTAGGTGCCACCACGCGACAGATAGCCCGGCATCGGCGCCACAAAAAGCATGCGCTCGCGTTCACCCTCGAACACGGTAATTTCGAAGGTGTCGGGGTTCATCGAAAACACGATCGGGCGGCTAGCAGCAAACTGGCGGCGTAAAAATTGCTGCACCACACGCACCATTTCCGTGCGCGAGGCTTCTTCTTCGCTCAGGCGTACCGAATGGGTGGTGCTGCGCAATGCTGCAATCGCCAGCCCCAGCCCGAACGCCAGCAGAGCGGTGGCGAGCAGAACTTCAATCAGGGTGAAGCCGGTTGCCGGTCGCCGTTGCGAGTAAGTGCGCACCGACACCGATGGCACTTCCTCAAGCTGCGTCATTCCTGCGGAAGCGGGAATCCAGCGACTTTCGGAGTCGCTACCAAGGAGGAAATCCCTGGATTCCCGCTTCTGCGGGAATGACGGGCTCTGGCGGACCAGCCGTGAGGAAGTGCCATTGCCCACAGACACCGATTTTCGCGAACGGGGTTTCATCGCTTGGGCGCCTCGCCGTCGCTTCGGGCGTCATTGCGGCTGGGTGCCTCATTACGGCTCGGGGCTTCGTTGCGGTTGGGAGCGCCATCATCATCGTTGCTGCCGCGCATCTGCAGGTGCAGTGTGGCAAACGAAGCGCGCTCACGTGGGCTGCCGTGGCCCCATTCCAGATCGAGCTGCAACGCCATCAGTTGCCACGGCAATTCGCCATTGGCGTCGGTCAGCTCGTTGACGATCAGCGCATCGCCGCTCAAATCTGGCCCCAATGACGACGGCGTGGCATCGTCGCTGGCGTTATTGCCACTTGCATCGGTAGCTGCTGCCTGCAATGCATCAAGGGTGTCCGGGTCGGCCAGCGGATCGGCAATTTCACGGGTTTCCAGCCGCCAGCGTACGCGGCCATCATCGCTGTCGCCCTCGTCAATGCCCTCGCGCAGACGGCCGTTGATACCTTGCGCATCGAGCACGTTTTGCGCCAATTGCGCGGCATAACTCGCCTCTGCGGCATAACGCACCTGGCGGCGGCCACCGTTGAGCATGGCCGAGACCACGGTAATTCCGATCGCCAGTACCGCAAATGCCGCCAGTACTTCGATCAGGGTAAAGCCGCGCAGTCGCTGCGGCATCACGAGCCTGTCGCCGGGCTGAGGCGTATTGCGCCGGTGAGCCACAGCACATCGATGCGCCAACTTGCCTTGCCCTTGCTCAGGGTGATGCTGCCGCCGGTGGATGAGCCATCGGGAAAGAAACGAAACCGCGCTTCGCCTTCCTGTACTTGTTCCTGTGCAGCGGTAAGCACATCGAGTGTTGGTTTGCCGGACAAATCGCCCTGGCGACGGCCGGTGTGCCAATGCGCTGCATCAACATCCAGCGCCAGCACCTGTGGTTCACCGGTGTGGATTGCGGCAGCGCGGGTGTAGCGCAATTGCGCGGCCAGCTCTTTGCTGGCGTTGCGCAGGCGCAAGCCATCCAGGCCGCTGCCGAGCATGCCGGAAAACAGGCCAAGCGCCAGCGCCAACAGGCCGACCACCAGCAGAACTTCGATCAGGCTGACGCCACGGCTGACGCGATGGTGCGTGCGAGGTGACATGCGGATTCACCCATGCCCCGTGGGGCTTACTGCAACACGATGTCGCGGTTGACGCTATCGCCACCGGGTTGGCCATCCTTGCCGTAGCTGATGAGATCGTAGGGACCATCCTGGCCCGGCGCGCGATAGATGAAAGGCCGGCCCCACGGGTCCTTGATTTCATCGGACTTGGCGTACGGCCCCAGCCAGTTCGGTGCATCCGAGGGTTGCGAAATCAACGCCTGAAGGTCCGGCGGCAGGCTGCTGTTGTCGAGATCGTATTGCTCGATCTTGCCGGCCAGCGACTGCACCTGCGAGTTGGCCAGATTGGCTTTGGCGCGATCCGCGCCACCCAGCACCCGGCTGGTGACGAAGGTGAGCACCGCGCCGATCAGCACGATCACGATGATCACTTCAATCAGGCTCATGCCGCGGCTGTGGCGGAGGCCGGTAATGGGACGTTGTCGGATTGCTTGCATGGTTTCAGCCTATCGTGGTGGTCAAATCGTACAACGGGGTGAGGATAGCCATGATCACGATGCCGACGATCAGGCTCATCACCAAAGTGAGTATCGGCACCAGCGCGGTCAGCATGCGATCAATGGCATGGCTGGTCTCTGAATCAAAGGCATCGGCTACCTTCAGCAGCATGGTATCGAGCGCGCCGGATTCTTCGCCAACCTGGATCATCTGCACAGCCAGGCGCGGGAAGCCGTCGGAGCGTGCCAATGCGTGCGCCAGTCCGCCACCGCCCTTGACTGCTTCAGTTGCCGCTTCCACGGCCTCGGCCAACACCCGGTTGGACAGCACATTGCGGGCAATCGACAGCGCCTGCAACAGCGGCACGCCATTTTGTACCAGAGTGCCCAGCGTTCGCGCCAGGCGCGCGGTTTCCGCACGCGCAATCAACGGGCCGACCAGCGGCGCCGTCATCAGCCAGGCATCGAGTGCGCGCCGGGTGGTGGGGTTGCGAAAACGCCGCTCCAGCCACCACGCCAAGGCTGCAAACGCGCCGATGATCAACCACCAGCCCGTGCGCACCGCGTCGCCCAGCCACAGCACGGTGCGGGTGAGCATTGGCAATTCGGCGTCCATGCCCTCGTAGATCGCCTGAAATTGCGGCACAACGTAACCGAGCAAAAACAAAATCGCCAGACCGACCATCACCACCAGAATCAACGGGTAGATCAGCGCATTGATCAGGCGTGCGCGCAGCGCCTGGCTGCGTTCCAGGTATTCGGCCAGACGTGCCAGGCTGGCTTGCAACGAACCACCCGCCTCGCCCGCGCGCACCATGTTGATGTACAGCCGCGAAAACACACCATGCTGCTGATCAAGCGCGGTAGACAGCGGCGCACCACCGCGCACGGTATCGCGCACCCGGGTCAACAGCGTGCGTGCAGCCGGGCTATCCGGCAAATCGATCAAAATGCCCAGCGCACGATCCAGCGGCTGGCCGGCACCGAGCAAGGTGGACAACTGCTGGGTGAAGCGCAGCACCTGAGTGTGATCGAGCGCGTTGCGCCGGAACAATCCGGCCAGGCCCTCGCCACCACCGGTATCGCTACGTTTTGCCTCGATCGGCAGGTTGCCGGCCTCCTGCAAGCGCGCAATCACCTCATCGGCGCTGGCAGCGTCCATCAACCCGGTAATCGACTCACCGGCCGGGCTCAACGCGCTGTAACGGAACTGCGGCACGGCTCAGCAACCGCTCGTATGATGGGCGGCGAAGGACGCCCGCGAGATGGGATTGGAAATCGGCATGCCCCAATGATACTGGAAGCGTGCATTCCCGAAAGCGGCAAGGGTTACCCAGTGTTGTCCATCAACGCGTGCCTGCTATTGCCGCCAGCAGCGCAACCGGTTCGAACACCGGCAGCGTGGCCTTGGCAAAGTCCTTGCCGTTGCGGGTGACGATGGCGGTAGCACCGGACAGCAATGCCGCTTCGTGCAGCACCGCATCTTCATAGTCGTCAAAGCCGCGTTCCATCGCACCGGTCAACGCCTCGCGCGATACCGGAGCAACGTCGAACAGCGCCATCAACGCACGAAGGTGTGTCTTGGCCTTTTTTGCTCCCACCGCCTTGGATGCCAGATAGTGAATCGTGGTCACCGTGGTGGCGCAAATCATGCCGCCTATCACCTTGTTGTCCACCAGCGAGAACAAGCGTGAGGCGAACTCGGCGTGCGGTTCGCGTGCCAACAACACATCGAGCACCACATTGGTGTCGAATAGCACCTTCATCGGTGCTTGCGCTCGAGGTGGCGACGGTAATTGGCTTCATCGACCGCCGTGCCGGCAAGCACCCCAAGCAACGCGCGGACGCGCGGGGTTGGCGTCTCGTGCGGTGTCGTTGGGTTGGCATCAATCAAGGAAAAATAGTCGGTGACCAGTTGCGACAGCGACTTGCCCGATTTGGCCGAGTAGCGCTTCGCGCTGGAGATCAAATCCTCGTCGAGACGCAGGGTAAGTTTTGTGTTCACGTGGCGGGCCTTGTGACGTACATATTGCTGTAAAAATGTACGTCACGCGGGTGTCCGAGTCAACAGGCAATGGCGTTGCGGTGCGTGGTCGCGCGGCGCGGCGCACCGTCTTCGCAATATGGCGATGACGTTATGACGCCTTCTGCCGCAGCAAATCACAAAGCGACAAAAGGCGCGGCCTATGCCGGATCGACCACGCCGCCGGACTTCAAGGTATCCCTCGCCAACTGCCGCAGCGCCTGCTCGAACGCCTCCACCGGCTGCCCGCCCTGGATCAGCTGGCGTTCGTTGAATATCACTGACGGCACCGCGCTGATGCCGTGGCTGGTGTAGAAGCGCTGACGCTTGCGCACCTCTGCCGTAAATGTGTCGCTGTCGAGTATCTGCTGTGCGCGCTGCGCATCAAGGCCGACCGCACTGGTGAGCGCAATCAGGGTGGCGTGATCGGCGGGGTTGCCGCCGTCGCTGAAATAGCAGCGCAGCAGCGCCAGCTTTAGTGCGTGCTGTTTGCCTTCAACACCCGCCCAATGCAACAAGCGATGGGCGTCGAAAGTGTTGTAGATGCGCCCGTCGGGGCGCACCCGAAAAGCAAAGCCCAGCGCCTCGCCGCGTTGCCGGATCTGTTCGCGGTTGCGCGCCACATCGGCCGTGCTGATGCCGTACTTTCGCATCAGATGCGCGTCGATGTTCTCGCCTTCGGCGGGCATGTCGGGATTGAGCTCGAACGGCTGAAAATGCAGCTCCACCGACGCCGCATCGCCTACCCGCCGCATGGCCTCCTCAAGCGCGCGCAAACCGATGGCGCACCACGGGCAGACAATATCGGAAACAAAATCGATGCGAATCGGAATGGCCATGACCATGCTCGGTGCGGGGTGCTGTTGTGATCGTAGCAGCGTGGTAGGGTTCAGCGTCAGCTTCGCCGCTGAGGGTGCTGACCACCTGGGCCACCCATCAGTTGCTGGGATCGCTGGTATGCCGCATCCATGCGGTGAAGTCTCGGCTCTGACAGCGGCGGGATCGGCCGTCAAACGAGGGGTGTGACGTTACATCACGTTTGTACCGTCACGACCGCAGCCACCTTGTTGGCAACCGCTGCATAAAGGTCAACATCGACTTCCGGAGCGCGGATTGAGACCACAAGGGAGTATCGCGCCGCAGTGTCGTAGCGTTCGAGGCGAGTGCGTGTCTTCCACCAACCAAGTGCCGGATACACCGCCAGCACACCTCGACTCGCGAGGTCTGCGGCGTTTCCACGCCAGATGTCCGAATGTAACGACCCTTTGTGCCTATTTTGCGTGCCAATGACCCAGCTTTGGTCGGCGCTACCGCTGCGTGTCTGCTCTTCTTCATCGCGTGCAGCAACATTAATACGCGCGCGGAAATCCGCCTCGGACTCGGAGGCACGCTTTACGTCGAACCTCAGCCCATGCGACTCATATCGGTAGCGAGACTTTATGCCACGAGCCGATGGATTGGGTTCGATGAAATACGAAAGCGTGACTCGCATCTCTACCTCTGTCTGCCCCAAAGCTTCCAGCTCTTCCAAAGGCCAAGGAAGTCGGTGCAGGTTCATGTCACGCGTCGATGGTTCCTTGCGATGGTCTCGCTTGAACGGATGCAATTGTTCTTCGCAGACCATCGTCAACGAGTTTTCGATACTCCACATAGCTCGGTCCAACTCCGGCGTACCGAAGCCGCAATGACGAATAAGCGTAGCGATTTCCCTCTTCGTCGGATGCCTGTTGCTCGGCAAGAACGCCCCGCGCATTGCCGCCGTCCATTCCGCCGAATGTACGATCAAGGCACGAATGGACTCCGGCCAGAGCTCCGGGTATTGCGCCATCAATTGGGCGGCCATCCTCGCCGCGAGTGCCGACGCAGCACTGGTGGCAGTTGCGGTCGTGAACAGCCGCTCTTGAACCGCCGAGTTAGCCGTAATGAGGCTGAGGCTTGTCATGGTCAACACTTCCCCAAGCGGGTCAGTGGCTGCATTTCCACCTTCGAACACAACGTCGGGCTTGAGTGGCCAATGAGGCTGCCAAGAAAATGATGTTGTGCTGAACGGGCTGAGGCCTCCAGCCGGTGCGATGGGCTGATATCCAGCGGTGTTGGCCTCGGTAATTTGCACAAGAGCCGTAGTTGCGCCAACCGTTAACGCGTTCCAGCTTTGTCCCGGATCGTGGATGCCATCAGTGCCGTTGCTGTTGGGGTAAGTCGCCCAAGCCACACGATCATTCACATTTCCCGCCGATATTACAAACAGCCGCAGAGTTTGCCCCTGACCGTCCGCATCGGCCGCCAATCGATCGATCGCGGCAGACCAAGACGACGGACGACCACGATCGCGGTTGTCTCGCGCAGTAACTGCCATGCTGAAAACCCGATGCCGCCCGGGTGCTGTGACCTCAGGCCGAGCGACGGCCTCTATCGTCAGATAGCCGTGGTGTTTGGCGTCGCCCCCATTGGCACCATCTCGCGGTATCAACTTTACGGACTCAAGGCGGTGATTGATTTGGATCGGCTCCCGCGACGCAAGCGCTTCGGTCAAGTTTCCGGCCAAAGCCAGTCCGGCCATTGCCGTACCATGGCCATCACTGTCGTCAACACCCCACGCAGGCTCAACCGTATGCAGGTCACGGTCATCAAGCGCCAACCTTAAAAGTGGGTGACCATGATTGGCGCCCGTGTCGAAAAGGCAAACATGTGGCACCGCTGCGCCTGGCACAGGGATAGTCATCCGGCCGAGCAAGTCATCCAGCCACGATGGCTGCTCGTCAGGCCGAAGCGAATCGAAGAATTCCGCAGTGTCCTTGGCCCGTCGCAGTTCGGCAATGCTGTTGAGAGTCAGCACGGACCGTTTCATCTGGCCAGCCGAACCGTACACCAGCAAGACAGTGCGCTCCGGAAACTGCAGTTCTCCATCCGCAACGCGAAAATCCAAACCCCGCGCCAACCGCTTGAACCCGCTGGTGACCGCCGTACGGTCATCGCGCACCGGCAGCCATACTTCCCACCAGAACGCTTCGTCATCGGACTGAGGCAAAGCCGATGGGTCGTCGGTCCAGAGCTCTTCGAGCGTCGCCGCTCGAATCTCCGCAATCGTGTTGAGCAGCGCGCTGTTCCTTGGCCCCTTCTTCCCATCCCGAGATTCATCCAGGTAGGCAGCGATCAAGCCCTCGAATACACCAAGTTTCCCGTCAGGAACGAACACGGTTGCGAGCGTACGCTCATCCTCGTGGCGCACATTGAGCAACTCGATACCAGTACGTTCTCGCGCGAGAGACTCAAACGCAAGCTCAACATCTGGAAAGCTTTCGAACGCGACTTGCAGGCCAAAACCCGCCTCGACTCCAGCCGCTTCTTGTGCTGCTCGCGCACTTTCGGTGCCAGGCCTCAAATCTTGGATTTGATGTAGTAAGGCGGCACCATGTTGGCCCCGATTTCGAACGGGTGTTGAAGAGCCGCCACCACCGGCACCCGCTGAGGTGAACTGTTCGGCTTCAGCAGTACCTGACAAGATGAAGTGCTTTCTCTTTTTATCGTCCTGCTGCGTCATTGGCCGTCATTGCTCGCGAAGTTATCAACTCTTGTTGGTCAAGCGCCGAGAAATCCGCTGGCGTTCCTCCAGCATCCGACGAATGTCATTCTCGGCAAGCTGATCTCGCTGCTCAATCAGCGCTTCTTTCAAAGTCTCATCGGAAGCACGCATCAACTCTGCGTAGCTGAGCCCGATAAACTCGTTCGCAAGTCGTTTCCACGAGACACCCTTGATCGCCATGCGCGCGAGACGCGACTTCAGAACTTTGGCGATGTGCGCCAAATCCGGCAGTTCATAAAGCAGTACGTCATCAAAGCGCCGAAACAGCGCGTGATCCAGTATTTCCGGATGGTTCGTGGCAGCCATGATCAGGCTGTGGGATTGATCTTGTTCAATCATCTGCAAAAAGCTATTCAGGACACGTCTGATTTCACCGACGTCGTTCGCAAGCCCCCGCTGCGACCCAATCGCATCGAACTCATCAAAAAAATAGACACCACGCGTTCGGTCTGTCGCCTCAAACACTTGCCGGAGTTTCGCCGCCGTTTCCCCCATGAACTTGGTAATCAGTCCGTCCAGCCGAACTTGGAACAAAGGAAGGCCAAGTTCCCCCGCAAGTGCCGCTCCGGTCATGGTCTTGCCGGTTCCCGGCGCTCCCATCAACAGCAACTTGCGCCTCGGGCTCAGTCCGTGTGCAAGTATCTGAGCCGACTGGCGCTGTTCTCGAACGACGCGCGCCAGTTGGTCCGAGAGCATCTCGTTCAAGACCATGTCCGCGAGTCTCGTCTTGGGATACGAGACGGAAAGCAAGCCAGCTAGGTCACCACGCGGACGGCTGATCGGAATAGCTTGATCAGACCCATGTGGCACGGATCCCCGTCGCACTTTCGCCTGATCAACGAGTGCTCGAAGTTCCTCTGCGAGCTTTCCGTGGCCAAGCTTTGCTTCATGGGCAGCAAGCTGCATGGCTACCGAAAAGAAGTGCTGATCATTGCCCTCAAGATGTGACCTGACTAACGCTTTCAGCTGCTCAGCACTGGCCATGGTGTTCTCCCAGTGAGTGGCAAATACGAGTCCATCATAACTTGAACACCACGCCACTTCACCGCCAATATGGCTGTCCGGCTACAACGCGAATCACGCCGTATCAGGGGCTCGGTGTCGCAGCTTGACGGTTGCCGTTGATCTCACGGCCCCAGAACGCTGTGGCGATTTGGGTGAGGGCGGCGCCGGATTCGGCGTTCAGGAGAACGACCAGACCGGTGCGGCGACTGCGCGAGTACGCGATTTCGGCGACGTAGCCCTTGACCCAGCCGCTGTGCAGGTAGATTTCTTCGTTGCCGATGCGGTAAATGCGCCAACCCAGTCCGTAATGAGCGTCGGTGAGCAGGCCGCGCCAATTGCTGCGCTGCAGGTCGCGCGGGGTGCGCATGCGTGCGTGGGTCAGCTCCTCGACCAGTTGCGGCGGCACCACGTCGGGGTGGTGGCCCAGTTGCGCGATCAGCCAGGTGCCAAGATCGGTCGCGCTGGCATTGACGCCGGCGGCGGGCAGGACCTGGTAATAACCGGGTTGCACTTCAGTACTCAGCCAACGGCCATTGCGTTTGACATGGGGCTGTGCGCGGTTGCGCTCGGCCAGAAAGGCGGCCATGCCGATCGATGCGTTCTGCATCCGCAGTGGTTTGAACAGGCGCTCGTTGATCAAGTCGGAGTAGGAGCGGTGGGTGGCGTGCTGGATAACCGGGTCGATCAGGCTGAACAGGATATTTTGGTAGGTGTAGCACTGGCCGGGTGCGCAAATCGGTTCCAGGTCGTGGAATCGCGGCAGGATGATGTCGAGCGGCACATTGGCGTCAAGCAGGTTGTCAAAGGCATTGGGCACGATGCCGGTCGATTGGCCGAGCAGATGCTGGATTTGCACGCGCTGCGCCTGACCGACACGCTTGAATTGGAACTGAGGCAGGGCTTCGCCAAGCGTGTCGTCCCAATGCAGCGTGCCATCGCGCACCAGCAAGGCGGTGAGCTGGGCGGCGAACGTCTTGGACACCGAAGCCACCCGGAACACTGTGGTGCCGGTGACGGGCTCGTCGCGGCCCGCTTCACGCACGCCATGCCCTGCGGCGGCCACAATTCGGTCGCCGCGGACGATGGCGTAGGCACCGCCAGGAATACCCGCCTCGTCGATCACCTGCCGAAATTGCGCGTCGAAGCTGGCATCGTGATGAGTCGGCGTTTTGGCGTAGCTAGCGGATGTGAGGAATGCGGCGATCAGCAGCGGCGCGAGCAGACGCATGATGGGTGCGATCAACATGGCAGGAAATCAGGGCTGCCTGGTGGCGGAGGCAGGAAGTCTAGCCGCATTCGGATTCAGGCACCAAGGTTTTTCCGCACGTCGGTAGCTGAGTCCCGCCTGCGAAGGTGGGACACCCGGCACACACCGAATCGCTGGTCTCACGCCCGCTCCTTCAACGACGCCATATCAATCACAAATCGATATTTCACATCGCTCTTGAGCATGCGCTCGTAGGCTGCGTTGATGTCCTGGATGCGGATTACTTCAACGTCGGAAGTGATGCCGTGTTGGCCGCAAAAATCGAGCATTTCCTGGGTTTCGGCGATGCCGCCAATCAGTGAGCCGGCGACGGATTTGCGTTGCAGCACCATCGCGGTGGTGTTCAGTGCGGGGTCGAGTTCACCGAGGTAGCCGACCAGCACCAGGGTCGCGCCCACTGCCAGCGTCGGCAGGTAAGGGTTGAGGTCGTGGGCGTAGGGCACGGTGTCGATGATCAGGTCGAAATGGCCGGTGGCGGCCGTCATCTGCTCGGCATCGGTGGAAAGCACGATGCGATCGGCGCCCAGGCGGCGCGCGTCGGCTTCCTTGCCCGGCGAGCGGGTGATCAAGGTCACTTCTGCACCCAGCGCCTTGGCCAGTTTCAGCGCCATGTGGCCCAGTCCGCCGAGGCCGACCACGGCGACTCGGCTGCCTTTGCCGGCCTTCCAGTGGCGCAGCGGCGACCAGGTGGTGATGCCGGCGCACAGCAGCGGCGCGGTGGCGGCCAGGTCGAGGCCATCGGGCAGCTTCAACACAAACTTTTCGGTGACCACGATGTGCTCGGAGTAACCGCCGTAGGTGGGTTCGCCGCCGTGCGGGTCGTTGTAGGTGACGGTGGGGAACATGGCGCAATACTGCTCCAGCCCCTGTTCGCAGGCAGCGCAGTGCTGGCACGAATCGACCATGCAGCCGACGCCGACGTTATCGCCCGGTTTGAAGCGAGATACGCCGGCACCGACGCTGCGCACGCGGCCAATGATTTCGTGGCCCGGCACCACCGGGTAGACGGTGTTTTTCCAGTCGTTGCGCGCGGTATGCAGGTCGGAGTGGCAGACGCCGCAATAAAGGATGTCGATCACCACGTCATCGGCGTTCGGCGCGCGGCGCGGAATCTGAAACGGGGCGAGCGCAGCGGTAGCGGATTGCGCGGCGTAGGAAAGGATGGTCATGGTTGTGCTTCCTTGGGCGTTCGGGTGTTGCGGGATTGTAAGGCGGGTCGAGTGCATTCGCGGTGAGAATTTGCAGGGCAGGTCGCCCACAGGGTGGGCTCCTACAACGAGCGGCCTCACGACTGTAGGAGCCCACCCTGTGGGCGACCTGCATGCTGGCATGCCGGCTGGGCTCGCAATGGCAGGGAAGTTTCGTCAGCGATCCACCATGCGCTCTGCGCTTTCGGAATAGCGTTCGCCGTGTACGGTGATGCGCGCAAATTGAACTCTAATGAACTCTGGAAAATGATCTCTGAACACCCACTCATACAGGACTGTTCGTAATCAATAGGTGGGTCCAAGTCGTCTTGGCACAAGGTTTCCGGGTGTCCAGGGCTCGTGCGTCCAGGGCTCGTGCGCAAGGCTCGTGCGGACTAACCCGTCCACCAGACAGCCAACGGCGGGCGGCGCTGTCCTGCTTCGCGATGTGCCTGGCACCGTTGTCTGCCGGTTTACTCAAGCGTTGGCGCGCTGGTGCGAAGCGCCCGTCAGGCGGCGCCCTAGACGCGTTTGAGAAAATCCGGATGCCGGCTGAACACCCTGCTGCGCCAATCCGCTTGGGCCCTGTCGAGCAGATCAACCGCCAGGTTAGGGAGGTGCCCACAAGCCTGATTGCGGCCTTCCTGTTTGGCCAGATACAGGGCGCGATCAGCGATGGTGATGACAAAGTCGAGGCTGAACAACTCTGGGCGTTCGCGATAAAGCGGGTAGACCGACCAGCCCAGCGAAGCCGTTGGTTGAATGAGTACACCGCTGTCGAGTTCGACGTTGAGCAGGGCAATCGCTTTAATGATCTGCTCTGCGAGTATTTTGCCGTCATTGCGGTGGCAATTGATGCCCAGATAGACGAACTCTTCGCCGCCGAACCGGAAAATCAGGTCTTCCTTGCGCTTGAAGCCCAGCAGCCGATTGGCTACCGCCTTGAGTACGGCATCACCAGCGGCATGCCCGTGATGATCGTTGACCCGCTTGAAATGATCCAGATCGATTGCGGCGACGAACAAGTCCACAGCATCATCGTTTTTGGCTGCGCTGGCTTTGGCCTGAATGGCGGCTATCTCATCGTGAACCCATTCGCTGAAGCGATGACGATTGCAAAGCCCGGTCAGTGGGTCGGTAGTAGCGGCAATATGAAGTGCCTCGGTCTTGGCTGCAACCAGGCGCTCGAGCACGGCGCTGCGCGCGCGCAGGGCACGCAGGCGCCATTGCACACCGATCCAGACCAGGGCCAGGGCCAACACCCAGAAGGCAAGCACAGCCCAAGTGCGTTGATACCAGGGCGCGATCACCGTTATCGGCACGCTCGCGACGCCGCCGCTGCCGCCAGTGGCATCCAGTGCTTCCACCTCGAACACAAACGCGCCGGCAGGCAAATTGGTGAAATCGCGGTGGGTTTCGTTGCTCCACTGGCCCCAGTCTTCAGCGCCATGCTCAGGCCGGATGCGCGAGCGGTAACGATTCATTTCGGGTGCGCGGTAGCTTGGCAGAGCATAACCAAGGCGCAAATTGGATCCGGCATCGACCGCTACTGCGGGCACGCTGCCCGCGCCGGCAAACAAGGGCGTTTCGTTGTTGGATACTTCGCGGATCAGCACCTGTTGCGGCCGGGCGCGCGGTAACTCGATTCTGGGGTCCACTCGGACCACGCCTGCGTCGGCGGCCAACCAGACCACGCCGTCGGGATCAACCAGAATCGAACGACTGATCCCGATACCGGTAATGTCATCAAAAACACTGCGCTGAACCCGGAATACGCCAGCGATATCGCGTTTGAGCAAGCGAATGCTGCCACTGGCATCGGTTACCAGCAGTTGCATGGGGTCAATGAACTTGGCAGCGACGATGGCCCCGGTTTCGCTCAAAGGAACGGTGGCGCTGGGCACAAAGCGCCCGTCCTGAAACTCCAGAAAGCCACCGCGATCAACCAAAAACAAAAGGCGATCATCAAGTTTTTCGATGGCAATCGCTACCTTGGGCAGGCCCGCCTCCTGGCCAAACTCGACAACGGTGGCGTTTTGCGGTGCACTCTCGCTTGCTAGGCTCAGGCGTGCCACCCGGCCTACATGCGAGCCCAGCCAGATCGTATGCGCGTCGCTTTGCCGAATGGAAATCACATCGAAGGAAATATCCTTGCGAAATAGTTCCGCCCAGCCATCGCCATTGTGCTGCAACAGCGCGATACCGTTGCGCAGCCCGGCCCAGATCCGTTCGGAGTCGCCTGCAACCGCGGCAATCTCGAAAACATGCTCGGTGGGCAATGCCGGGCTACCGCCGTCCAGCGGCCACAGGCCCTGCACAGTGGCTGCATAGTCATCGCCGTGAACGCTAGCCAGATTCAGAATCACCGGTGTGCGGCTCGCCTGTTGCTGCAATGCCCATCGCGCGGATTGCGCGTTGGGCGTCAGCACAAACAGGTTCGGGCCGCGCCAGGTGGTAACCCCAAGCCGGGTTCGGGCAAAGTTCAGCGTTTCGCCATAGACCGCGTCGGGCATGGTGAATAGTGAAATGCGCGAGGGGTATTCGATCCGTGAAAGGGCACTGCGCCAGGCAACCCAGAGCCCGCCTTCGCGATCAAACATCATCGCCTGCGCCCCGGGCGCCACGCCCAAGTCGTCAGGCTCGATGCGATCGTGCAGCACGCCATCCGTATCGACAATCGCCACGCCGCCAGTCTCCTCGGGCAGGACCAATCGCCCCGACAGGAGCTGTAGACCGATGCCAATGGGAAGCTCGATACCATCCAGCGTTGCCGCCGGGTTGCGAATCGGAGGATTGCCCCGGCGCCATTCCCATACCGCCGGCTCCCCGGTCACTGCGGTGATGCGCCCATCGGCCGACTCGACCAAGGTGCTAACCGAGATATCCGCAAACACATCACCGCCAACAATCAGTTTCGGGCCGTCACCGGTGACGCGGCTGAGCCCGACATGCATTTCCTTGACGTAGATCGCATCCGAACCTTGAAACAGCCGGCCGAAGCCAGTCTTGCTGCGAAAGCCACGAAACTTGCCATCGGCAGCGCACACCAGCAGGGCAGTGGAGCGCACACACCATTGTTCGTGGTCTTCGGCAAACTCCCAAAAATCGCCGCTGCCATGCAAGCCCTCGGCAAGCTCGCGGCCAAGGTCTTGCCCCTGCAGCGGCATCGTCATCTGCGCAAAGAACATCAGGAACTCGGGGCCGCCGACGACCAGGCCACCGCTACGCGGCGCACCCAGTACGGTGATGGCACCGGGGCTATTCAGTGGCAGGCGCCGCCATTGTCGGCTGTCGAACTCCAGCAGCCCGTAACGGTCGCCTGCGTAGATCAAGCCTTCCTTCGTCTGGGCCAAGGAATAGAACGGCGGGTCCGGATGGGTTTGGTCCGCCTGCAACTGGCGTACATCCCAGGTTTTTGTCGGCAGCACACCCACTTCCGCTGCGCCAGCGAGCGCACAGAACCAGAGGCCAAAAATGGCGAAGAACACTCGGAGCATCGTCACTCGGGTCGGTTCGGATCGGTTCTAGGCATTCCTCGCACCATAGTTACTTGCACGTTGACCTGCAACAAGGGGTGAGCGTAGGCTTGGCCGGAATGCAGTTGTCGCTGCAGTCTGTCACACAACTCACGGGGAGAGTCCGATGCATAACAATGGTAATGGCGAAAATGCGGTTTCGGTTCCGGCGGGCCTGGTCGAGCAACTGCAGAACCTTACGACGAAAGGTGAGAACAGCATGCAGTTTGCACCGGGGATGCCCAATCCCTCGCCGCGACCGCAACAGGAAGTCCGCGCCGAAGATTGATCCATGCAACGGGCGGGAATCGAACTGGCGCTGAACCCCGGCGCCAGTATCGCTGTGCAAGGCGAGGACGCGTCGCCCGCGTTTTTGGTGCGGGCTCCGGTCAAGGCTGCGGCGCTCTCGATGGTGCTGGTCCAGGCCAGCAACTTTCCGGCCGCGCATGCCTTTTTGTGCTCGACCTTGGTAGATGGACGCAGCGATGCGCCACTTTCTGCACAAGGCGCGGATGAGCTGCTGCGCATTGGTCTGTTTGCGCCCCGTGACGCGTTGCCCCGAGCGGTCAGCTACCCATTGGCCACACTCGAAGCCTCAGCGGCGGCACAAGCCCGTTGCCAAAGCGAAGTCGAGGCATTGTCCACCGACTCGGCGCGCGCGATCCTGCTACACCTGCCCGACGACTGGCAGGAGCAGGAACTGCACTTCGTCCCGCACCACCACGGCAGCATCTGGGCACCGGTAATCAAGCCATCGATCAGGGTTTCCGAAATTGGCTGCGTGCGGCCGGCAACAAGCCGCGAGCCGGCGCTACCATTGGACAACGCAGCAACGCACGAGCAGTTCACCCGTGATGGCTTTACGACACTGCAAGACCTGCTGCCGGCAGTACACGTGCAGGCGCTTGGCCAATACTTCCGCGAGCTCGCCGCCGAGGGCTATCTGGCGCGGGATGACGGCGGCGGCACACGTCGCTTCATGGCGCACAATCATCCGGTTGCCAACTTCTGGCACCAGCAGTTGAATGAGCGGGTCGCGCAATTGGCTGGTCGGCGCACCAAACCCTCGTATTCGTTCGTGTCGGTCTATGACCAAGGCGGCGATCTGTCTTGGCATACCGACCGCCCGCCCTGCGAATACACCATCACCCTGTTGGTCGACTATGCGCCGCTGGATCAGGATCATCGCTCACCATGGGCCTTGAAAATCCGTGGCCGCGATGGCCGCTTGCATGCCGTCCACCAGTGCCTGGGCGAAGCGCTGATCTTCAAGGGGCGCGAGCTGAAACATAGCCGGGATGTGTTGCCCGGCGGGCATCGCTCGACCTCGATCCTGTTTCATTTCGTTGATGACGATTACCACGGGGTGATGCAGTGAACTGCATCGTGCCGGCGGTTGCCGCAGGCGCCCGGCAACGCGCCGTTGCCTGTATTGCCGTTGCAAGGTAGATGCCCATGGCCATCGTGCTGGATCAACTGGCCGCGCAGCGAACGGCAACCGCGCCGCCGCACCGCGTCGAAAGCTTTTTCAAGTCGCTGGGCGAAGCCATCGCCTCGGCAGTCGGCTCGGAACGGGCCGAGGTGTACGCGCGGCTCGAATCGGTCGCCGCTGCGCAACTGCAAGCGTTCAATCCTTCCGCGCACATCACGCATGCCGATCTGATCGACTATGTGTTGAGCGCAGAGCAGCTCTGCCGGCAGCACGACCTGGATGGCAAGTTCGCCGAGCCGCCGCTGTCGCTTTATCGCGGAGAACACTTCGATATCTCTGCACTGACCTGGCTCGATGGCACCACCAGCATTCATCAGCATGGCTTCTGCGGTGCCTTTCATGTGCTGGCGGGCTCCAGCATCCACAGCCGTTATCGCTTCGAGCCGTGGCAGCAAGCATCGCTGAAACAGCGCGCCATTGCCGGGCAACTACGACTAAGGGATATCGAGGTGCTGCGGCCCGGCGACACCCGCGTGATCGCGCGCGGCGACGCGTTGATCCACGCTCTTTTTCATCTGATCCGGCCCTCGCTGACCATTGTCGTTCGCACCATTACCGACGACCCCAATACCGAGTTGCAATACGATTACCGCTGGCCGGGGCTGGCCGTCGATCCGTTCCAGCGGCACGCCGCAACGCTGCGCAAACTGCAAACCCTGCGCATGCTGCGCGTGTTGAATGCGGAAGATCATGAACGGTATTTGCTGCGCGTGCTTGGCGATGCCGACCTGTTTCTGGCGTATACGCTGATTGGTGAGCAAACACTGATCAGCGCCGACCTCGTCGAAGCGCAGCGTCTATGCGATCTGTGTGTGGCGCTGCCGCCGGCACAGCGCGAGTTGCTGTTTCAGGCCGTCCACAACGACCTGGTCAGTCGCAGCATTGTCGAACTTCGGCGCAAGTTGCACGATCCGGATCATCGCTTCCTGCTCGCGATGCTGCTCAATGTATTTGATCGCGAGGAACTGCTGAGCCTGGTGCGCAGAGAGTTTCAGTGCAGCGATCCGGCTGCGAAAGTGCTGGCCTGGGTGGCTGAGATGACCGGCAATACCGAACGCTTTGGCAACCTGCTCGGTCTGGATTTCAATGCCACCGCGCTGGACATGCTGGATGTCATGCTCAGGGGGCACGGCTTGGCTGCAACGCTGAACCAAATGGCGCAGAAGTATGGAGATGCCGCCGTTACTGCCGAACGCGACGCACTTGTTGCCCTGTTTCACGGGCTCAAATGCTGCGTCCTGTTTCATCATGTGTTTGCGGAGTTGGACGAGTCGGTTGACACTGTAGATATCGCACCCGGCAGCGCCGGGCGTTCAGTATCCGAAGGCGTGTAACACAGCGAATCTCGGCGGCATCAATCGGTACGGCGTAGGCAATGCTAGCGCTGTTCGCGGGCAATCAATTCGAAGCGGATCGTCACGGCATCCTGCACCGCCAGCAGGCCCAGCAGTGCCGAATACGGGGTGATGCCGAAGTCACTCTGGCGCAGCGCGAGTGTACCGGTGACGCGCAATTCACTGCCATCGCGGTGCACCAGTAGCGGCACTGTCATCGCGCGGCTGACGCCGTGCAGGGTGATTCCGATATCGGCAACCAGCGCCGGCCAGTCGCCGGAAACGGCGGTTGAATGCACGCGCACATCCGGGAATCGCGCGGCATCCAGATTGTCCGGCCCGAGCATGTTGTGCTGCGTGCCGGCGATGTCGGCTGCCGAGCGTTCGCCAGCAAACGCTTCGCCGGTGGTGGCGCGCAGTTCCGGCTCATCGATCAGCAGCCGCTGCAGCGGCACGCTCAAATCGAAGCGTGCCCCGGCAACTGCGGCGCTGGCAGGCACATGTACAAAGCCATCGATCTGCGTGGCGCGCAGCACGTGGTTGTGTCCGAGCCTGGCCGCGGCACCGCCGCGATAAGCGTAGATCAGCAACCGCGAGCGCGCGGCATCGATGACGTACGTCTGGCCGCCGTGGCGGGCAAGGCTGGCGTACTCGGCGCGTAGCACTTCGTCGCTCGGTGCAGCCACGGCCTCGGGTGTGGTGCGATCAAGCGTGCGCGGCGCTGGCGTCTGGCACGCCGTCAGCAGCACGGGCAGGGCAAGCAGCAAGCGTGCGCAACGCCAGTGCCGTTGCGTCGAATGCAGGCTTGGCTTGCTCACCGGCACCCCCGCTTCAATTCGCTGCTCACCGGATCAATGCACCTCACCGCGCCGCAGCGGTGAGCGGTGATAGCCGTACAGTGCGTACAGTGCAACGCCGATGACGGTCCATGCGCCAAAACGCACCCAGCCGGCGGTGCTCACCGACGACATCAGGTACAGGCAGGCGAGCACACCAAGGCTGGCGGTGAAATCGGCGAACGGCACGCGGAACGCGCGCTTGAGGTCAGGCCGGGTACGGCGCAGCACCGGCACCGCCGCGCACACCACGCTGAACGCGGCCAAGGTGCCCAGCGAAATCAGCTCGCCCAGCACATGCAGCGGCAGCAGGCCGGCCATTAGCATCGCGGTGCCGGTGCAGATTACGATCAAAATCGCGGGCGTGGCAAAACGCGGATGCAAGCGCGCCAAACGTGTGGGCAACAGGCCATCACTGGCAACCGCGTGGAAGATGCGCGGCAGGGCGGTGAGGATCACCAGCAGCACCGATGTCATGCCGGCGATGGCGCCCCATTTGAGCCACGGCGCCAGCCACAGCAGCTCGGCGGTACGATCCAGTGCCAGCGCCACCGGTGCATCGACATTCAGATCGCGGTAATCGACCAGGCCCGTCACCACCATCGCCACCGCAATGTAAAGCACGGTGCAAACCGCCAGCGCGCCAAAAATACCGATCGGCACATTGCGCTGTGGCTGCTTCACTTCTTGCGCCATCGTTGCCAATGCATCAAAGCCCAGATAGGTGAAAAACACCATCGCAGCGCCCTGCATCACGCCGGTCCAGCCGTACTGCCCGGCAATGCCGGTATTTTCCGGGATGAACGGCAGCCAGCGTGTGGCATCGACATGCCAGATGCCAAAAATGATGAAGCCCAGAATCACCAACAGTTTGATCAACAAAAACACCGCATTGGCGCGTGCGCTGTTGCGCAGGCCGGTATAGGCGAGCGCGCCCATTACTGCGATCACCGCCATTGCCGGCAAGTTGAACAGCGCACCGCTGCTTTGCCAACCGGACGCGGTATGCGCCAGCGGTGCCTGGGTAAATGCTGGCGCTATCACCACGCTGACATCCGCCAGCGCGCTGACCAGATAGCCCGACCAGCCAACCGCAACCAGGCTGGCACCGAGCAGGTATTCCAGAATCAGGTTCCAGGCCACAAACCAGGCTGGCAACTCGCCGAGGGTGGCGTAGGTGTAGCTGTAGGCGCTGCCCGATACCGGAATCACCGTCGCCAGCTCGGCATAGCACATGGCCGCCAGCGCGCAGGCAAACGCTGCGATGACAAAACTCAGCGCCACCGCTGGCCCTGCATGCAAGGCGGCTGCGGTGCCGGTGAGCACAAAGATGCCGGTGCCGATGATGCCGCCGACGCCGAGGGCGATCAGTCCCAGGCCACCGATCTGGCGGCTGAAGCCTTGGCTGTTGGGGGCGGCAATGGGGCGGCGGGCGAAAAGCTGGGGCATATGTGGAACTCGTGTTGGCGATGCAGTGGTGCAGCTTAGCCGAAGTCGAGCGCCAAGCTGTGGAAAGTGCCGTGACAGCGCTCCATACGTATGTTTGGCATTGCTCAATCGCTGCGGACGTGTAGGCTTTAGCGATGACCCCAATCCATATCCCCGTTGAACATCCCTTGCTGCGCGCAACGGATTTGCCCGCAACCGACCAGGCATTGCGCGAAGATGTACGCAAACTGGGTGCATTGGTTGGCGACATTCTGGCCGAACAGGAAGGCGAAGCCTTTCTCGACAAGGTCGAGCGCGTGCGCGTTGCCGCCATCGGCCGCCGCGAGGCCGGGCAGCCAGCCACCGAACTGGCGCAGACACTGCAAGGGCTTGACCTCGAAGCGGCGGAGCAACTGGTGCGCGCGTTTTCGCTGTGGTTTCAGGCGGTGAACCTGGCCGAACGTGTGCATCGCATCCGGCGCCGCCGCGAATACCAGAAAGCCGGGGCGGCCGCGCAACCGGGTAGCCTGGAGGCGGTGTTGCGCGAGCTTCGCGATGCCGGTGTGGGCTATGCCGAGGTTGAAAGCGCGCTGGCGCATTTGTGCGTGCAGCCGGTGTTTACCGCGCATCCCACCGAAGCGGTGCGCCGGGTGCTGTTGCACAAGGAGCGCGAGGTGGTGCGGCGGCTGGTCGATGACATCGACCATACCCTGACCCCGGCAGAACAGCGCAAGGGCCACGAGCGGATTCGGGTGGCGTTGACTTCAGCCTGGCAGACCAGCGACATGCCAATGGTAAAGCCGAGCGTGCGTGATGAGATGGAGCATGTTGGCTATTACCTCACCGAAGTGCTGTACCGGGTGGTGCCGGGCTTTCACGAAGCGCTGGCCGAGGCCGTCACCGCCGCCTATGGCCAGTGCCCGGCATTGCCGCCGGTACTGCGATTCGCCACCTGGGTGGGCGGCGACATGGACGGCAATCCCAATGTTGGCGCCGATACCATGCTCGATACGCTACAAGCGCAGCGTGCGGCGGTGTTGCAGTGCTACCGGCGCGACGTGCTGTCGCTGCGCACCGTGCTCACCCAATCGTTGTCACGTGTGGCGGTGGATCAGGGCGTGCTGGATTTGCTCACCGCCTATCGGCAATTGTTGCCGAAGGTGGCGGCACGCAAACCGGCGCGCGAAGCCGACATGCCGTATCGCGAATTGCTTGAGCTGATCGCAGCACGCCTCAGCGCCACCGCGCGTGGCAGCGATGCGGGCTACCAAAGCCATCAGCAGTTTGCTGCCGATCTGGCCTGCATCGATGCCAGCCTGGCGACACATCGCGGCGGCCACGCCGGCCAGTTCGCGCTGGAGCGTCTGATCCGTCGCCTGCAATGCTTTGGCTTCCATCTGGCCACGCTCGATCTGCGCCAGGATTCGGCGATCCACGACGCCGCGCTGGCAGCCTTGTTGCAGCAGCCGGGTTATGCCGAGCGCGAGCCCGCGGAGCGCGCACCGACACTGCATGGCCTGATTGCCGGGCAATCGCCAGTACAGCCCGATGCCGACGTGGCCGCGCCGGTGCTGGCGGTGTTTGCGGCGCTGGCACAGGCGCGAAAACGCTATGGCGCGCAGGCAATCGGCCCGTATATCGTCAGCATGAGCCGCAGCGCCGCCGATGCCCTGGCGGTGTTGGCGCTGGCGCGGGTGGCGGGCTGTGTCGAGGACGGCAATGCGATCCCGATCGATGTTGCGCCGCTATTTGAAACCGTTGCCGACCTGCAGGCGGCCGAGGCAACGCTGCGTTCACTGTTTGCCGACCCGGTGTATCGAACCCATTTGACCCAGCGCGGCGACCGGCAAATGGTGATGCTCGGCTATTCCGACAGCGCCAAGGATGGCGGTTTGCTGGCCTCGCGCTGGGCTTTGCAGCGTACCCAGGTAGCACTCACTGCGCTGGCGCAAGAAAGCGGCATTGCCATCGCCTTCTTCCACGGCCGTGGTGGCTCGGCCAGTCGTGGCGGCGGCAAGACCGAGCGTGCGGTGATCGCTGCGCCGCGTGGTTCGGTCAACGGCTTTTTGCGCGTCACCGAACAGGGCGAGGTTATCCATCGAAAATACGGCGTGCGGGCATTGGCCGAGCGCCATCTGGAACAGGCCGCCGGTGCGGTATTGCGCGCCACCTTGCGCCCGCGTCCGGCCGATGGGCGCGAAGACCTGTGGCGTGAGCGGGTGGGCGCATTGGCGCAGCAATCGCGGCAGCATTACCGCGCGCTGGTACACGAAGACCCCGGTTTCGGCGATTACTTCCGCGCTGCCACGCCGATCGATGTGATCGAGCGGCTGCGCATCGGTTCACGGCCATCGCGGCGCGGTGGCAGTGGCGGCATCGAACGCCTGCGCGCGATACCGTGGGTGTTTGCCTGGAGCCAGAACCGCGCCGGCCTGACCGCGTGGTACGGCCTCGGCACCGCGCTCGACACCGCAGTCACCGATTTTGGCCGCGATGCCGTTGCCGAGATGGTGCGCGACTGGCCGTTTTTCGCCACCTTGATCGACGATCTGGAAATGGTGCTGGCGAAGTCGGATCTGGCGATCTTCGAGCATTATTCGCGGCTCGCTGGCGCCGCGCATGCGCAGTTCTTTCCGCGCATTGCTGCCGAGTTTCAGCGTTGTGTCAGCGCGGTGCTGGCGATCAAGAGCCAGGAATACTTGTTGCAAGGTGATCGCCGGTTGGCGCAGAGCATTCGTCTGCGCAATCCCTACGTCGATCCGATCAGCCTGTTGCAGGTTGACCTGCTGGCGCGCTGGCGTGCCGCCGAGCGGCCCGAAGATGCGTTGTTCCATGCGCTGGTGGCAACCGTCAACGGCATTGCCGCCGGTATCCAGAACACCGGCTGAGGCTGCTTCGCTCGGTCGCGCACTGGCTCCTACACGTGCATGCCCCGGTTTTTTTGTGAGCACCTTGTGGGCGACCAAGGCCGTAGGATGGGTAGAGCGCAGCGAAACCCATCGTCACCCGAGCGCCCCCGTTGATGGGTTTCGCTGCGCTCTACCCATCCTACGTCTCTTCGAGCATTATTCACGGCTCGCTGGCGCCGCGCATGCGCAGTTCTTTCCGCGCATTGCCGCCGAGTTTCAGCGATGTGTCGGCGCGGTGCTGGCGATCAAGGGCCAGGACTACCTGCTGCAGAGTGATCGCCGGTTGGCGCAGAGCATTCGCCTGTGCAACCCCTACGTTGATCCGATCAGCCTGTTGCAGGTCGATTTACTGGCACGCTGGCGTGCCGCCGGCCGGCCCGAAGATGCGCTGTTTCACGCGCTGGTGGCAACGGTCAACGGCATTGCCGCCGGTATCCAGAACACCGGTTGAGGTGGTTGGCTTCGCCGCTGCGCGGCGCGCTCGGCATGCCTGCCGGCAGGTCGCTCACAGGGTGAGCTCCTACAGTCGCGTACGTTTTTTTTGTAGGAGCCCACCCTGTGGGCGACCCGATGCTTGTCAGGCAGCAGTCACATCGTGCAGCGCCCAGCCGTGGCCAGCGAGCAGCCGCAAGCGATGGCGCAGCACTGCGCCGGGCACGTCGGTGATGGCAACAAGATCAATCGACAAATCGTGTTGCGCGGCGCTGACGACGGCATTGGAATCGGTTACGCCGAGCCCCGGATCAACCGCATCCGGGTCGGATTGTGCCGCTTTCCAGCGATTGAACAGACCGTCTTCGCGCAATGCGATTTCAAGTTCCTCGGCGAAGCCTTCAGCGCTGACCGCGCGAAAAGACAGGCCGGGCTCACTGCCACGGGCTTTGGCCGGGTCGGACAGGCGTAGGTGATAGCGGCTTGGCATGGGGTGCTCGGTTCGCTCAGTCAGCCCAGAGCCCAGGCGTAATCGTCGGATGCACGGCGGCGGCGAGCGTGCTGTCGGTGTTGAGCAGGTTGATGGCATCGGCCAGAATGGCCGCGCTTTCCTTCACCAAGGCATCGGGACGCTCTTCGCGCGCTTTTTCTTCGGCAACCTGGGTGGCGATATCGCGTTCATCGGCTTGCAAGCCATCATCGGCCTTGGCCAGCGATGGCGTATCCAGACCGGCCTCCTTGCGCTCGGTTTCACGCTGCTTGCGCTTGGCTTCCAGTTCATCGCGCTCGGCGCGGCGCTCGGCGATGTTCAACGATATTTCCTTGCGCTCGCGTTGCTTGCGGTAATCGGCAACATCCTTGCTCCACCAGGCAAACTCGAGATCGGTGTTGGCACGCTCTTTGTGGCGGGTGCTGAGCTGACTCATCAGTGGCGAAAAATTGCCGAGCAGATTGTGTGCGGCCGGCGCGATATGGGTCCACGGCAGTGCGTTTTCATAGGTGCTCTCGCCGTATTCGGTGGCATCCAGGCTGACCGGAAACGCAATGTCCGGTACCACGCCCTTGAGCTGGGTGGTGCCGCCATCGATGCGGAAAAACTGCGCCACGGTGAGTTTCACCTGGCCAAAGCGCGGCTTTTCACTGGGCGGCCAACGATCCAGATCAACCAGATTCTGCACCGTGCCTTTGCCGAATGTCGGTTCGCCGATGATCAGGCCGCGGCCGTAATCCTGAATGGCGGCAGCGAAAATTTCCGATGCCGATGCCGATGCGCGGTTGACCAACACCGCCAGCGGGCCGCTCCAGGCAACGCCGGAATCATTGTCGGCTTCCACGCTCACCCGGCCCGCTGCTTCACGCACCTGCACCACTGGGCCGGTGTCGATGAACAGGCCGGTCAGCTCGATCGCTTCGGTGAGCGAGCCACCGCCATTGTTGCGCAGGTCGATCACCACGCCATCCACTTTTTCCTGCTTGAGTTCGCCCAGCAAACGCGCCACATCACGGGTGGCCGAAGTGTAGTCGGCTTCGTCGCGGCGGCGTGCCTCAAAATCAAGATAGAACGTGGGCAGGGTGATGACGCCGATGCGGCGTTTGCCATGGGCATCGTCAATATCGATGATCGAGCGCTTGGCGGTTTGCTCTTCCAGCTTCACCTTCTGCCGGATCAGGGTGATTTGCTGGTGCTCGCCGTCCTCACTGGCAGTTGCGGGCACGAAATCGAGCCGCACTTCGCTGTCCTTGGGGCCACGGATCAGATCGACCACATCGTCGATGCGCCAGCCCACCACATCCACCATCGGCCCGGATTTGCCCTGGCCAACGGCCGCGATGCGGTCACCGGGGCTGAGTTTGCCCGACAACCCGGCCGGGCCGCCCGGTACTACCGAGCGGATCACCACGTAATCATCCTGGCGTTGCAGCACCGCGCCGATGCCTTCCAGCGACAAGCGCATCGCGATATTGAAGTTTTCGGTGGTTCGCGGTGTCATGTAATTGGTGTGCGGCTCGATGGCGCTGGCATAGGTGTCCAGAAAGGTCTGGAACACATCTTCGCTCTTGATCTGCTCAACACGCTCACTGAGATTGGCGTAACGCTTGTCCAGCGTGCTGGCGATGGCGGACGGTTTCTTGTTGGCCAATTGCAGGCGCAACGCATCGTTTTTCACGTATTTGCGCCAGATCGTTTCCAGTTCGGCGTCATCCTTGGCCCACGCAGCGTCTTCGCGGTCGAACCGGTAGCTTTCATCGAGGGTGAAGTCGAACTCTTGCTTGAGCAGGCTGCGCGCAAAGGCCACACGCTGACCAACGCGCTGGATGTAGACGTTGAACATGTCGAATGCCGGTTGCAGTTCACCATTGCGGATGGCGTCATCGAGGGTGGTGCGGTACGCAGTGAACGCATCGATATCGCTCTGGGTGAAGAACAGCTTCTGGCTGTCGAGCGATTTGAGGTAATCATCGAAAATCTGCGAGGACAACGCGTCATCGAGCGGGCGCGGCTTGTAGTGATAGCGGCTGTCGCTGAGCAGGCCATAAACGCGTTGCGCGGCAAGTGCTTGATCGCGGGTTGGCGCGCGCACCACCGGTTCGCTGGCGGAAGCTTTGGCGAAAACGGTTGCCGGCGCCGCTGTCACCAGGGCCAGCAGGGCGATAACGGCAAAATTGCGAATGCGTTTGAACATGCTCTTTCCTCGTCCCGGGGCCGGGTTCGCAGTATTGACAGTGTGCCTGATTGATCGCGTCTGGCGCGTGCCAAAGGTTGCGACCGTCATGTGCTGTGACTCGTGCCGGCAACGCAAGTTCGCCGGCTGGTTGCCACTATGCCGCAAATCCGGCTGCTGATGGCACAGTGCCGCGCGTGCGGTTAATCCTCTGTGAACCCGGCCTGCGCCGCCATCCGGTCGGCATGGTAGGAGCTGCGCACCATTGGCCCGGAAGCGACATGTGTGAAGCCCAGCGCATTGCCGAACGTTTCCAGTGCCTTGAACTCGTCTGGGGTCCAGTAGCGGATTACCGGGTGGTGGTGCGGCGTGGGCTGCAGGTACTGGCCGATGGTGATCATATCGACTTTATGCGCACGCAGATCACGCAGGGTTTGTTCCACCTGTTCCTGGGTTTCGCCCAAGCCAAGCATGATGCCGCTCTTGGTCGGGATGTCGGGGTGCTGTGCCTTGAATTGCGCCAGCAACGTCAGCGACCACTGGTAATCGGCGCCGGGACGCACATTCGGGTACAGGTTGGGTACCGTTTCCAGATTGTGGTTGAACACGTCCGGCGGCGCGGTGGCGAGGATTTCCAGTGCCCGCTCCATGCGCCCCTTGCCGCGAAAATCCGGGGTCAGGATTTCGATCTTCAGCATTGGCGACAGCGCCCGTATTTCGCGGATGCAGTCGGTAAAGTGTTGCGCCCCGCCATCGCGCAGGTCATCACGGTCGACCGAGGTGATCACCACGTAGCGCAGGCCCATGTCGGCAATGGTGCGCGCCAACGCCGCCGGCTCGTTGGCATCGGGCGGCTTGGGCCGACCATGCGCGACATCGCAAAAACTGCAACGGCGGGTGCAGACCTCGCCGAGGATCATGAAGGTGGCGGTGCCATGCGAGAAGCACTCGTGGATGTTCGGGCAACTGGCTTCCTCGCACACTGTCACCAGCCGGTTCTCGCGCAGTTTGGCTTTCAGCGTTTGTACCGCATTGCCCGACGGCAACCGCACCCGGATCCAGCTTGGCTTGCGCAGCACCGGCGCGTTGGCATCGAACTGCACCGGGCTGCGCGCGATCTTGTCGCCGCCCAGTTGCTTGCGCCCCGGTTCGAGCGTGGCCGGGCCATCGCCCAGAACCTGTAGCGGAATCGACTTGCTGCTGGAAATCTCGGACATGGTGGGCTCAATAGGCGCGCGCGGCGCGGATGGGGCGGCTGCCAGCGCGGTCAGTCGGCCAAGAATTGCTGGCCGGGCTGGCGAAGGCGTTCCAGTTTAACGGTTACAACGTGGTGCGGCCACAGCGCAGCGTTGGGCTAGATCTTTTCGGGTTCGATCAAGAACCACATGACATGGCTGCATTTCTTGCACGACAGAATGTAGGCGCTCCGGTTCGCCCAATCCAGGTCCAGGAACGAGAGCATGGCGGTATTGAGCTGTGCGGAAGCGCGCTCGAAACTTTGATTGCCGCATTGCACGCACTTGATGACGTGCTCGCCGGACTTGAAGCGATCAGACCTCACCGCATCCCGGGCGCCGTGGATTCCAGACACGATTTTTTCGAGCAACGACATTGGTGTCTCCACTGGATTATGAAAAACGTTGGGCGGCAATTCGGCAATGGCACGCAACGCATCGTTGTCGGGGATTGGTGGCAACAAGAGAGTAGCTGCTGGTTGCCCATTACGCCGCCTGCAGAGGCTTCACCGGCGGTTGTTTGCGCTGCTCAGCCTGCGCCAGCTCATAATTGGCTTGCAACACCATCCAGAACCGGGCAGTGCTCACCCCTGCGCGCTCCAGCCGTATCGCCAGATCCGGGCTGATTCCCGCGCGACCGTTGATAACACGCGACAAGGTGGTGCGCGACATCCCGAGCCGCTGGGCGGCGTCGGTCACCTCGATTCCGAGTGGTAGCAGCACGTCTTCGCGCAACAGCTCACCGGGGTGCGGATGATTTTTCATCATGGTTATGACCCTTCTCAGTGGTAGTCCTGATAATCGACCAGTTCCACATTGGCTCCGATGAACCGAAACGTGACGCGCCAGTTGCCATTCACCCAGATGCTCCAGTGGCCTTTAAACACACCTTTGAGTGGATGCAGCTTGTAGCTGGGTTGGTTCAATTCCGTCGGCGATATCGTGGCATCAAGTGCAGCCAGAATGCGACTCAGCTTTGGGGCGTGCGCCGCTTGCACCCCGCGCGCGGAACCGGTCATGTACAGCACTTCGAGCCCTTTGTGGCGGAAGCCGACTATCATGGCCAGAGTGTAGCGTGTAGCGACACGCGCGACAAGACTGACTCGCAAGCCCGAAAGTACGACTACAAAGGCGCGTGGCCAATTACCCGCGATGCGTGTGCATCACGCGGCCTGCACGCGACGCACACCCAATGTCGCCGCATGCGGCTGCAACTGCCACAGATCGTAGGCGCCCTGATGGCCCAACCAGCTCTGCGCGCTCTTGCCGAACGCCAATTCCAGCCGAAGCGCCATCTCGGCCGTCACCGCCGAACGCCCGTTGACGATCTCGGACAGCGTTTTGCGCGACACCCCCAACTGTTCGGCAGCGGCAGTGATCGACAGCCCTAGGGGTGTGAGCCATAGCTCGCGCAGGAGCTCGCCGGGGTGGGGTGGGTTGTGCATGCGCATGGCGGTGCTCCTTCAGTGATAATCCTGATAATCGACGACATGGGCATCGCCGTCTTCGAAGCGAAATGTGACCCGCCAATTGGCTTGCACGGTCACCGCCCATTGGCCCTTGAGTTTGCCCTTGAGCGCATGCAGCCGCAGGCCCGGCGCATCCATGTCGTGTGCGAGTGTGGCCTGATCAAGCAGCGCCAGGATCAGGCGCAACCGGGCCGCATGGATGGCCTGAATCCCAGCCGTACTGCCGGAGACAAAGAAGCGCTGCAATCCCTTGTGCGCGAACGTCTTGATCATGCACGACTGTAACCCGCTGGGTTACGATGTGCAAGGCGCAGGCGCGGTGGCGGTGATGGGTGCCTGAATCAGGCGGCGCCGGAATCACGGTTGTTCGGCGTGATGTGCGACACATTGCCATCGCCGTACGAGCGGATGACTTCGGAAATGACGATGTGATAGCCGTTGTACCAGCGCGCGTAGTTCTGCTTGGCTTGCAGGTGCGTGGGGTGGGCCGAGAACTGCTTGAGCGTTTCCAGGTCGGCCCAGTAGTAGTTGACGCAACGGCGCGTGGCGTCGGTTGCTTGCCATGACTCGACGCCAAGGTAGCCGGGAAGGCTGCGTGCGAATTGATCGATCGATGCGTTGAGCTGGTGGAACTCGGCATCGTAGCTGCCGGGCTCCCAAATGAATGATGCGCAATACACAAGGCGTCTCCAAGGCAGGACAACTATGCCGCGGCGTACTCGGCGTGCAGACGCAGGTTGCGCGACAACGCCGCCACCAACTCGGGCTTGACCGCTGCCAGGCTCGACGGGCCGCCGAGGTCGGTCATCGAGGTCACCTGCAAGCCCGCAAAGCCGCAGGGGTTGATGCGGTGGAAGGGTTCGAGGTCCATCGCGATGTTGAAGGCGAGACCATGAAAGCTGCACCCGCGGCGCACGCGCAGGCCGAGCGCGGCGACCTTGGCATCGGCGACATACACACCAGGCGCGCCGCAGCGGCGTTCGCCGATGATGTTCCATTCGGCGAGCACGTCGATGATCGACTGTTCGATGCGATCGACCAGTTCGCGCACGCCGATTTTGGCGCGGCGCAGGTCGATCAGCGGGTAGGCGACGATCTGGCCGGGGCCGTGGTAGGTGACTTGGCCGCCGCGATCGACCGCAACCACCGGGATGTCGCCGGGCAGCAACACGTGTTCCCATTTGCCGGCCTGGCCGAGGGTGAACACCGGCTCGTGTTCGACCAGCCACAGTTCGTCGGGTGTGTGTTCGTCGCGGGCGTCGGTGAAGGCCTGCATGGCGCGCCAGATCGGCTCGTATGGCTGGCGGCCGAGGTCGCGCACCAGCCAGCGTCGGGTGGTCGGATTCACAGCGTCCATTTCACTCCGGGATGGGCGCGCAGGGCACTGTGTGCGGCGTCGTAATCGGCGCGGCTTGGTGCTTCAAAATGGATGCTCACCGACACATAGCGGCCGGCGCTGGAGGCACGCACGCGCAGGCTGTCGCGGTCCACGTTCAGGCCGAGGGCCGCGATCAGTTCGGGTAGCGCCTGCTCCAGACCGGCATCGGCAGCGCCCATCGCGCTGAGCTCGAAGCGGCCGGGAAACTGGAATCCTTTGGGGTCGTTCATGAGGACATTATCGGGGCGCAGCGTCTGCGGTTAAAGGGCTGAACCCGATACTGTTCGTATGGACGACAAATCAACGGGTCGTCACCCCAGCGCAAGCTGAGGTCCATGTTGATCTTTCGTTGACAATCAGACGCTCAATGGATTCCAGCTTTCGCTGAAATGACGAAATGGAAGCGCTTGACGGCAAACTGAACAGCATTGGGGCAAAACCGCTGCTCACGGGTACCATCCTGCAAACGAGCGCCTTAGCGGGCAGGCTTGGCCACTGCGGCGCTGGCATCATCCGCGTCGCTATCGGGAGCCGCCGGTGTTGGCGCCGGGGATTTGTCGCCAAACACACTCAGCCCCTTGAGCATGACCAACGCTTCGTGGATGGCGTAGTCGGTTACGTCCACAGGCAATGCAGGTTCGCCATCGCCGCCATCGCTGCTCGCACCACCCGCTTTCAGGTGTCCGGGCAGGTCTGCTTCGCGTGGCAGTATTTCGTTATCGTCATCATCAAAATGCGCGGTTTTAACGATGACATCCGGGCGAATGCCGCGTGCCTGGATCGAGCCGCCGCTGGGCGTGTAGTAGCGCGCGGTGGTGAGTTTGATGGCATCGCCATTATCGAGCGGCAATACGGTTTGCACGGTGCCCTTGCCAAAGGTGCGCTCGCCCATGATCAGGGCGCGGCGATGATCGCGCAACGCGGCGGCCAGCACTTCCGATGCGCTTGCGCTGCCGCCATCGACCAAAACCACAATCGGCGCACCGTTGAGCAGATCGCCACGGGTGGCATTGAAGCGGGCATTGGAAAACGGCAGGCGGCCCTTGGTCGCCACAATCAGCCCTTCATCGAGGAAGGCATCGGCGGCCTCTACCGCTGCACCAAGCACTCCGCCAGGGTTGGAGCGCAGGTCAAGCACCAGGCCGCGCAGCGGCTTGTCGGCGGACTGGATGCTGCTGATGGCTTTGCTCAACTCGGCGCCGGTTTCGCTCTGGAAAGTGCTGATGCGCACGTAGCCGTAGCGTGGTTCGAGCAAACGTACACGTACGCTGGTGACACGGATGGTGTCGCGCTCGATGGTCAGTTCCAGCGGTTGCGGCTGTTCCTCTCGCAGCACACGCAATACCACCTTGGTGCCAGGCTCGCCGCGCAACTGCGATTTGCCGGCATCGGCGTTGTCGACATCCACCGGTTTGCCGTCAATGGCAATGATCACATCCCCCGGCAGCAGGCCCGCGCGTGCGGCCGGTGTGCCGTCGATCGGTGCGATTACCCGCAGGCTGCGGTCGGGCAATTGCACCAGTTCAACGCCGACACCGTCGTAGCTGCCGTTGGCAAACTCATCCATGCCTTGCGCCTGCTCCTTGTTGAGGTAGGCGCTGTGCGGGTCGAGGTCGGTCATCAAACCACGCAACGCGGCCTGCATCACTTTCTTGTCGGACAATTCATCGACATAACCTTGGCGCACCGCACGGTAGACGGATACGAAGCGCTGGATGTCGGCGAGCGGCACCGTGCCCTCGGGCGCGGGCGCGGGCGCGGGCGTGACGACGGGGGCGACGTCGACTTGTGCATCGACCGGCGAATCGGATTGGGCCAAAGCCGGCGTTGCGGCGAGGCAGCCTAAAAGAAATACAGTGCGAAAGTTCATCGGTTGATTATGGCGCATTTGGCCGGTTGCAGTCGCGCACAGGGATTCCACAGGAGCGGTGATCTGCCTTTGTGGGAGCGCGCCTGCGCGCGAAGCTTCTCGGGCCAGGTCTCCGCTTTGTTGTGGGAGCGCGCCTGCGCGCGAAGCTCTTTCGCCCGTTTGTTCGCCGGCAGGCCGGCTCCCACGAGCGCAGCGCCGAGATTCCTGCAGTGGCCACTCCGCTCGTGGGAGCGCGCCTGCGCGCGAAGCTCTTTCGCCCGTTTGTTCGCCGGCAGGCCGGCTCCCAGTGCGCAGCGACGGAACCTGCGTTGCGTGGCAGCCAACAGCGCATCAGCGCCGGCGTAACCAGTTGCGTGGATCCACCGGTTTGCCGTTGCTGCGCAATTCGAAATACAGGGCCGGTCGGCCCTGGCCACCGGAACTGCCGACGGTGGCGATCGGGTCGCCTGCGCGCACCCAGTCGCCGCCGTCTTTGAGCAATGCATCGTTGTTGGCGTACAGGCTCATCCAGCCGTCGCCGTGGTCGATGATCAGGATCAGGCCGTAACCGCTCATCCAGTCGGCAAACGCGACGCGGCCGTGGGCGATGGCGCGCACATCGGCGCCCGCCGTGCCGGCAATCAGCCAGCCGCTGCCGGTGCGGCCATCGGGCAGGCGGCCGCCAAAACCGCTCAGCAGGGTGCCACTCAATGGCCACGACAGGTTGCCACGGCGGCTGCTTAGCGGTTTGGCATCGTCGAGTTGCCGTGGTACGTCGGCGAGCACATCGCGCAGGCGCGCCAGCAGTGCCAGCATCGCTTTTTCGTCGCTGCCCAGTTTCTGGATGGTGTCGCTGGTATCGCGGTAGCGGCGGTCGAGGCCGGCAACCAGCGTGCGACGCTGCTCGCGCTGCGTTTCCAACTGCGCCAACTGGCGCTGTTGATCCAGCCGGGTGGCATTGAGCAGATCGCGGGTGGCGTCCACCCTCCGGCCAAGTTCACGCAGCGCGTCCAACTCGCCAATCAGGCTGTGGATGCGGTCGAGCCGGTCGACCTGCACGTAACGATGATAGGCCAACACCCGCGACAAATCGGCGACATGATCCTGCGCCAGCAGCAGCTTGAGTTGCTGGTGCCGGCCCAGCGCATAGCTGGAACGCAGCAGTGCCGACAACGCGCTGCGCTGCACGCCAAGTGACTGGTTCAACGCGGCGCGTTGTGTTTCCAGCCGCGCCAGTTCGCTTTCCTGGGTGGCCAATGCCGCTTCGGATTTGCGCAGCGCACGGTTCAGCGCGGCGACTTCGTCATCCGCTGCGCGCAGTGCTGCAACCATGCTGCCGCGTTCATTGTCCAGTGCGCGCCGCTCCGCGCTCAGGGTGCGGATCTGGTTGCGTAGCCGATCGAGCTGCTGCGCGGTTTCTGCTTCCTGCTTTTTCCGTTGGGCTTCTGCTGGCTGCGCGGATGCGCTCGCAGTACATGCGAGCAGAATCAGAAGTGCCAGTACACGCCACACTTAGATCAACTCAACCAGCGGTTGGCCGGTCATTTCGGCCGGTTGCTGCAGACCCATCAACCGCAACACCGTGGGTGCCAGATCGCGCAGGGCGCCGCCGCTGCGCAGGCGTGCCGCGCGGCCAACATAGACCAGTGGCACCGGCCCGACCGTGTGCGCGGTGTGCGGCTCACCCGTTTCCGGGTCGCGCATCATTTCCAGATTGCCGTGATCGGCGGTAACCAACATTTCGCCGCCGACCGCTTCGATGGCGGCGCGAATCTCGCCCAATGCCACATCAACCGCTTCCACCGCACGGATCGCCGCTTCCAGGATGCCGCTGTGGCCGACCATGTCGGGGTTGGCGATGTTGCAGATGATCAGATCGTGGCGCCGGGCACGGATGTCTTCGGTCAGTTTGGCAGTCAGTTCGGGGCAATTCATTTCCGGCTGCAGGTCGTAGGTGGCGACCTTGGGGCTGGGAATCATCACCCGATCCTCGCCCGGCAGCGCGGCTTCACGGCCGCCGGACAGAAAGAAGGTGACGTGCGCGTACTTTTCGGTTTCGGCAATGCGCAATTGGCTCAGGCCCGCGTGCGCGATCACGTCGCCCAGGGTGTTGTCGAGGTTTTCCGGGGCAAAGGCGACTGCGGCCGGCAGCCGTGCATCGTATTCGCTGAGGCAGACGAAGCGGCTCAGCGCCGGCACTCGCGCGCGCACAAATCCGTCGAAGCCTGGCGTGACAAAAGCAGCCGTGAGTTGGCGTGCGCGATCGGCGCGGAAGTTCATGAACACCACGGCATCGCCATCGTCGATTGGCGCGCCATCGGCGATCACCGTGGGTTTGATGAACTCGTCGTTTTCGCCGGCGGCATAGGCCGCGCTCAAGGCCGCGCTGGCGCTGCTGGCGTGGCGTTCGGCTTTGGCGTCAACGATGGCGCTCCAGGCCAGCGCAATGCGCTCCCAGCGTTGGTCGCGATCCATTGCGTAATAACGGCCGCTGATACTGGCGATACGAGCGATGCCGGCCTCGGTGCAGGCTGCGTTCAAACGCTCGATGCTCGGCCCGGCCGAACGCGGCGGGGTGTCGCGGCCATCGAGAAACGCATGGACGGCGACCCGTTTGACACCCTCGCGGCGGGCCAGTTCGAGCAAGGCAAAGATATGCAGTTCGTGGCTGTGTACGCCGCCAGGCGAGAGCAGGCCGAATACATGCAGGGTGCCGCCGCTGGCGTTGACATCGCCACAGGCGCCACGCAGTTCGGGATTGGCATAGAAGCTGCCGTCCTCGATTGCGGCATCGATGCGGGTGAGGTCCTGATACACCACCCGGCCGGCGCCGATGTTCATGTGGCCGACTTCGGAATTGCCCATCTGGCCATCGGGCAGGCCGACGAACCGGCCTTCGGTATGGATCAGCGTGTGCGGGCACTGCGCCAGCAAGCGCTGCCAGTTGGGCGTCTCGGCCAGGGCGATGGCGTTGTCGGCAGTTTCTTCGCGATGGCCCCAGCCATCGAGGATGAGCAGAAGGAAAGGTTTCGGGCGTTGCTGGGTTGAGCTAGGCATTTCGGCACAGGCGTTTCAGGCGGCGATGGGTGATTGTACTCATGCACTGGCGTGGCGGTGGCAATGCTGCGCCAATGCGCATACTCATCATCGGGGAAAAGTCATGTCACGTATTGCAGCACTGTTCATGGCGTCACTGGTCGCGGTTGGTTCGGCGTATGCCGAGGGCAAGGATATCGACAAGGTCAACGGCGCCATCGTCGCCAGTGCCGGGGAAAGCTACGGCAAGCTCGATACCGTCAACGGCGCAATCCGGATCGAGGAGGGCGTCAGCGCCGACAGCGCGGAAACCGTCAACGGCAGCATCACGGTTGCAGCCAAAGCGCATGTCGGTAGCCTGGAAGCGGTGAACGGCGGTATTCGCATTGGTGAGGGCGCGGTGATCGCGCGTGGTGTGGAAACCGTGAATGGCGGTATCACCCTGGCCAGCGACGCAGCGGTTGGTGGTACGCTGGAAACCGTCAATGGCTCGATCCGCCTGGATCATGCGGTGGCCGGTGCGATCAAAACGGTCAATGGCGATATCGTGCTCGGCAATGGCTCGCTGGTGCGCGGAAACATCCTGATCGATCAATCGCATAGCTGGAGCCTGTTCTCCTTCGGCAAACCGCGCGTACCCAAGGTGGTGATCGGTGCGAGTTCAAAGGTCGAGGGCGAGCTGGTGTTCAAGCGCGAGGTCGAGCTGTGGGTGCATGACAGTGCCACGGTAGGCAAAGTCACCGGCGCCACGGCCAAGGCATACAGTGGCGAGCAGCCGCCGGAAGAGTAATTCCTGCCATCGGGGCTGGTGCCTTTGTAGGAGGCCACCCTGTGGCCGACCGGGATCCGCAACGCTTCAACAAGTCGCCCACAGGGTCAATCCACCCAAGTTAAGCCTTCTGGTCTGGGCTAGCACTGTTTTTGCGTCATCGGTTTGTGCGGCTTGTGGCCGAGGTTGCGCGGTTTCGAGACGTTCGCTCGATGGCGATAGGTTTTTCGAGCAATCAACGCGAGCA
>JAUXUI010000107.1 GCA_030681035.1 Lysobacteraceae bacterium | reverse complement strand
GCATGGCCTTCAGGCCATAGCGGATCGGAGTCCTTTAGGGCATACGATTCCGCATGGCCTTCAGGCCATAGCGGATCGGAGTCCTTTAGGGCATACGATTCCGCATGGCCTTCAGGCCATAGCGGATCGGAGTCCTTTAGGACAATCCAGAAATCTCAGAAATCTCAGAGCACTGGATTGCTTCGCTGCGACGCACATGAATGTGCAAGTGCCGCGGGCGCAGGATGCGCACGAGCGGCCGCTCGCAATGACGCAGGATGTGGCTTGTTCAGAGGTTCCCTGACGCAGATTATGAGTGTCTTGTGTCGTTGCATTTGCAACCGGCAGGTGCTGCCTGGCGATAATGCGTTTGCTGGCGAAGCACGGCAAATAGTAGGCCGGTAGCGTTGATGGTGTTGATAACTATCTGGCATCAGCGCCCGTTGTGGACAACGATTGCGCCGACCACGATGGCCAGCGTAAGCACCCAAAAGCCCATTCCGGCCCAGGCCGCGCGCTGTGCGCGGCGTTTTTCCCACCAACGCTGCGGCGTCAGCCCGCGACCAAGAAACACCACGATCCCGGCCAGATTGACCGAGGCCACGTTTGCCGCATACAACAACAATGCCCCGAGCGCCGGCTGCCAATGTCCGGCGCCGGCCAGCAATGCTGAGGCGATCAACGGCGGCAACAGTGCCACGGCTACCATCACGCCGACCAAGGCCGCCGAAACCCCGCTCGTCATCGCCAGTGCCCCGGCCGCCCCGGCGGCCAGAGCGAGTGCCAGATCGAGCATGCCTACGGTCGTTCGTCCGGCAATTTCCGGCGCCGATGGATCGACATCCAGCGCCCACCCGGCGAGCATGCCCAATGCCACCGCGATCATGACCCCGATCGCTCCGGTGCGAATCGCCTTCAAGCCCAGCCGCACATCTGCCAGCGTAGCCGCCAGCGCCAGTGTCATGTTTGGCACCAGCAACGGCGCGATCACCATCGCGCCGACGATTACCGCGATATTGCCGCGCACCAGCCCGACCGCCGCGACCACGCTGGACAACGCCACCATCCACGCATAGACCGGGGTCAGCTGCGATTCCTCTGCGAGCCGGTCGACCAGCTCAATCCGGCTCACGCCCTCACCCCGGTCGCCATCCCCATCGGCAGCCGAGTCCTCGTCCTCCTCAGCCAATGGCAATGCCGCCTCAACGTTGTACACCACAACCTGTGGCGCATCGTCGCCGTTACACAGCGGCTCCAGCGCTTCGAGCAATGCAGGGACATGGGTGCCGTTGATTAACGCGCGCATGTTGAAGCGCTTGCCATCGGTGGCGACAGTCCACACCATTCTCGGCGTGGCCTCGGCGACCACCGCCTCGATCTTCGGACGATGTGCCGCTGCGAACACGATTTCGATCATCCGCTGCGGCATTGGCTTATCTCCATCGCTGGCACGAGAACTCGATGTAACGGCAAAATTTTACTGAATGCGACGGGCGAGCTTGGCGCCCACACGGGAAGTGCTGGACTCCCATGGCTCAAGTCAATGGGTATCAAAGTTGTAAGCAAGGTTGTACACGAGTTCTGTCAACGTGTGGCGATGCCAGTACTTTGTGTGACTGGCTGCTAGAACATGCGGAGAAAAACCGCCGCGAAAGCCACTACGAGCCACAGCAATAACGACACGAACGCGACCTGCAGCACCAGTATAGCGACCGAGCGGAACGGCAGTCGGATGTCCGTTACCACAACGCTGCCGTCAAGGCTTGCGGTGGACGTGCGTACCACGCCGCGCATCACCTTGACGCTGGTAGCTCTCGGCTGGCTACCCTCGCGCGAAGCCGTGAACACCACCTCGGCGCCGGGGAGAGTGGGCTCAGCTTCGATTACGTCAGACTTCTCGAACGCGTAGTTCTCCCCGTCTTGGCCCAGGATGATCCCAGTACCGGCCGACTCTGACCAACTGTCGACTACTCCGTTCACTTGTTGAGTCATTTGACGAGTTTCTCCTGATAGCAAACGGAGGGCATCCAACGCTTGGTCGGTGGCGATGCGGCGAGTAGCCTTGCCGCCGATTTCCATCCCTGCAAGCCACATGCAACAAGCAAGCAGGTTCAGGGGCTATCGTGCCCACTCGCTCAACACCCTTCAAGGCGGCAAGGGGCAAGACGGGACTCCAGGACTTGGAGCCAGAGTCATTCATGCAACCAGGCTGGATCTGACCAGTGCGTGCGCGCGTCAAAGAGGTCGTGTGCCCGGCAGTTGTTGTGCCGGACGGTCGAAGGTGTACATCATTCCGTTCCGCTGCCCCAGCACGCGCATCGTCGCCGCAGCCTTGCGCACGATCAGAGCGTCGGCAAAGTCGGCCGTTCGGGTGCCATTCGCGGTCTTTATGGCCGGCGCCTCGGCGTAGTCGCGTAGCGCCGCCCACACCACGTCGCGGTTCTCGAACTGTACGTTCGGTTCCTCGAACAGGCTGGTGATTGCGGCCACCACATCGTCGCGACTCGCAGCATAGCGTTTGCCGGAAAGCGTCCACGCGACTTCGGCCAGCACCACGTCGGTGACGAGTATCAAGGTTTTCTTCTCGAACAGAACATCGACCCGTGCGGACTGGATCGGGTCGTCTTGCAGGAGGCGACGCAGGATCACGTTCGTATCGACCGCGATCACGCCGTGCCGCGCCGAGGCTTGGAGGTCGGTCGAGCGCGCCGACCTGTGGCCGCAATCGCGCTGTCGCGCGACGCCGCATCGGAGTAGCGGCTGTCGGCCTTCAGGTGCTTGAGCACGCCGGCACTGCGCCCCTTGGCTTGCTTGAGGATCGTGATATGGCCATTGTGCTCGACAATATCGAGATCATCGCCCGGTGCAACGGCTAGACGGTCACAGAGTTCCTTGGGCAATGTTACCTGGCGCTTCGGGCTCAGAACGGGCATGACGACCTCTTTACTATGTGGCTAATGGTAAAGATACATCCAGCCTTACCGCCGGGCAAGCGGTGATGCTACAAAGCTAGACCTGACCCCGAGCCGTGCGAGCCGCCCTGACCCCGAGCCGCCCGGACCCCGAGCCGCCCGACCCCGAGCCGCCCTCAACGCTCGCCATCGCCACCCGCATTTCTTGGACTCAACCATCAAATGCATGCCTTGACCGGGTAAGGTGTTGCGATGGGACAGGCCGAATGTGAGCGCGGCCGATGTCCACGAATCGGTATACTGTGCTCTCGCCCTAGATCAGCGCGGAGGCGGTGTGATGAGCTATCACGATCACATCGCTCTTGATCCCGGCGAGCGTGGTGGCAAACCGTGCATTCGCGGGATGCAGGTCACGGTCCATGACGTCCACGACTGGATGGCGCACGGGATGACTGAGCAGCAGATCATCGAGGACTACCCTGAATTGGTGTTCGAGGATATCCGCCAATTTTTGGCGTTTGGCGGCCGACAGTGAGCTTCGATTTACTGCGGACTGCAGCAAAAAACTGGCTCGCAGCGGCTGCTCGACAAGAACGCTACCGCGATTGGCACGAGCACTTTGATTACCCTACTCTTGACCCATGACTAGCGAGTAGCTTCTGCTCGGAGACACTGACCATGATAGTGACCCACCTAAAGCTCAAGAACTGGCGCAACTTCCGAAACGTGGACGTGCCGCTGCATGAGCGCACGTATCTTTTGGGGGCGAATGCGTCTGGAAAGTCCAACTTTCTGGATGTGTTCCGATTCATGCGCGATGTTTGTAAACCGCATGGAGGCGGGTTGCAAAAAGCAATTCATGATCGCGGTGGAATCCAGAAGTTGCGTTGCCTGCATGCGCGCAAAGACCCCGAAGTCCGTATCGAGGTGGATCTGGCCGACAGCGCTGAGGAATCGGCCGAGACGTGGCGATATGTGTTGGGATTCAAGCCCGAGGGGAAGGGCGCACAACGCACTCTCATCTCCGTGGAGCAAGTTTTTCGCGGTCACAAACTGCTGCTAGATCGACCCGATCCGAAGACTGACGTGAAAGATCCAATGCGACTGACGCAGACTGCACTTGAGCAAATTCAGGCCAACGCAAAGTTTCGAGAACTTGCAATATTTTTCGGTGAGGCTACCTACCTGCACCTTGTGCCACAACTGCTCAAGTATGCTGATCAACTAGGCGGAAAATTACTTGAGGATGATCCGTTCGGTCAGGGTTTTCTGGAGCGAGTTGCGAAGACACAGGATCGCGCACGCGAGTCTCGCTTGAAGAAGATCGGTCAGGCCTTGACACTGGCGGTTCCGCAATTCAAAGAACTTCGTTTCGTAAAGGACAAGGTGAGTGGAAGGCCGCACTTGGAGGCACTCTACGCGCATCATCGGCCCAACGCCGGCTGGCAGCGCGAGGAGCATTTCTCTGACGGCACCTTGCGGCTATTGGGGTTACTTTGGGTGCTGATCGAAGGCGACTCCTTGTTGTTGCTGGAAGAGCCGGAGTTATCGCTGAACGAGGCAATTGTTCGGCAAATCCCACTACTGCTGCAGCGGATTCAGCGCGACAAGAAGCGCCGTCCAAGGCAGGTACTAATCAGCACGCATAGCGACGCATTACTGAGTAATCCGGGGATCGATGGGCGTGGCGTGTTACTGCTGGCGGCTACGCCCGATGGGACTGTTGTACGCGTCCTCGACGACGGGGAAAACAGCGCGTTGCTGGGCGGACTATCAGTTGCCGAAGTAGTGCTTCCCAAGACGCGCCCAAGCGCGGCAGCACAGCTGGGTCTTTGGCAGTGAGCGGGATCACGCTCGCGACTGAAGATGAGCTCAGCGAGCAGGTGGGGCTTTGTTTGGTTGCCGAAGTGGGTTTGCACGCGCATCAATGCCTTCGGCGGGGTGGTTCGGGATATCTGCGATCCCGTGTACGTAATTTTTGTCAGATGGCCGCGCGCGAACCCATAATCTTGATCACCGATCTCGACCAATCGGCATGTGCGCCTACACTGATTGCGGATTGGCTACAAGGAGCGGCGAAGCCCGCAGAATTTGTGTTTCGAGTGGCTGTGCGGGAAGTTGAATCATGGATAATCGCCGATCACGATGCATTGCGCGCCTTGATGGGGCCGCGCATACGCTCGTTGACGGATGATCCCGATGGTCTGAGCGACCCGAAGCGAACGCTGCTACGAATTGCCGAGAAAGCACCTCGTGACGTCCGGCTGGATCTGGTGGCGCGGAGAAATGCAGTTGCATCGCAGGGATTGGGATACAACGCCCGCTTGTGTGAGATGGTGCGCGAGCACTGGTCGCCGTCGCGGGCGGCGCGTCGCTCGCCGAGCCTTGCGCGTACGCGCCGGACATTGCGCGAGTTGGCTGATCGAATAACGCCGCCTTAGCGGGCTGCGTTAATAAGCGACGGATCCGAGACTACTCCGCCAACGTCAACAACGATGCATTCCCACCCGCCGCCGTGGTGTTGATGGTGAGGGTGCGCTCGGTGGCGAAGCGCAACAGGTAGTGGGGGCCGCCGGCTTTGGGGCCGGTGCCGGAGAGGCCTTCGCCGCCGAACGGTTGCACGCCGACCACGGCGCCGATCTGGTTGCGGTTGACGTAGCAGTTGCCGACATGAGCGCGGCTGGCGATGCGCTGGACGGTGGTGTCGATGCGGCTGTGGATGCCCAGCGTGAGTCCGTAGCCGGTGGCGTTGATGGCGTCGATCACCTTGTCGAGGTCGTCGGCGGCGTAGCGGATCACGTGCAGTACCGGGCCGAATACTTCGCGCTGGAGTTGATCCAGCGATTGCAGTTCGTACGCACGCGGGGCGAAGTAGCTGCCGTGCGCGGTGCTGTCGTCGAGCTTCACTTGTTTGATCGGCTTGGCTTCGCGATCCATGCGCTCGGCATGCGCCTGCAAGGTGGCCAGTGCGTCGGCGTCGATCACCGGGCCGACATCGGTGGACAGCAGGCCGGGGTCGCCGACGCGCAATTCGTCCATCGCGCCAGCCAGCAGTTCAATCACGCGCTCGGCGATGTCGGCCTGCACGAACAGCACGCGCGCGGCGGAGCAGCGTTGCCCGGCGGAGCCGAAGGCGGCGCTGAGAGTGTCCTTGACTAGTTGTTCGGGCAGCGCCGAGGAGTCGGCGATCAGTGCGTTCTGGCCGCCGGTCTCGGCAATGAGCACGGCGATGGCGGCGTCGCGCGCGGCCAGACTGCGGTTGATCAGGCGCGCGGTTTCGGTGGAGCCGGTGAAGGCAACGCCGGCCACGCGCGGGTCGCGGGTGAGCGCGGCGCCGACGCTGGCACCGTCGCCGGGCAGGAATTGCAGCACCGCTTCGGGGATTCCGGCTTCGTGCAGCAGCTTCACTGCGGCGTAGCCGATCAGGGTGGTCTGCTCGGCCGGCTTGGCCAGCACGCTGTTGCCGGCGGCGAGGGCGGCAGCGACCTGGCCCATGAAGATCGCCAACGGGAAATTCCACGGGCTGATGCAGACGAATACACCGCGCCCGGCGAGGAACAGTTGATTGGTTTCGCCGGTGGGGCCGGGCAGGGTTTCGGGCTGGCCGAACTGGCGCCGCGCCTGCTGCGCGTAGTAGCGGCAGAAGTCCACGGCTTCGCGCACTTCAGCCACGGCATCGGGGATGGTCTTGCCGGCTTCGCGCACGCACAGCGCGATGAACGGCGCGATGCGCGCTTCCAGCAGGTCGGCGGCGTGTTCGAGGATGGCGGCGCGCGAGGCGGCGGGCAGGCGGCCCCATTCGGGTTGCGCGGCCACCGCATTGCTCAGCGCACGCTCGACGGTGGCGGCATCGGCAGCCTGCCATTCACCGACGCTCTGGCGGCGGTCGCCGGGGTAGCTGACGGCGGTGACCGCGCCGCCGGACTGCGCGCCGGGCACCAGCGGCTGCGCGCGCCAGGGCTGCACGGCGGCATTGATGTCGCGCGCCAGTTGATTGAGATCGAGATCGTTGGCGAGATTGACGCCCATGGAGTTTTTCCTCTGCGCGCCGTACAGGTCACGCGGTGCGGGGATTCTGGAATGCGCTTTGCGGGTTTGTGCGGCCACTTCGGCCACCGGGTCGGCGACCAGTTCTGCGGCGCTCATGCGCTCATCGGTGATGCGGTTGACGAAACTGGTGTTGGAGCCGTTTTCCAGCAGGCGGCGCACCAGATACGGCAGTAGGTCTTCGTGGCTGCCGACCGGTGCGTATACCCGGCACGGGGTATCGAGCTTGTTGCTGGCGACGACATCGGCGTACAGGTCGGCGCCCATGCCGTGCAGGCGTTGGAACTCGTAATGCGCGCCGCCGCGCCGGCCCAGTTGCGCGGCCATGTGATGCACGGCGGCGATGGTGTGGGCGTTGTGGCTGGCGAACATCGGGTACAGCAGGTCGCCGGCTTCGAGCATGCGCCGCGCGCAGGCCAGATAACTCACGTCGGTATTGGCCTTGCGCGTGAACACCGGATAGCTGGCAAGCCCCTCGACCTGAGCATGCTTGATCTCGGCGTCCCAGTAAGCGCCCTTTACCAGCCGCACCGGCATCGGCCGGCCCACTTTGCGCGCCAACGCCACCATCGCGTCGATCACGAATGGGGCGCGCCGCAGGTAGGCCTGCACGGCCAGGCCATAGCCGTTCCAGCCGGCCAGGCTGGCATCGGCGTAGACCGCAGCGATCAGGTCCAGGCTCAACTCCAGCCGGTCGGCTTCTTCGGCATCGATGGTGAAGCCGATGCCTTGCGCACGCGCCAGTTGCGCCAGTTCCAGTACGCGCGGCGTCAACTCGCTACGCACGCGAGCGCGCTTGGCGTGCTCGTAGCGCGGGTGCAGGGCCGAAAGCTTCACCGAAATGCTGGGTGCGGCGAACAGGTTGTCGAACGGGCCGCTGGCGCCGATAGCGCGGATCGCCATGCGGTAGCTGTCCATGTAACGGGCGGCATCACGCGCGGTGAGCGCGGCCTCGCCAAGCATGTCGAAGGAATAGCGGTAGCTCGCGTTTTCGCCCTTGCGCGAGCGCTTGAGCGCGTCTTCGATGGTTCGGCCCATCACGAACTGGTGGCCCATGATGCGCATCGCCTGGCGCACCGCGAGGCGAATCACCGGCTCACCGGCGCGGCCCACCAACCGGCGCAGCGCGCCGGTGACATTGCCGCGGGTTTCTTCGGCCAGATTGACCAGGTGCCCGGTCAGCATCAGGCCCCAGGTGGAGGCATTGACGAACAGCGAGTCGCTTTGCCCCAGGTGCGAATCCCAGTCGGCATCGCCCAGCTTGTCGCGGATCAGGCGGTCGGCGGTGCCGGCATCGGGGATGCGCAGCAGCGCTTCAGCCACGCACATCAGCAGCACGCCTTCCTCGGAACTGAGGTCGTACTGGCGCATGAAGGCTTCGATCGCGCCCTGGCTCTGCGCACGTTGGCGCACTGTGCTGACCAGGCCAACGGCAGTGGCCTGAATCGCCGCACGGACGGGCTCGCTTAGGGTGGCCTCACGCAGCAGTTCGGCGACGTGCTCGTCCTCGTCGCGCAGCCATGCCTGGGTGATGCGTTGACGCTGCGGGTCACTGGTACACGGCAGTTCGGGTGAAAGAATGGCGGTCACGGCGGGTGGGGCTTCGCAGGTTGGACGCAGGCCGCCAGTGTAGTCGTCGGCGCAGCCTGACGAAAGCGGTTTGCTTGCAGTGATGTGGTGCCACCTGCCGCTCACAGGGTGAGCTCCTACAGGGAGCGTTCACCGCTTTCGTGGGAGCGCGCCTGCGCGCGAAGCTCTTTCGCCAGTTCGTTCGCCGGCAGGCCGGCTCCCACAGAAGCACTGGCTCGCACCGGCGTGCAACACAGTTGCTCCTACAAAAGCGCCACGAGGCACCCGTGTAGGAGCCCACCCTGTGGGCGACCGAGCGAAGCGTCGGGGCGAAGCCCCGCGTAACCGCGAAGTGGTCGAGGGCGTAGCTCGCGCAGCGAGTGCTGTTGCGTAGCAACCGAACCCCAGCATGTTCGCCGGTGGTGCAACGGCGCTGGGGATCGCTGCGCTCACCACCAGCCTACCGGCAACGACCTGCTGCGCTCAGCGTACGCGAGGATCAGTGATGTACGCCGTGGCCGTTGCCATTGATGGCGGCGAGCTTGCCTTTCATCCGGCGCAGCAAATCATCACCGGCATAAACGAAAACGAATGCGGCGAGTACATCCACGGTGTAGTGAACATGCTGTAACAACAGGGCGGCGGCGATCACAAAGGAGAGCAACAAGAACACCTTGCGTGCAATCGGGTTTGCCGCCGTCAGATACAGCATGAACATGGTAGCGGTGTGGCCGGAGAAAAACAGATCGCGAGTAGGGGCATCACCCGTGGCAAACAGCTCGACGATGGGATCGCGCAGCAAAATCATGCGCGTTGGCGGATCAAGCGGCAGCAGATACATGGCAAGCATTCGCGAGGCAACCACCAGCGCATACAGTTGCAGTGCAAACACCAGTCGCTTGGGCTGTGCCGAGAGCAACACGATTGCCGCGATAACCGAGCCATAGATCAGCGGGAAGATGACCCAGGTGAGGTCGATGGTGGGAAGGTGGTTGAGCAAGGGGTCAGCCAGCGTTGCGCCTGGCCGCGCTTCGACAAATCCCAGAAAATGGGCGAAGGTGGCCATCACCAGAATCAGCAGGGCGAGCGAGCCGATGATTTCGTAGCGGTTGCCGGTAACCGACAGGTAAGCCTTCCACGCAGTCGATGGCGTGCTGGGCGATAGCTTGTCAGGCACCAACAGCTCGGGCGGTAGTGTTTTGGGCGATAGCATGTGTGGCAACCAGTGCTCTGACTTTGAGGTTGATGATCGAGACGATGCTGGGATTTTCCCGCGCTCAAGGGTCCGGATGGCCCGGCCAAGCACGGATATTGTTACCACAGCAAGCGCAATCGCGCATTTTATCGCGTTTGCGGGCATTCATGTACACACGGATGCATCTTGGCCAAAAAACGCTGCCCTTGCATGGCTGTGGGTGTTAACGCTTGTCCCGTGCTTGCCCGCAATTGGCTCGTAGGGGTAACATCTTGGGGTTCCCCGAGGTCATCCGTTGGGTTGCGGGGTGCTTTTGCGCCGATAAAACGGCCAGCTACCACGCGCTGCAAGGCGTTGACATGGCTTTGACCGGCAGGGGGCCATGGTGACGAGTGCGCCGTGGTTTTGCCGACCACGCGCAGGATTACAGGATCAATACAGGGAACGATGTTCGCTGCGCGCAGCGGTTCGTGTGCGCCGGAAAACGGGCGCTTCACCCACTGCGGTTCGGGCTTGCGGGCCTGGCATTTCGACAATCACTAAACGTTACATTGCTGGGGAACACCCGATGAAGTCTGTTCATTTTCGCCGCATTGGCATTGGCCTTGGCCTGTTGCTTCTCGTCGGTGTGGCCATGGCCAATCCTGTACCGATGCAGCTCAACATGGCGCCGGGTGTCACTGAGGTGTCCAACGAGGTGTATCACCTGCACAACCTGATCTTGTGGATTTGCGTGGTGATTGGTGTGCTGGTGTTTGGCGCCATGGGCGTGGCGATGTTTCGCTTTCGCAAGTCCAAGGGGGCTGTGGCGGCGACATGGACCCATAACACCACGGCGGAAATCATCTGGACCGTCATCCCGGTCGTGATCCTGATTGCGATGGCGGTTCCGGCGACAAGCACGCTGTTCAAGATGTACGACACCAGCGAAGCCGAGATGACCGTCAAGATCACTGGCTATCAGTGGATGTGGCGTTACGAGTATCTCGGCGAAAACGTGGCGTTCAGCAGCCGTCTGGATCGCGACAGCGACCGTATCCGGCAACTGGGTTCGGGCGAAACGCCTACACTGGAAGCCAATCCCAACTACCTGCTCGATGTCGACAACCCGCTGGTGCTGCCAACCAACACCAAGATTCGCTTCGTGCTGACCGCCGATGACGTTATCCACTCATGGTGGGTGCCAGCCTTCAGCATCAAGCAGGATGCGATCCCGGGAATCGTCAACGAGGCATGGACTCGCATCGATGAGCCGGGCCTGTTTCGTGGCCAGTGCGCCGAATTGTGCGGCAAGGACCACGGCTTCATGCCGATCGTGGTCAAGGCAGTGCCCAAGGCCGAGTTCGACACCTGGCTGCTGGCACAGAAAATCGACACCGACACTGCCGCACGCACCGCTGCCCTGGCCGCCGCCCGTTGACGGCTGACCGAATTCGATCGAGGTAACACACATGTCCACAACTGCCTTTGATGCCAGCCCCGAGCACGCGGCTGATCACGCCGATCACAAGCCACAGGGTTTTCTTGATCGCTGGGTATTCACCACCAATCACAAGGACATCGGCACCCTGTACCTGGTGTTCTCGTTTGTGATGTTCTGCATTGGTGGTGCCATGTCCGGCGTGATCCGCGCCGAGCTGGCACAACCTGGCCTGCAATTGGTGCATCCGGAGTTCTTCAACCAGATGACCACGGTGCATGCACTGGTGATGATCTTCGGTGGGGTTATGCCGGCATTCGTCGGGCTTGCCAACTGGCTGATCCCGATGATGATCGGTGCGCCTGATATGGCACTGCCGCGCATGAACAATTGGTCGTTCTGGATCATGCCGTTTGCATTCAGCCTGCTGTTGCTGACGCTGTTTCTGCCCGGCGGCGCACCGGCTGGTGGCTGGACGCTGTATCCGCCGCTGTCGATTCAGGGCGGCGCCAACATGTCGTTCGCCATCTTCGCGATCCATCTGATGGGCATCAGCTCGATCATGGGCGCGATCAACATCATCGCCACCATCCTCAACATGCGCGCGCCGGGCATCGACCTGCTGAAAATGCCGCTGTTCGTGTGGACTTGGCTGATCACTGCCTTCTTGCTGATTGCGGTGATGCCGGTGCTGGCCGGTGCAGTAACCATGCTGCTGACCGACAAGTATTTCGCCACCAGCTTCTTCAATGCCGCCGGTGGCGGCGACCCAGTGATGTTCCAGCATATCTTCTGGTTTTTCGGGCATCCCGAGGTGTACATCATGATTCTGCCGGCGTTCGGCATCGTCAGCGAGATCATCCCGACGTTTGCGCGCAAGCCGCTGTTCGGCTATCAGGCAATGGTTTACGCCACCGCCTCGATCGCCTTCCTCAGCTTCATCGTCTGGGCGCACCACATGTTCACCGTGGGCCTGCCATTGGGCGGCGAATTGTTCTTCATGTACGCAACCATGCTGATTGCGGTGCCAACAGGCGTCAAAGTGTTCAATTGGGTCAGCACCATGTGGGCCAGTTCGATGACTTTCGAAACGCCGATGCTGTGGGCGCTCGCGTTCGTGATCCTGTTCACTATTGGTGGGTTTTCCGGTTTGATGCTGGCGATCGTGCCGGCCGACTTCCAGTACCAGGACACCTACTTTGTGGTCGCGCATTTCCATTACGTGCTGGTTACCGGCGCACTGTTCGCGATCATCGCGGCGGTGTATTACTGGTGGCCGAAATGGACCGGGCGCATGTACAACGAGACCCTGGGCAAGTTCCATTTCTGGTGGAGCGTGGTGTTCGTCAACCTGTTGTTCTTCCCACAGCACTTCCTGGGCTTGGCCGGCATGCCGCGCCGCATACCGGACTACAACGTAGCGTTTGCCGACTGGAACATGGTCAGCTCGATTGGCGCCTTCGGCATGCTGCTGACGCCGATCATGATGGCGGGCATTCTGTGGCATTCCAAGCACTATGGCGCCAAGGCTGAAGCCCGCTCGTGGGAAGGCGCACGTGGCCTGGAGTGGACGTTGCCGTCGCCGGCACCGCACCACACCTTTGCTACGCCGCCGGTGCTGCGTCCGGGCGACTTGGCGCATGATGATCTGAGTCATTGAGTGCGAGCCGCCTGATGTCGCCAAACCACAACCAACCCGATTTCGTCGAGCAGCGGCGCCGCGCGCAGTTGCAGGCGCGGCGCACGGCGTGGGTGCTCGGGGCGGTTGCGTTGGCGGTATATCTGGGGTTTCTCGCCAGCGGGGTGTTCGGGCAATGAGCGTAGTCAACAGAGCATCGTTGAAAACCATTGCGCTGGTCGCGGTGGGTTCGTTTGTGTTCGCTTTCTCGTTGGTGCCAATCTATCGCATCGCCTGCGAGAAGGTGTTTGGCATTCGCCTGGAGCAGGGGCCTGCTGGTGAGCAGCGGCTTGCCGGCTTCACGCCAGATCCCACGCGACTGGTGACCGTGCAGTTCGATACCAGCGTCAACTCGCGGTTACCGTGGCGGTTTTCGGCGGATACATTCGAAATGAAGGTGCGTCCTGGCGAGTTGGCCGAGGCAACTTTCCACGCCATGAATCTGTCGCAAACGGCGATCATCGGCCAGGCCGTGCCGTCGATTGCGCCGTCGTCGGCTTCTGCATTTTTCAGCAAAACCGAATGCTTTTGTTTCACCCAGCAATTGCTGGCGCCGGGTGAGGAGCGGGCGATGCCGGTGCGTTTCATTGTTGATCCGGCGCTACCCAAAGATGTCACAACGCTTACTTTGTCTTACACCTTTTTCAACAACGAAATCGCCACTGCACAGCTCGATACCGAGTTGGCCGGTGGTACTCACGCCGCACCTTGATTGCATTGCTCAGCGCAGGAACTGACATGGCCCACACCCACGACGCCAACGCGTATTACGTCCCCCACGGCAGCAAATGGCCTGCGGTCGGCACCATTGGCCTGTTCACCACGATGCTTGGTGCGGCCAATTGGCTGAACGAAGTCTCCTGGGGTGAGCCAGTGTTTTTTGTTGGCATCAGCATCCTGGTATTGATGCTGTTTGGCTGGTTTGGCACCGTGATCCGTGAGTCTGTTGGCGGTTTCTACAGCAAGCAAGTGGACGCCTCATTCCGCATGGGCATGATGTGGTTCATTTTCTCCGAGATCATGTTTTTTGCTGCCTTTTTCGGCGCACTGTTTTACGCGCGCGCGCTGGTGGTGCCGTGGCTGGGTGGCGAAGGCGACGGAGTAATGACCAATGCCCTGCTGTGGAGCAATTTTGAGCCTTCGTGGCCAACCAATGGCCCGGGCAACATCGGCGGTACTTTTGAAACGATTCCGGCGTGGGGCTTGCCGCTGCTCAACACCATGCTGCTGCTTTTATCTGGCGTGACCATCACCATCGCCCACCACGCCCTGCGCGCCGGGCAGCGCAAGGCATTGCTGTTCTGGCTGGGCGCCACGGTGTTGCTGGGCGCGACCTTCCTGTTTTATCAAGTCACCGAGTATGTCCACGCCTACCACGAGTTGAATCTCACTCTGGGCAGTGGCATCTATGGCTCGACGTTTTTCATGCTCACCGGCTTTCACGGCCTGCATGTCACCTTGGGTGCGATCATGCTGACGGTGATCTGGCTGCGTTGTGCCAAGGGCCACTTCGACCGCGACAACCACTTTGGCTTTGAGGCCGTCGCGTGGTATTGGCACTTTGTCGATGTGGTCTGGTTGGGTCTGTTCGTATTCGTTTACGTGCTTTGAGCCAGCGCTGTTGCGACGCATTCGAGTCAACGCTCGCAGTAACGTTGGAGAACCTCTTGAACCCGTCGCGCAGCAGGTTTCACGAGGTCCCCGTTGGTCAGTGCGTGATGCCATGCGGCTGGATGTAACCGGTGACAATGCCGATGGCGATCAGTGCGATCAACGCGACGGACAAGACAATGCGTCGCGTCAAGGCCTTCACGGTGCGGTTGCTTTGGCCCTTGTCGAGCATCATGTAGTACAGGCCAGCGCCGAGGTTGTAAACAATCACCAGCATGAAGGCAATGATGAGCAGTTTTTGCGCCATGGTCGTGCAGTTCGATGGTGGAGCCCCATTATCCGCCGATCACGTGGGCACAACATGAATTGCGGTCGGGCAAGGTGAGTTCCCGCAGCCTTCGCCCTCGGTTTCGCATCATGGCAGGCGCACTGCTGCTGCTCGTTGTGCTGGGTTTGGCGCTGCTGGGTTTCTGGCAGTTGGATCGCGCCGAACAAAAGCAGCAAATGCTTGATGCAGTGGCGCACGTGTTGGCGCAGCGCCGCCCCGTTTCAGTGGAACAGGCGCTGGATCGTACATCGGGTAATTTCGCATGGGCTGCGGTGAGTGGCCATTTTGCGCCGCCACTGATCTTCCTCGACAACCAGCACTATCAGGGCCGCTCCGGCGTGCGCCTGTACGCACCGCTGCTGCTGCCCGGGCAAAGTACACGCTTGCTGGTCGATCTGGGCTGGTTGCCGTGGCCGGCCGGGCGGGTGTTGCCGAACGTGCAATTGCCGGAAGGGCCGATAACCCTCTCCGGCTTGTTGGCGCCGCCGCCCAGCGTGGGTTTGCGTGTCGGTGAAATAGCGCAGGTGGGGCAGGCGCCGATGTTGCTTACCCGCCTCGATCCCGAAGAGCTCAGCGCGCATGGTGATGTGCGATATGCCGCGCGCGTGTTGCGCCTGGACCCTGCGTCGCCGTTTGGTTATGCACGCGATCTCGACGTGTTGCCCAATACGCTGCCGCCCGAACGACACCGCGGTTATGCGGTGCAATGGTTTGCCCTCGCGGCAGCTTTGTTTTTTCTGGTGCTGTGGCACCACTGGCGCAAGAAGGACGCATGAACAACAAAACCCGCTCACGCATCGTGCTTATCACGATAACGCTGATTTTCTTCGGTTCATTCGGCGCCGCCGGTTTGCTGCGTTTCAGCGGTTGGCAGCCCAGTGGCCGCACCAACAATGGTGAGCTTTTGGCCGAGCCGATCGACGCGACGCAGTTGCAGCTTGTACGTGCGAATGGCGATGTCTACGCCTGGCGCGCACAACCAAGTACTTGGCGCATCGTGGTGTTCGCGCCGGCCGATTGCGCAACGCCCTGCGTTGATCTGGCTGCGGCGCTGGAAAAAGTCTGGCGCACCGAGGGCCGACATGCCGATCGTCTACATGTGCTGTGGTTCGGCGATATTCCGGACTCGGCGCCACGCTTTCGCAATATGTTTTTCATGCGTGAATCTGCTGAGTTTCGCCAGCAGGTGGCACAAGCCGGCTCCCTGGAAGGGTTACCGGTACATCTGGTCGATCCCAACGGTTTTGTGGTGTTGCGTTATCCGCCTGGATTTGATGCCGCCGGCCTGCGCCGTGATCTGGGCCGCTTGATAAAGTAACGCGGCTCTTCGCCGCCGGGGTATCTGCCATGCTGCCATTGCATCGTCATTTCCATCGCATCGCCTGGCTCGCTGTCGCACTTGCGACCGGGGTGATCGTGTTCGGCGCATTCGTGCGGCTTTCGCATGCCGGCTTGAGCTGTCCCGATTGGCCGACTTGTTACGGACAAGCGGCATGGCCCACGCACGACCACGAAATCAGCGCCGCCAACGAGGCGTTTGCGCGCCCGGTTGAAGCACATAAAACCTGGCGCGAGCAGTTTCATCGTCATATCGCCGCCACGCTTGGGGTGCTGGTGCTTGTGTTGGCTTTGTTGGCGCGGCGTGCCGACAAGGGCGTGTGGGAGGTATTGGCCGCGAGTGGCGCAGTTGCAGTATCGATTGCTTTGTACATGAACACGCATTACATCGCTTCCAGTGTGTTGGCGGCCATCGGTGAAGTGGCGTTGTTGGGCCTGGCGCTGCGCGCCGCACCCGAACCGCTGGCCCGGTTGGCACCATTGACGTTGGCAGTGATCATCTTTCAGGCCTTGCTGGGCATGTGGACAGTTACCTGGCTGCTCAAGCCGGTGGTGGTGATGGGGCATCTGCTGGGTGGCCTGGCCACGTTTTCGTTGTTGCTGACCATGGCCTGGCGCAGCACGGCTGGGCGCGATATGCCGCGTGCCGATCTCGCCCGCATTCGGCCGTGGCTGTGGATTGCACTGGCAGTGCTGGTGTTGCAGATCGCGCTGGGTGGTTGGACATCAGCCAACTATGCAGCGTTGGCCTGTGGTGCCGATTTCCCGACCTGCCAGGGCCGGTGGTGGCCGAATCACGATTTCCAGCAGGGTTTTGTACTGTGGCGTGGTATCGGAGTGGATTACGAGGGCGGCGTGCTCGATGGCCCGGCGCGAGTCGCGATTCACCTTGCTCACCGGATAATGGCTGGCGTTGCGTCGCTGGTGCTGCTGGCAACCGCCATGCGCCTGATCCGCAGCTCGGGTTTGGCAATGTGGGGCTGGCTTCTGGTCGTCGTCTTGTTTGCGCAAATTGGCCTTGGCATCAGCAACGTCGTGCTTGGCCTGCCGCTGTGGGTGGCGGTAGCGCATAACGCCGGTGCCCTGGTGCTGTTGGCAATTGTGGTCAGCCTGCTGGCGCGGCTGCGCGCAACCCAGATTTAGAGCCAGGTCGCCCACAGGGTGGGCTCCTACAAATTCGCCATGAGGCGCCCTTGCAGGAGCCCACTGTGTGGGCGACATGCGTCCGTGAATAGGTTTGCATGGCCGCGCACGGTAAACTGCGCGGCTACCACGAAAGACCAACATCCGAAATGACTGCCACTGCCCGCCAATACTGGCAACTGACCAAGCCACGTGTGGTGGCATTGATCGTGTTCACTGCATTCGTCGGCATGTTGTTGGCGCGGGTTGATCCCGCCCCGGGAATGCCGCCGATAGCACCGCAGTTGCCTCCGCTGGGCACGGCGCTGTTTGGTTTTATCGGCATTTGGCTTGCTGCTGCCTCTGCGGCCACCATCAATCAGCTGCTGGATGCGCGCATCGACGCCAAGATGACGCGCACCTCGTGGCGGCCAATCGTGGTCGGGCAGATTACACCACTCAACGCGTTGATCTTTGCGCTGGCGTTGGCGGTGTTGTCGATGACGGTGCTGCTGGTGTGGGTCAACGTGCTGACTGCGCTGCTGACGTTTGCCTCGCTGATTGGCTACGCGGTGATCTACACGGTGTTTCTCAAGCGTGCGACACCGCAGAACATCGTCATCGGCGGGCTGGCCGGTGCCGCGCCACCGGCGCTGGGCTGGGTCGCGATCACCGGCGAGCTGCATCCCTACGCGCTGCTGCTGGTGCTGATCATCTATGTCTGGACACCGCCGCATTTCTGGGCGCTGGCGATTTTCCGCCGCGCCGATTACTCGCGTGCGCAAGTACCGATGCTGCCGGTTACCCATGGCGTGCATTACACCCGCTTGCAGATATTGCTGTACACCATCCTGCTGACGGTAGTAACCGTGTTGCCGTGGGTCACACACATGAGCGGCGGGTTCTACCTCGGCGGCGCGCTGGTGCTCAATGCAGTGTTCCTGTACTACGCCGTGCGCCTGATGCGCCCGCCCAACGAAGCCTACGCGATGAAGGTATTCAATTACTCGATCATCTACCTGATGGCGTTGTTCGCGTTTTTGCTGGTGGATCGTTGGCTGCTGCCGTACGGGGCGGTGCCCGCAATGCCGTGAATCACGGCGCTACGAGCACGGCACCGAATACAACTTAGAAATGCGCTACGAACGCCGCACGAGCACGCCAGCCGGGCGTGATTTGAATGGCGCTATTGTCGGTGTCAAGCGGGAAATCAAAGCGCAAATCGAGCGAAAAGCGGGTGCCGAAGGTGGCAGACAGTTTCGGGCCAAGAAATACGGATTGCTGTTTGGTATCGGCTGCTCGTTCCCCGGCAAGATTGTCGAACTGCTTGTCTTCGCCAGACAGCACGGCTTGCAGTGCCACGGTGCTGTCGTGTTGCAGGCTCAGATAGCGGCCGAACCCAAGCGACCACTGTAAATCATCACCGTATTCGTAATCGATGTCACCCCTGCTGCGCAGCACATATTGCGCATCACCGTTGTACAGCCAACGGCCCTGTCGGCCGAAGATCGATGTGCCAAAAATGATGTCGGTGGAGCCGGAACCCAAGGCCAGATCGTGGCCATGAATACCGCTGGGGATGCCGTCGTCGTGTCCGTCGCCTTCGTCGTGATGTTCTTCATCCAGCTCCTCGCGTAAGCGATCACTATCGCCAGTGCCGAACTTCAAACCACCCAAAAAGCGCAGGGTGAAGGTGCTGTCTTCGTCATCGTGTCGATAGGCAAGATACTGCGTGGTTACGGTCAAATCTCCGATGCCGGTCTCGCTGCCGCGCTCGAAGTTATCGCCGTCCGGACGCTTGAAGCGACGATCAATGTAGGGCAAGTTGGCCTGCATGGTCCAGTGCGCGTTCACGCCATAACCCACCAGCAACTGCGTGACCGAACTCTTCAGATACTGGCCGCCATCGGGTATGCGGCGGCCTTCGTCGCGCAGTTCGTCATAGCGCGTGTATTGTTCGGCGATACCAACGAACCAGCCTTCGGCGCCTTGGCCGTCGGCCAATTGCGCAGTATACACCGAACACAGATCACAGGCGATGGCTGGTTGCGCAAGCAGCGCCAGCATGGCCATGGATGTCGCGGTGAAACGGTTGAGATGGATGAATCGGAACATCGCTGAACCCCCTTGAAAGTGAGGGCACAGGTTAGGGGTGAATCGAGTACCGGGGAATGTGGCACGTCGCCGCGACCAAAGTCACATACGGCAACGGCAACGCAGCCCTCAGCGCCGGCTGCTCAACAATGCGCGCAGCTCATCCTTCTCCGCATCATTCAGGCCGGGATCGCGCTGTCGCAGTTGCAACTCGCCGATGCGTTGCGCGAGGGTTTGGCGGTCAAGCTGCGCGATGGCGTCGGTGAATTCAGCGAGCAGGGTGCTCGCGTCGCCCGGCAGCGACTGCATCGCCAGCTTCTGCAACGCCGCGTGCTCGTCGCGGCCGGCGAAATACTCGACCAGCGAGCCCGTGCCGATGTCGGGCCGCTGGACGACCAGTTGCAGCAACTCGACCAGCAGCGCGATGCCGGGCTGGCGCAGCGCGGCGAAGCGGAACGGTGTCTGCAGCTGCAGCGCTAGCGCGGGCTGCTGCAGCAGCAGCACGATCGCGCTGCGCACCAGACTGCGCTTGGGCGTGGCCGAGGCGCGGGTGCCGCTCGCGCTCGTCGAGGCGCCAAGCGTCTTTCGGAGCCAAAGCTTGTCGCCAACGGTGTCAGTAAGCCGCGCGAACAGCTGATTACGAAATCCGCCGTCCGGCACTTTGTCCAGGTCAGGCTTGCAGCGGTCGGCAAAGGCGCCGCGACCAGTGGCGGTAGCCAGATTCAGACCGGCGCGACGCTCGTTGAAATAGAACTCGTACAGGGGCATGGCGCCCCGAATGCGTTGTTCGAATCCGGTGGCACCCTCCTTGCGCACGATCGAATCAGGATCCTCACCATCGGGAAGGAACAAAAAAAACGCTTGGCGGCCATCCCGCATTCGAGGCAGTATCGACTCGACCGCTTTCCATGCTGCATCGCGGCCGGCGCGATCACCATCGAAACAGAAATGAACGTCGGGTGCATTGCGAAACAGCAGTTCAGCGTGATCGGGTGTGGTGGCGGTACCCAGCGTGGCCACCGCCGTATCGACGCCGTACTGAAACAGGCTGACCACATCCATGTAGCCTTCCACCACCACCAATTGCGGGATCTTGCTGTGCGCCTGGCGCACCTGCCACAGCCCGTACAGTTCGCGGCCCTTGTGGAACAGACTCGTTTCCGGCGAGTTGAGGTATTTCGGGCCGTCCTCTTTTTCCAGCACCCGGCCACCGAACGCGATCACCCGGCCACGGCGGTCGTGGATCGGAAACATCAGCCGTGCGCGGAACTTGTCGTAAACCCGGCCGGCATCGTTCTTCGACAGCAGGCCGACGCGGTCGAGCACCGCCATGCGCTGTGCATCACCGCCCAGCGCGTTCTTCAGGCCCTCCCAGCCATCGGGTGCGTAACCGATGGCGAAGCGCTCGCGGGTGGCTTCATCCACGCCGCGGCGGTCGAGGTAGGCGCGGGCGCTGGAGCTGGTGTGCAGTTGTTCGGCGAAAAACCGGGTGGCCGCATCGAGCGCCGCATACAGCGGCTGGCTGTCCTCACTGGAATCGCGACGCACTGCGTCGTGCGGCACTTCGATACCAGCGCGCTTGGCCAGCTCCTCGATCGCATCGAGAAACTCCATGCGATCGTATTCCATCAAAAACTTGATCGCGGTGCCGTGCGCGCCACAGCCAAAGCAGTGGTAGAACTGCTTGGTTGGGCTGACCGTGAAGCTGGGCGAGCGCTCATCGTGAAACGGGCAGCGGCCCGAATACTCACGGCCGGCGCGCTTGATTTCCACCCGCGCGCCAATCACCTCAACGATATCGGTGCGGGCAAGCAGGTCATCAAGAAATGCGTCGGAGAGGCGGGCCATGACGTACCAGTTTAGCAGTCCGTTGAACTTGACCGAGCGTAGCGAAGGCATAGCATCGCGCAGCGATGCGCTGCTGCGCAGCAGCTGACCGAGCGTAGCAAAGGCGGGGTTTGCCAGTCGCGACTTTGCTTCGCTCGGTCGCCCACAGGGTGGCACTTACAAAAATGCGGTTGCGCTCATCTGCAGGAGCAACTGTGTTGCATGCCGGTGCGAGCCAGTGCTTCTGTGGGAGCCGCCCTGCCGGCGAACGAACTGGCGAAAGAGCTTCGTGCGCAGGCGCGCTCCCACGAAAGCGGTGATCGCTCACTGTAGGAGCCCACCCTGTGGGCGACCTGCCAGACTGATCGTCGATGCGGGTACTCGCACCAGCCGCACGCCATATTCAGCGCCGTAACGCGCTTAAGCGAAAGCGTGTAGCGGTAGCCCGCAGCACCGGACCAGCCGTTGCGTCGGCCCGGTCGTTCGGTAGCACATGGCGGTCCGCGGGTACTGGCGGCTACGTGAGCCGGGGGTTAAGGTGACCACTCGCGCACGCATGACAGGAGTTCAGCCATGAGCAGCAACCACGCTTCACTTCGCCATCTGCCGCTATCACTACTGCTGATGCGCCTTGGCGTGCTGGCGGTGATGTTGCCGTGGACGTTGGACAAATTCGTGCGGCCGGAGCACGCGGCGGGCGTATTTGGCAACTTTTACGGCGTGAGCGGGATGGCATCGACCGTGTTTCTTGTCGTCGGCGCGGTGCAGCTATTGATACTGCTCGGTTTTGCCCTCGGCTATTTCAAGCTCTGGACCTACGGCGCGGTGCTGGTCATGCACACCGTATCCACCTTGGCGGCGTGGAAGATGTACCTTGCGCCGTTTGCCCCCGGTCCGAATCTACTGTTCTTTGCAGCCTGGCCGATGCTGGCGGCGTGCATTGCGCTGTTCCTGCTGCGCGATCACGACACGCTGTTCTCGCCCGGTTCGCGGCGATGACCCCGGGGCAGGCGCGGGGTCAGGCGCTGAGCCGCGCCTTCACCTGCGCCGACACCTGGCCCATGTCGGCGCGACCCGCCAGCTTGGGCTTGAGCGCGCCAATCACCTTGCCCATGTCCTGCGGGCCGCTGGCCCCGGTCTGGGTGATGGCTTCGCTGATCGCGGCGGCCACTTCTTCGGCACTCAGCTGGGTCGGCAGATAACCCTGAATCACCTCGACCTCGAAGCGCTCGACGCTGGCGAGGTCTTCGCGGCCAGCATTCTCATACTGGCTGATTGAATCGCGGCGCTGCTTGAGCATTTTCTCGAGTGCCGCCAGCACCTGTGCGTCATCCAGCGTGATGCGCTCATCAACCTCGCGCTGCTTGATTGCAGCGTTGATCAGACGGATCACGCCGAGGCGGGTCTTGTCGCCGCTTTTCATTGCGGCTTTCATGTCGTCGCTAAGTTGTTGTTTGAGTGACATGGCGGGGGCTCCTGCGGTTGTGACTCGGGATTTTCAAGACGCAAAAAAGCCGGCAGCGCCAAAGCACGGCCGGCTTCTTGCAAGGGCGCGGCGCCGCAGCTTAGTACAGGCGCTGACGCTTGGTCACGTCGCGGCCAACGCGACGCAGGTGACGCTTGACTGCGGCAGCGGCTTTGCGCTTGCGCTCTTGCGTAGGCTTCTCATAGAACTCGCGCTTGCGGGTTTCGGCCAACACACCAGCTTTTTCGCAGGTGCGCTTGAAGCGGCGCAGGGCAAACTCGAAGGGCTCGTTCTCGCGTACTTTGACGTTCGGCATAAGGGTTCTCGTTGATACGGTTACCGCCCGAAGCACCGGGCGAGCCGGGTATGATACGCCGATGGCCCCTGCACTGGCAACACCACCAAACACGACCATGTCCCCCTTGCGGGTGCTCGGCATCGAAACCTCCTGTGATGAAACCGGGGTGGCGATCCATGACAGCCAGCGCGGGCTGCTGGCGCAGGCACTGTACAGCCAGATCGAGCTGCACGCGCAATATGGCGGTGTGGTGCCAGAGCTGGCCAGCCGCGACCATGTACGCAAGCTGCTGCCGCTGATTCGCCAGACCCTGGCCGAAGCCGGGTTGACGCTGCGCGATATCGGCGGTGTGGCCTATACCGCCGGGCCGGGCCTGGTGGGTGCGCTGCTGGTTGGCGCCGCTACCGGCCGTGCGCTGGCCTGGGCGCTGGATGTGCCGGCGATCGGCGTACACCATATGGAAGGCCATTTGCTGGCGCCGCTGCTCGACCCCGATCCGCCCGCGCCGCCCTTCGTGGCGTTGCTGGTTTCCGGCGGACATACCCAGTTGGTGGACGTGCAGGGCATAGGCGATTATCGATTGCTTGGCGAAACCCTGGACGATGCCGCCGGCGAGGCGTTCGACAAGACCGCCAAGCTGATGGGCCTGCCCTATCCGGGTGGCCCGCAATTGGCAGCGCTGGCCGAGCGTGGGCGTGCCGGTATATTCACGTTTTCGCGCCCGATGACCGATCGCCCCGGCCTGGATTTCAGCTTTTCCGGGCTGAAGACGCAGGTGATGCTGGCCTTTGAGCGCAGTGATCGCAGCGAGCAAACGCGTGCGAACATTGCGGTTGCATTTCAGGATGCGGTGGCCGATACCCTGGCGATCAAGTGTGAGCGCGCGCTCAAGCAAGGCAACGCGCGCACCCTGGTGGTGGCTGGCGGTGTCGGTGCCAATCGCTGCCTGCGCGAACGGCTGCTGGCGATGGGCGAGCGCCTGCGCGTGCGCGTGTGTTTTCCGCCACCGGAGCTGTGTACCGACAATGGCGCGATGATTGCGTTTGCCGGCGCCTTGCGCCTTGCCGCCGGGGCCAGCGAGCCGCTCGCCATCACGGTGCGACCACGTTGGGATATGGCAGGGTTGGCAGCGGTGCCGCAGCCGGTTCCGGCAAAATAGGCATTGTGTTCGCTCGCCAACAGGCCTAAGCAGATGGACAAAGTATTCATTGAAGCGCTGGAAATCGATTGCGTCATTGGCATCTACGATTGGGAACGCAAGATCACACAGAAAGTAGTTTTGGACATCGAGATGGCATTCGACAACCGAAAGCCGGCAGCCAGCGACAATATCGCCGACACGCTGGACTACAAGGCGGTTAGCAAGCGGTTGATTGCGTTCGTTGGCGCGTCCAACTTCGGGCTGGTTGAGTCACTGGCCGAACGCTGTGCCGAGATTGTCCGCTTGGAGTTCGGCGTGAGCTGGTTACGACTCAAACTCAGCAAACCGGGCGCGGTAACGGGGTCGCGTGCGGTTGGTGTGATCATCGAGCGCGGTCAAAAGTCTTCGGGCTAGGCAGTGGCCATCGCTTATCTCAGTCTTGGAAGCAACATTGACGCTGAACGCAATTTGCGCAGCAGCATCAAGGCGCTGCGATCGCAATTCGGCGACGTCCTTGTTTCGCCGATTTACCAGAGCGCAGCAGTAGGGTTCGAGGGTGATGATTTCCTGAACGCGGCCGCGCGACTGGAAACCAGCCTGGACCCCATCGCGCTCGACGCGTGGCTGCATGATCTGGAAGACCAGCACGGACGTCGGCGGGATGTCCCGCGCTTTTCCAGCCGGCCGCTCGACATCGATGTGCTGCTGTATGACGCACTGATATTCAAAGGCCCCGGAAATCTTGAACTTCCGCGCTCCGAGCTTGCGGAGCAGGCATTCGTGTTGCGGCCGATGGTCGATATCGCGTCGCAATGCGTTCACCCGATCATCGGCCGCACGCTCCGGGAAATCTGGGAATCAATGTCTATAGGTGATCGCGAGTCGGTCAGGATGAGTCGCATTAGTTTCGATCATGAGGGCTGGGGCGCATCCAATCCAGACCCGAAACCGAAAGAGCCGTGACGGCAAGTGTCATGCCTGCGCTGGTGGTGTAACCGCTGGCTGAGCGATGGACGATGATCCCTCTGGATTGGTTGCAAGCAATGGCGCGCACTCTTTCATGAACGAGGCGATCATCAGTACGAGGTCGGAAATGAAAGCATATGTGGCCGACGAATTCCAAAGAAACTCGTCGGAAACGAACTCACGTCTGAGTATCAGTTTGCGCATGGGCGATCCGCCAATGCTCTCGGAAATCTCCACGGGATCGACGACATACCCGCCGCTGGTTCTGGCGCCGTGCAGCGTGGAAGGGCAGTAGTCGGAGATGCTCTGACCCGTCGCGAGGTTCGAGGAAGGTACAAACAAACAAATCGTCGCCTGACTGAGCTTCAAGTCCACCGTAAGCCAGAGTTTCAGGTGTTTGTCGAAATGAGTCGCTTCGACCGAGTAGTAAGCGTTGGATGCGTTTCCAGTCAGACTGACCGCGACTTTCGCAGGGACATGCTTTGGTTTCAGTCGCGAGGCGCGGAGGCGTCGGCCTCGATATTCGATCATGCATTGGGAAAAATCATGGTGACACAGATCGAGTTGACTCAGTTTTTTGGGGATCAAGTCAACAAAAATTTCGGTAATCTTGTTCTCGATTGCGCGAAATCCAGAACGGACGGTGGCCAGAATGAGCGCCAGCGCGAACAGCGGAACACCCGCGCCGAGGGCGTAAGCCGCTGCCTGAATGAGGTCAAGTCGTGTTGCATCGGACTGCAAAAACAAGTAGCTGCAGAAAACACCGATCGCGACCTGGAGGCCAACCAGTAGAAATATGATGCCTTTGGTCGTGCGGGGTGCCTGGGTCAGTCGCAGTTGCCGTAGATCCATGATTTCGCGCTCCTCATCGTTCAGCTTGAGATCGTTCGGCCACCATCGACAACGATGATCTGCCCGGTGACGTAACTTGCCTGCGTCAACAGCCACGCGACGGTGGAAGCAATTTCATCCGGCCGACCAATGCGTCCCAGTGGCGTGCGTTGGATCATTTGAACCTGATCGCCATGCCCCATGTCGGGCGCAGGCCAGAGGATGGCACCCGGCGCAACACCGTTGACCCGCACTTCCGGCGCCAAACTGACCGCCAAGCCCTTGGTCAGAGCCTGAAGTGTCGCTTTTGAGGCCGCATACAGCAACAAATCCGGCCGCGGACGCTGTGCATAAATATCAATCACATTGACGATTGAGCCACCACTGGCGCGCAGATGCGGTGCGGCGGCCTTGGCCAGGAAAAACGGCGCCTTGGCGTTGGCGTTCATCAACTCGTCCCATTGCTGTTCCGTCGCCGTTTCGAGTGGGGTGGCGTAAAACGCGGAGGCGTTGTTGACCAGGCCGTCGAGGCGACCAAAATGAGCGACGACGCGCTCAATCAACGCGCCCAGCTTTGCGGTTTCGGCCAGATCGGCCTGCACAAGCAGCGCACTGTCGGCGCGCACGGCATTCAATTCGGTGGCCAGTGCCCGTGCCTCGGCTTCGGAATGCCGATAGTGCAGGGCGAGGCGGCAGCCCTGCGCGTGCAAATGGCGGGCAATCGCCGCGCCGACGCGGCGGGCGGCACCGGTAATCAGGATGACGGGATGGGGCTCGGACATGGCGGCGGGCTCATGGTGTGGCAGGCCATCATGCTGCCTTGCTTGTCGAGGGAATGCCAACGCCGCGATGCGGTACAGCCGGTAGTGGGTTTTACCTGACGCGCGCAGCGGTTACCCTTGTTGAATGGAAATGCTGACGAACTGGCTGCAACCGCTGCACAATTATCCTTGGGCTGTGACGACTTTGTTGTTGATCGCATTGCTGGCAGCGGCGCTGCTGGCCGACTGGAGCACCCGCCGGGTGCTGATGCGGTTGGCCACCCGTCTGGTACAGGCATCGGCCACGCAATGGGATGATGCCTTGCTGGCACGCGGGGTGCTCGAGCGCCTCGCCCATGTGTTGCCGGCGCTGGTGATCTATGCCGGTATCGTGCTGATTCCGGGCATTGATGACGGTCTGCAAACGGTGGTGCGCAATGTCGCCGCGGCCTATATCGTGCTCACCGTTGCGCATGCGATCAGCGCACTACTCAACGGCTTCAACGATCTGTACATCACCCGCGACCCGGTGCGGGCGCAGGCGCGGCCGATCAAGGGCTATCTGCAGGTGGTCAAGATCGTGCTGTTCATCGCCGCTGCGATCTTGATCGTAGCGGTGCTGATCGAGCGCTCACCGCTGCTGCTGTTCTCCGGCCTCGGCGCGATGACGGCGGTGCTGATGCTGGTGTTCAAGGACACCATCCTGTCGCTGGTCGCCAGTGTGCAGCTCAGCAGCAACGACATGGTGCGGGTGGGCGACTGGATCGAGATGCCGCAGTTGGGCGCCGATGGCGATGTCATCGACATCGCGCTGCACACGGTGAAGGTGCAGAACTGGGACAAGACCATCACCACCATCCCGACCTATCGCCTGATCAACGAGAGCTTTCGCAATTGGCGCGGCATGAGCGATGCCGGTGGCCGGCGCATCATGCGCGCACTGCTGCTCGATCAGGGCTCGGTGCGTTTTCTCAGTGACGAGGAGCGCGAGGATCTGCGCCGTATCGCCCTGATCGACGGCTATCTGGAAAAAAAGCGCGACGAGCTCGAAGCCTGGAACAAGAAGCTGTTGGCCGAAGGCAAGGACCCGGTCAACAGCCGCCGGGTAACCAATATCGGCACCTTCCGCGCCTATGTCGAAGCCTACCTGCGCGCGCATCCGCACATCCATCAGCAGATGACCTTGCTGGTGCGCCAGCTCGCACCGGGCGCCGATGGTCTGCCGCTGCAAATCTACTGCTTCACCACCAGCACGCAATGGGCGGTGTATGAATCGATCCAGTCCGATATTTTCGATCATCTGCTGGCGATCTTGCCGCGTTTTGGTCTGCGCGTGTTCCAGAGCCCGAGTGGCGCCGATGTGAGCGCCGTGCTGCAACAGTTGGGTACACAGCGAGCAAACGACGCTGCGGACTAATCCTCAGCAGCAGCGCAGTTTTCGCCAGAGTCTTGCGCGTAACGCGCATTGAGCGCGCGCAGCGGCGCCAGCAACGGGCCATCGCGGCCATCAAAATGATACAGACCGCCGTCCTGCACATGGTCGAACAGCATGACGTTGCGCAGCGTGGCACCAGCGCCCAGCGCACGCAGTTCAAGTGTCAACGTGTCGCCTTGCGGCTGTGCGGCGATGGGTGCGCACAGACGCTGCTCGGCACGGCCACCGAAAGGCAGCAGTGATGCCGTGCCACCGGCACGGATGTCGAGACGGCCCGGCGCACTGCCAAGCACATCGACGCATACACGATCAGCGAGTGCATCGTCGGCCCGTGGCAGGCGGCCGCGCTGTATCGGGATGTCCTGGCGCAGCACATCGCCCACATCCAGCCGCAACTCGAAATCACCGCTTGCCGTTTGCTGCAAGCGCTCCTGCGCCGGCACATGGTTGTGCGTGTTCAGCGACCAGCCATCCAGCCCGTAACCGAATGCGGGATTGTAGATCGGGCTCTCGGCGTAGTTGGTGCTCGTCCACCACGCGTAGCCGTGTACCGCATTCGCGCGCATCACGCAGTAAGCGCCGGCAATGAAGGGATCCAGTGCATCGGGACGCAAGCTGGCGTTGTGATCGAAGCCCAGGGTGTTGTCAACCACATTGAATTGATCGATGAACAACGGCAGACCGCCGTTGCTGCTGCGCACCTGCGCCAGCAATGCGGCAAACAGATGCAGTGCTTGTGTCGCGTCGAGCTGTTCGCCTTCGTTGCGCGCGCCCCAGAATGGCGCCCAGTACAACGTGCTCAACGTGGCGCCGGGCGCGGCAAAGGTCGATTCGTGGCCGATCCAGTGGATGCGCCGGGTGCCGTCGGGATCGATCACTGGCAGCGGATCACGGTCGATGCGCGCCTCGAAGCTCAGCGGTTGCAGGCGTTGTGCCGCTGGCCGGAACAGCGCGTTCATCAGCAGCCAGTCCCAGTAGCCGTTGAACAGCGCAGCGTCGGCCGATGTTGCACGCGGCAGCGCGTGGCCTTGTTCAAAGCGCAAACGATGCGCATCATCGCTGGGCAGGGTGCGCAGATAGCGCAAAAAATCTGGCCGAGCACTGGGGGTGATCTCATGCAACCACAGGTCTTCCCACGACAGCAGCGATAACCGAACGGTTGCGCGGTTGTGCGCCATGATATTGACGCGATCGAGAAAGCCGAAAAATGCATCGCGCACGCTGCGCTCGTTGAGCAGGCGATGGATACGCTGCGCCATCACCCCGGCGTCGGGGTGAAACGACCAACCGTACCCGACCCGCAACACCACGCGCAGCCCGGCGCGATCAGCCGCGTCCAACAGGTAGCCAAGGCGTTGCCAGGCCCGCTCATCGTAGCCACAACACGGTTCAAACACCGGCTGGAAATCACCCCACGCCAGCAACAGCACCACGGTATTGAAGCCATCCGCACGCAGGCGCGTAAAATCTTCGGCGACGTGTTCGCGGCGAAAGCCAGCAATGAAGTTCTTTGGCCACTGTCGGCCAAAATAATGAGCGCCGATGATGGGCTCGACGTGTTGCGTTGCACTGGCCGTATCCTTGCTGGAGCTGTCCACCGTCGGAACAATGGCCTGTGGGCGCCACGCCCACACCGCCACCAGCACCAACAATCCGCTGGTGACGAGGATGCCGCTGATGCGCGGCGACACGTTACTGGACGGGCGACTCATGCTGCTGCTCCGGTGAGATGTCGCTATGCTATGGCGATGAGAGCCTGTTGCGTAGCGAGCGCGTGCCATTCGAAGCAGTGCCGTTGCCCCGATTCGACCCGAGCAAGAATACCGTATGAATGCACATCCGCTTCCTGCGCCCGAACCGCATGCGTTGGCGCACAGTGCGCGCCTGGTGCAGCACATTCGAGCTGAAATTGCCGCTGCTGGCGCGATCCCGTTTTCGCGTTACATGGAGTTGGCCTTGTACGCGCCGGGGCTGGGCTATTACAGCGCCGGGGCCACCAAGTTTGGCGAGGATGGCGATTTCATCACCGCGCCCGAGCTTGGGCCGTTGTATGCGCAATGTGTGGCCACGGCGGTGGCGCCGGTGTTGCGCTCGCTCGCCGGTGAAACGGTGTTTTTCGAGTTGGGCGGCGGCAGTGGCGCCTTTGCCTGCGATCTGATGCACGCCTTGGCTCAGTGCGATGCCTTGCCGACGCGTTACGAGATTCTCGAACCCAGCGCCGATTTGCGCCAACGCCAGCGCCAGCGCGTCAGCAAAACGCTGGCGCCGGAGCTGGCGGCGCGGGTGCATTGGCGTGATGCGCCGCCGGAGCAACCCTGGCGCGGCGTGCTGTTCGCCAACGAAGTGATCGACGCTTTGCCGACGCCGCGTTTCCAACTGCGCGACGGCGAGGTGCTGGAAGTGCATGTCACCGGCACTGATGATGGTTCGTTCAGTGAAACGCTGCGCCCGGCCGATGCCATGCTTGGCGGCGCGGTGCGCCATGTCGAGCGCTACCTCGATGCAGCGTTCGTCGATGGCTATCGCTCTGAAGTACTGCCGCAGTTGCCGTACTGGATACAGGCCATCGGCGGTCTGTTGCACGACGGCGTGATGCTGTTTGCCGACTATGGCTATCCACGCAGCGAATATTATTTGCCCGAACGCAGCGATGGCACCCTGGTCTGCCATTACCGGCATCGTGCCCATGCCGATCCGTACCTATTGCCCGGCCTGCAAGACCTCACCGCATTCGTCGATTTCACCGCATTGGCTGAGGCCGGATGCGGTGCTGGCTTTGATTTCGCCGGGTACTGCAGCCAGGCCAGCTTCCTGCTCGGCAACGGCCTCACCGAGCACTTGCAGGCGGCGCAGGACTTGCCTGATGTGGAACGTTACCGGTTGACCACAGCCGCCAAGCGGCTCACCTTGCCCGGCGAAATGGGCGAGCGCTTTCAGTTGATGGGGTTTGAGCGCGGCACCGATTTTTCCGGCGCGTTTGCAATGGGCGATTTGAGCCGGCGCCTGTGATGCGTGCATTCACGTATCCACGCCTGTGGCTGTCTGGCTGGCTCTTTGGCCTGGCGTTGCTGCTGTGGTTTTCGCTCACGCCATTGCCGTTGCTGCTGCCGGTGGCGCAGGGCGACAAGTTGGAACATGTGCTCAGCTACGCGGTGTTGGCGGGTTATGCCGGTGCCTTGTTTGCCACGCGCCATGCGCGCATCGCAGCGGCTCTGGGCTTGATCGTACTCGGCATCGTGCTGGAGTGGCTGCAAGGGCAAACCAGCTATCGCTTAGCAGACCCGTACGATGCGCTCGCCAACGCCATCGGCGTGTTGCTGGGCATGGCTGTAGCGATGACTTCACTGGGCGATGCGCTGCAATGGCTGGATGCGCGGTTGGTGGCCTTGATTCGAGGTCGATGAAACTCAAGCCGCGCAGCACGAGAGTTGCGAGACATCCTTGCGAAAGGTCTGCGCGCACAATTTCAGACCTTCGACCATGGTCAGGTAGGGGAACAATTGCGCGGCCAGATCATCCACGCTCATGCGCTGATGAATCGCCAGTGCCGCGCTCTGGATCAGCTCGCCCGCTTCAGCGGCCACGCATTGCACACCCAGTATTTCACCGCTGCCGGCAACGGCGACGATCTTGATGAAACCGCGGGTGTCGAAGTTGACCAGCGCGCGCGGCACGCTGTCGAGCGTCAGCGTGCGGCTGTCGGTCGCGATGCCCTTGAGCCGCGCTTCGGCCTCGGACAGGCCGACCGTGGCGATCTGCGGGTCGGTGAATACTACTGCCGGCATGCTGCGTAGATCGAGTGTGGCTTCGCCACCGGTCATATTGATCGCAGCGCGGCTGCCTGCCGCCGCCGCCACGTAGACGAACTGCGGTTGATCGGTGCAATCTCCGGCCGCGTAGATATACGGGGCGCTGGTTTGCAAATGCTCATCGACTGCAATCGTGCCGTCTGTGCCGGTGCGCACGCCGATGCCGTCGAGGTTCAGCGCCGCGACATTGGGGCTGCGGCCGGTGGCGATCAGCAGCGCTTCGCCGGTGAGCGTGCCGGCGCTGGTGTCGAGCACGAACGCGCCATTCGTGTAGGCGACTGCGTGGGCCTCGGTGTGCTCCAGCACGGCGATGCCATCGTCGCGAAACACGGCCGCCAATGCCACGCCGATGGCCGGCTCTTCGCGCGAAAGCAGGGTGCTGCGCACCAGCATGGTCACGTCGCTGCCAAGCCGGGAAAACGCCTGCGCCAGCTCCACCGCCACCACCGACGAACCGATCACCAACAGGCGAGCGGGAATGCGGTCGCTGGCCAGTGCTTCGGTGGAGGTCCAGTACGGGGTGTCCTGCAAGCCGGGGATGGGTGGCAGCGCCGGGCGCGCGCCGGTAGCGATCAAGGCGCGATCAAACGCCACGGTCTGCGTCGTGCCATCGTTGTGTTTGACGCTGAGCGATTGCGCATCGATAAAGCGCGCCTCACCGTGCAGCAGGGTGATGTTGGGATTGGCATCGATGATGGCCTGGTACTTGCCGGCGCGCAGCTCCTCGACGCGGGCCTGCTGCTGTGCCAGCAGTATCTTGCGGTTGACCTGCGGCGATCCGGCTTTGATGCCCGCATCAAACGGGCTTTGCCGGCGCAACTGGGCCACGTGCGCGGCGCGGATCATGATTTTCGAGGGCACACAGCCGGTGTTGACGCAGGTACCGCCAACGGTGCCGCGCTCGATCACGGTGACGCGCGCGCCCCGCTCGGCTGCCGTAATCGCCGCCGCCATGGCGCCGCCGCCGGTGCCAATGATGGCGATGTGCAGTGTGTCGGCAGACTTGCCATAAGCGTTCATCGCTCGGCTCCGGCGGCGCACTGCACGTCATCGCAGCGACGGTTGGCGGGCGAGCGCAGGTCCCAGACCGATACCGCCAGCATCAGGCCGATACCGATGTAAGTGGCATAACTGCTCCAGCCGTACTTGAACCACGGGTACAGCGACAGCAGCAGGATCGTTGGGCCGAGCATGCCAAGCACACTGCGCCGCCATTGCCGGTGTGCAAACCAGCCCAGCGCATTAAGGAGCAGCACCAGCCACGCAAACGCCGGCAGCAGGGTGTTGATGAACAGGCCCTCCCATTGAGCGAGAAAGCCAAGGCCGATGGCGGCACCGAGGCTGGCGATGGCGGGGAAGCACATTGCACAGCCCATCGCCGAAATCAGTGCGCCGAGCGCGCCGGTGGATTTGCCGATGCGGGTGAGTTGTGACAAGAAAATGGCCATGGACGGCTCCAGAATGGCGAGATGCGCAGTGCAGGCGGTAACCTTACGACCGTACCGAAGTACGGAGTCAAGCCATGTTCGCTGCCGACACGTTTGCCATTGGTGCTCTGGCCGCCGCCGCGGGCGTCGGCGTCGAGACCATCCGCTTTTATCAACGCCGCGGCTTATTGAGCGAGCCCGAACGGCCTGCGGGTGGTATTCGTCGCTACGGTGCCGATGACGTGGCGCGGGTACGCTTCATCAAGCGCAGCCAGGCGTTGGGCTTTCGACTCGACGAAATCCTCGACTTGCTGCGGCTTGCCGACGGTAGCCACTGTGATACGGCGCGAGAGATTGCCGCCGAAAAGCTGGTGAACGTGCGCGAAAAGCTGGCGCAATTGCGCCATATCGAACGCGAGCTGGCGGCGCTGGTGCATGCCTGTGATGTGACCGGCAGCAACGTCACCTGCCCACTGATCGATGCGCTGCTGGCGGATGTCGAGCGGAGTGCGTGTAGTTTTCTGGATGGCTAACGAAGCGAAACCCATCGCGACCGAGCGAAGCGAACGCGTGGCGAACGCAACGAACGACAGTCGCGCACAGGGTGCGCTCCCACAAAAAGCGGATGCCTGAAGTTGTTGGGGCAACGGTGTTACTCGCTGGTGCCAATCGGTGCTGTTGTGGGAGCCGGCCTGCCGGCGAACGATCTTGCGAAAGCTTCGCGCGCAATGCGCGCTCCCACAAACGCCTTGAAGCGCCGCTGCAGGAGCCCCTCTGCGAGCGACCGGAAATGCTTCGACAGCACCGGCCTGCACGATCGTTCAGACGCTGCGATCAGTTGTCGGCTGGCGCGCCGTTTTCCATCGCATCGAGAATCAGTCAGCTAGCAGCCTGTCGGGCTTCACATGGCACGGGCTGCAAATCCGTCTGCGCGGTGCATATTTCCGCCGAATCTTGACCCGTAGCGGTGCTACGCGCCGGCGATCCGGCGAAAATCTGTCCTCGCGCAGGCGAATTTTCGCCTCGACCAGCAAAGCCCGACAGGCT